>CAZEVD010000001.1:0-231407 GCA_964515475.1 uncultured Eubacteriales bacterium
TTTTTGAACTTGCAAGATTGTATATAAAAACATTTGTTGCAGGCATAATGCCATATAAAATAATGGCGTGGTTTCATAAGAGAAAATTTAGAGAAGAGGGATAGAGATGATACCAAAAGTAATTCACTATTGTTGGTTTGGCGGTAACGAGTTACCGAAATTAGCAAAGAAATGTATAAGAAGTTGGAAAAAACACTGTCCTGATTATGAAATAAAAAGATGGGATGAAAGTAACTTTGATATTAATGAATGTCCTTTATATGTAAGACAAGCTTATGAAAATAAAAAATGGGCTTTTGTTACAGACTACATCCGTTTAAAACTTGTATACGAAAACGGTGGAATATATTTAGATACAGATGTAGAAGTGCAAAAAAACATAGATGAATTTTTAAAATATGATGCGTTTTTTGGATTTGAAAATGGAGAGTTGATAAATACTGGAAGTGGGTTTGGAGCAAAAACAAATCATCCAATAGTAAAAGAAATAATGGATCAATACGAAAATATTAGTTTTATAAAAGAAGATGGTTCGTTTGATTTGTTAGCATGTCCAGCAAGAAACACGGAAGTATTTTTAAAACATGGCTTACTAAAAAACGATAAGTTCCAAGTTTTACATGAAAAAGTTGCAATACTTCCAACCGAATATTTTTGTCCGATAAATAGTGTGACAAAAGAAAAAAATATTACTAGTAATACATATACAATACATTGGTTTTCGGGCTCTTGGTTGCCATGGAAAGAACAAGCAAAACAAAATATTTTGAAATGTATTGGAAAAGTAATCGGTACAAAAAATGCAAATAAAATAAAAGAAAAAGCAAAAAAAGTATTGAAAAAGTGAGATGAGAAAATAAGTGTCTAAAGTTTCTATAATAATTCCAGTATATAATGCTGAAAAGTTTTTAAATAAATGTTTAGATTCGGTAATTGAACAAACATATAAAAATATAGAGGTAATATGCGTAAATGATGGTTCTAAAGATAGAAGTTTAGAAGTGCTAAAAGAATACCAAAAAAAAGATGAGAGAATAGTAATTATAGATAAAGAAAATGCTGGGGTAAGTGAAGCTAGAAATGATGGCATTAGAAAAAGCACAGGAGAGTATATTACTTTTGTAGACTCGGATGATTGGTTAGAAAAAGATGCGATTGAATCTATGTATAATGCGTTGATTGAAAAAGATGTAGATGTGGTTAGAAGCAATTATTGTAGAAATAAAAATTATGAAAAAAATGATATAACAGGAGATATGTGTGGCCTTGAAAACAAAGTTATTGATACCAATTGGGAGGACTTTGTAGAAATTGTTTTGAATAAATTGCTAAGTGGAAAAGTACATTGTTTTGTTGTTTTGCTGATGGCAAAAAGAGATTGTGTAATGAAAACATCATTATTTCGTTCGGAAATTATTATGATGGAAGATGTGATTTTTTACAATGAATTATT
This sequence comes from uncultured Eubacteriales bacterium, assembly GCA_964515475.1. GTDB lineage: Bacteria > Bacillota > Clostridia > TANB77 > UBA1234 > UBA1234. The sequence goes on from CAZEVD010000001.1 coordinate 1,454, forward strand.
TGCTAGTGTGAAAAATATTTATTTTTTAGATAAAGTTACGTACCATTATTATGATAATCAAAAAAGTTGTACAAGAGCTCCTGAATACTATAAAAGAAACGCGGAAAATTTATTAAAAGTATATGAAATTATTTGTGAAAATATAAACAAAGATAGATATAAAGAAGCAAACAGGATTGAAATTTTTACGGCTCATGTAAGTAATATAATTGCTGGATATATTTTTTCTTTATATATGGAGCTGGGTAAAACAAAAAAAGAATTAATTGATTTTATAGAAGATTTATTGCAAAGTGAAAAAATAAAAAAACTTCTTAAAAAAACAAATCTTAAATTGTTACCAAAACATTTGGCCATGCCAATAATGCTTTTGGAAAAAAGAAAATACAAAACATTATTTGTTTTTTATGATTTAAGAATTTTCATGAGAACTTTGAAAAACAGGAGTTGATGAGATGTTATTATCGATTATAATACCTGTCTATAATGGTGAAAAGGTTATAGAAAGATGTTTGAACTCTATTTTAAACAAAAATAAGAGTAAAGAATTTGAAGTGTTGGTCATTAATGATGGCTCAAAGGATAATACTTATGGTATTATAGAAAAATTGGCGAAAGAAGATGAACGTCTTAAAATATATAATAATGAAAATCATGGAGTTTCATATACAAGAAATTATGGGATTGAAAAAGCAACAGGAAAATACATTATGTTTGTAGATGCCGATGATTATTTAGAAGATTCTTGGTTTGAAATGGTATCAGAAGATTTATATTCGGAGAATGAAATTGTCTATTATCAAAATAAAAATTTTGAAACAGGAGACAAAAATACTGTTATTGAAAAAATTATGGGCATGAGTGGAGATTCTAATGGTTTTGCTGCCCCATTTTCAAAACTTTTTTTGAGAGAAAAAATTTACAATATTAGATTTGTGGAAAATTTGATAAATGGAGAAGATATGTTATTTAATTTAGAGATGATATTGAATTGTGATAAATTCAAAATTGTTTCAAAATCTTTTTATAATTATATAATATACCAGGGTTCTACAATGCAATCTTTTAAACCCAAAATATTTGAATCAGATAGAATGTTTCATAAAAGATTGGAAGAAGTACTACATTGTAGTGGGTTAGAAAATGAATTTATTAAACGAATAAAACTTCATTGCTTAAGATCGGCAGTTTTAGTTTTAAATAATAGAATTTCATTTATACCTAAGTGGAAAGACGCAAAGAAAAAGTACGAAGAGTTAAATAATGAACCATATAAATCGTTTTTGAAACACATGAATTTAAAATTGAAAGAAAAAGCAGATATTATTTTGCTATTAAGTAAAATGCATTTATACTTTATATCTTACTTTGTGTTGAGAAGAAGTAATGTGAGAAAATTTGCAAGTGGAAATAAGGAAGTTTGTGTAAAAATATAGGGGGATATATGAAGATATATACGTTAACGTTTCAAAATGCGAATAATTACGGGGCTGTTTTACAAGCATATGCCTTGCAAAAAAAGATAAAAGAAAAATATGAGACGCAGATTTTAAATTATGACAATTTGTTTGTGTCTGATAATTATAGAATAATAAAAAAAAGGTATAAAAATCCATTAAAAATACTATATACTTTTTTTTTACAAACTCCTTTTTTGAAAAAAGAGCTTGTAAGAATAAAGAGTTTTAAAAAGTTTAGAAAAACTCTTTGCTTAACACGTGTATGTAAGAATATGGTGGATGTTGAAAGTGAGATAGATAACGATTCGGTGGTAATTGTTGGAAGTGATCAGGTTTGGAATCCAATAATAACTGGTGGAATTGATAAAGTATATTTTTTAGATTTTACGAAGAAACCAATTAGAAGAATATCTTATGCTGCAAGTTGTGGAAAAGTAGAACATTTAAAGGATTATAAATTGGAAATTGAAGAAAAATTGCGAAAATTCAATTGTTTGTCTGTAAGGGAGGAAAGCCTAAAAAACTTTTTGGAGGAAGATTGTGATATAGAAGCTTCAGTTGTAAATGATCCGACAATGTTATTAACAAAAGAAGAATGGATAGAAAATATCCCAAAAAAAAGATTGGTAAAAGAAAAATATATATTTGTTTATTCTATAGGAATTGGTTCGGATTTTTTTTATGAAACCGCCCAAAAAGTAGCTTCATTATTGAATTGTCATGTTGTGTGTTTTGATAAAAGCAGAGTGAAAAAGTTAGAAGAAAGCACAAAATATTTTTATGATGTAGGCCCTGAAGAGTTTTTGAATTTGCTTAAAAATTCGGAATTTGTTGTAACAACGAGTTTTCATGGTTTTGTTTTATCTACTATTTTAAATAAAAAAATGATAGTTGTATTAGATGCTGCGCCAGATAGAATTATTACAACTGCTAAAAAATTAAATTTAGAAAACAGAATTATTAATGATACAACTCAGTTTGAAAATGTTTTTTACAAAGCAATTGATTGGAAAAAAACAAACAGTATTTTAAATGAAGAGCGAAAAAAATCAATAACTTGGTTATTTAATGCAATAGAAGGAGAAAAGGATGAGCAAAAGCAAAGATTTATTTAAAAATACAGTGATTATATTTTTGGGCACTTTGTGCACAAAAATAATTTCATTTTTTTTATTACCATTATATACAGGTGTTTTATCTACTGAGGAGTTTGGAATTGTTGATTTGCTTAGTACATATATAGCTCTGGGTGTTCCAATAATAACTTTACAAATAGAACAAGCTGTTTTTAGATATTTAATAGATGTTAGAGAAAAAAAAGAAAAACAAAAGTCCGTAGTTTCATCAGCATTTGTTTTTGTATTGGTGACAATATCTTTATTAGTTGCGGCAATTTTATTATTGTTTTTTATAAAACCGGAGATTCCTTTTAAAATGTGGTTGCTGAGTAATTTTGTTATAGCAACATTTGCATCCTTGTTTTTGCAAATAACAAGAGGATTAGGTGATAATAAAACATATGCTTTCGGAAGTTTTTTGACAGCTTCCGCTACTGTAATTTTAAATGTTTTATTAATTACTGTATTTGAATTGGGTGCAAAAGGGTTGTTAATTTCTATGTTTTTAGCAAATTTGATTTCCACAATCTACTTGGTTGTAAAACAGAAATTATACAAACTAATAGCGTTCAATTGTTTTGAAAAAAATCAATTAAAAGAGTTATTGAAATATTCTGTTCCGCTGATTCCTAACGCTATATCTTGGTGGTTAGTTAATGCTTCAGACAGAACGATTATTTCTTTTGTACTTGGAATAGGTGCAAATGGAATTTATTCGGTAGCGAACAAATTCTCGGGAGTATATATTATGCTGTACAATGTGTTTAATATAGCTTGGACAGAAAGTGCTTCGTTGGCTATAGAAGATGAAGATAAAGAAACATTCTTTGAAAGTGTAATAAACAAAGCATTTGATGCTTTTTCGGCACTTTGCGTGGGGATAATTTCTATAATGCCATTTGTATTTAACTTTTTTGTTAATGAAAGTTATGGTGCGGCATATCAACAAATACCAATACTGATGTTAGCTTCTTTATGTAACGTTGTAGTTGGCTTGATAAGTACAGTATATGTTGCTAAAAAACTAACTAAAGAGGTTGCAAAAACTTCTGTTTTAGCAGCAATCATAAATGTTGGGGTGAATCTAATTTTAGTAAATAAAATTGGATTATATGCGGCTTCGATTTCCACTGCGGTTGCGTATTTTACAATGATGTTATTTAGATATTTTGATGTACAAAAACATATCAAGATACGATTTAATAATGCGGTTATAACTTTTACGATATTATTAATGGCATTTGTGTTATATGCATATTATTCAACAAACTTAGTACTACAAATATGTGCTTTAGGTGCGACAGTGTTATATGCGATAATTATAAATGCAAAAACAATGATACAACTTTTGAGTTTTGTAAAAAACAAAGTGTTTCTTACTAAAAAGGATGTGAAATAGTGAAAATAACAAACAATTGTTATGCTTGTTCTGCTTGTAAATATATATGCCCACAAAAGGCTATTGAAATAGTGGTGGATGAAAGAGGTTTTTTGCACCCTCAAATTGATGAAAGTAAATGTACTAATTGTGGATTGTGCGAAAAGAGATGTAAGGAAAGATATTTTAATGAAGATAGCGAGTGCTATGCAGTTATAAATAAAAGTGATGCTGAACTTATGACTAGTGCATCAGGTGCTGTATTTCCGGAATTAGCAAAACATATTTTTGAACAAAATGGCGTTGTTTGCGGAGTGGCTTATGATGAAAATATGAAAGTTTGCCACATGTTTACTGAAAACTTCGAAGATGCCAAAAAGTTTAAAGGTTCTAAGTATGTACGAAGTGATAACACACAAGTGTATTTGAAAATAAAAGAATATTTAAATAATGGTAGACAAGTTTTGTTTGTAGGAACTCCGTGCCAGGTTAATGGTGTGAAAATGTTTCTGGGAAAAGACTATGATAATTTGATTCTTTGTGATTTGATATGTCATAGTAATCCAACACCAAAAGTTTTTGAAAAATATATTAAGTATTTGGAAAAAGAGAATGGTAAAAAGATTATAGATTTTAATTTTAGGGACAAAAGTGTGGCGTGGGCTGGCAGTAATTGCAAAGCAATATTTGATGATGGAACAGAAAAACGTGTAGATAATATTTATAGCACGGCGTTTCTTGCTGGTGCCATTTCACATGAATCTTGTTACTGTTGCGAATATGCGGGAGTGGAACGAGTTGGAGATATTACAATAGGTGATTTTTGGGGCGTAAATACAATGTATCCGGAGTTTTATGATCCTAAAGGGGTATCTGTTGTGTTGTTGAATAGCGAAAAAGGAAGGGGATTTTTTGAAAATATAAAGGAGAAATTTAAACTTCAAAAAATACAAAGAGAAGAGGTTTTTAGGGTGAATCACCATGAACCAACTAAAAAGCACAAATCATATGATAAGCTTTTGAATAAAATTGATTCGGATGATTTTATCCCTTTGATGAAGAAAACATTTAAAGTAAATTTTGCTCGAAAAGTTGTTAACAAGTTGCGATATGAACTTTTGAAGGTACGAAAAAAGCTTAAAATGTAGCTTGAAAAGATACTTTTCTTCTATTTTGTATCTTTACAATCCACAAAAACCCTGTTATAATACTACTTGTCTGGCACGTATGTGCCATCATATATGACTATGAAGAGGAGAGTAGGTTACTTCTAGACCTAGAAGCGAGCTGGGTATGGTGAAAGCCAGTGGTTAACGGGTATCTCGAAAATCACCTCTGAGTTTCAAAGCTGAAGTTAGTAAGTTTTGACGGTTTTTCTCACGTTATAGAGGATCCATATGATTGTATGTAGGTGGTATAGCAAAGTTTTAGCACTTTGTCCTAGCAATGGGACAAAGTGCTTTTTGTTTTATTTATCTTGGCAAGGGGAAGGATTTTGTATGAATGAAGATATGAAGCAAGAAATTGTAAGTGCTTTGAAAGATTTTTTTAAAGGTGTACTACGAGATGCTATTATGATAATAATCTTTTTTACCATGTTAGCATTGATTATTGGAGATCCAGCCGAAAATTTTGATTTGAAGGATGATTTTTTAATTGAAAAAGCATTAGAATGCATTGTTGGATTTATTTTTGTTAGAGCAATGTTTACTGCATTAAATGTAATGATTAGCTTTAGAAGAAATAAAAAAATGATAAATAAGCTTTCAAAAGAGGAGTTGGAATCTCTTAATATGGATTATTCTCAAATGCTTGAACATTACAAAGATGTTTTTGATTTGGGTTCTCCTATACTTACTAAATATCTTAATGATCCAAATGGTGCTAACTCTATGAATCAAAATGTTTTTATAGCAGGGTTAGCGGACCTTATTCGTAAGAAAAAGGTGAAAATTGATGGTCAGTTCCTTGTTGTGTTAGATGATAATGTTTCTTTGGAATGTGAGAAGTTTTTGCTTAGTAAGATTAGAGATGGCAGATTTAAAATGGGAACTGAAAGTTCATTTTATTCTGATCTTGATATTTATGCTGCTAAAGATTTAGTGGATGGAAAGAATCTTTTAGAAAAGGCAAAACCAAAGCATAGAGGTCATGGAAAAATGATTATATTTGCAATTATATTCTTGTTTTTCTGTGCGGCGTTTGCTAGTGATGATACCTATTGGTATGAGATTTGCGAATTTACTGCGATAATGTTATCTATTTATGGAATATGCTATGCGTTGTCTCTTTCTAAACTTAAACCAACTCAAGCTGGCGCACAACTAAATCGAAAGATTGAGGGGTTAAAAAGACATTTATTAAGGAGTTATGAAGTTATTGGAGAGGATAATGAAGAAGAACTTATGAACCAATATTTACTTCATACGATTGCTTTTGGACACAATCCAAAGATGGTTGAGATGTATATGAAATATGTAGATATTACACCTGAACCTGAAGAGTAGTTATTTACAGATTGGTGATACGCCAATCGAAAATATATATTGTTAAAAATTATATGTATATATAAAAAGGAGGAAAAAGAAAATGTGCAAAGAATGTGATTCAATGTACGAGAAAGTTTCAACGGACTTAAATTTCGTTGAAAGAGAAAAAGAAGTTATCGAGTTTTGGAAAAAGAATGATATCTTCAAAAAAAGTATTAAAAATCGTGAAGGACATCCAACTTTTATGTTCTATGATGGTCCACCAACAGCGAATGGTAAGCCTCATATAGGACATATTGAAACACGTGTTTTCAAAGATGTTGTTCCAAGATTCTGGACTATGAAAGGTTATGAAGTTCCAAGAAAAGCTGGTTGGGATACTCATGGTCTACCAGTTGAACTTGAGGTTGAAAAGATGCTTGGTATCGATGGTAAACCTCAAATCGAAAAATATGGTGTTGAACCTTTCATCAAACAATGTAAAGAGAGTGTTTGGAAATATAAACACGAATGGGAAGTTATGAGTGATCGTGTTGGTTTCTGGGCTGATATGGATGATCCATATGTTACTTACCATGATGATTATATCGAGTCTGAATGGTGGGCTCTTAAAACTATCAATGATAAAGGTTTATTATACAAAGGTCACAAGATTGTTCCTTACTGCCCAAGATGTGGTACTTCTTTATCTTCTCACGAAGTTGCTCAAGGATATAAAGATGTTAAGGAAACTTCTTGTATAGCTAAGTTTAAAGTTAAAGGTGAAGAAAATAAATTCATCCTTGCATGGACAACTACTCCATGGACTTTACCTTCTAACGTTGCACTTTGCGTTAGTCCTAAAGATACATATGTTGAAATCAAAGTTGAAAATGGCGAAGTTTATATCTTAGCTGAAGCTTTAGTTTCAAGTGTAATTGATGGCGAATATGATGTTCTTAAAAAATACGTTGGCAATGATTTGTATGGTTTGGAATATGAACCACTATTTGATTTTGCTAACCTAGATAAAAAAGCATATTTCGTAGTTGCTGATGGTTACGTTACTTTAACTGATGGTACTGGCGTTGTTCACATTGCTCCTGCATTTGGTGAAGATGATGCTAGAGTTGGTAGAGATAATGATTTACCATTCTTACAATTAGTTGATGAAGCTGGTAACTTCACAAAAGAAACAGGTGAGTGGGCTGGTACTTTTGTTAAAGATGCTGACAAACTTGTTCTTAAAGATTTAGAAGATAGAGGATTACTATTTGCTGCTCTTCCTTATGAGCACTCATATCCTTTCTGCTGGAGATGTGATACACCACTTCTATACTATGCTATCGATACATGGTTTATAAAGATGTCTGCATTAAGAGATAGATTAGTTGCTAATAACAACACTGTTAACTGGATGCCAGATAATATTAAAGAAGGACGTTTTGGTAACTTCTTAGAGAATGTTATCGACTGGGGTCTTTCTCGTTCAAGATATTGGGGCACACCACTTCCTGTTTGGGAATGTGAATGTGGTCACTACCATGTAATTGGAAGTAGAGAAGAGCTTAAAGAATTAGGAGATAATGTTCCTGATAACGTAGAATTACACAAACCATACTTAGACCCAATTAAAATTAAATGTCCTAAGTGTGGAAAGATGATGACAAGAGTTCCAGAAGTTATTGATTGTTGGTTTGACTCAGGTTCAATGCCTTTTGCTCAATATCATTATCCATTTGAAAATAAAGAATTGTTTGAAAAACATTTCCCTGCACAATTTATAAGTGAAGCTATCGACCAAACTAGAGGTTGGTTCTACACACTTATGGCTATATCTACATTGTTATTTGACAAATCTCCATTTGAGAACTGCTTAGTTTTAGGTCACGTTCAAGATAAAGATGGATTAAAGATGTCAAAACACAAAGGTAATGTTGTTGACCCATGGACTGTTTTAGATAAACAAGGTGCAGATGCTGTTAGATGGTATTTCTGTGCAAGTTCATCACCATGGCTTCCAACTAGATTCTATCCAGAGGGAATAAGTGAGTATCAAAGAAAATTCATCGGAACTTTCTGGAATACTTATGCGTTCTATGTTTTATATGCTGATATCGATAAATTCGATCCAACAAAATATAAACTAGAATACGATAAATTATCTCAAATGGATAAATGGGTATTATCTAGATTAAACACATTAATTAAAGATGTTGATGCTGGAATGACAGAATACAAGATAACTGAAAGTGCTAGATTAATCCAAGACTTTACTGATGAACTTTCTAACTGGTATGTAAGAAGATGTAGAGAAAGATTCTGGGGTAGTGGTATGGAACAAGATAAGATAAATGCTTATATGACTCTATACACAACTTTAGTAACTCTTGCAAAAGTTACAGCTCCGTTTGTACCATTCATGACTGAAAAGATTTATCAAAACTTAGTAAGAAACTTTGATAAAACAGCTCCAGAAAGTATACATTTATGTGACTTCCCAGTTGCTGATGAAAGTATGATTGATGCAAGATTAGAAGTTAACATGGAAAAAGTTCTTGAAATCGTAACTTTAGGTAGAGCTTGTAGAAATGTTTCTAATATGAAAAATAGACAAGTGCTTGCTAAAGCGTATGTTTCAACAGAAGGGTCTTTAGATGAAAAATATTACTACATCATAAAAGAAGAATTAAATGTTAAAGATATTGAATTTAGAGATGATGTAAGCGATTTCGTTTCATACAATGTAAAACCTAACTTAAAAACCGTTGGACCAAAATATGGTGCAATACTTCCTACAATCAACCAAATGCTTCGTGGTGGAGATGGTACAGCCTTTGTTAAAGAATTAAAGACAGAAGGTAAAGTAACACTTGAAATTGGCGAGGCAAAAGTTGAATTGTTAGAAGAAGATTTGTTGATAGAAACAACTAAATCTGAAAAATATATTTCAATGCAAGAAGGGGCTACAACAGTAGTTCTAGATATTGAACTTACACCAGAATTAATCGAAGAAGGTTTTGTAAGAGAATTAATTTCTAAGATTCAAAACTTAAGAAAAGATTCTGGATTCGAAGTTCAAAATCACATCGAAATGTATTACTCAGACAATGAAAAATTAGCTGAAATAATAGAAAGAAACAAAGAACAAATCGCTGACGAAACACTTGCTGATCTAGTAACAGCAGGCGAAGGCGAAAACGAACTAGACATCAATGGAGAAAAATTAAAAGTTAAATTAGTTGTAGTTAAATAAGCGATTGTCCAAAAAGGGACGCCCTCATTTGGACACTTCAAAAAACTTTGAAACGTGAAAAAAGTTGGTTACGAAGTGTCCAAATGAGGGCGTCCCTTTTTGGACTCGAAAACGAATAAAATTTACTAAAAAGGGAAAAATTAAATCAAAAAGAGTTTCTTATATATTACACTTTTGTTACATTTTAGTTACATGTATTGCTTAAAAATAGGTAAAAAGGTAGAATAATTGTAGCATCATAGTGTGTTGGTATATTCTTACGCATATACGAATTTGCAAGATTTTTTGATATAGATTATTTTTTATGAAAAGGTGTGAAAACATGAACAAAAAAACAAGTAATCTTATAAAATTTGTGATGATTTTAACTGTTGTTATTACTACGTTTACAACGGTTTCTTTTGCTGCATGGTGGGGGACTCCTGGTTATGAGTGGGCCAAAAGTAAAGGTTTAACTACAATGGCTAATACAACAGCTTTAAATAATAAAGTTTCTCACGATGATTTTTATACAGTGCTTCTTAGATATTTATCTTATAAAGGTGTGGTGCCGAAAGATAGTGTTAGACAAAATATTGGTGTATTTAATAGCAAGAATAAAACTTTAGAACAATTTGTAGAACAAATTGATGCGTATATTTCAAAAGAGTCATTAACTATCAATGAGTATAGAAGTCTTGCGACATATATTGAACATCTAAAAGGTACTATCACAGATAATGAAATTTATTTAACAAGAGATAACTTAAAAAATTTTAGATTGTATTTAACAATTGCTAAGTACCAAGGTGCTATGCTTGTTGGAGATAGTGATTACAGAGCTTTAGTTACATCAAATAGCGCACCAACTGCAGCACACAATGTAGGAGCGGTTAAACATAAAGGTTTAATAACTTATAAAATCAAACCTTATTTTGATGACATTTCTAGAAAAGAATTTTTATTGTTAATGTTTAGTTTATTATCAAATCAAAATGTTTCTGATGATGATGTTATTACACAATTTGAAGAGTCTGGTGTTCTTATTGGTTACAATGATGACATGATGTTAGAACAAGATTTAACCTATGCAGAAATGTTTACGTTTTTAAGAAGATTTGAAACTTTCGATTTTAATCCTGTTGTTGAGGAAGAAGGAGAAGAAGGTTCAACATCTGAAGATGGAATTATAGAGTATAAGTAGGAACAAAGAAAAGGGGAAGGGTTATGCCAAGTTGTTTAGGAATTTACACTGACAGAAATATGATTAAATATGCCAAGGTAACATCTGTAATCGAAAAAATTGGTGGACAGACATTAACTTTGGATGCATATGGTGTTAAGTTTTACGACAATATGCAAGCTACAATTGATGAAATTGTTGAAGAAGTTGGAATAGGTAATACAGCTACTGCAAACTCAATAACATTATCCGGCGGAAACAATACTTCTATTGCTTTGGCGTTGTCTAACGAAGAATTTTATATGACTGAAGTATTCAGTAACCTTAAGAAAAAAGATATGATACAACTTATCACATCTGAGTATCATGAAAAAATGGGTGAAAATGCAATACCACAAGCTGTATTAGAGATGAGAACAAAACTTGCTTTAAATAGTGGAGCGATGGACAAGGCGATTGTAATAAGTGCACTTACATCAACAGGTGAACTTGCAAATATTAGACGTAATTTTGAAAAATACAAAGTTGAATCAATATCGCCATTAGCGATAAGTGTTAAAAACCTTTTTGAGAACCAAGGTATTGATGAAGAATCGATTGTAATTAATATTGAAGATAAAACGACGGTTACAGTATTCCACAGTAGTGAGATACAATTTGTACATTCATTACAGTTAGGAGCTCAAGAAATTATAAATAAGCTTGCTGAAAAATATAACTCTTCAGCAAAAGCGTATGAAGCTTTGAAAAAAGTTTCTGCATACATTGAAGATTCTTATGATATGGATGATGAATCTAGAGATATCTTAGACGTAGTTATTCCAGTATTGTATGATATCCGTCAACAAGTTGATGCGATAGTTACACCTTACTTAAAGAATGCAAAAGCTGTTTATATAACAGGTACTGGTGCAACAATAAATAATATTGATTTGTATTTTAGTGAAGTATTCTTGGATACAGAATGTAAAGTTTTAAGACCATTCTTTGCTGCAAGAGATGCAGAAAATATGAAAGAGATTATAGAAGTTAACAGTGCTATAGCTCTTGCTCTTGATGGTGTAGGAATGAGCGATAAAGACTTAAACTTCATAACAGCATCTAAGAAAGCTGCTAACCTGCAAGGTGCAAAAGTTGTTGCTGATAAAGTTAAGGCCTTTGATTTAAAAGGTAGAATTAAAGCCGGAAAAGAACAAGCTATTTTATTTATGAAAAAGCTTAACGCACCAAAGAAAAAGAGAAATGTTGCATTTGATCAGGGCTTGCTTGATGATGCTGGTGATGGTGAGATTGTAGAAACTTCTTATGGAAGAATTGATGCATTACTTACAAGAGCTGCAGTTTTCGTAGGTGCACTTTTAATTACTTATTTAATCGCAGGTACTGTTATTAATAATAAGATTATGGCGAAGGACAAAGAAATAAATGCAGAAATTTCTAAGGTAAATGCAGCGATAACAAAAGCTAATGATGATGCGGCATATTTGAAAGCTCGTGCTGATGAATATGTTGAAATTACTGAAAAGTTAAGCGCTATAATTACAAAGATTAATAAAGAAGCTAGAAAAACATATAACATTCCAAACTTTATGAGTAAGCTTATGTTTATAATGCCATCTGGTGTTAAAGTTACATCAATCAATGTTTTGGAAACTGGAAATGTTCAAATAAATGCAGAGTCTGGTCAATATGCTCAACTAGGTTTCTTAGTTTCAAGAATTAAGTTAGAAAAAGCATTATTAAATGTAGACATGGAAGTAGTTAGTGTTGAAGGAAATATTAAAATTATAGTTAGCGGGGTTTTGCCATGATTAAGAAAGTACTCTTATTAGTGTTAGTAATTATTTTTGCATATGGTTCTTATACTTCATTTGCCCAAGGCTTTTTTGGAATAGTAACAAGTAAATTTCAATTAAAATTAGATGTTACTTCTTATGCGGAGTTGAAAGACAATAAGCAATCTATGGATAATCATCTAAAAGAGTTGAATAATTTAAATACTACTAAACTAAATGAAGCTGTTGACAATGTAAGAATTGAAAAAACTAATTACGAAGCAAAGAAAAATGAATATGATACATTAGCATTAAGTGCTTCTGAAGCTGATATCGCAGAGGCTAATAAAATTGAAAGATATTTATTAGATTATTTGTGGATTAGAGTTGGTAATTACGCTAATGATAATGCGGTTAAATTTAAGATGACACCGGATGAAGCTACATCAACTCTTAGTTTTGATATAACAGGTTCTTATGTATCTGTAATCAACTTCATTTATGATATTCAAAATGATACAGAATTAAACTTTAAAGTTGATGGTATTGTTGTTGAAGGTGGAAGTTCAGATTCAATTGTTAAAGCTAATTTTGTTGTAAAAGATGTAAATGTTATTACATCACCGGAAGAATAAATTCTTGGAGGTTATTATGAGAAAATATTTACCAGTGTTACAAGAAATAGGAATTTGCTTGCTGTTTGTAATTGTTGCAGTTTTAGTTAATGCCTTCTTATTTAAAGATTTGTTTTTTAAAGAATTAAGCGTTCCTGCAGCTAGTGAATATGCAAGTATAGATCAAAATAAATACAAAGTTGTTGGAGATATCCAAGACGCACAAAATGCAACTCAAACATATGAGGCTTCATCTTCTCAAATTGAAGGTTTCTTAACAGAATCTAGATATACTCCAGGAACAATTAATCCTTTCGTATCTAACTCATCTGAAAACGATTTGCCTTCAGAAACTGTTGGTTCAAATGGAGATACTGAGGAAGAATAGTACTTATAAACAAATTTAAATGTCTCTAAAAATGAGAATTTAATTAAATTTGACTCTAAGGGATATGCTAATTATGGTATATCCCTTAAATTTTAGATTGGAATGAATTAAATGATAGATGTTTTTATGTATATAGTTATTTTCATAATGGGAACTGTGTTTGGAAGTTTTTTCACATTAGCTGTTTATAGACTTCCTCGTAAAGAAAATATTACTTATGTGCGTTCTCATTGTACATCTTGTAATCACAAACTTAACTTTTGGGATTTGATTCCTGTTTGGAGTTATTTATTTTTAGGTGGTAAATGTAGATACTGCAAAGACAAGATTAGAAGTAGATACATATTGTTAGAAATTTTTTCTGGTTTAGCTTTTGTTGTTATCGCTTACAATCTAAAAATTTCAGCATATAGCACAGTTTTAGATTTAGTGAATTTGTTTATGATTTATTTGTTTTTCTGTGCTTTATATATTATCGGAGGAATAGATAAAGAAACTTTAGAAATTCATAATGGCACTTTGATATATGGTATTATAATTGCACTAATATATGGTTTGTTTAAAGCAATTTTTTATAATCAATATATGACTATGAATTTAGTTGGATTTATTTTAATTCCTTTAGTACTATTATTAACGGTTTTTGCGTTAAAAAAATTTGGTAAGGATCCTAATAAAATTATGGGTTTTGGTGATATAAAATATATTGCAATGCTTGGACTTTTTATGGGATTTAGTATGCAACTTTTAGCTTTGATATTAGCAGTGTTTATTGCAACAGTTAGTTTGTTGATAAAAAAAGCAAAAGAAATTCCTTTTGGATATTATTTAAGTATAAGTTCGGTTTTATTAATTGCTTTTGCACCGTATTTAACAGAGCTTATTGAACTTATGGATTTAACTTTTATTTTTTAAGAAACAGAGGTGTTAGTTTTGAACCTTAGATCACAAAAAGGCTATTCGTTATTAGAAATAGGTGTTGGATTAATAATAATAGTTGTCTTTATGTATTATAGTGTTACGATGCTTAAAGCTACGTATAACACATATAGACTTGTTGAACAAAAAAATGTCATTATGACTTATCTTATAAAGTCAGTTGAAAATGAATTACTAGATGAAATTGAAATGCCAATTACATCAGATCCTAATAATACTAGAGTGGTTGAAAATACTCCGCTTAAAAAAATTGTTGAAACAATAGTGCCAGCAGGAAGTGATTTGATAACAACTAACACTGTTATAACAACGACAGTTGAAATTTTACCAGCTAGAGGTGGAAAAAACTATGATGATTCAGAAGTAAAATTGGTTACTTCAACAGCTGAGTTTTATATAAGAAATAGTGATCCTACAAGTAAAAGAACAATGACTTTACAAACTCTTAAGATAGGGGGTAAAGAACTTGGTACGTAATAATAAAGGTGTTACACTAACTTCACTTAGTGTATATATAATAGTTTCAATTGTAATTTTAACATCACTTACTTTTTTAAATGTAAACTTTATGTCTCAAATTGCAGACTTATCTCAAAAGAGTGAGAGAACTAACGAAATTTTAAAAGCAGAAGCATCTTTGATAAATGATCTTAAGGCTGCAAAACGTGTTATGAATTTTTCTGAAACAGAAATTTTGTTAGACACAGGAATTAAATATACGATTAAATATCGTGCTAATGAGAAACAAGGTGATCAAACTTTTAGCGTATATGAATTATACAGAGATAATGTTTTAATAACTGGTGAAATGGCAAATTTATCTTTTGGATTTGGTCATACAAAGGAAGGTACAGATTCTGTTGAATGGATAAAGGTAACAATGCTTGATGCGTCTTATGAAGGTGGAGACACATATATAAAAGTAGGAAGATAGGAGAGAAAGTTTATGTGGAAAAATAGAGGTTCTATTACACTTACAGCGCTTATGGCGATGCTTATTTTTTCTATATATGGAATTGCTTTGTATGGTAGAAGTGTTAGTGCATATAAAATTCAAGAAGCTGAATTAGAGAGAATTCAAAAAGCGTATGCCAAAGATGTTGATAGAATGTATGAAATTGCAGATGCTCTTGCAGAGGAGTAATTTTACTGTTTTGGTAATTAAATGAAGCAAGAGGTTTTGTGTTGACTTATAAAATAAATATTTATAAAATAGTAATTAGGAAAAATAGTTTTACAAAAGAGGAGGACTTATAAATGGCAATCTTTAATAATAATGCAGGTGGCCAAAAAGCACCACTTGGTGTTACACTTATAAGAAAAGGTTTAATAAAAGATTCTGACATTGATAAGGCAATTGAATATCAAAGACTTCATAAAGGTATAAAGCTTGGAGAGGCTTTCCATATGTTGCAACTTTGTAATGACCAAGACTTGATTAATACAATTGGTGAAGTTATTGGTTGTAAAGCAGTACAATTAGTTCCATCTGAATTTAAATTTAACTTTACTAAATATATTTCAATGGATATTGTTAAGCAACATAAAGTTATGCCTTTTGAAATAAATGAAAATAGAATAAAGGTTGCATTTGCAGATCCTACAGATAAAGAAGTTCAAAGAACGATTCGTTTGATTTTGTTAAACAAAGGTCTTTCAATGGACGTATATGTAACTTTTGAATCATACATAGATGACATTGTAAAAGGAATTGAAAGCAAACTAGAAGATGAAAAAGCTCTTGATTCTTATGGAAAAGACGTTGCTCAATTAGTAGATAATATTATAAGATCTGCTATGGCGAAGAGAACTTCCGATATTCATATCGAACCTATGGAAGATAAAGTTAGAGTAAGATATAGAATTGACGGTGAGCTTATCGTCATGGCTAACATAGAAAAATCAAAACAAAACCAAGTTGTAGGTAGATTAAAATCTATTTCAAACATGCACCAAGAAGTTCAGTTATCACAAGATGGTAGAATTTTATTATACCCAGATTATAACATCCGTGTATCTTCACAGATGAACATATATGGTGAAAAATTCGTTCTAAGACTTATGAAGAAAGAAGCAAGTATTAGTGGTCTTCAAGAGTTGGGATATCCAGAAGAAGAAGTTGTAATGGAGAAATGTTTCAATAAGAGAAACTGTATCGCCGTTATTGCGGCTCCTACTGGTGAAGGTAAAACAACTACACTATATAGTGCTCTTTCACTTTTAAATAAAACAGATGTTAATATCACAACTGTTGAGGATCCCGTGGAAATTCGTATTCCAGGTCTTAACCAAGTAGAAGTTAATAAGAGAGTAACATTCGCAGACTCACTTAGAACTATCCTTAGACAAGACCCTGACATCATACTACTACGGAGAGATTCGTGATAAGGAAACAGCGGAAATTGCAGTACAAGCGGGACAAACAGGACACTTCGTGTTATCTACTATCCACACAGTTGACTGTATAGAGGTTATCACAAGACTTAGAAAACTTGGTATCTCAAGTTACGATATCGGAAGCGTTTTGGCAACATCTATTGCGCAAAGACTTGTAAGAAGAATTTGTAAAGATTGTTGCGAAGAGAGAGATTTTACTGATGAAGAGAAGAGAACATTCGAAAGAATCGGTAAAAGATATGATGTTGAATACAATCTAGATGGTAAACGTACATTTAAACCTGTAGGTTGTGATAAATGTAACGGTACAGGATTTAGAGGAAGAATTGCAGCAAATGAGATTCTTTCTGTAAATGATGAAATAAAAGATTTGGTTATGTCAGAGGGAAGTATTATTGATATTCGTGCAGCTGCTAAAGAAAACGAGTATAGACCTTTGATATGTGATGCGTTTAATAAGGTTCTTGAAGGTCACACAGTTATAAGTGAGGTTAAAAAGAAACTAGCATTCTAGACTAGAAAGGAGAGAAAAATGCCTAAGTTTAAATATAGAGCTCTTTCTTCTGTAGGTAAAGTTGTTACAGGTACAATGGAAGATGATTCGGCAACAAAAGTTAAAGAGAGACTTAAAAGCAATGGTTTTAAACCACTTAGTGTTGAAAAAAGTAGTTTGTTAACTGCTCTTTCACCAAAAAAAGTAAAAAAGAACAAAACAACTTCTGCTGCTGTTACAAGGTATACTAGAGAAAAGCTTATCGAAGAGCAAAAGAGAAGACAACAAAAAGGTCTACAAAAAGATGTATCTTTTGACTTAAGTTTTTTAAAGAAAGCTAAAAAGCAAGACGTATTTACTTTTACACAAAGCTTGTACCTATTAAAAAGAGCTAACTTTACAAACGTAAGAGCACTATCAACTTTGCTTGAAAATACAGAAAACCCAGCCATGAGAGATATCATCGAAGATATTCTAAATGGTGTTGAAGCGGGTGAATACATATACAGTACACTTGAATATTACGGAAAATTATTCCCTGATATTTATGTTGCAACAATAAAAGTTGGTGAACTTTCTGGTTCGCTTACAAACGCACTTTTTCAAGCGATGAACTATTTGGAAGATAGTGAACAAACTTCTAAAGCTTTAAGAAAAGCCTTAGTAGGACCATTAATATCAACAGTAGGTATGATGCTTGGTATTGTAGTCGGTGTTTTAGTCGGTGTGCCAATGCTAGAAGAATTATATGGAAGCATGGGATTAACCGATCAGATTCCAGCAGCGACAATGGCAGCATCGCACTTTATTAAAGGTATGATAAAATATTGGTATGTAACAGCGAGTGTTATTGCTGGTTTAATTACTCTATTTGTACTCTGGAAGTCCTCAATTCGTGGACAGTATCAGTGGGATATGTTTAAAGTAAGAATGCCGGTTTTTGGTCGGACTTATTTTAAGACTTGGACTCCAAAAGTTCTTTAAAGCTTTACAATTGAATCTTGCCAATAATGCGAAGTTGCAAGATGCATTAGAAGTGTCAAAAGGTACAGTTAAAAACTATGTGTTACTTTCCATCATAGAATCTGCACAGGAAAATCTAAACCAAGGTGAATCTTGGATTGAACCTTTTGAAAGATTACCTAATATGCCAAACATGGTTTTGGAAATGCTTAGAATAGGTATGGAAACAGATATTAATGAAATGGTTGATAAAATCGTTGAATATATTTCTGATGATATTGATATTACAATTGAAAAAACAGTTAAGATTTTACCACAGATTACAACTGGTATCATGGGTGTATTCTTAATTGCATTCGTTATCATTATTTTAAAGCCAATCATGGAAGTTTACATGGGATCATTCTTATTCGATGCGTACATGTAAAATTAATAAATAAAATTATAAAAACGATTAAGGGAGAAATCTTCTTAATCGTTTTTTTGTGTGTAATAAAAATAAAAGTAGAGATTGACTAAGTGTCCTAAAAGTAAATTACATAAATGGTAAACATATCATAGCATGGTAAGAAATATTAATCTTTGAATCCTAAGTGGGAGTATGAAAAGCAAGAAATAAAATATTACAGAACTATTACAAATATGTAATGTTAATTTAATCAATAAATGTATTGAAATCTTGATTTTCTTTGAGTATACTTACCTTGTAAAGAGATTTAAAAACTTGCGTTGATATAGTGCGAGTATCAGCCTAAGAAAAAATTAAATCATTTTATTGCTAAGTCTAGAGGAGTTACTCCAAAAGACGGCACGAGCTAGAGTAATTCATATAAGCTCTAGACTAAGTAAAACTAAGGAGGATTTTTAATATGAGAAAAAATTCAGGTGTATCAATGATTTCATTAGTTATCACAATCATTGTTATTATCATTCTTGCAGCAGTAGCATTTGGATCTTCTACAGATACAATCGAAAATGCTAACTTCTCAAACTTCACAAACAACGTTGCTGAAGTTCAAGGTTTATTAACAGAAAAAGCTGTTACACTTAAAGGTGAATCAGGTAAAGATGGCGTTCAAAGAACAGACGCTCAAGTTTACAACTACATTGCTAAAGGTGCTACATTAACAGACACAGACGGCAAAAACTGGTTAACAAGAGCAGATGCTGAATCTATGGCTTGTACACAATTAAAAGAATCTGCTATGGAAGAAGTAATCGATTACAAACTTCCAGAAATCAAAGTTTCTACATATGGTTCAAACAATGTTAAATGTTCATACTTCGTAACAAACGAAGGTAAAGTATTCGTATGGCCTCCATACATCTACCAAGATGAATTATGGGTAAATGGTGATACTAAAGTAGCTAACGCTACAACAGGTGTTGCTTATTCTCCAGATTCTGGTGAATCATACAAAGGCGACAAATCAGTATCTTTCAAAGTTGGTAATGCTGTTATAACAATTGATGCAGCTGCTAGCGTTCCTGCAAATTCAAATGCTGTTGTTGATTTCACAACATCAACAGCTACAATCTTCTACACAGATGGTGGATCTAATGCATCTCCAGTTGGTAGAGAATCTACTGCATTATTTGAATTAGCTGGTCAATAATATTTGAATAACTAATTTTAAATACGAAAAAACCTTGTCGTTTGACAAGGTTTTTTTTGTACTTAGGGGAGAGACAATCCTTCGTCCAAATGGGGACAGCCTTTTTTGGACACATGGTTGCAACAATTCTTTTTTATGTGTCCAAAAAAGGCTGTCCCCACGGTTCGAAAAGCAATTTTTTTCTCTGCTTTTAAGTGTTTTCGCTTGAATATACCGTTTTAATTGGGATATACTATTTTGGAAGATTAATGCAATTAGATAGGGAGTGAACTTTATGCAAGAAGAAATTATAAGAATAAACGAAAAAGTTTTTGTACACTTAATTAATACTAATAAATTTAAATCAAATGTAATAGCTGCGTTTTTACTTACCGATTTAAATAAAAATGATGTAACTATGAATGCGCTTATTCCAGCTGTTTTAAGACGTGGTACGAAAAATTTAAAAACAATGAAAGAGATGTCTATTAAGCTAGAGAATATGTATGGGGCAGTGTTTGATACTAGTGTAGATAAGATAGGAGATAAGCAAGCTATTGAGGTTTATATTTCTAGTATTAATAACAAATTTGCTCTTAATAATGAAGATTTAATGAGTGAAAGTTTGAATTTTATATATGATGTTATTTACAATCCTTACTTAGAAAAATGTGTTTTTAGTAAAAAATATGTTGAATCTGAAAAGAAAACTATTAGAGAAATTATTCGTGGAAGAATTAATGAAAAAGGTAGTTATGCGCTTAATGAATGTATAAAAGAAATGTTTGGCGATGAACCTTATGGAGAATTTAAATATGGTAATGAAAAAGATTTGAAAGCCATTAACGAAAAACAATTGTACAAACAATATTTAAAAATTCTTGCTGAAGGTGAAATGCATTTTTATATTTCTGGTGATATAGAAAAGAAAAAAATCATGGAATTTTTCTATTCTAAATTTGATAAACGTGATGTTCCAGTTGATAATGCGGTAAGAACAGCAAAAAATTTGAATTTAAGAAAAGAAGAAAAGAAAATTGTAAAAAAAATGAAAGTTACTCAAGGTAAATTAGTATTAGGATATGATGTTGATGTAGATATTGTTAAAGATTTTTATAAAATGACACTTTTTAATACTATACTTGGTGCTTCTGCAAATTCTAAGCTTTTTCAAAATGTTAGAGAAAAAGAAAGTCTTGCTTACACGATTCGTTCAACATATTTAAAACATAAAGGTGTAATGCTTATATCTGCTGGAATTGAGTTAAATAAATATGAGAAAGCTTTAGAATTAACTAAAAAACAAGTTCAAGATATGTGTGAGGGTAATTTTAGTGATGAAGATTTAAAAGATGCCAAAACATTTTTAGAAAATGTATATCGTTCTGTGGAAGATGATCAAACTTCTAAGATAGAACTTAGTCTTGCTAATTTTACCCTAGGTGTAACATCAGATATTCAAACTTTAATTGATGGTTTTAACGGTGTTACAAGAGAAGATGTAATAGAAGTTGCAAATAAAGTTAGACTTACTACTTTATATTATTTATGTGCGAAGAAAGGGGAGAGATAGTAAATGATATACGAATGTTTAAATGAAAAAATATATACTGAAAAATTGAGTAATGGATTGCAAGTTATTATCATCCCTAAAAAAGGTGGTACTAAAAAATATGCAGCATATGCTACACATTTTGGTTCTATAAATTATAAATTTAAAGTTGAAGGTCAAGATGAAGTTGTAACTGTACCTGATGGCGTTGCTCACTTTTTGGAACATAAACTTTTTGAACAAGAAGATGGAGTAAATGCTTTAGATAGACTTAGCAAGATGGGCGCAAATCCAAATGCTTATACAAGCTTTAATCATACATCTTATTTGTTTGAGTGTACTGAAAACTTTGATGAGGTTTTAAAAGCTTTAATTCAGTTTGTTCAAAATCCGTATTTAACAGAAGAAAATGTTGAAAAAGAAAAAGGAATTATAGGACAAGAAATTCAAATGTATGATGATGATGCGCATTGGCAAGTATTTTTTGGATTATTAAATTCTTTGTATGGCGGTCATGCAATAACTAAAGATATTGCTGGCACAATTGAAACAATTGCTGAAATAACTCCGGAAGTTTTATATAAATGTTACAATACTTTCTATGATCCATCTAATATGGTTTTGTGTGTTGCTGGTGATGTTGATGTAGATAATACTTTAGAAATTATCAAAGCAAATATTAAAGAGCAAAAAGTATTTTCGGAGATTGATAGATTTTATGGCGAAGAGTCTGAGAAAATTTATAAAGAAAAAAATGAAAAGAAAATGGATGTAAGCTTACCAATGTTTATGCTAGGGTTTAAAGATTTGTCTAATAGTGCAAAACTTAAAGCTGGTATGCCAGAAAATATGAATTCTACTATTAAATATGATGTTGCAATTCAAATTTTACTTGAGATGTTAATTGGAGATAGTTCTAAATTGTATGAAGAACTTTATACAAAAGGTTTAATCAATAAACCTCTTGGTGGAGAATTTTCATCTGAAGAAGATTATGCTTTTTCTGCAATTTCTGGTGAAGCTAAAAAGTATAAAAAAGTAATTGGTAAGATTAAAGATGCTATTACTGAATTCAAGAAAAATGGTTTAGCTGAGGAAGATTTTGAACGTACAAAGAAAATGCTTTATGGTAGATTTGTAAGAGGTTTTGAAGATGTATCTTCAATTGCTAATATGTTTGTTTCAGATTTCTTTAGAGGAGTAAATGCATCAACGTATGTTGAAGCGTATAAAGAAATTGATAAAGCTTATGTAGAAGAAGTTTTAAATAAACATTTTGATTTTGAAAA
Source organism: uncultured Eubacteriales bacterium (assembly GCA_964515475.1). Lineage (GTDB taxonomy): Bacteria > Bacillota > Clostridia > TANB77 > UBA1234 > UBA1234. The sequence continues at coordinate 24,301 of CAZEVD010000001.1, forward strand.
AATGGCGATATCTTTGGTATTACCACAATAGACTTGGGGACGTCCTTTAAAAGTCTACGTTGAAATTAATTTGTTGTTTATAGTAGGAGGCGAATGATGCAACCGATAATTTGGTTTGGTAAAGAAATTAATATAAATCCGGTTGCTCTTTCTTTCCGGAAATATAAAGATATATTGGTATGGAATAATAATTTTAACAGCTTTTTTAACAGCGTATTTTTTAGTAAAAAATAGATTAGAAAAGAATAAAGGCAAAGAATATTCTTTTGGTATAAAGTTTGATGATATTTTTGATTTCGCAATTGGTGCTTTAATAATTGGAATATTATCGGCACGTGCTTATTTTGTACTTTTTAATTGGGATTATTATTCGCAAAATGTATGTGAAATCTTTAAAATTTGGCATGGCGGAATTGCAATATATGGAGCTATAATTGGCTCAGCAATATTTGCTCTTGTGTTTTGTAAGAAACGAAAAATTAATTTTTTTGATTTTGCAGATCTAATTGTTCCATATTTGGCATTGGCTCAATCGATAGGACGTTGGGGAAATTTTGTGAACCAAGAAGCTTTTGGGAGTCAAACAAATTTACCTTGGAAAATGGGTATTTTTGATGAAATTACTTCTAATTATCTTTTTGTTCATCCGACTTTTTTGTATGAGTCTTTATGTACATGTTTGATTGCGTTTTCTTTAATACATATTAGCAAAAAACGTAAATTCAGAGGACAAATAATGTATCTATATTTTATTTTTTATGGTATGGCTAGAGCTGTGATTGAGGGATTGCGAACTGATTCGCTGATGTTTGCAAATTTTAGAGTTTCACAAATCTTAAGCATACTTTTTGTAATAATTTTTGGAATTACATATTTTCGTGTTCTAAAGAGTCGAACAAAAGCAAGCAACCAGTATTGACACGTATAGAAAAATATGGTAAATCTAAGATAGATGTTGATTTATGAGGAGGATGTGCGAATGGTTAATGAAAAAATCGAAAATCTAAAAAAAGAACTAGATGAATTAGTAGCAAATAATGCAAATTTTGAAGAAATTTATAGAGTTAGCAAATTAATAGATAAGTATTTGATTGAATATTATAAGTAATAGGAGGAGATAAGATGGATGATAAACTAGAAGAAATAGTAGAAAAAATTAGTGAAATACTTGATAATATTACACCTGAAAACGTAGCAAAGTTGTCAGATGAAGAGTTAGCTGAACTAGAAGAAATATTAAATAAATTAGGTGAATAAAATGATTTTGACGGATGTTTTAAGGATAAAAAGTAAGTTTTTTCTTTAATACATCCGTTAATTTTTTTGTGTGAAAATGCTCAAAAAAAACAGAATTTACGGTAAATATATAGAAAATTATGTTAAAATGTGGTAAAATAGATATCGAGAGTAAAAAAGGAGGTTTAATATATGGAAAGTATTCAAAATATTAACCTAAGAGAATTAAGAGAATATGTAGAAAGATTAACAAATGAAAGAGATTTAGTTAAATCAAGAATAGATGATATTGCACAAGAAGCTATTGATAGGGCTATGAAAACGCCAGATGGTCCTTTGAGCGAAAGACAACAAAGAAAAGAAGATCTTTATATCGAAACTACAAGAGTAGAGAATTTAACATTGCAACAACAATTAAAAGAACTAGATAGAAAAATATTTCTAGCTAAAACGGTATTGGAGAAAGAGCTAACTTTCAGAAAAGATGTTGCACTTACTGAAGATGAATTGGCGGTTGTCCAAGGTAAGGTAACAGAATATGAAAAAGCGTTAGCATATTTTAAAGATCCGCTAGTTCAAGGGGACGATGCTCAGCGTGATAAAGCGATGAAGGACTTAGAAAAAGCTTATAGAGATTTAACTGGTGAAAGTTTTGATCCTGCGAAGTTTGATGAGGGTGCTTTAGGTGCTAAAGTAAAATATGTTAGCGACAAAGCACAACAAAAACTAGATTCTTTATTTGGGAATGTAGACGAAGTTGAAGTAGCCGATGATAGAAGAGAATTGGAAAAAGCTGAAAAAGGAATCGAAGAAATCAAGGAAAGACAAAAAGATTATTCAGATATGAGAAAGTTGCTTACTGGTGATATGGCTACTGATCTGGATTTGAAAAAAAAGATTACAAATTATAAGCAGTTAGAATCAGAACTTGCGAAATTGACAGACGAAAATAAAGAACTTGCTGATAGAATTGCAAAATTGAAAGAAGAAATTGATAAGATAACAAAAGAGTTAGCAGAAAAAAATAAGAAAAAACAACAATTAGAAAATAAAAATCCAAGAACACCAGAGGAAGAAAAACAATTACAAGATTTAATGAAAGAGATTTCTTCTTTAGAAGGTAATTTAAAAGGTAAAAATGGAGAATTAGCTCAAGCAAACGGAGAGTTATCTAAAGTAGAATTGGATTTAAATGATGCGCAAGCGAATTTAGCTAGTTTGGCAAATAATTTAGGAGATTATTTAAAACTAGTTGGTTTGATTGAAAAATTAGGCATTATGGATGGAGACAAACCTTTTGAATTTACAGGAGATATAAATGCAGGCCTAAAAGCAGTTAATAAAGCTAGTAGAGGTGAACATTTAGCAACTAAGAAGAAAGAGTTACAAGAAAAAGCTACTTTAATATTAGATAAATATGGTGCAGAGGTTCCTAAAAAAGGTGATTTTGCACATGCGTTAGATGAAAGAGTTACTGAAATTAAGAAAAATTATAATAAAGCTCATGTTCAAGCTGGTTGGACGCGTTCGGATAGGTCAAGAACTCCGCCAGAACCAGAGCCTGTTCCGACTACACCAGGAGAACCAACAGAACCACCAACACCAGGTGGTACTGGAGGACCAACAGTTACTCCTACAGGCGGAAATGGAAGAACTTCAACTGGTGGCATTGAAACACCTAGCTCTTCAACAGGTGGTACATATAGAGCTGGAAGTTTTACTGGTGGACCAGTTCCGACTACTCCTGGAACTGTGATTCCTACACCAGAACAAGGTGAGAATGTAACAAGAGATATAGAAGCAGAACTTAATCCTGCTGTATTTGTTCCTTTGGCATATGAAAAATTAGGAGATCCAATTAAAGGTGAGGTAAATCTTAGAACTTTAGTTGATCAACCAGGTATGACTAAAGTAGAAAACGGATATGTTTATAGAGTAGTTCCAATGGTTCCGGAAAAAGGAACTGAGAATGATAGAGAATATCAACCAATAAGAGAACCAGTTGACTATTATTTTGAAGATACATCTTCAAAATTAAAATCTGGAATTAGAGATATGATCGAATCAATTAGAGAAATGGATAAAGATGAAAGAGATGATGTTGTTAAGAAATTATCTCCAACACAACAAAAACAAATGGAAAAAATTTTAAAAGGTGGAATTTTCAGAGGTAGAAATGAAAGAAAGTTCATTAAAGAAATCTTAAAAAGAGATCCAAAGACACAAGTAGATTTGCTTATCGCGTATAGTTCTTCTGCAGGTCTTCCAGAACTTATGGCTCAAGCTACAGGATTTTTGGATGGTAACCCATATCAAAAACCAACAGATTTGATTATCCAAACTGAAAAGCCAAAAGGTTTATTTAAAAGATTAAGAAAGGATAAGATTAAACCACTTATTCTAGAAAAGAATGTAGAAAATTTAATCGAGGCGTATAGTTCTACAGAAAAAGCCCCTACAACAAGAAGGGAAGAGCCAAGACGAGATCATACAAGAACAAGAAAACAAAATACTTATGATAGATAATAAATAATAACTTAGAACCTAGAATTTTATTCTAGGTTCTTTTTTTATTTCTGCTGTGGATAGATTTTCGTACTGAGGGGACACTCCTTGTAATCAAAAAATTTGATTACAAGGAGTGTCCCCTCAGTACGAAAAATTTGTCAAAATTTGTTTGAAAAATTTTACCAAAAAGCTTGATTTTGCCTATATCTTATATTAAAATTTAGTCAAAGGTGGTGAAAAGTGGGACTAAGTGGAGAATGAATTATAGAAAGGGGAGGTTGTTATGCTAATTGGTGAATATAGTCATAATATTGATGCAAAAGGCAGAGTAATTATCCCTGTTAAATTTAGATCTGAGCTTGGTGAACGCTTTATTCTTACAAAAGGTTTTGATGGATGTTTGTATGGATACTCTCTTACAGAGTGGGCGAACATTGAAGAAAAAATTAAAACATTGCCACTTATAACAGGTAAAGATGCAAGAAACTTTACAAGATTCTTTTTCTCATCTGCTATTGAATGCGAATTCGATAGCCAAGGAAGAATTCTTATTTCACAAGGTTTAAGAACATTTGCTTCTTTGGAGAAAGAGTTAGTTATCATTGGTGTATCTTCAAGAATTGAAATTTGGAGCAGAGAAAGATGGGATTCATATAATGAAGAACAAGATTCTGATGATATTGCTGAAAAGATGACTTTGCTAGGAATTTAATTTGGTGTTAAACCAATTAAATATTTTACTAATGAAAAAACTACATTAATTGTAGAGTGGGGATACCCCATCAAAGAAAAACAAAAGATTGATACTTAATTTAAATGACATAAAAATATACTAAAGAAAAATTAAAAATATAACAAATACTAAAGAGAAAAAATTTTAATTTACTAACGAAAAAACTTGAGTTAAATCAAGAAGAAAAAACTAAAGAGAAATGACGAGGGCGTCAAAAAAGTAATGAAGGGAAGCGGCGGTCTTAAAGCTAAGACCGCTTATTCTTTTTTAAGGGGAAATTAAAATGGAGTTTAAGCATGAGCCAATAATGCTTAATGAATGTATTGAAAATTTAAGTATTAAAAAAGACGGAATATATGTAGATGGTACGATTGGTGGAGCAGGACATTCTTCTAAAATTATTGAGAAGATAGAGAGTGGTCTGCTTATTGGCGTGGATAGAGACTTAGAAGCCATCGCAGCTAGTAAAAAGCGTCTTGAAAAATATGAAAATGTTAAGTTTGTTCATGGCAAACACGAAGATATCAAAGAACATGTTAATGGTCTTGGTATTGAACAAGTAGATGGAATCCTTTTTGATTTAGGTGTTTCTTCATATCAAATTGATGAGGGGGCAAGAGGTTTTAGTTATACAAAAGATGCTCCACTTGATATGAGAATGGATCAAAGTGAAGGTGTTTCAGCAAAAGATATTGTGAATACATATAGCAAGGAAGATTTAGAAAAAATATTTTTTGAATATGGTGAAGAAAAGTTTTCAAAAAGAATTGCTGAAAAAATTTTAAAGGCAAGGGAAGAAAAAGAGATTAATACAACTTATGAACTTGCTGATATTATTAGAGCTGCAGTACCAAAGAATGCAATTGATTCATTTAAAAGAATTTTCCAGGCTTTAAGAATAGAAGTTAATGGTGAACTTAAAGAATTAAGAAAAGCTATAATTGATTCGGTTTTACTATTAAAAGATGGTGGAAGACTTTGTATCATAACATTCCACTCTTTAGAAGATAGAATTGTTAAAGAAACGTTTTTGGAGCTTCAAGGTAAATGTACATGCCCAAAAGATTTTCCAAAATGTATTTGTGGTTTTAAATCGTATGGAAAGGTTATTACAAGAAAACCTATTATTCCATCTGAAAGTGAACTAGAAAGTAATTCTCGTTCAAGAAGTGCTAAGCTAAGAGTTTTTGAAAGAGTTATTTAAATTTTTGAAGAAAGGAGAGATATGTGAATGCCAGCTGTACAATACGATTATGATGGATATGATTATATTGTAAGAAAAAGTTCAACTGCTAAAAAAACTAGTGTATCTACTCCTAAAAATTCTTCTTCAAGAGGATATGCACCTCAAGGAATAAGAACGTCTTCAGCTCAAAGAGCAACATCTTCAAGAAGTACCACAGCAAGAACTACTTCTGCCAAAGCTAGAGTGGCTACTAGTGCAACTACTAGAACAACAACTAGATCTGCTAATGTGGATACTAAAAAGTCGACAGCAACAAGAAGTAATTCTAAAGTTGAAGCTGTAAGAAATGCTAACAGAGCATCTGTTAGAGCTATTATGGCCGAAAATGGTGGTACAACAACTAAAAGAAAAACTACTACTACAGCTAGAAGAAAAACTTCTAACAAAAATTTAGAAGTGCCTTCAATGTTAAAAACAAAAGCTGCGAAACCTAAGGAGATGTCTTTGAAACACGCTGAAAAAGTAACTGCACCAAAAACTAAAGCAAAGTCAAAATCTGTTGCAAAGAAAAAAGAAAGCGTATTAAAAACAATTGCATATTCAATGTGTGCTTTTTCAATGTTGTTTTTAATTTGTTATAGATCTTCTGCAATTAATGAATCTTTCAATGCATTGAGTGGTATAAAAGCTGAGTTGGAAACTGCTAACACAGTTAATGCTCAATTAGAATCTGAAATAGAAACTCAAACAGATTTATCTAATATTGAAACTTATGCTAAGTATCAATTAGGAATGCAAAAACCTAAAGATTCACAAATAAAAAGAATTGTTGTAACAAAGGAAGATAAAATTTCTACTCCTGTTGTTATTGAAAGTGAAGAGTCTTCATTCTTGTCGGATTTGTGGCATGATATTGTAAATATTTTAGATTAAAACAAGCGCAAGAAAAAATGTGCTTGTTTTTTTTTAGCTGAGTTTTAAGTAAAATAATTATTGAAGATGGCATATAAGAAAATGTATAATAATAGAATAGAGAATAGATGAGCTTGTGGAGGTGAAGTTTTGGCAAAAACCACGCTTGAAAGTAAGAAAAGAATTAGATGGGTTTTAGTTATATATTTTTTAGTTATTTGCATATTAATAGGTAGACTTTTTTATTGGCAAATTATAAGAGGTCAAGAAATGAAAGCGGATGCTTATGCGCAGCAAACAAAAAATAGAACAATAAGTCCAAAAAGAGGTGTGATATATGATCGAAATGGTGAGATTTTGGCAGAGAGTATTTCTGTTGAATCAGTAAGTATCACTCCTAAAAATATAAAAGATGTTAATAAGGAAAAAACAGCTGAAGGTTTAGCTAGAATTTTAAATCAAGATTATGAAACTGTTTTAGCGAAAACCAAAAAGAATACAGCTGATGAAGTTATTGCCAAAAAATTAGATAAGTCAGTTACAGATGAACTTAGAAAGTGGATTGCAGAAGAAGATATAACAGGTGTAAACATTTATGAAGATACAAAACGTTATTATCCTAACGGTGCATTACTTTCTCATGTACTTGGTTTTTGTGGAACTGATAATCAAGGGCTTGAGGGAATAGAAACTCAGTATGAAAGTGTTTTAAAAGGTATGCCAGGAAAGTTAGTAGTAGGAACTGATGCTATTGGTAATGAATTACCTTTAAACGATGAAAAGTATATAGCTTCAGAAGATGGACTTTCATTAGTTCTTACAATTGACGAGATGATTCAATATATTACTGAAAAATATGTTGAGCAAGCTGTTGCAGATAATGATCCGGATTACGTTTCTTGCACAATTATGGATCCGAAAACTGGTGATGTTTTGGCGATGGCGGTTGCTCCTGATTTTAATCCGAATGATCCATTTACTCATACTGTAGAGAGTGTAAAGGCAAATTGGGATACGATGACTGCTAGTGAAAGAACAAAGGCTTTGCAAACTTTATGGAGAAATAGAACTATTACAGATACATTCGAGCCTGGTTCTGTATTTAAGTCTATAACTGGAGCGATTGCGATTGAAGAAGGATTAGTTAATAACGTAGATTTAAAAGAATTTGTTTGTAATGGTTTCTTAAAAATAGAAGGTTGGGATATGAAGTGTTGGAGATATTATAATCCACACGGAAAGCAAACTTTAAGAGAAGCTTTAATGAATTCTTGTAATCCTGTCTTTATGGATATTGCAATGAAAATAGGTAAAGTGGTTTTTTATGATTATTTAAAAGCTTTAGGAGTTTCTCAAAAAACAGGAATTGATTTGCCAGGTGAAGTAAAAGGGATTATTCATTCAATTGAAAATGTTACAGATTCAACAATTGCATCTGCTGCGTTTGGTCAAGGTTTTACTCTTACACAATTAAATATGCTTACGGTAATTTCTGCTTTAGGAAATGGTGGTACTGTAATGCAACCTAGAATTGTTTCAAGAATTGTTGATGCGGATGGAAATGTTGTTCAAGAAAATGAGCCTATAAAAGTAAAACAAGTATTTTCAGAAAGTACAGCTAAAGATGTTTTAGGAATGATGGAAAGTGTTGTTTCTAATGGTACTGGTAGAAATGGTCAAGTAAAAGGATACTACGTAGCTGGTAAAACAAGTACTGCCGAGCAAGGTCGTGGTGATGCAAAAACATATACAGCATCATTTGTTGCTTTAGCTCCTGCGAGTGATCCAGAAGTTGCAATTATGCTTACTGTGGCAAATCCCAAAGGTGATTTAGGACACCAAGGTGGTGCTGTTTGTGCGCCAGTTGTTTCTAATATTTTAACGGAAGTTTTAGAATATATGGAAGTTAAGAAGGACTATACATTAGAAGATAAAACTGTAAAAGTTAAAGTGCCGGATGTTACTAATAGAACTGTTGGAGAGGCAATAAGAATATTAAATAATGCAGGTCTTAAATACAATGTAAATACAAGTGACATGAATGCAATTGTTTCTGCACAAGTTCCTGCTGTTGGCGAAACTTTGGTAGAAAAATCTTTAGTTAAATTATATATTGAAGGTAATGATACAAGATTTAATACAATTGTTCCGGATGTTACAAATTTAGACATTATTTCAGCTACAAAGAAACTTTCAGATGCTAATTTGAATATTAAGATTTCGGGAAGTGGGGTTTCTGTATATCAAGATCCACCAGCTGGTACAAGTGTAGAACAAGGCTCTGTTATAAGGGTTGAATTTAGGACAATAGGTATTGACGTACAGTAATTTTCAGATAAAATGTTTATGACGGCACATGCTAAGTTTTGCATGTGCCGCATAGTCCAAATATTGTAATTACAAGATTGGCAAATAAAATTATAAAATGGCAGTTAATTAAGCTGTCGAAGGAGGAAAATATGATATTATCAGAAGTTTTACAAGGGATTGAAGATATCGAGGTGAAAGGTTCATTAGATACTGAATTTGCTGAGATAAAATGTGACTCGAGACTAGTTAATGCCGGAGATATGTTTGTGGCGATTGTTGGTTTTAAAACAGACGGTCACGAATATGTAGAAGCTGCATTAGAAAAGGGTGCAAAAATTGTAGCTGTACAAGAGGGAAAATTTGACATAGCAATGATTCCATCATCTGTTACAGTTCTTGTTGCAAAAGATACTAGAAAGTTACTTGCTTTATCCGCTTGTAATTTTTATGGAAATCCATCAAGAGAATTTAGACTTGTGGGTGTTACTGGAACAAAAGGAAAGACAACAACTACTTACATGATTAAAAGTATTTTAGAAAAAGCAGGTAAGAAAGTTGGTTTGATAGGAACTATTGCAAATTATATTGGAGATCAAGAAATAGAAGCTCAAAGAACTACTCCTGAAAGTATTGATTTGCAAAAATTATTTAGACAAATGGCAGATGCGAAAGTTGATGTTGTTGTAATGGAAGTTTCATCACATTCTCTTGCATTAGATAGAGTATTAGGTTGTACATTTGATTTAGCTGTATTTACAAACTTAACTCAAGATCATTTAGATTTTCACAAAACATTTGATAATTATTTAGAAGCAAAAGCTAAATTATTTACAATTGCAAAAGAAGGCTTTGTAAATTGTGATGATATGTATTCTAAGAAGCTTATGGATTTAGCAACTTGCCCAATAACTACTTATGGTATAGATAATAATCCTTTTGTTTGTGCAAGAGATATTATTATTACAAATAGTTATTCTGATTTTAAGATGCCATTTAACAGAGTTATTCAAAGAATTAAAGTGCCTATTCCTGGAAGATTTACAGTATACAATGCACTTGCTGCAATTTGTGTAAGTATTAGATTAGGATGTAATATTGATGATGTTTTAGCTGGTCTTGAATGTGTTAAAGTTCCTGGTAGATCTGAAATTGTACCAAACACAAGAAACTTTACAATCATTGTTGACTATGCTCATACACCAGATAGTTTAGAAAATATTTTAAGAGCATCAAAAGTTTATACTAAAGGAAAAATAATTTGCGTATTTGGATGTGGTGGAGATAGAGATTCTATGAAACGTCCAATGATGGGTGAAATTTCTGGTAAGCTTGCAGGATTTACTGTTATAACTTCAGATAATCCAAGAACAGAAGATCCAGAAGAAATTGTTCGTCAAGTTGAAGAAGGAATAAAAAAAACAAGCGGTAAATATAAAGTTATCGTTGATAGAAAGAAAGCTATTGAATTTGCGTTAAGACAAGCGCAAAGAAATGACCTTGTGTTAGTTGCTGGTAAAGGTCATGAAACATATCAAGAGATAAATGGCGAAAAGATTCATTTTGATGATAGAGAAGTTATAGCAGAAGCTTTAAAGAAACTTCCTGAACCAAAAGAAAAGAATTTATATGCTTGGTAGGTGATAATTGATGATTGAAAAAATAAAAGAAATTATGGCGAATTCATCAGTTGAAACAGATGCGTTACTTGCATCATTTTTAATAACAATTGTACTTGGATTTATAATGATACCAATTTTAAAGAAATTACATATAGGTCAAGTGGTAAGGGAAGATGGTCCAAAAACTCATTTGGGTAAAAAAGGTACACCAACAATGGGTGGCATTATAATGCTTATCGCAACTATGATTGTTTCTGTGGGAGTATCATTTAAATATCCCAATGTATTGCCAGTTGCGTGTGTGACTCTGGGTTATGGTGTGATTGGATTTTTAGATGATTTTATAAAACTTGTTTTGAAGAATCCAAAAGGTTTAAAACCAAGTTTTAAGATGTTAGGATTGATAATTGTTGCAACAGCGTTTGTTATTTATTTAACAAACAACCCTGAACTTGCAACACAATCTACAATAGAACATGAAGTAGAAACAGAAGGTTTGACTCATACAGTACAAGATGAGTCAACAGGTGATGTTTTGGTATTAGACAAAGGTCATGGCATGAATAAAAAAATGGATATGTATATTCCAATTGCTAAGACAACAGTTTCAGTTCCAACTTGGATTTTTATTCCGTTTGCAGTGTTTGTAATATTAGCATGTACTAACAGTTTGAATTTGACTGACGGTCTTGATGGATTAGCTTCAGGAGTAACAGCTATTATAATGATATTCTTTGCTATGGCTGCGATAAAATTTGGAGATAAAGGAATGGCTGCGTTTTCATCAATAATTGCAGGAACAACAATTGCCTTCTTATTCTTTAATTCACATCCTGCTAGAGTATTTATGGGTGATACAGGTTCACTTGCATTAGGTGGTGCTTTTTGTAGTGTAGCATTTATGCTTAAGATGCCACTTATATTAGTTGTAGTTGCTGGTGTTTGTGTTGCAGAGGCAGTATCAGTAATTTTACAAGTTACGTATTTTAAGATTACAAAAGGTAAGAGATTATTTAAAATGGCTCCGTTACATCATCACTTTGAATTGTGTGGAGTAAAAGAAACTGTTATTGTTCCAGCTTTTTGGGGAGTAACAGCAATACTTTGTTTGTTAGGATATCTAATGATTTAAAAATAATCGATAAAGGAGTTGATGAGAATAGTTACAAAAAAGAATTCGGAAATTGCTGTTAGACAATCAACAGCGTTAACGAAGAAAAAATATACAAGACCAGTTGATATTGGGTTGATAGTAACTATTGCTATTCTTTTATCAATGGGGTTAATAATGGTACTTAGCGCAAGTGCACCGAGTGCGCTTGCGTATGAAGGAGATAGTTATCATTACTTTAAGAGCCAATTGAAATTTGCGTGCTTTGGAATTTTTGTAATGATTGTAGCGTCTTTGTTTGATTATAAAAAGCTTAGGGGTAGACTTGCAGATTTTGCACTTATTGGTTCATTAGTTTTGATGCTTTTAGTTTTTGTACCAGGAATAGGGCGTACGATTAAAGGTGCGACTAGATGGATTTATATAGGTTTTCAATTCCAACCATCAGAAGTAATGAAAATAGGATTGATACTTTTCTTAGCGGCAAAACTTTCTAAAGATCCGAAAAAGAATAAAGATTTTATAAGAGGAATAGGACCATATTTACTTTTAGTTGGCTTTGTGTGTATATTGTTATATTTACAACCGCACTATAGTGCTCTTGGTATAATTGTTGCAGTTGCGGGTATCATGATTTTAGTGTCTGGTGTGAGAATACGAGATATTATAGTCCTAGCTGTAACAGCAACACCACTATTAATATATTTCTTATTGAAGGCTGATTATAGATTAGAAAGAGTTTTAACATTCTTAGATCCTTGGCAAGATATGTTAGATTCAGGATGGCAAGCTATTCAATCACTTTATGCGGTAGGTAGTGGCGGATTATTTGGTGTTGGTTTAGGAAATAGTACACAAAAATATATGTATATTCCAGAACCTCAAAATGATTTTATCTTTTCTATTTGGGCAGAAGAAACAGGTTTTATTGGTGTGCTATTTGTATTAATTTTATTTGGTATATTTATTTGGAGAGGAATAACAATTGCTCTTCGCTCACCAGATATGTTTGGAACACTTCTTGCTATAGGTATAACTTCTTTAGTAGGTGTTCAAGCACTTTTAAATATTGCAATTGTTTGTGCGTTATTTCCTGTTACAGGAATACCGTTACCATTCTTTAGTTATGGTGGAACTGCATTAGTAATATTACTTGCTTCATGCGGAGTGTTATTGAATATTTCAAGGCAGGGAACAAGATAAAAATAAGCGTCAACCGTTTGGTTGGCGCTTTTTCGTGGCTCATCGAGGACTCATAGGGGACAGTCTTAAAAAGGACATTTTTTAACTTTTCATATTTTTTCAAGATTAATCAAAATGTCCTTTTTAAGACTGTCCCCTATGAGCTGTAATTAAACTGCTTTTGAAATTTCTTTTATTTTAATCAAGCGTTCTATATCTTTTGTAATTTGTTCAGAAGCCATTCCAAATTGTTTTTCTATTTCTTTTGTAGCTCCGTGTTTTATGAATTCATCAGGGTAAGCATAAAATTTCTTTGCTTTTAAATCTTCGTTTAAAATTAAGTCTTTTAAAGCGCTTGCAAGACCACCTGAAATGATGTTGTCTTCGATTGTGATTAATCGTTTTGTTTTTCTGATTGATGTAAGAAGCGTTTCTTCATCTAATGGTTTTAAAAATCTTGCATTAATTATTTCAGAAGATATATTTTTTTCTTTTAATAACTTGTGAACTTCTAATGCTGTTTTAACAGTTTTACCATAAGCTACTATTGTTACATCGGAGCCTTTTCTCAAAACTTCTGCTTTATGATTTGTTAAATCTCTTTTTATAATATTTTTATTTTTTCCTAGGTTAATTAAACAATCTTCGTATGCATCTCGAGGATATCTTATTGCTACTGGTCCGTTATGCTTTATAGCAATTTGCATCATTAAAGCAAGTTCATCACCATCTTTTGGTGCCATGATTAACATGTTTGGTATATGTGATAAGAAAGATAAATCGAATATTCCGTGATGAGTTTCGCCATCAGCCCCGACAATTCCAGCTCTATCAATTGCAAATATTACATGTGAATTTTGCAAAGCAACATCATGAATGATTTGATCGTATGCACGTTGTAGAAATGTTGAATACACAGCAAAGAATGGTATGTATCCTTGAGAAGCGAGTCCTCCTGCAAATGTTACAGCGTGTTCTTCGGCTATACCTACATCAAAAAATCTATTAGGAAATGTTTTCGCAAATTCATTTAATCCTGTACCACCAGGCATAGCTGCAGAGATAGCGACTATTTCTTCATTTTTATTAGCTAGTTCTATTAGTTCCTTGCCAAATCTTTTTGAGTAAGACATTCCAGATGATGATAAAACTTTTCCGCTTTCTGCATCAAATTTTCCAACACCATGGAACAAGTCTGGATTTTCTTCTGCTGGTTTGAAACCTTTTCCTTTTTGTGTGATTACGTGTATTAAAACAGGCTTTTTAACTTTCTTTGCACGTTCTAATATTTTGATTACATCGTTTATATCATGTCCATCAATTGGTCCTAAATATGAAAAACCGAATTGTTCAAACATAATACTTTGTGGTAGCACTAAATGTCTAAAACCATCTTTTAATTTTTCAATCGCGTGCATTATTGGAAGTCCTATTAAAGGAATCTTTTTTAATATTGCGCGAATCCCAATTTTACTTTTTGTATAAAAGTTATTTGAGCGAATGATGTTTAAATATGCAGACAAATTGCCAACACTAGGCGAGATTGACATTTGATTATCATTTAATATTACAATTAAATTGGTATCTTCGATTTTAGAATTGTTTAACCCTTCAAAAGCAAGACCGCCAGATAATGCTCCATCACCAATTACAGCGATTGTGTAATCATCTTTGCTGGCTAATTTATTAGCAACAGCTACACCAACAGCACTTGAAATTGAAGTACTACTATGGCCAGTATTAAAGATGTCATGCTTACTTTCGTAAGTTTTTGGAAAACCACTTAATCCATCCAATTGTCTTAATGTTTCAAATTTATCTTTTCTACCTGTTAATATTTTGTGTACATAGCATTGATGACCTACGTCAAAAATAATTTTGTCGTTAGGAGAGTCGAAGATATAGTGCAATGCAATTGTAAGTTCGACAACTCCAAGATTTGGCGCTAAGTGGCCACCTGTTTTTGAAACTTTCTCTATTAAAAACTTCCTGATGTCTTCTGCAAGAATCGGAAGATCTTTTTTATGTAATTGTTTTAAGTCGCTAGGACTGTTAATTTTTTCTAGCATAAAATCACCTACGGCATTATAACATGGTAATGCTTGTCCTGACAAGGAAATGACTGGTAATTGGTCCAAAAGGGGACGTCCTCAGTTGGACACTTAATTAAATGTTTTTGGAAAATTTTGGTTTGTGTCCAAATGAGGACGTCCCCCTTTGGACCATCTTGAATCACCAATAGAAATAATATATAATCCGGCTGAGGGGGTGAAGTGATGGAACGAGATTTTGTTCACTTGCATGTGCATACGGAATATAGCTTGCTTGATGGTGCCAACAGAATTAAAGAACTTGTTGCAAGAGTTAAAGAGCTTGGCATGAAAGCGATAGCTATTACCGATCACGGCGTAATGTATGGTGCAATTGAATTTTATAAAGAGTGTAAGAAGCAAGGTATCAAGCCTATTATTGGTGTCGAGGCATATGTTGCTCCTAGAAAAATGACTGATAAAGAAGCAAATATTGATGATAGACCTGGGCATCTTGTGCTTTTGGCCAAGGATAATGAAGGGTATCAAAATCTTATAAAGCTTGTTTCATTATCTTTCACAGAAGGTTTTTATTATAAACCAAGAGTTGATTTAGAAACACTGAAAAAATACAGCAAAGGTTTAGTTGCAAGTAGTGCGTGTCTTGCTGGTTTTATTAATAGAGCTTTGCTTAATGATGAATATGATAAGGCAAGAAAAATTGCTGAAGAATATATTGATATTTTTGGAAAAGATGATTTTTATATTGAACTTCAATCTAATGGAATTAGGGAACAAGTTATTGCTAACCAAAGACTTATTAAACTTGCAAGAGAACTTGGCTTGAAAATGATTGCAACGAATGACGCGCATTACTTAAAAAAAGAAGATGCGGAAAGTCATGATGTTTTACTTTGCATTCAAACGGGTAAAAAAGTTGCGGATGAAGATAGAATGAGAATGGGCTCGGATGAGTTTTATATTAAGTCTCCTGATGAGATGCTTGCGAGCTTTAAAAACATTCCGGAATGTTTAGATAATACAGTTGAGATCGCAGAGAAGTGTAATGTTGAATTTGAGTTTGGTCATACAATACTTCCTAACTTTGATACACCTTTTGATGAAGATCACTTTATGTATTTAAAAAAATTATCTTATCAAGGTTTGTGTAAGAGATATTATAACGATATCGAAGTAGCTGCACCACAAGGTGGTACAAGTGCAGTGATGGATGATTCTGAACTTGAACGAATTAAAAATGTTATTGAAGAAAGAAATTCAGAACTTGTTGAACGTATGGAATACGAACTTTCTACAGTTAACAAGATGGGATATACAGATTATTATTTAATCGTTTGGGATTTTATAAAATATGCAAAAGATAACGACATTCCTGTTGGACCTGGTAGAGGTTCTGGTGCCGGAAGTTTAGCGGCGTATTGTATTGAAATTACTGATATTGACCCGATGAAATATAATCTTATTTTCGAAAGATTTTTAAATCCTGAGAGAGTAAGTATGCCCGACTTTGACGTAGACTTTTGTTATGAACATAGACAAGATGTTATTGATTATGTTTGCAGAAAATACGGTAACGATAGAGTTGCGCAGATTATTACTTTTGGTACGCTTGCTGCTCGTGGTGTTATTCGTGATGTTGCAAGAGTTTTAAACGTACCATATAGCAAAGCTGATACGATTTCTAAAAATGTTCCGATGGAACTGCATATGACTTTAGATAAAGCTTTGGAAATGAATCCTGAGCTTAAACAAATGTATGAGGATGATCTTGAGGTTAAGAACATTATAGATATTTCAAAAAGACTTGAAGGTTTGCCAAGACATGCATCGACACATGCAGCTGGTGTAGTTATCACAAAGAATCCAGTTGATTCATATGTTCCGTTATATAAAAATGACAGTATTATTTCTACACAATTTACGATGACAATTTTAGAAGAGCTTGGTCTTTTAAAGATGGACTTTTTAGGCCTTAGAACACTTACTGTTATTAAGGATGCTGAAGATTTGGTTAAAGCAAATCAAGGCGTAGAAGTTAAATATGATGAAAATATGAATGATCCTGAAGTGTATAAACTTTGGGGTGATGGTGATTCACTTGGAATATTCCAGTTTGAAAGTGGTGGTATGACTTCTTTTATGAGAGAGTTAAAACCAGACTGCTTAGAAGATTTGATAGCAGGTGTTTCACTTTATCGTCCTGGACCAATGGATCAAATTCCAAGATACATTAAAGGTAAAAATAATCCTCAGCAAACTGAATATACACATCCAATTCTTGAACCAATCCTAAACGTTACTTATGGTTGTATGGTTTATCAAGAACAAGTTATGCAAATTGTTAGAAGTGTTGGTGGATATTCATTAGGAAGAGCTGACTTAGTAAGACGTGCTATGGGTAAAAAGAAACTTGATGTAATGGCTGAAGAGAGAAAGAACTTTATTTATGGTCTTACTAATGAAGAGGGAAATGTGGTTATTCCTGGTGCAATTAGAAATGGTGTTGATGAAAAATCTGCTAATAATATTTTTGATGAAATGTCTGAATTTGCAAAGTATGCATTTAACAAATCTCACGCGGCGTGTTATGCAGTAGTTGCATATAGAACTGCATATTTAAAAAGATATTATCCAACAGAATTTTTTGCTGCGTTATTAAATAGTTTCTTAACAACACAAGGTAAGATAACGCTTTATATTAACGAATGCAAGAGAATGAATATTGAAGTTTTACGACCTGACATCAACAAGAGTTTTAGTAGATTTACTGTTGAAGGTGATAAGATTATATTTGGTCTTGCTGCTATTAAAAATGTTGGTGAAGCAGCAATTAATTCATTAACAAATGAAAGAACTTTAAATGGTCCGTTTAAAGATTTTATAGATTTTTGTAAAAGAGTTAATCCAGAAGATGTTAATAGAAAATGTATTGAAAGTATGATTAAAGCTGGTGTGTTTGATACGCTAGAATCTAATAGAAATACATTACTTTGCGCTTTTGAGGATATACTAGATATAGTTGCAAACGATAAACGTAGATCTCTAAGTGGTCAAATGAATATGTTTGATATGGGTGGAGAATCTGAAGTTAAAGAAGACTTGTATCAAATGAAACAGATGAAAGAAATGCCTAAAAAAGAAAAGTTGCTACTAGAAAAAGAAATGCTTGGATTATATGTTTCAGGGCATCCATTAGACAACTATGTACCACACATTGAAAAGTATTCTACAATAAGAAGTAATGAACTTGCTTATGAAGAAATGGATGAAATTGAAAAACAAGAATTTGAAAGACTTGATGGCAAAGAAATTAAAGTTTTAGGAATTATTTCTTCAGTTAGAACAAAGATAACTAAAAATAATGAAATTATGGCGTTTGTTACAGTTGAAGATTTATCTGGTTCCATAAATATGATTGCATTTCCAAAAACATTTGCGCAATATAGACCGATAATTGCCGAGGATAAGATTGTTAAAATTGAAGGAAGAATAAGCATCAAAGAAGATGTATCAATTATTCTTACTAAAATTTATGAATTTGAAGTTAAGAATCATGAGTTATATTTAGCACTGAATGATTCTAACAAAAAAGTACAATTAATTATTCCTCAAGATAAATCACCTGAAGAATTAACTGAACTTAGAACATTTATAAAAGAGATTAGCAATCAAAAAACAAACATTGATGTGGAAATGGTAACTAAAGAGACTTCTAAAGTTTTACCAATGTTTATAGATGAAAGAATTTATGAAAAACTTAAGAGAATGGTTGGCGAAGACAATATAAAAATTATGGAAAAATTTGAAAAATAAAAGGTTGCCTTTTTGATTTCATAAACTTATAATTTAATTGTAAACCAATAGGGGGAGGATTATAAAATGGATGAAAATTTAAACGAAACAAATGTGACAGAAAATGTTGAATCACAAAATGTTGCTCCAGTAGAGCCTGTGGTTCAAAATGTTACACCTACAGAGAATGTAGAAATGGGAAATGATAATGGAGGAAATAAAAAAGACCCTGCATCTATCGGATTTGTTGTTATAATAATTGCACTATTTGCTTTATTTGTAGCAGGTGGATTTTTAATTGCTGGTTCATTAAAAAGTGATGGTAAAATAGTTGAGGCCTTAAAAGATGATTACATGTTTGAAATGCATAATGAAATGACAAAATTAATGAGTGAAGAAGGTAAACACACAGTAAAATATAAAATAGACATTCTTTCACTATTATCTGCATTAAATTATGATGATGTAGAATTTGAAAACATTTCATTTGAAAACACTTTGATAAAAACAGGTGAAGGTGCTTCTGGTAGATTTTCGTTTTTGTATGGTGAAGATAGTTTAATTGATTTAGATTATGCGAAAACAGGCGATTTATATGGTGTAAATGTACCTGGATTATTTGAAAAGTTTATTGCAATAGAAAATAATAATTTGAAAGCTTTGGCTGAAAAATATGATATTCCTTCAGATGAAATTCCAAATAAAATAACTGAAGAAGAACTTTTAAAAATGGCAGATACAGAAGAGTTTGAAAAATATGAAAAGGTATTTGATCCATATTTAGATATGTTAGCTGACAGTCTAGAAGAAAATACCGTAACAACAAAAGATGAAACAATAACTATAAATGGAACAGAATTAAAAGTAGTTAAACATTCAGCTTTATATTGCGAAAAAGATGCAGCATTATTGGTATATGATTTATTAGAAAAAGCATATAAAGATAAAAAATTGTATGAACTTATAGTTGAATCAGATGAAATGTATGCAGATTATACATTTGAAGATTATCAAGAAGAAATTTCTGGTGAAATTGCAGATTTTGATGAATATATTGATGGCTTTTCAAATGATGAAAATTATGAATTCGCTGTATATGTAAAAGGTTCAGATACTGTAGCAATAGAATTTACAGAGAAAACATCAAATGTAGTTGTTAGAGTTGCTGGTATAAATGAAAATAAGAAATCATATATTGAAGTTGTAGGTGAAATTCCAGAACAAAGCATGACAATTAAATTAGTTGTAAATACTGTAAAAGATGATACTTCTTATAAGGGTGAAATTGCTCTAACAATGAATGTTGCAGCTATTACTGTTAATGTTGATTTAATGGAATATGAATATGTTTATGAAAAGAATACTAAAGATGGAATAATTGTAATAGACGCTAACAATAGTTTGATTTTAAACACTGCTTCTGAAGAAGATTTAAATGCGTGGGCACAAGAAATCTCAGATAATTTAGAAACATATTTAAATACCATAAAAGCAAAAGTTCCAGAAGAAGTTGTTGAAGCTGTAGCTGGAATGATTGAAGATATGATGTATCCGGCATATGATTACGATTATGATGATAGTTATGATTGGGAAAATGATTACGACTATGATTATGATTGGGAATCGGATTATTCTGCAGAATTCGAAAGTAAAATTCAAGTATTATCAGATTTACAAAATAAATATAATCAAGTAGAAGTTGGAATGACTAAATCAGAAGTTTTAAGCAAGCTAGGAACAGAAGATGAAAAAGACACATATGGTAGTTCAGAATATTTAGATTGGAATTCTGTGGCTGATGATTTTAGTTATGTTACAGTAGTTATTGAAGATGGTGTTGTTTATTCAAAAAGTATAAATGCTTCTTCATCTTCATGGGATGGAATAGCTCTTTCAAAAGAGTTAAATGCTTCAATCGTAGATTTAGATGCAGAAATAGACAGTGTAGAAGATGGAATGACATTGAATGAAGTAAAAACAATCCTAGGAAATGCATGTTTTGAATCTCGTTCTAGTAAGTATGGAATAACATATACTTGGTATGACACAGCTGAAAATTATGTTGAAATTGATTTTGATGAAAATAATAGAGTAGACTATGTAGGTTCAGTTTGGGGTTCTTATTAAAATTTGAAATTTTTGTGAATATATTGACAAAATAATCATATAGTAATATTATGAATTAGCACTCTGGAATATAGAGTGCTAATGTTTTTTTAGGAGGCGGTTAAAAATGATAAGACCTTTATCAGACAGAGTTGTACTTAAATTAGTAGAAGCCGAGGAAACAACAAAAAGCGGTATTTTGCTTGCTGCTGCAAGTAAAGAAAAACCACAAATTGCAAAAGTTGTTGCAGTTGGACCTGGTGGTTTAGTAAATGGAAAAGAAATCAAAATGCAAGTTGCAGAAGGTGACAAAGTTATATTTTCTAAATATTCTGGAACAGAAGTTAAGTATGAAGATGCGGATTATATAATTGTTCGTCAAGATGATATACTTGCTATTGTAGAATAGAGAAAATGTGTAGTACATACAAAATTTACTTAGATTAAAAAGAAGGAGATGTTTTATTTTGAGTAAACAAATTTTATATGGAGAAGATGCTAGAAAAGCATTAGAAAGAGGAGTTAACGAGCTTGCTAATACAGTTAAAGTTACATTAGGTCCTAAAGGTAGAAATGTTGTACTTGATAAAAAATACGGTGCACCACTTATAACTAACGATGGTGTTACTATTGCGAAAGAAATTGAACTTGATGATCCTTTTGAAAATATGGGAGCACAACTTGTTAAAGAAGTTTCAACAAAAACAAATGATGTTGCAGGTGACGGAACAACCACAGCTACAGTGCTTGCTCAAGCAATGATAAGAGAAGGGATTAAAAATGTTGCTGCTGGTGCAAATCCTATGGTTATGAGAAGAGGAATGAATAAAGCTATTGAAGTTGCTGTTGAAGCAATTAAATCTAATAGTACTAAAATAAATGGTAAAGAAGATATTGCAAAAGTTGCAGCGATTTCTGCTAATGACGAAGTTGTTGGTGAATTAATTGCTGATGCCATGGAAAAAGTTTCAACTGATGGTGTTATAACTGTTGAAGAATCTAAGACTACAGGTACAAATTTAAATGTAGTTGAAGGTATGCAATTTGAAAGAGGATATATTTCACCATACATGGTAACTGATACAGATAAAATGGTTGCAGTAATGGATGATCCATATATTTTAATTACAGATAAAAAGATTTCTAACATTCAAGAAATTTTACCTATCTTAGAACAAGTAGTTCAACAAGGTAAGAAATTTGTGATTATTGCTGATGATGTTGAAGGAGATGCTTTAACAACTTTAGTATTAAATAAATTAAGAGGAACATTCCAATGTGTTGCAATCAAAGCTCCTGGCTATGGTGATAAGAGAAAAGAAATGCTTAGAGATATTGCTATTTTAACAGGTGGTGAAGTTATAACAGAAGAACTTGGCCTTGAATTAAAAGAAGTTGAATTAATGCAATTAGGTAGAGCAAGACAAGTAAAAGTTGAAAAAGACCACACAATTATCGTTGATGGTAACGGAAGTTCAGAATTATTAGCTGAAAGAGTTAAACAAATTAAAAATCAAATAGAAAAGACTGAGTCAGCATATGATAAAGAAAAATTACAAGAAAGACTTGCTAAGTTAATTGGCGGTGTTGCCGTAATTGAAGTCGGTGCTGCTACTGAAATCGAAATGAAAGAAAAGAAACTTAGAATAGAAGATGCTCTTTCTGCTACTAAAGCTGCTGTTGAAGAAGGAATTGTAGCTGGTGGTGGTACAGCATATGTAAATGCTATTCCTGAAGTTAGAAAATTATTAGATACAGTAGAAGGCGATGAAAAAACTGGTGTAAAAACAGTACTTATGGCGTTAGAAGAACCATTAAAACAAATTGCTTATAACGCTGGTCTTGAAGGTAGTGTAATTTTAGATAAAGTGCTAAATTCTGAAAAAGGTTTTGGATTTGATGCGTTAAATGAAAAATATGTAGATATGAAAAAATCAGGAATTATTGATCCAACTAAAGTTACAAGATCTGCATTGCAAAATGCAGCAAGTGTAGCATCAATGGTACTTACTACAGAAAGCTTAGTTGCAGATAAAAAAGAAGAAGGCTGCGGTTGTGGCGGTCATAATCATGACATGGATGCTGGTATGGGCGGAATGTATTAAAAATGAAAGGCAATTGAGAGTAATCTCTCAATTGCTTTTTGATAGAATAAAAAATTGTGTATAAATTATAAAATTAAAGAAGGTATTGCTTTCGATGGCAATACCTTCTTTTTATCACTCGGGAATATCTCCCTATTATGAACGATGATCACTGTGTGTGACTTAATCAACGGTCACACATCCGGTAATTCCGGGGCGGGACAAAACGGTGCTTTGAACTTTCGTAAGGTATGCGATTGCATCTTTTTCATTGAGTGCGATGATGCCGCGTTTACTTTCGACAGGTGCCTCTCCGGGAGCAATCTGTTTGAAGCAAGGGGACTTACCATACCATTTGATGACTCTCGAATCGTTATTGAAAATTGCGATGTCAAAAGGTCTGAAGTTTTCTTGCCACTCGATGCTGATTTTGCCACATTTACGACCGATTACGATATCTCCGCAGCTGGTGTGTACCAAGAACCACGGAATGTGCTTAGCTTCTTTGTTGTAAATTGCTGGGTTGGGAAGAGTCTCGAAAGGAACATTTCCCTGGTAGACAGAATCAATGACGCCGAAAATGAGGCTGTTGATTTCTGCGTGGTACTGGTAGTTGTGAATACATTCTTTGTGTGCGATTTTTCTGTTCAGATATCCGAGATCTTCTTTAAGGGAATCGGTGGTAAAAGGCTTGCCGCAGCAAGGACATTTATCGCCAGATTTAGGAATAGCCGGAGTCGATTCAGAGTTGAAGAAAGTCACGATTTTGTCAAATTCTTCGCGGGTGCAAATCTCAGGAACTTCTTCGGGAAGAACGGTGAGACTGTACTTGTGATCGCTGAGACTGTTGATTCTTCTGGTGTAGCCGTGTTCATCCAGCATAATACGTCCGAAAAGGACGAAACAATTAAGCGGTTTACGAAGCTGGATAGAAGCAAGATATCTTTTGCGGCACAACTCACCAAATGCGTTGAGATCAGAAAGGGCTGCTTTTACGCCTTCGATGGTATCAATTTCGTCGAGAGAAAAATCGTAGACTGCTTCGCGATACGAAACTTCGACTTTCATGCTTTCAGGCATTTGCTGAGGCATTCTATTGCCATTGATGATGCGTCTTTTGGTTGCGAGAATCAGAGATGCTTCGGTGGAAAAAACGGGCATACCGGTGATGTCGAAATCGTTGGGGAAAATTTCTTCGCCGTGCATCTTTACGGTTACACTTGCGGGATCGGCGGGTTTCTTGTTGAGAGAGATAAAACCGTAGATGTTATCAGCATCATTTTTACGGAAATCAATCCTATGTTCTTCGTGGCGTACTTTTCCCATGTTTTTGTCTTTGTCCATATAAGGTCCTCCTTCTAATTATAAGATACAGGGTACAAATAAGCATTATTGCCGTTGGAGCATTATATCATGTATTTTACATAAGTTCAAGGGTGTATTTTATTAGATGGATAAATTTGGAATTGGTGAATAATAAAAAGAGTGCACATGGGAAAATTTTTCCTAATGTACACTCTTTATGCGGGGGGCTGATTCAACGCGTTCTGTGATAAAAAGGGGGGCATTGAATCAGATGATTGGGGACTACAGCTCAAGACCGTCGAAAAACTCTTCTTCGTCTTCGAAAGCAAAAGCGCCGTCAAGCATCTTTTCGATAGATACGGTAGTGACCAAAGCGAAGAGTCCTGCCACAGCTGTGAGGATGCCAAAAGCGATAAGCACTTTCTTCATGTTTAGTTCCTCTCTTTCTGAACAATTCACGTATGTCCGTATGCGAATATTTTCCGTGCACAGCTTGGAAAATAATTGTAATATGAATAGGTTTCTTGCAAGAAAAATTATAACATAACCAATAACACAGTCAATTAAAGTTGAACTTTAAATAAGTGCGTTTTTGGACAAAGAAATTTGAAAAAGCTCGTTAATTCAAAATATAATTATTTATCTTGTAATATCTTTAAATGATGTGGACCAAAAAGGGGACGGACTTTAACATGGACCACTTGTTTGAATGAAAAAGATTTAATTTTTAGTGGTCCATGTTAAAGTCCGTCCCCTTTTTAGTCCACAAAAAAAAGACACTCCTCAAAAAGTGTCTTAAAATTTATTATTATTCTTTAGTTATTTCTTTCATTGAACCTAAACTTGCAAGAGCTTTTGTTGCATCGAAAGGAATAAATACTTTATTGGCAGCGCCTTTAGAAATTTCTTCTAATGCTTCAAGAGCTTTGATTTGAACTAACTTATCGTCTGGGTTAGCATTTTTAATTGCTCCGTATACACATTCAATTTCTCTTGTCTTAGCTTCAGCGATAGCTTTTATAGCTTCAGCTTCACCAGTTGCTCTAAGAATTCTAGCTTGTCTTTCACCTTCAGCTCTTCTGATGTTTGATTCTTTTTCAGCATCAGCTTGTAAGATTAAAGACTCTTTTTCACCTTCAGCGATTGTAATTGCAGATTGTCTTTGACCTTCAGCTTCAAGGATTACAGCTCTTTTTGTTCTTTCAGCGTTCATTTGTTTTTCCATGGCATCTCTAATATCCTTTGGAGGATCGATGTCTTTAATTTCAACTCTGTTTACTTTACAACCCCATTTATCTGTAGCTTCATCAAGGATTAAACGAAGTTGAGTATTGATTTGTTCTCTTGAACTAAATGTGCTATCTAAATCCATTTTACCAACAACATCACGAATTGTAGTTGTTGTTAAGTATTTGATACCAGCTTGTAAATTTTGAATTTCATATACTGCACGTCTTGCATCTGTTATTTGATAGAATACAACAGTATCAATTTTAATTGTAACATTATCTTTTGTGATAACGCTTTGTGGTTGAACGTCCATTGTTTTTTCTCTCAAATCTACACGAGCTCTAACACGATCCAATATAGGAATTAAGAAAAGTACACCAGCATCAGCTGTTTTTGAATATTTTCCTAATCTTTCGATAACAAGAACTTCAGATTGAGTAACAATTTTAATCATTCTTGAAATGATAAATGTTACTAATATAAGAGCTATAATTATTCCAGGTACCATATTAAATCCTCCTAAATTAAATTATTTTTTTTCTGTTGTTTCAACAACAGTTTCTTTTTTTTCTAGTTTTTTTACAATAACTTTAACGCCATCAACTCTAAGTATTTCAACACTTTCGCCAACAGGAATTGTTTCTTCGTAGTTTTCAGATCTTGCAGACCATATATCGCCATCAACTTTAACTTGACCTGTTGCATTTTCGTTATTAATTGCAACTGTAACTAAAGCGCGTTTTCCAATAATAGAATAAACATTTGTTGGTGTAGTTTCAGGTTTTACTTTATCTGTAAATTTCTTTGTGAAAGCAACTAAAAGTACAGATAAAGCTGCCCAAATAATGAATTGTGCAACATAAGCTGTTGGAAAAAATACGCTAAACAATGCTGTTATTGCTGCTGCAACTGCAAACCACATAAGAAAGAAACCAACAGTAGCCATTTCTATGATAATGAAAAGCACAGATATGATTAGCCAAACGAACCAAGCTTGCATACTAAAATCCTCCTTTTCTTTTATATTAAACTTATTCGAGAAATATTATATCTTAAAAAACATGAAAAGAAAAGGTATTTTAGTGTTTGGAATGTAACTTTTTGGTTACATTTGTGTGGGTGTATTTTTTGTGTCTTTGCTTGATTTTAATTTTCTTATTGAGTATGATAGTTTTGATAAACTAAAAGAGGAGAATTATATGAAAAATTTACTAAAGAAATTAATAACGACAATAATATTTTTTGTGATAGCTTATGTGTTAATTGATTTAACACCTTATTATATAGAAACTGTAAAATATGCAGAAGATGAAATTAGATTTGTTATAGATGATAACGAGCAAACCAAAACATTACCAGATTCTATTATTATAAAGGATGAAAATGTGATGTTATCAATGGATACAATTAAAAAGTTTTTTGATAAATATATTTATTTTGATGAAAAATATGAAGCTGTAATTGTTGCTTATGATACTTACGTTGTAAAAATGTTTGTTGACGATAAAGATATCATAATAAATGATGAACCAAAACATATTGATGTTCCTGTAATGATGAGTGGTGAAGATATTTATATACCAATACAAGTTTTAGAAGCTGTTTATGATATTGATGTTGTAGTAAATGAGAAGGTTATTGTGACAACCTCAAATGTTGAATATTTTGAAGTTGAACTGAAGAAAGATGCAAAGTTAAAGAAATATAAGAAAAAATTTTCATTAACAAAAGGTACGCCTGAAAAAGGTGAGATTTTAAGAATATATACAGAAGATTTTGCTTATTTAACAGATGACCAATATGTATGGGCTAGAAGCGAAAATGGAGATTTTGGATATATAAGAAAAGGTAAAATAAAGTTTGATGATACAAAAGCAACAGCAGTTTTTAAAGAGGAAGAAACTAAGAAGGAAAAGATAAATTTAATTTGGGAATATGCTACTAATTATTCTCCTGATAGAAGTTCCGAAGAAAAAAAAGATAGTGTAGATGTTTTATCGCCAACATGGATTTATTCTAAAAATTCTGAAGGTGAATTAAAACATTCAATTGATTCTAATTATTTGTCTTGGGCAAATAGAGTCGGTTATAAAGTTTGGCCAACTATAAAAAATGATGATATAAAAATTGATGGTACATCGGTACTTCTTAATGATATGTACTATAGAAAAGCTTTTATAGATAACATTGTGGAGCTTTGTAAAAAATATAATTT
Source organism: uncultured Eubacteriales bacterium (assembly GCA_964515475.1). GTDB lineage: Bacteria > Bacillota > Clostridia > TANB77 > UBA1234 > UBA1234. The sequence goes on from CAZEVD010000001.1 coordinate 51,881, forward strand.
TGATGGAATAAATTTAGATTTTGAGAATATGTATAAAGAAGATAAAGAAGAATTTGCTGAGTTAGTAAGAGAGTTATCTGCAACATTAAAATTAAATGGAATCATTTCAACCGTAGATGTGAATGTGCCTGATGGTTCTCCGACATGGTCTTTATGTTATGATACAAAAGCTATTTCGGATGCTGCAGATTACGTTATGCTTATGGCTTATGATCAATATGGGCAAAGTAGTTCTACTGCTGGACCGGTTGCATCTCTTGCGTGGGTTGAAGCTAATCTAAAAAAACTTATTGATAGAGAAAAAGTTGATAGTGAAAAATTAGTGTTAGGTGTTCCGTTTTATTCAAGATTTTGGAGAACCAAAGATGGAGTTGTTAAATCTACATCATCATTAGGTATGGCTAAAGCGAAAGAATATGTAAAAAACAATCCTAATTCATCTGAATGGAATGAAATTGCGGGGCAATATATTGTTGAATATAAATCTGGTTCTGATACGATATTAGTATATGTTGAAGATGAAAAGGCTTTGAAAGAAAAGTTAGAATTGATAGATGAATATGATTTGGCAGGATTTGCAGCATGGAGAAGAGGTTATGAGGTTGAAGAAGTATGGGACGTTATCGCGGAGGAGATAAATTAGTTTAAGAGATTTTTTATAAAATCCCAGAGCAAGTTTTAGGGGGTGGTAATATGCTTTATGCACTTATTGATAGTTCAACTAAATATAATTTTAACAAAATTTCATCAGAGGAAATCTTGGGTGAGGTTAAAGTTGTTACCCCTAAATTTGATAAAAAAAGCACAAAAAAAATGACTAAAAAAGTTCTAAGAAAACTCGAGGAGTATAAAGTTGAAAATGTAGTTTTAAATGATGAACTGATGGCTAATGAAGAGTTTTGTAAAGAGCTTGAAGAAGCTAAAAAGTATATTGTTACAGGAAGAAGAATAGAAAAAGTAATGCTTGGTAAATTTGTAGAAGAAATTGCTAAATATACTAAGTATCCAAAAGAGAAAATGAGTGTTCTTTTAGTTATGAATGAATATAGTTTGGAAAATGTAGAACTAATAGAAAGAATTTCTAAAGATGTAAAAGAAACACACATTATTTCAAAAAATTACACAAAGTACGAAAAAACTGCAACAAGACTTTTTGAAAGTTATGGATATATGATTAAATTATATTCAACAGAAGAACAAATTGATTTTAGAAGAGTGAATTTAGTGATTAATCAAGATTTTAAAGAAGAGGAATTAAGAAAAATTGATATTTCTAAAAACGCAATTGTTTTATCTTTGAATAATAGAATTAGGAAAATAAGAAATAGTTTTTCTGGTATTTTGATTAATGATATAGATTTAGTAGGTAATTTTAAAAGTTCAGATAAATACAGAGATTTAGCAATCTGTGAGGCAAAAATGTATAAGCCACTTCGTAAACTAAAAGAGAATGAAAGAATATTTAATTCAGAAAAATATATAATAAATGGATATATAGGCTTAAAAGGAAAGATAACCGAAGAAGAATTTGAAAAAATAGGAAGAACTTTTGCTTGACAAACAAAAAGCTTATGTTTAAAATACTTACATTGTTAGGGTATGTTTATTTATCCTAAACATGCAAAAGAAAGGGAATGATGTCAATGCCACCAAAAGAGACTTTATTAACATACGAAGGTTTAAAAAAGTTAGAGGAAGAGCTTGAATATTTAAAAACTGAAAAAAGAAAAGAAATTGCTGAAAGAATAAAAGTTGCTTTAGGTTTTGGTGACTTATCAGAAAACTCAGAGTATGATGAGGCTAAAAACGAACAAGCACAAGTTGAAATGAGAATTATAGATTTAGAAAACAAATTGAGAAATGTTAAACTTATCGACGAAGATGAGATTGACACAAAAACTGTTCAAGTAGGAAACACTGTTCAAGTTTACGATGAAGAATTTGATGAAAAAATCGAATATACAATCGTTGGTTCAACAGAAGTTGACCTTGCTGAAAACAAAATTTCAAATGAATCTCCAATTGGTACAGCTTTATTAGGAAGAAAGAAAAATGAAGTTGTTCAAGTTGAAACACCAGGTGGAGTTATTTCACTTAAAATTCTAAAAATTACAAAATAAGGAAAATAAAACGTTAAGGGCTGGATAATATATCCAGCCCTTGATTTTTGTGCTTTTCTTTTGTTTCTTCTTATGATATAATACGACGATAGTGGATTAGTATGTTTATCCAATGTTACTACTAGTCCCTAAAACTTAATAATTTCCATAAAGAAAGGGGAAATAGAAATGAATGAAGAAAACATTGTAAACCAAAACGTAGAACAAGAAGATTTAAATGAACTAATGAAGGTAAGAAGAGCCAAACTTGAAGAGTTATGTGAAAAAGGAAAAAATCCATTTGAGATTGTCAAATTTGATAATAAAGATAACACTAAAGATATAAAACAAAACTATAAAGAACCAGCAGAAGGTGAAGAAGCTGAGCCTGTCGAAGTAAAACTTGCAGGTAGACTTATGGCTAAAAGAGGTCATGGTAAAGCATCTTTCTGTGATTTACAAGATATGTATGGAAGAATCCAAATCTATGTAAAATTAGATGAAGTTGGGGAAGAATCATACGAAGAATTTAAAAAATATGATATCGGTGATATTATCGGTATTTCTGGACAAGTATTTAAAACACACATGGGAGAAATTTCAGTAAAAGTTAAAGAAATTGAATTATTATCTAAATCTTTAAGACCTTTACCAGAAAAATTCCATGGATTAAAAGATACAGACTTAAGATATAGACAAAGATATGTAGATTTAATCATGAACAACGAAGTTAAAGATACATTCGTTGCTAGAAGTAAAATTATCAAAGGTATTAGAACATACTTAGATAATTTAGGATATCTAGAAGTTGATACTCCAATCCTAAATACAATTCAAGGTGGAGCAACAGCAAGACCATTCATAACACACCATAATACATTAGATTTAGATATGTATTTAAGAATTGCACCAGAATTATACTTAAAGAGATTGATTGTTGGTGGATTCCACAAAGTATATGAAATGGGTAGACTTTTCAGAAATGAAGGTATGGATATCAAACACAATCCTGAATTCACAACATTTGAATTATATTCAGCATATGAAGATTACAACGATATGATGGATTTAGTTGAAGGATTATTCTCAACACTTGCTATGGATGTTTGTGGAACAACAAAGATCACATATCAAGGAACAGAAATAGATTTAACTCCAGGTTGGAAGAGAATTTCTATGATTGATGCAATCAAAGAAGTTACAGGGGTAGATTTTAACAAAGCAAATACTGATGAAGAAGCAGCAGAACTTGTAAGAAGCCTTGGAATTAACTTAGAAGGAACAATTACAAGAGGAGATGCTATTGCGTTAGTATTTGATGAAAAAGTTGAAGAAACATTAGTTCAACCAACATTTATCATCGATTACCCAATCGAAATTTCACCACTTGCTAAGAAGAAAGCTTCTGATCCACGTCTTGTTGAAAGATTTGAAGTGTTTATTGGCGGTAGAGAATATGGTAATGCATTCTCAGAATTAAATGATCCAATCGATCAAAAAGAAAGATTTATGGCTCAAGTTGCTGAAAGAGAAGCTGGAAATGATGAAGCTAACATGATGGACGAAGATTATGTACAAGCTTTAGAATATGGACTTCCTCCAACAGGTGGACTTGGAGTAGGTGTTGATAGACTTGTAATGTTACTTACAGATAGTTATTCAATTAGAGATGTATTATTGTTCCCAACTATGAAACCATTAAACTAAAACGAATGAAAAGCGGCATACCGCGTTGTTAAACATCGACGAAAATCTAATCAACGTACCAGTGTACGCCTCATAGATTTTCGTCTCGTTTACCTAGCGCTATACCACTTTTGCTTCGTTTTGAAAGAAAGTATGAATAATTATAAATAGGGGGATAAAAATGGATACATTATTATGGTCTTTAGTAATTGGTTCGGTACTTTTAATGATGATAAATATTTTAAAAAATAAAAAAATTTTATGACAATAGGTTTGATTTTGATAACAGGGTTAATAACTTTTTTATTTTGCTTCAAAGATTTAAATGGAGCGCAAGCAACTTATGGTATTAATAATAATATTTTTGTATGGTGCACTTTTTGTTTTGTATAGTAGCTATATATTTTAAGAAAAAGTATAATTTAAAACTTAAAAATTTTTCTTTGATTTTTATGATCTTATATAGTGCTTTATTGTTGTATGTATCTTTTCCTGTTGCTGGTGGTTTGATAATTGAATCAGGAGTCGGTTTTTTGCCGCTAAATCGAAAATTATATTTAAAATGGTTATTTGCGTTAATAATTAATTTAAATATTTTTATAGATTATATTAGTCAAATAAAAATAGAAAAGAAAGATTAATTGTGGGGTTGATATGTGGGGAGCTGTAGTTGGTGATTTGGCAGGTTCAATTTATGAATTTGACCAAGTGAAAAAAGCGAGAATGATAGAAGTAAAAACGTTAATGCCAGATGATTCGTTTTTTAGTGATGATACAATTTTAACTGTTGCGGTGCTTGATGCAATTCAAAATGACAGAGATTATGAAAAGTATTTAAAAGCATATGCAACTAAGTATTTAGAATACAAACCGAATTTCTCACCATATTTCAAATCACCTTTTTCACCAGGATTTACTAAATGGGTAAAGGGTGAAGGTGAAGGAAAAAGTACTGGTAATGGTGCGATGATGCGTGTTTCACCTGTGGGATTTATGTTTGATTCAGAAGAAGGGGTTAGGGAAAATGCAAGACTTGCAACAATTCCTTCTCACGATTCTGAAGATGCTGTTAAAGCTGCTCAATTAGTTGCTCTTACAATTTTTTATGCAAGAACTGGTTATAGTAAAGAGGAAATTTTAGAAAAGTTAAATATAAATCTTAAGTATGTTCCTTTCGAAAACTTTAATTCTACATGTGCTACTACTGTTGATAATTGTATGTACGCATTATTTACTTCTGAAAGCTTTACAGAGAGTGTTGGAAAAGTGATTTCGTATGGCGGAGATACTGATACTAATGCTTGTATAGTTGGTTCGATGGCGGAAGCGATGTATGGGATTCCAGCAATTTTAGTTCGTAAGGCGAAGACAAAACTTCCAAAAGAGTTCGTTAAAGTCTTAGAAAAAGGATATAAAATTAAGAAAAAAGAAAAAGAAGAATTTGAAAGATAAAATGCTGTGTGATTTTTGTGAAAAATAAAAAGAAGGTATTAATCTTTGATATAGTAATAATTATGATAAAAAGATGATATTACTAAATTTTATTAGGAGGATGTCTATGTTTGGTCAAGGAATTGATTGGAAAAGAACCTTAATATTTATTCTTATTATGATTGGTATAAATACGATTATAAATGGATTAGGGAATTTTGATTTAATGGGTACACTGCTTACTTTACCTGGTCTAGTTCTTGCGCTTACGGTGCATGAATATTCTCATGCTAGGATGGCGGATAAGTTAGGAGATCCTACGCCAGAAGCTCAAGGAAGAATTACTTTGAATCCGTTGGCGCATTTAGATCCTGTTGGAACAATATGTTTATTGTTTGCAGGATTTGGTTGGGGTAAGCCAGTTCAAACAAATCCAACATATTATAGAAATCCTTCAAGGGATAATATGCTTGTAGCATTAGCAGGACCTGTGAGCAATATAATATTAGCATTTATTTTATTTTTTGTTTGGACAATTGTATATATTTTTGTACCATTAAATAGTTTAACAGGAATACTTTTTGATATGTTAATGTTAGGAGCTTTTATTAACTTATGCTTGGGTGTTTTTAATTTATTACCAGTGCCACCGCTAGATGGCTCAAAGATTCTTTCTCATTTCGTAAAAGGAAAAGCAAGAAAGTTTTTGTGGGCGATGGAACGATATTCAACAATAATAATTATCATTTTGTTTTTTACAGAGTTGCCATCAAAAATAATAGAACCAATTGTTTATTGGCTTTCTAATGCTATGTTAACTTTGGTTACAACAATATTAGGACCATTATTGTAAAAGAGGGATTTTTAATGTCTGAAAGTTTGTTATGTTTAGGAATTGAATCTAGTTGTGACGAGACTTCTGTTGCCGTTGTTAGAGATGGCAGAGAGGTCTTATCTAACGTTATTGCAACTCAAATAGATATTCATAAAAAGTATGGTGGTGTTGTACCAGAAATAGCATCTCGCAATCATGTTGAAAATATTACTTATGTAGTAAAAGAAGCTTTAGAAAAAGCAAATGTTTCTTTAGATGATATTGATGTTATTGGATGTACATATGGACCAGGACTTGTTGGTGCATTATTAGTTGGTTTATCAACTGCGAAAGCTCTTGCTTATGCTGCTAAAAAACCTTTGGTAGGAGTTCATCATATTGAAGGTCACATTGCGGCTAATTATATTACGCATAAAGACTTAGAACCACCATATCTTTGTTTAGTTGTATCTGGTGGTCATTCTCATTTAGTACATGTAAAAGATTATACAGAGTTTGAAATACTTGGTAAGACTAGAGATGATGCGGTTGGTGAAGCTTTTGATAAGGTTGCAAGAGTTATTGGGCTTGGATATCCAGGAGGACCTATAATAGATAAACTTGCAAAAGATGGTGAACCTACATATCATTTACCACGAACATATTTTGATAATTTGGATTTTAGTTTCAGCGGTATAAAAACAGCTGTACTAAATCTTAATAATAAAGAAAAAGGAAATATTAATGTTAATGATTTGTGTGCTAGTTTTGAAGAGGCAGTTACAGATGTGTTAACAACTAATGCAATTAAAGCATTAAAAGAATTAAAACTAGATAAGATTGCTATAGCAGGAGGTGTTTCTGCTAATAGTTATTTAAGAAATAAATTTGAAAAACTTGGTGCGGAAAATGGATTCAAAGTGTATTATCCAGAATTAGTTTTGTGCACAGATAATGCTGCAATGATTGCAGCGGCAACGTATTACAATTATAAAAAAGGAAAAATATCTAATTGGGATTTGAATGCAGTTCCTAATTTGAAGATAGGTGATTAATGTCTTTAAGAAGTTGGTATAACCGACTTCTTAATTAATGATGGGGGTGAAAACTTGTCAATTTATGCAATATCCGATTTGCATCTTTCGTTTGGGGTAACTGATAAACCAATGAATATATTTGGTGAAAATTGGAATAATTATGAAGAGAAAGTTAAGAAAAACTGGATTGAAAATATAACAGCTGAAGATCATGTTATTTTATCTGGTGATTTTTCGTGGGCAACTTATCTTGAAGATTCAAAAGCAGATTTTGAGTTTTTAAATTCTTTGCCAGGCAAAAAATATATTTTAAAAGGAAACCATGATTATTGGTGGACTACAGTAAAGAAAATGAAGGAATTCTTAGAAGTAAATGGCTTTAAAGATATTTATTTTATATATAACAATGCATATGATTTAGGAAAATACACTCTTACAGGCACAAGATATTGGGGATATGAGGAAGAAGATGTTGATAATGAAAAAATTTATAATCGTGAAATTTTAAGAGCTAAAATTGGACTTGATGCAGCTTGTATTTTAGCTCCTGAAAAACCAATTATTTTTACGACTCATTATCCGCCAGATGACAGAATTATACAAAGTCTGGATGAGTATAATATAAAGATTTGGATATATGGACATTTACATACAAAACATGAAGAAAACATGGTGACTATACCAAATATTACCACTTATTTGACATCGTGTGATTATCTCGATTTTAAAGTAGAAAAAATTGGGTAAAATTTGCCTAAAAATGTTGAAAAATAAGCAAAATATATATTAAAAAATATTTGAAATGTATGTGTATATATGGTATAATGAGGCCCGTGGAAATTAATATATCCAGAAATAAACACATAAATGAAGGAAGGATTTGTTAAAATGAACGCAAAAGTAGAAAAATTAGAAAATAATAAAGTTAAACTAGAGATAACTGTATCTGCAGATAAATTTGAAGAAGGATTAAATAAAGCATATTTCAAAAATGCTAAATATTTCAACGTACCTGGTTTTAGAAAAGGTAAAGCTCCAAGAAATATCGTTGAAAAACACTATGGTGTAGGTATTCTTTATGAAGATGCTTTCAATATCGTTGCATCTGAAGCTTATGATGAAGCAATCAAAGCAAACAGTGTTGAAGTTATTGATTCTCCAGAAATTGACGTTGCTCAAATGGAAAAAGGTAAAGATTTAATATTTACTGCAACAGTTGCTGTTAAACCAGAAGTTAAACTTGGTAAATATAAAGGCGTTAAAGTTGAGAAAAAAGAATACAAAGTAACAGCAAAAGATGTTACAGCAGAAATTGAAGCTATGGCTGAAAAGAATGCTAGAATTGTTGCTGGTGATGAAAATACAGTAATTGAAAAAGGTTACACAGCAGTAATTGATTTCGAAGGATTCCAAGATGGAGTTGCTTTTGAAGGTGGTAAAGGAGAAAATTATCCACTTGAAATCGGAAGCGGTTCTTTTATTCCAGGATTTGAAGATCAATTAATCGGTTTAAAAACTGGTGATGAAACAGAAGTAAATGTTACATTCCCTGAAAACTATTTTTCAGAAGATTTAGCTGGTAAACCTGCAGTATTCAAAGTTAAAGTTAATGAAATTAAAGTAAAAGAATTACCAAAACTTGATGATGAATTTGCAAAAGACGTTAGTGAATTTGACACTTTAGCTGATTTAAAAGCTGACGTTAAAAAGAAACTAGAAGAAGAAAATGAAAGAAGAGCTAAATTCGAAATGGAAGACGAAGCTGTTAAAGCTGTTGTAGAAGCTACAGAAATCGAAATTCCAGAAGTAATGATTACTCATGAAGTAGAAGATTACATTAAAGAATTAGAATCAAGAATTGCATACCAAGGTATGGAATTAAAAACATATCTTCAATTAATGGGTAAAGATGTTGAAGATTTGAAAGCTCAATATGCTGAAAAAGCTAAAGAAAATGTTAAAACAAAATTAACTCTTGAAGCTATTTTCAAAGCTGAAAATATCGAAATCACAGATGCTGATATTACAGATAAACTTACAAAGTTTGCTGAAAGCTATGGTGCTACAGGTGCTAACATTGAAGAACTTGTTAAGAACCCAACAGATCAATTAAAAGAATATGCTAAGGAAGAACTAAAATATGACTTAGCTGTTAAATTTATTATGGATAACGCTAAATAAATTTGTTAATTCAAACAAAAGAGAGAGGATGATTTAGATGATTACTAATGAATTAGTTCCTTATGTTGTTGAACAAACAAGTAAAGGTGAAAGATCTTATGATATTTTTTCTAGACTTTTAAAAGATAGAATTATATTCATAGGTGATGAAATTACTGACGCAACAGCAAGTGTTGTTGTAGCAGAATTATTATTCTTGGAATCTGAAGATCCTGATAAGGATATTCACATATATATCAATAGCCCTGGTGGTAGTGTTACTGCAGGTATGGCTATTTATGATACTATGAGATATATCAAACCGGATGTTTCAACTATCTGCGTTGGTATGGCTGCAAGTATGGGAGCTTTCTTATTAGCTGCTGGTACTAAAGGTAAAAGATATGCATTACCAAATGCTGAAATCATGATTCACCAACCATTAGGTGGAGCAAAAGGACAAGCGTCTGATGTAAAGATTCATGCTGAATTTTTACTTAAGACAAGAGATAAGTTAAATAAAATATTAAGTGATAATACAGGAAAACCTCTTGATGTTATTGAAAGAGATACTGATAGAGATAACTTCATGATTGCGGAAGAAGCTAAAGAATACGGTTTAATTGATGCAATAATGGATAGAAAAGCTTAAGTTAAAATGGGACACGATAAATAAATTTTTGTGTCCCTATTTTTATACTAGATGATAGAATGTTTTAAATTTGCAAATACTTAGGGAGGATTTAATGTCTAGATTAGAAGATGATAAAGATATAAGATGTTCTTTTTGTGGTAAGACACAAGATTCTGTAAAAAGAATTATAGCAGGTCCAGGTGTATATATTTGTAATGAATGTATTGGTCTTTGTGCAAATATCATCGAAGATGAATTAAGAGAATATGAAGAAGAAATTCAAGATGATGATATTACAATACTTGCACCAAAAGAGATAAAAAATAAATTAGATGAATACGTTATAGGACAAGATAATGCAAAAAAATCTTTGGCAGTAGCGGTATATAATCATTATAAAAGAATAATGTCTCAAAAGATTAATGAACAAGATGATATAGAAATTCAAAAGAGTAATATTTTACTTCTTGGTCCAACAGGTTGTGGTAAAACATATTTAGCACAAACGTTAGCAAAGATATTAAACGTACCTTTTGCTATTTCTGATGCAACAGCTTTAACAGAAGCAGGATATGTTGGTGAAGATGTTGAAAATATTTTGTTAAGATTAATACAAGCTGCAGATTATGATATTGAAAAAGCTCAAAAAGGTATTATTTATATTGATGAAATAGATAAGATTGCAAGAAAATCTGAAAATGTTTCTATTACAAGAGATGTTAGTGGTGAAGGTGTGCAACAAGCTCTTCTTAAAATTATAGAAGGTACAGTTGCAAGTGTTCCTCCACAAGGTGGAAGAAAACATCCTCATCAAGAATTTATTCAAATTGATACAAACAACATTTTATTTATTTGTGCTGGTGCATTTGATGGTCTTGAAAAAAATATCAATGATAGAGTTGGTAAAAAAGGAATTGGTTTTGGAGCTGAAATAGAACAAAATAATAACTTGGATGCGAAAGATTTACTTGAAAAAGTTCTTCCACAAGATTTAGTTAAGTTTGGTTTAATTCCTGAATTTATAGGAAGATTGCCAGTTATAACAACGGTTCAACCACTTACTAAAGAAATCTATATTCAAATATTAACTCAGCCTAAGAATGCTTTGGTAAAACAATATAAAAGACTATTTGAATTGGATGGTGTAGAACTTGAATTTGAAGATGACGCTTTAGATGCTGTTGTAGAAAAAGCAATTGAAAGAAAAACTGGAGCTAGAGGTTTAAGAGCGATTCTTGAAGAAACGATGAGAGATATTATGTTTGAAATACCAACGAATAAAGATATTGCAAAGTGCGTAATAACTCGTGATACAGTTATGAATTTATCTGAGCCAAAGCTTGAATATAATACGGTTCAAAACGCGATTTCTAAAAGTAATGCAACAAAGAAAACAACTACTAAAAAAACAACAAAAACTAAGAAAGTTGATTCTGCATCTTAATTTTTGATAGGAGGAAGTTTTATGGGAGAATATGAGATTGGAGATATAGTTGAAACCAAAAAACAACATCCTTGTGGTAGCAAAAAATGGGAAATAACTAGAATAGGAATTGATTTTAAATTTAAATGTTTAGGTTGTGGACACGTTGTAATGGTGGAACGTGAAAAAGCTTTGAAAATGATAAAAAAGAAAATAACAGAGGAGAAGATGGGATGACCAAACGGGGACGCCCTCATTGACCAAACGGGGACGCCCTCATTTGGACACTTATGATACGCAATATTAACGCATTGCTTAAGTGTCCAAATGAGGGCGTCCCCGTTTGGTCAATGAGGGCGTCCCCGTTTGGTCAAAATTTTGAGTTTTTGCCTTGATGTAGCTAATTTCAGGAATTGACATTATGACACAAAAAGTATAAAATTAACTTGGAATAAGTAGGAGGGAACTTATGAAAAAAATTAAATTTAATGATGTTTTTGTTCCGAGATACAGAATGCATTTAATTATTATTTTAATAATTCTTTTATATATGTGTCTTATCACTTTAGATATAGCTCAAATAACAATTCCTGCTGCAATAATTATTTATGCGTATGTTTTGTATTTGACATACAGAAAGAATAAAAGACTTAAAGACAGAATTATTAATAATATGAATAGTTTTTTGTTTAAATTAAAAACTGATGATACAGTTCTTAATTTTCCGATTCCTGCAGTTATAGTTGGTCAAGATGGAGATATCCTTTGGAATAACTTTGAACTTGATTTACTTTTAAAGGGAATGAACAAGCAAAAATATATTGAAAATGTTATTCACGAATTAAATGAAGAATATGACAAAACTTTTATTGGCATTGATAAAGAAATTAGCATTCATGATAAACATTATAGATTACTAGGAAATGTGCTTAATGTTAGTAAAAGACGTGGTCATGAAAAAAGACCAGTATTGATGTTATATTTTATCGATAGAACTGATTATTATAGACTTTTCAAAATGTATGATGATTCTAAAAACTGTGTTGGTATAGTTATGGTAGATAACTATGAAGAACTTGTTCAAGGAATGATTGATACAGATAAACCACAACTTGTAGCAACCGTTGAAAAGAAGATTAGAGAATGGTTTGCTTTTACTGGTGGAATCATGACTAGTCTTGATCGAAATAAATATTTAATGGTATTTGATAAAAAGTATTTGAAAGATTTTATTAATACTAAATTTCAAATACTTGATGAAATAAAAGAAATTTCTTTAACTAATAAAATACCAGTAACACTTAGTATGGCTATGGTTGTTGAAGAAGGTACTAATGCTGAAAAATTCCGTAATGCAATTGCTACATTAGATGTTGCATTAGGAAGAGGCGGGGACCAAGTTGTAATAAGAAAAGAAGGCAAGTATGAATTCTTTGGTGGTAATTCTAAAGAGATTGAAAAAGTTACTAAGGTGAAACCTAGAGTAATTTCTCAAGCTTTAGGAGAACTTATTGAAGGGGCAAGTAATGTTGTAATTATGGGTCATGCAAATTCAGATGCCGATTCTTTAGGTGCGGCAATGGGTGTGTATAGACTTGCAAAAACTTTTAATAAAAACGGATACATAGTACTTAATGACTATGGTGTTGCTCTTGAAGGTTTGTGTAAAAAGATTTTACAAGATGATCAATATAAAAATGTTTTAGTTGGCGAAAACGAAATTTTAAATAAGATGGATGAAAATACTTTGCTTGTTGTTGTTGATACTCATATTGCAGGCTACGTAAATTCAAAGAATGTTTTAGCACAAGCTAAGAAAGTTGTTATTATTGATCATCATAGAAGAAGTACGGATGCAATTGAAGATGCAGTTTTGACTTTCCACGAAGTTTATGCTTCTTCAGCAAGTGAACTTGTTACAGAGCTTCTTCAATATTCAGAAGTTAAAATTGATATTACAAAGTTAGAAGCTGAATGTTTGTATGCTGGTATCTTAACTGATACTAAAAACTTTATGCAAAAGACTGGTGTTAGAACATTTGAAGCAGCTGCATATTTAAAGAAAACAGGTATTGATGTTGCGGCTATTAATAAAGCTTTCCAAAATGATGTTGATACATATGTTGCAATTGCAGATGTTATAAGAAACTCAGAAATTATATGCGAAAATGTAGCTATTGCAATTTGTCCATCTGGAATTGAAAATCAAATTCAAATTACAGCGCAAGCTGCGGATGAGCTTTTAAACTTAAATGGAATCGAAGCTTCTTTTGTATTATCAGTATATGATAACAAAGTTTATATAAGCGGAAGATCTACCGGAGAATTAAATGTTCAAGTTGTTCTTGAAAAGTTTGGCGGTGGTGGTCATATGATGATCGCTGGCGCACAAGTTGAAAATTCTACAGTTGAAGAAGTTAAAGATAATTTGGCAAAAGTTATTAAAGATATGAAAAAATAATTTTACTAAAGAAAAATTAGGCGGGCAAAAAAATAAATCTTGCTCGCCTAATTTAGCAAAAAAGAAATAGGAGGGTAATATTATGAAAGTTATATTAACACAAGACATTAAATCAGTAGGTAAAAAAGGACAAATTATTGATGCATCAGATGGATATGCAAGAAACTTTTTATTACCAAAGAAAATGGCAGTGCTTGCTGATGCTACAAACTTAAATGAGTTAAAAACAAAGCAAGATGCTAATAAATATAAAAGAGATATGACAATGGCTAATGCTAAAGAGCTTTCTGAAAAGATGAAAGGTTATGAATTAGTATTTAAAATTAAAGCTGGTGAAAACGGAAAAACTTTTGGTAGTGTGACAGCTAAAGATATCGCTGAACAACTTAATAAAAAGTATTTTGTTGAAGTTGATAAGAAAAAAGTTTGCTTAGATGATGCTATAAAAACACTTGGTGTTTTCAACATCGAAATTAAATTATTCGAAGGAATAAGTGGTTTCATAAAAGTAAATGTAATTGCTGAATAGTAGAATAAAAACAATTTTAGATGAGGTGTTTTTATGAATGATGAATTGTTAGGGAGAATTCCTCCACACGATTTAGATGCAGAAGAAGCGGTTTTAGGATCTATGTTGGTTGATAAAGATGCGGTACTTACAGTACTTGAAATTTTAAAACCAGAAGATTTTTATAAACCTGAACATGAAGAAATTTATGGTGCGATTTTGGATTTATATGAAGCTAGTAAACCAATCGATTTACTTACTTTGAAAGAACAATTAAGAGTAAGAGGTAAATATGATATTGTAAATGGTTTTGAATATTTAGCATCACTTACAAATCCTATGTATTCAATTTCTAATGTAGAAGATTATGCAAATATTGTTTGGGAAAAATCAATTTTAAGAAAACTTATTTCTGCCACAAATAAGATTAGCAAAGAAAGTTATGATGCGGTTACAGATGCTGCAACAATTGCTGAAAATGCTGAAAAACAAATTTTTAATATTATTCAAAGAAGAAGTACATCTCATGCACTTATTAAAGATGTGCTTGTTGATACAATTAATAAATTAGAAGAACTTGCTAGTAGAACTGAACCTGTAGTTGGTATTCCAAGTGGATTTGCAGATTTAGATAATAGAACATTAGGTTTTATGCCAGGGCAATTAATTATCATTGCGGCAAGACCTGCGATGGGTAAATCTGCATTTGCACTTAATGTTTTAACAAACGCTGCAATGCGTGCTGGTAAAGCTGTTGTATATTTCAGTCTCGAGATGGCGAAAGAAGAACTTGTAAACAGAATTCTTGCTGCTGAAGCGATGGTAGATAGCCAAAAGATTAGAAGTGGTAAGTTAGAAGATGAAGATTGGATTAGTTTAACGAATGCATCTGGTTCATTATCAGAAGCAAAAATTATTTTGGATGACTCGTCTGGATTTACGCCAATTGAGCTTAGAGCAAAATGTAGAAAATTAAAAATGGAACATGATATTGGTTTAGTTGTAATCGACTACTTACAACTTATGGATGCAGGTAAAGTTAGTGCAAGTAGACAAGCAGATATTTCTGAAATAAGTAGATCTTTAAAAGTTTTAGCAAGAGAAATCGGAGTTCCTATTATAGCACTTTCACAGCTAAGCCGTGCTCCGGAACAAAGACCTGATCACAGACCTATGCTAAGTGACTTAAGAGAATCTGGATCTATCGAGCAAGACGCCGACATTGTTATGTTTTTGTATCGTGATGATTATTACAATCCTGATACTGAAAAGAAAAATGTTGCTGAAGTTATTGTTGCTAAAAACAGAGCTGGTTCTACAGGAACTACAGAAGTATTGTGGCTTAATCAATATACGAAGTTTGTTAATCTTGACAAATATCATTCATAAAAGTTTTTAAACTGAAAATAAAGAGGAGATTTTATTGCTAAAAGAAAAAGTAAAAAAGACGATTCAAAAGTTTAATTTAATAGATGAAACAGATAAATTAGTAATTGGAGTTTCTGGAGGTCCGGATTCTTTAGCACTTTTGAATGTTTTACATGAACTTGGTTATAATATCTGTGTGGCTCATGTAAATCATGGATTAAGAGAAAATGCAATTAATGATCAAAAGTTTGTTTTAGAATTTTGTAAAGAAAGAAATATTCCTTGCTTTGTAAAAGAAGTTAAACTTTTAGAAATTGAATCTGATATGACAACTGAAGAATTAGGTAGAAAAATCAGATATGATTTCTTTGCAGAAATTTTAGAACAGGAAAAATGTACAAAGATTGTAACTGCACATAATGCAAATGATAATGCAGAAACAGTTATTATGAATATTGTAAGAGGTTCAGGTCTTTCTGGTTTAAAGGGAATTGGAGCTTCAAGAGAAAATATTATAAGACCACTTATTGAAATTACTCGTGATGAGATAGAACTTTATTGTAAGGAAGCTGGTTTAAACCCTTGTCATGACGAATCAAATGACGAAACTGTTTATACAAGAAATAAGGTAAGACTGGAATTATTACCATATATCGCAGAAAACATTAACTCAAATGCAATTAACAATATTAATCGTATGGCAGAGTTAGTTGCTCTAGATGAAGAATATATCAAGAAAAATGTTGAACAAGCATATGAGGAATGTTTGATTGCAGAAGAAGAAAATAAAGTGGTATGTAATTTGAAAAAGTTTAATAAATTAGATAGTGTTATTAAAAGAAGATTAATTATTAAATTTATATCTAAAGTGTTAGGTAATGTTAAAGATATTGAAAAAGTACATATAGAAGATATTTTGAAGCTTTGTGAAAATAATGTTGGAAACAAATATTTAACACCTAATAAAAATATAAAAGTTTTAGTAAATAAAGGAAAAGTAGAGTATGAAAAAGTTGTATAATATCCGATTATGGACATTATAAATTCACTTTACACATTAATTTTACTGTGATAACATATATTTTGGATTCAGATAACAAGTGCAAAAACTGAATCAGAAGAAAAAAGTATTTATTCGTATTAATCGGATATTTTCTGGTTGATAAAATAAGAGGAGGAGCAGATGAAAAAATCTTTTAGAGGGATTGCGCCGCTAATAATTTGTATGATTATGATGTTCTTTGTAGCAGCTATAATTGCAGATAGCGGAACAAGTAAGGAAATGACATATAGTGAGTTGCTTGCAAATATTGAATCGGGAGAAGTTTCTAGTGTAGTACTTTCTAACGAGACATCTACAGCAACAGTTACTTTAAAAGGAAAAAGTGAAGAACATCCGGTAAATATACCAGATAGAAATGCTTTTATGCTTTATGTGCAAGATGTAGAAGAAGATATAAAACCTAATGTATCTTTAGATTCACCATCAGTAGCATTGACAATGCTTGATTATATAACACCAATCGGTTTGGTAATAATGCTTATTTTAATATGGGTATTTATGATGCAAACTGTAAGTGGTGGAAAAGGTGCAATGTCTTTTACAAAGAGCAGAGCAAAATTATTTAATCCAGAAGACAAAAATAAAATAACATTTAAAGATGTTGCTGGATTACCAGAAGAAAGAGAAGAATTACAAGAAATTGTTGAATTCTTAAAATATCCAAAGAAATTTATAGATATGGGTGCAAGAATACCAAAAGGTGTACTTTTAGTTGGTCAACCAGGTACAGGTAAAACATTACTTGCTAAAGCGGTTGCTGGAGAAGCTGGAGTTCCATTTTTCTCAATAAGTGGATCAGACTTCGTTGAAATGTATGTTGGTGTTGGTGCATCAAGAGTTAGAGAATTATTTGCTGAAGCTAAATCAAAAGGCGGACCATGTATCATATTCATTGATGAAATTGATGCTGTTGGTCGTCAAAGAGGTGCAGGTCTTGGTGGGGGACATGATGAAAGAGAACAAACACTTAACCAATTACTTGTTGAAATGGATGGTTTCGGAACAAATAGTGGTATCATCGTACTTGCTGCTACAAACAGACCAGATATCTTAGATAGAGCTTTACAAAGACCAGGAAGATTTGATAGACAAATTTTAGTTCCTGCTCCAGATGTTAAAGCAAGAGAAGAAATTTTAAAATTATATGCTAAGAAAAAGAGATTAGCTGGCGATATTGATTTAAGCGTTATTGCTAAAAACACAGCAGGATTTACAGGTGCAGATTTGGAAAATATGATGAACGAAGCTGCATTACTTGCTGCTAGAAAAGATAGAACAACTATTACAATGGAAGACTTAGAAGATGCCATGACAAAAGTTATCATGGGACCAGAAAAGAAGAGCAAAGTAATATCTGAAAAAGAAAGAAATTTAGTTGCATACCATGAAGGTGGTCACGCAGTTGTAAGTAAATTCTTAGAGCATTCAGAACCAGTACATCAAATATCTATCATTCCAAGAGGTATGGCTGGTGGTTACACAATGTATAAAAATACAGAGGATAAATCATTTATGTCTAAATCTGAAATGGAAGATAAGATCGTTTCATTACTAGGTGGTAGAGTTGCAGAACAACTTGTATTAAATGATATCAGCACAGGTGCTTCAAACGATATCGAAAGAGCAAGTAAAATTGCTAGAAGCATGGTAATGAGATATGGTATGAGTGAAAAGATTGGACCAATTATGTTTGGTACAGAACAAGAAGAAGTATTCTTAGGAAGAGACTTCAATAATACAAAGAACTATAGTGATGAAATCGCTGCTGTAATTGATGTTGAAGTTAAGCGAATAATCGATACTGGTTATGATAGAGCAAAATCAATCCTAAATCAAAATATCGACAAACTTCATACAGTTGCAAGAGTATTACTTGAAAAAGAAAAAATCGAAGCAGATGAATTTGAAGCTATAATGAATTCATAATAAAAAAGGCGTTAGCTAAAAAGCTAGCGCCTTAATTTTCGTCCGAAAGGGGACGTCCTCGTTTGGACATTCGACAAAAACTGCCAACTGTGTCCAAACGAGGACGTCCCCTTTCGGACACTTTCGTTTTCGGACAATAAAAAAGAAGTTGGATTTTCTCGCCAACTTCTTTTTATAAAAACGAGGCAAAATTTTGGGATGGTTGTATATGCCTCGACTTTTAATCTTGATTTGTATGTACAAACAAGTTACTCCTCAAAATTGAGGGTGAGCTCGCCCATTATAACACGATTACTTTTTAGGTGTCAAGATTTCTTTTCCACCCATGTATGGTCTTAAAGCAACTGGTATATTGATGCTTCCATCTTCGTTAACATTATTTTCCAAGAAAGCAATTAGTCCACGAGGTGTGGCTAAAACAGTATTATTTAGTGTGTGTACTAAATAGTTACCATCTTTACCTTTTGCTCTAATTCCAAGTCTTCTAGCTTGTGCATCTCCTAAAGTAGAGCAGCTTCCAACTTCAAAATATTTTTGTTGTCTTGGGCTCCAAGCTTCGATATCGCAAGATTTAACTTTTAAATCAGCTAAATCGCCGCTGCAACATTCAAGTGTTCTAACAGGAATATCTAATGTTCTAAAGAATTCTACAGTGTAGCTCCACATTTTATTGTACCAATCCATAGAATCTTCTGGTTTACAAATAACAACCATTTCTTGTTTTTCGAATTGGTGAACTCTGTAGATGCCTCTTTCTTCAATACCATGAGCTCCAACTTCTTTTCTAAAACATGGAGAATAAGAAGTAAGTGTTAAAGGTAATTCATCTTCTTTAACGATTTGACCTTTAAATTTACCAATCATTGAGTGTTCACTTGTTCCTATAAGGAATAGATCTTCACCTTCGATTTTGTACATCATTGCTTCCATTTCAGCAAAGCTCATAACGCCATTAACAACGTCGCTTCTGATCATGAATGGAGGAATGCAGTATGTGAACCCTTTATCAATCATGAAATCTCTAGCATAAGATAACATAGCAGAGTGTAGTCTGGCAATGTCTCCCATTAAATAATAGAAACCATTACCACTTGTTCTACCAGAACTTTCTTTATCTAATCCACAAAGTCTATCGATAATATCTGCATGATAAGGAACTTCAAATGCTGGAACTACTGGTTCACCGAATTTTTCGTTTTCAACATTTTCAGAATCATCTTTACCTATTGGAACAGAATCATCAATAATGTTTGGAATAACCATCATTTTAGCTTTTAATTCTTCAGCAAGTTTAGTTTCTTGAGCTTCTATATTTTCAAGAGCAGTGTTGATTTCGGATACTTCAGCCTTAATTGCGTTAGCTTCTTCAACTTTTTTCTCTCTCATTAATAAACCAACTTGTTGGCTCTTTGAGTTTCTTTCAGCACGCAATTCGTCGCCTTTAACTCTAGCTTCTCTCAAAGTTTTATCAAGTTCGATAACTTCATCTACTAGAGGTAATTTCGCGTCTTGGAATTTTTTCTTGATGTTCTCTCTAACAACATCTGGATTTTCTCTTAAAAATTTAATGTCTATCATTTTAAAACCTCCTTGTATATTTTGGCTTAAAGCCATAAAAAAGACTCTCCCTATCGCTAAAGGACGAGGGAGAGTCGTGGTACCACCTTAATTACTTCTCAAAACGCATTGTAACCTATGCGTGACTAGGTTTAGTTTTCACTAAAAGTTCATGGGTAGATTCGTAAATCCGCTATACTGATTTGCACTAAACATCAGCTCTCTAAAATAGGTAGGAATTATTACTAGTCCCAATCATCACCGTATATGACATGTATTATATAACCGAAGAGAAAAAAAGTCAAGAACTGGGAAAAAAAGTAAAATTACACTTATTTAATAATGAAGTTATGGAGAACTAGTGTATGTACTAAACTAATGAAATTCGTTTATTTTACATTACAACAAATGCAAAAAGAAGTATAATTTTTTGTTGACAATGAAACATGAAAGTGTTAATATAAATCTTGTCGATAAGACAAGCGGGTGTGGCGGAACTGGCAGACGCGCTAGACTTAGGATCTAGTGTCTTCGACGTGGGGGTTCAAGTCCTCTCACCCGCACCATGAGAAAAGACTAGCTTTGGCTAGTCTTTTTTTTCATGCTTAAACGAGAGGGCTTGAAAAGGAGGTTGCCAAGTTTCGAACTGGACTGGGCTGGAGCCAGCCGGAACGAAGTGGAGCGGAAAAGCAAAAAGTGGCAATAATTGACAATTATGTAAAGTTATGATATAATAAAATTGGTAAAACCCAATTTTATTTTTTATTTTATAGGAGTCTGTTATGAACAAGACGATTGTTGAAGTATTGAAAGTTGCCGCCGAGACGAGAGAACGTGAAATGCGGGAATTTCGAGAGATGGGCATATTCAAGTTTGAAGTGAAAAATTCCAAAATTGAATCTGCAAGCGTAGAGTTAGTTGACGGACAGCTTGTTTGTTGTGTGAGTTTCTCGTATGAATGGGGCGGATGTGTATGGACAATGCTTCTTACTAATCCCACTGATGTGAAACGCCTTGCTAAGGTGTTTACTTTTGCGGGTGCCGCTGAAATGAACGATTTAAAAGAAAAAGTAGTTCGTTTAGCGTTCTGCAATGATTATCTTTGCGGGATAGGAGATCCCATAAAAGACAAGTTCATCCAGTTTACTGGAGATGACCTGGAAGAAATTACCCTGAAGCAGCTGGAAGCACTGCAGAAATAAAAAACTCCTTGCACGGGCGCACGATTATCAGTGTGCCCGTGTTTCTTTTTGTCCTAAAATAAAATTTGACCTTGTTATTTTATATATAATATAATTTTATTAAAAGTTGCGAGGAGGAGATAAAATGAACGAAAAACACAAAAAATATTATGGTATTGGAAATGGAAAAGAATTAATTGATAGAAAAAATCCGACAGAAAATGATATGCAAAGATTTTCAAAGTGGAGCGAAAATAAAAAAGAAGAGTTAAAAAAATCACTTCCTATAAAAATTATTAGTCTTTTAATTTTTGTTATTGTGGGATTAGCATTAAAGAATGTTTTGGGAATACTTTTAGTGATACTTTGTGTATATCTTATATATTCTAGTGTTAAAGAATTGGCTAATTCTAAAAAGTGGACATTTGAATATTGTGATTATGGAGTTGTTACAGATCAATATATAAAAGAAGAGAAAAATGACAATGATTATTATATAATTGTTGAAGCTAATGGAAATTTGTTAAGATATAAGTTAAAAAAACAAGAATTCGAAGAAATAAACATTTCAGATGAGGTTATCATTTTCGCAATTCAAAACGAACAAAGAACATTTTGGGTGAAAAAATAATTCCACGGCCAAAAGCTTTCTGTGTATGACATTAAAGGTGAAGATTCACAAAGGGAAGAGGACAGTATATGTCAAAATTCATAAAGAGCTCAAGTGATTTAAAAAAGGAAACTCTCGTCAATAGATGAGAGTTTCCTTTTTGCATATTAGTTTAAAAAACACTTTACATAATGTTGACTAAAAAGGAAAAATATGTTAAAATACTGGTTGAAAGTGAGGTGTTTTCATGAATTTGAAAGAAATTTATGAAAAAGAACTGGTTGATGCAAAAACACAAAATATTGATATGAATGTTTTTTCTTCTAAACCAATAATGGTAACGGGGATTCTTTCACCCGAAAGTTCGCTTGAAGTTCAAGCTTTCTTTGGTTTTACATTTTCTTTAGATAAAAAAGGAATGGAAAAAGTAATTGAAAAATTTGAAACTGAGATGAATAAATGTAGTGAAATGGAAAAGAAAAATTTGCTTACGTTACTATATTATATACATAATGTAATAGAAAATTATTTTGGTGGTAGAGGGATTCATAATAAAAGACAAGAAGCATATTTTAATGCACAAAAAGGAGTTTTAAATTTGTCAGATATTGAAGGGAAACAAGTTGGTGTATGTGCAGAAAGATCTATGGTGGGACACCAATTACTTTCATTACTTTCAGCAGAAGGTGATATAAATTATAATTCTCATATAGCAAATAGTTTTCTTACTGTAAATGGTGAAAGAGAACCACATTCGTTTATTATTTTAAAACATAAAGAAGAAGATAAACAATTCTTATTTGATATTGAAAATCCAGTTCAATATCAAAACGGCGAAGAAATTGTAAGCGGTGTAGCTTTGTATTCAATGACAGAAGCAGAATATAAAGATTTTCTTGCAGGAAAAGTGATATCGCCTGAGTCTATATACGAAAAATTTGGAATGACTTTAATTGGAGATAAAAGATATTACGGTAATGGAGAAATTCCGATAGAAACAAGTAAACCAGTCGAAGAAGAAATAGATATTTAAAATTACAAAATTTGTAAGGGTAAAAAGACACCAGGTAATTGGTGTCTTTTTTGTATGTATATTCCAAGAGTTGTGATATAATTTATCCGGAAGGTTTTTGGTGAATGATGAAAAATTTGTTAAAAGAAGATTAATTTATATAGCCAAAAAGGAGCGGTTAACATGAAAAAAGTAATTGGAATTATTTTAGTAGTATTAGCAATTGTATTAATAAGTGTTGGAATTAATAAATTCGTAAATAAAAACTCGAATAATAATACGGATTTAAGCGGAGATGTTAGTGGAGAATTAAGCGGAGAAATTACAACTGAATTAAGTGGTGAATTTATAGACAACTGGCTTCACGATGAAGAGTTTATGAAAGAATTTACATTAATTTTGGGGGAGACTAAAGCTACAATAGGGGCAGAATTTACAACTTTTAAAAAAGTACCTGTTTCTCAAAAAGAGGATAGAGGAGACGGTTTTCATTGGATAGATTATACATATGATGATATAGAGATTACAGCAATGTTTGATGGTGAAGATGTTAAACAATATATTCATGCAATGCAAACAACATCTTCTAATTATCAAACACCAAGAGGAATAAAAGTTGGTGATTCTTTAGAAAGTTTACAAAGTGCATATCCAGAAGATTTAACAAAAAACATCTGGAATACAGAAGAAACAGAATATGTGTATTATTCACCAGAAAAATATGGATTTAATAGAATATTTTTCTATTTGAAAAATGATAGTATTATCAGAATTCGTATTGAAAATGGAATAGATGGATAAATTTATTAAAAGATAAAGGAGATAAAAGATTATGGAAGAAAGAATTGTTAGACCGTTTACTACTTGGAGACATTTTAAAGGAATGAGAGCTTTTGTTATAACTGTAGCTACTCATAGTGAAACTGGTGAAAAGCTAGTTGTATATAATTGCATGGACAATGCAGGTAAGTCAAATCATAAAGATGGAATTTATGCTAGACCGTTAGAGATGTTTTTATCAGAGGTTGATCATGAAAAATATCCTGATGTAACTCAAAAATATAGATTTGAAGAAATTACAGATTAGAATTTACAAAAAGTAATAGGAGTTAAAATGAATAGTTATATAAGAAAAGTTAATTATTATGAAACAGACAAGATGGGAATTACTCATCATTCAAATTATATAAGATGGATGGAAGAAGCAAGAATAGACTTACTTGAACAAGTTGGATATACGTATGATAGGCTTGAAAAAGAAGGTATTTGTTCTCCTGTGATTAGTGTTGAGTGTGAATATAAAACACCAACTACTTTTAGTGATGAAATCGAAATTAAAGTAGAAATGGAAGAATACACAGGCGTTAGGATGGTCATAAAATATACTATGACAAATGCAAAAACGGGAGATTTAGTTTTAACGGGAAAAACGAAGCATTGTTTCTTTGGTAAAGATAATAGACCAATAAGAGTTGGAAAAGAATCACCAGAGTTTGATGCTGTTATGAGAGAATTAGTTGAAAAGTAAAATTTAGTAGGTGAGATAGATTATGGTTCCAAATAGAGAAGAAGCTCTAAAAGAATTAAATAATGCAGGAGTATTAAACCCCGGTGGGTGGACGGCACATTCTTTTAATGTTGGAGAGGCTGCAAAAATTATTGCGAGACATGCCGGTTTGGATGCAGAAAAGGCGTTTGTATGTGGACTTTTGCATGACATTGGCAGAAGAGCCGGTGTTATGAAAATGAAACATATTATAGAAGGATATAGTTTTTGTATGTCAAAAGGGTGGGATGAGATTGCAAGAATTTGTTTAACTCATTCATACCCAATTAAAGATATAAAAACAGATATCGCGGCTAAAGATATAACAGATGAAGAGTATGAGTTTGTGGATAGTTATTTGAAAAGTATAGAATATGATGATTACGATAAATTAATTATTCTTTGTGATTCTTTAGCAACTGCTTTTGGTTTTTGCACTTTAGATGTACGTTTTGTTGATACGACAAGAAGATATGGTGCTTTTCCTTTTACTGTTGAACGTTGGGAAAAGACTATTGAAATAAAAAAATATTTTGAAGAAAAAATTGGACAACCAATTTATAAATTGTTACCAGATATAGAAGAGTGTATTTATTGGTAAAGGAGTAAAAATGAAAGTAATAACGGTTTGTGGAAGTATGAAATATAAAAAAGAAATGATGGAAATAACTGAAAAATTGGCGCTTGAAGGTAATTGTATGATACCACCAATTTATTTAACTAAATCGAATAAAGCAGATTATACGGCAGAAAATTTTAATACACTTGCTGAAGTTCATTATGAAAAAATTAGACATTCAGATATGATATTAGTTGTGAATGTGGATAATTATATTGGTGAAAGTACTTCAAAAGAAATTGAATATGCTAAATCATTAAATAAAGAGATTCTATACTACACAGATCTAACATAGTGAAGGAATGATGTAAGTGAATAAACAAGATATATATGATTTTTTGAAAGCAAAAAATATATGGCATGAAATTACAGAACATGAAGCTGTGTATAACATGCAAGAATTAGAAAGTGTTGAATTGCCATATTCAGATGCAGATGGTAAAAACTTATTCGTAAGGGATGATAAAAAAGCAAACTATTATTTAATAACTGTAAAAGGCGATAAGAGAGTAGACTTAAAAGAGTTTAGAAAGAATAATGGGACTCGTAATTTAAGTTTTGCTTCGCCTGATGATTTAATGAATATAATGGGATTGATACCTGGTGCGGTATCACCACTTGGAATTTTAAATGATGCAGAATTAAAAGTACATTTTTATATTGATAAAGATTTTATGAATGATTCGCATCTAATAGGAATTCATCCAAATGATAATACAGCAACAGTATGGCTTAAAGTTGAAGATTTAATAGAAATAATAAAGGAACATGGAAATGATGTTAATGTTATCTAATTGTAATTTATTTCGGAGGTGTTTTTTGTGAAATTTGATGAGATAAATATACAAGAATTTGAAAAAGAAATTTATCCTAAATATATAACTTTGTTTCCAAAAGAAGAACAAAGAAATTGGGATAAGATAAAAAAGACTTATGAAAAAGGGCAAGAAAAGTTTTATAAAATTGTAGAAAAAGAAGAAATAATAGGATTCTTTATGTTGGAAAAATGTAGTGAAAAACATCCATATTACATAGATTATTTTGCTATATTTGAAGAGTATCAAAATAAAGGATATGGAACAAAAACAATAAAGAAAATTATAAAAGAAATTGCTAAAAAAGATGGCGTTTGTATAGAAATTGAAAAGGAAGATGAAAATGTTCCTAAAACCTTAAAAAGAGCGAAGTTCTATGAAAGTTTAGGATTTCAAAAAGTTGATTCTGAATATTTATTATACAATGTTTATTTTATTCCATACATGTATATGCCAAATGGTATAATAGAAAAGGAACAAGCAGATAAAATAATGTTTGATTATTATTTGATGAACTGTGGTGAACAAGAAGTTAAAGAAAGATGTAGAATCATAAAATAAAAGGAGAAAATATGTTTAGATATTGGTATACGATATTAAGAAATTTATTTAGACTTATAGAATGTGTAAAAACAATGGGAGATATGGCTTTAAAACCAGAAGAAGAAAATTGTGAAGAATATAATTATGGCTATGTAAGATATGTTATAGATGTAATGCGAAATACCGGGAAAATAGACGTTGAAGTTTTCGGTAAAGAAAATTTACCTGAAGAGGGTGGATATATGCTGTATCCTAACCATCAAGGAAAATGGGATCTTTACGGAATTATTTCTGGTCATAAGAAACCTCTTACATTTGTAATGGATGTAAAAAAATCTAATGCGGTATTTATTAAGCAATTAGTTGATGTACTAAAAGGAAAAAGATTAGATAAGGAAAATAATAGACAAGCAATGACTATAATAAATGAAGTTGCAAAAGAAGTTGAAGACGGAAGAAGATGTGTGTTATTTCCAGAAGGTATGTTTGATAAAGCAAAGAAAAATAGTTTGTATGAGTTCAAACCTGGTTGTTTCAAAATATCTTTAAAATCAAAAACTCCAATAGTACCAGTTGTTTTAATTGACTCATATAGAGCTTATAATACATTGCATGTTGGAAATTTGAAAACACAAGTACATTTCTTAAAACCAATTATGTTTGAAGAATATAAAAATATGAACACAAAAGAAATTGCAGAAATGGTAAAATCAAAAATTCAAGCAAAGATTGAAGAAGTAACAGGACTATGCAAAGCGTAAGGAGGATACGTTTATGAGAAAAAATATAAAAAATACTGGAGCAATATTTCCAATGCCTGTATTAATGGTTGCAACATACAATGAAGATGGAACTGTTAATGTATTAAATGCAGCATGGGGAATGATGCTTGAAAGAGATCATGTAGTATTGAATTTAACAGAAACACATAAAACAGTTAAAAATATAAAAGAAAGAAAAGCATTTACAGTTAGCATAGCTGATGCAAAACATGTTGTAGAAGCAGATTATTTTGGAGTAGTATCTGGTAATAATACTCCAAATAAATTTGAAAATAGCCAATTAACTGCTACAAAATCAGAATTTGTAGATGCTCCAATAGTAAACGAATTCCCAGTATGTATGGAATGTGAATTTGTTGAATATCAAGATGATAAATATGGTTGCGGTGTAGTTGGAAAAGTTGTAAATGTAACAGCTGATGAAAAAGTAATGGACGGAGAAAATGTTAACGTATCATTACTAGAAGCTATTGCTTATGATCCTTATACACATGGATATTACAAAGTGACTGAAAGAGTGGGAAATGCATTTAAAGATGGAATGCAGTTGAAAAAGTAATTTGAAGGTGAGATAAAGTATTGAAAAAGAATAATGAAAAAACAAATGTGATGAGAATATTAGATCAACATAAAATTTCTTATACAAGTCATTATTATTATGATACAGATGCGGTTAGTGGTATTGAAGTAGCTAAAGTATTAAATCAAAATGCAGATCAAGTATTTAAAACATTAGTAACAAAAGGAAACAGCGGAGTTAATTACGTGTTTTTGGTTCCTGTAAATAAAGAGTTGAATTTAAAGAAAGCTGCAAAAGCAGTAAATGAAAAAAGTATAGAAATGATTAAATCAAAAGATTTGTTGCCACTAACAGGATATATACATGGTGGTTGTTCTCCAATAGGAATGAAAAAAATATTTAGAACAGTAATTGATGTATCAGCAACAAATTTTGATACAATTATTTTTAGTGGTGGAAAAATCGGATATCAAGTTGAAGTTGAATTAAATAAATTGAATAATGTAATTCAATTTGAGCTAAGTGATATAAGCGACTAAAAAATGCATGAAGAAGGTGAGAGTATGATAAATATTGAGTTCAAAAAAAATCTAGAAGAAAAAGATTATGTGATGATAGATACTGAATTTAATAAGTATGCTAAAGATAATGATGTGGTTTGTAATTATACGCCATTTAATTTTATTGCCAAAGATGGGGATGAAGTTATTGGTCTTATAACTGGTCATTCATATTATGAAGAGGTTCATATAGGAGATTTAATAGTTCTTAAAGAATACAGAAAACAACATATTGGTAGCGAGTTAGTAAATAAAGTTGAAAAACATTTTAAAGATAAAGGATTTGGAAATATTAATTTGACTACTTATGGATTCCAAGCATTAGAGTTTTATAAAAAATGTGGATATGAAGTAGAACATGTTAGAGAAAATAAAAATAATCCAAAGCTTAATAAATATTTCTTAGTTAAATATATTTAATGCATACTAATTATATAAAATAAAAAACTGTTGAAGGAAAAACTTTCAACAGTTTTTTATTATAAATTTTTATTTGTTTGCTTGTCTACTTTAAGTAACCATTATATAATGATTTTTGGATAAAGGTAAATAAGCAGAGCGGTTAGCCCCAATCACAGCAGGCAACTAAGTTGTGTGCAACATGAGAGGGGGTGGTTCTATGATTAGTACATATGAATGTCTATCTTTAATGATAGCTTTCGCTATATTAGTTGTAGAAATCGTTAGAAATAACGATAAAAACACAAAAAAATAATCGCCCTGTCCTTAGCCAGATAGGCGATTAAATCAATAATCAGGCTAGCCGCTTATGCGGATTGCCTTTATCTATATTTATTTTAGTATATTTTATGTAACATGTCAATAAAATATGACTTTAAAAGTGACATAATATTGGGCTCGCGAAAATTACACACCCTATAAATGAAGTCGGTAGGACTTAAAAAATATATTATAAAAGGAGTAATGGTTATGGAAAAATTTGAGAAGAATTACATGACAGAAGAGGATGTAAAAAAGGCTCTAAATATTACGGATTTTCGATCTATTACTAAAGAAAAATTAATGGAATTCGTTTCTATAATGCCAAAAGTGGATAAGGAAGTTGCTATAGCAATTATAAATCAATTCTCAAATTATACGGATATGTCTCAATGCATGGTAGGCGGATTAATTTCTTTGTGTGCAGAAGCGTTTAAATATGCTTCTGAAGGAAAAAAAGAAGTTATGAATGCGTATATGTTGATTTTAGAAGAGTTAAAAGAAGAATTGAAAAATGGTGAATTAACTGTAGAAGAAAAAGATAAAATAACCAATAAGATGATAGATGTTGCTGAAAAAATAGACATGGTTAATGATAAACATAAAAATTGGCTAAAAGATATACTAAAAGGTGTAGGGAATGTTACTTTAGGAATTGCAATAATAGGAGCTGCCATTTTAGGTGTGAGTAACAATAAAAAGAATTCTTAGATGTTATTATAAAAAACATAAAAAGAAAACTATAAATTACTTCTTTATTAACTAAATTTAGTGTAAAATGTATATGTAATTTTGAATGTAAGACATCCTTCGAAAGAGAAATGATTTTCTTTCGGAGGACGTCTTTTATAGAGGGGTATTTTATGAAAATTGGTTTAGTGCTTGAAGGCGGAGCGATGCGTGGTCTGTATACAGCAGGTGTTCTGGATGTTTTTATGGATAATAATATAGAAGTAGATAAAATTATCGGTGTATCTGCGGGTGTACTTTTTGGAGTAAATTTTTTATCTAAACAAAGAGGCAGGGTTTTACGTTATAACAAAAGATTTATTAAAGATAAAAGATATATGGGGGTATATCCTTTAATTACTACAGGAGATATTGTTAGTAAGGATTTTTCATTTTATGAAATTCCTCAAAAATTAGATGTTTTTGATGATGAAACATATAAAAAATCTAAAACAGAATTTTATGCAACGGTTACTAATGTAGAGACTGGTAAAGCTGAATATATGAGAATTAATAGTGTGTTAGAGCAAATGGAAATCTTAAGAGCTACTTCTGCGATGCCTTATGTTTCTAATTTTGTTGAACTTAATGGTAAGAACTATTTAGATGGCGCTATTACAGATAGCATTCCTATTGAAAAGTGTAAAGAAATGGGTTGCGATAAAATTATTGTTATTCTTACGAGAACTATTGATTACAGAAAGTCTGACGCTGAAAGTAAATTGGCTAGTATGAAATATGGTGATTATCCTAATTTTGTTGAAGCTATAAAGAAAAGACATGAAATATATAACGAGACTGTTGAGAAAATTATTGAGATGGAGAATAACAAAGAAATTATTGTATTTCGTCCATCAAAAAAATTACATATTAAGAGAATTGAAAAAGATGTAGATAAACTACAAGAAATGTATGATTTAGGTGTAGAAGATACTCAAAATAAAATGGAAGAGTTAAAAGAATATTTAGCAAAATAAAAACAGGGGAGTACCCCTGTTTTTTATTTGCCTATATATTCGTCGTGGATGATTTGTGCCATTTCTTCTGGAGGTTCTTTGCATCCTGTATTAAGCCATTTTTTAATTACTGCATTTAATCCTGCTCTAAAGAATTCGATGTGATAATCTATGTGTTTATTATCATAGTATTTTTGCGCAAGGTCTATACTGTATTGGGTGGCGGGTGTTATTGATACTGATTCTAATTTGAAATATGTTTTGAAAAATATTTGATTTTCTTTAATGTACTTAAATAGATTTGTATATCCTGCAGGGTCTTGTTTTGAGTTTTGCGATATTTGAAATTCTGCAAATTGATCGGCCATTCTAGCTTTTACTTTTTCTACTAAATCATAAATATCTACGTAGTTTGCGTAGAATGTAGATCTATTTAATCCAGAAAGTTCACATATAGTTGAAACGTTTATTTCACTTATATTTTTCTTCTGAACGAGCTTTAGAAATGTTTTTTCAATCTTTTCTTGAGATTCTTTTTTTCTTTTATTATTAGATATATTCATAATAAACCTCCTTTATAAAGTTTTTTATTATTCCAACACATGTCGAATTGTGTTGGTTGTTTTGCTTAATATAAGGGATTATACTATATTCATAACAAAACAACAAGTGTTGTTATAAAGGTGGTGAAAAAATGGGGAAATTAAAAGATGTAAACAAAAAGATTGAGAAAAAAGTAGTAGGTGGATACAAAAAAGTTGAAGATACAGTTGTATCCGGATACAAAAAAGTTGAAGATACTGTAGTTTCTACATACGAAAAGCTTGAAGATAAGTTTGTAGACAAATTCTTAAGAGAAGATGACGAAACTATTGAGGAAGCTAAAAAGAGATTGAAAAAAGAAGCTGAAAATGTAACAGAAGATGTTAAAAAAGACGAAGAATAAATTATTTTAGGAGGAGAATATTTTATGAAAAAAGAAACTTTATTAGAAATTATTCTTGGTACTGTTGGTGGATTAGTGTTTGCTATTGGTATGTGCATGTGGTTAATACCTGAGTGGAATTTATTTGCAGCAGGAGTAGTTACTACAATTATTGGTTTGGCTATTTTACTATGTATAATCCCTGTTTATAAAAAAGATCATCCAAGCAAACCACATGGTCCAATTAATTGGGAATTAGTTATTGTGTTTACAGTAGGAATTGTTGGTTCTCTTTTAATGGGATTTGGCATGAGCAAAATAATGGTTGGCGCGCCTACAACTGCTGATATGGTTGTTGGATTAATTTGTGGTATAGTTGGATTATTAATTTGTGTATTAAACTATCCAATCTATGCTTATATTAAAGGTAATAAATAATAATCCTTAATAAAAATTAAGACATTTTTTTAGATTATAAATTGTAGTCTAAAAGGATGTCTTTTTTATGTTTTGAATTGAAATTTTCGAGAAATGATATATAAATAGTGTATAAAATGTGTTTTGCAACCGAAAATTGACAAAAAACAACCTAAAATTGGTGGTTCGCAACCGGTTGAATTTATATAATTTGACTCAGAAAGGGGAGATGTTATGAAATTATCTGAAAATTTAAAAAGGATTAGAAAAGAAAATAATTTATCGCAAGAACAACTTGCTGAAAAATTAGGTGTATCTAGACAAGCTGTTTCAAAATGGGAGTCTGGACAAAGTTATCCAGAAATGGATAAGGTAATTCAAATTTGTAAGACATTTAATTTTAATATGGATGAGCTTATGAATGAAAATGTAAAAGAGGTAAAGGAAAATAAGCAAGCTACATCTAATGTAAATAAAGCTATAGAAGATTTCTTTGACTTTATTACTAAAACTGTAGATATGTTTAGTGCAATGAAATTTGTGCAAAAGATTAAATGTATATTTGAACAGTTTATTATTGGATGTATTTTATTTATTGTGATGGCATTTGGTTTATTAATTTTAAAAGAAGTTACAGGTGGAATATTAGGCTTTTTGCCAGATAAACTTTTTATTGGAATTCGCAATGTTTTACAATCGGTTTATCTATGTGCGGCTACAGTTTTTAGTTTGGCTATAATTTTACATGTGTTTAAGGTTAGATATTTAGATTATTATGAAGTAATAAGAACAGAAGAAAAAGTTCCGTTGACTAAAAAGGTTGAAGATACAGATGTGAATGTAATTGAAGAAGAAAAAGAAATTGTAGAAACAAAAAATGATAAGAAGGTATTTTTAGAAAAGAAAAAAGAAAAGATTGTGATTAGAGATCCAAAACATTCTCATTCTAAATTCTTAAATGGAATATTTAGATTTGTTATGTGGTGTATAAAATTTGCAGTTGCCTGTTTTGGTTTTTTATTTGCCATTTCTTTTGTAGGAATAGTTGGATTACTTGTGTTAAGTTTCATGTTTACAAAGACGGGATTAGTTTTTGTTGGAACATTATTAGGATTAGTTGCAACGCTTATTATTAATTTTATTATTCTTGAATGGTTATATAATTTTATAGTTAGTAAAAAATCTCACAAATCTAGAATGGCGATAATGTTTTTGATTTCATTGGTATTACTAGGTGTTGGAATAAGTTCTGTATTAATGGGAGTAACTAAATTTGATTATACAAAAGAAATTTTGGCAGAAGATGTTGTTAAGGATGCTTATGTTTTTGAAATGACTGATGATTTAGTGATTATACCTTGGGAATATTCATATTTAGATGAAATTGAATATATTGAAACTGATTCGGGAGATATCACTGTCGAAATTGAACATTCAAAATTTTTCTCGACGGATATAGCTGTGGGAGAAAATATAATTAGATTATATGGATATGGTGATGAAACAAAATATATGGAAATCATTCGTGATATTATAGACGACATTAACAATAGAAAAATCAGAGATATTCAATATTTTGCAAACACGAAGATTTATGCATCAAAAGAAAATATTGAAAAGTTAAAAGCAAATAGAGAAAATTATAGAGAAATTCAAAAAGCTGATGAATTAGATAATGCGTATCAAGAGATTGAAAGACTAAGAGATGAGATAAATACAGTTAATAATGAAAAATATTCAACTGAAAGTATAATTGATCAAAAAGATGCACAAATTTCAAACTTAGAATATATAATTGAAGAAAAAAATGCTGAGCTTTCTATATTGCAAGAGGAGTTATCAAATAAAGAACAAGAAAATGTTGTGTTACAAGAAAAACTTGCTAATATTGCTAATGAAGCAAATTAGATAAAGAAAAATAAAAAAAGTGGTGGCGTCCCAAACGGAGAAGGACTAAAAGTGGGACAGTTTTTGAAATCTTAATAAAAGGGTTTTTGAGCTGTCCCACTTTGAGTTCGTCTCCGTTTGGGATAGTTGCTTTGGGAGAATTTCGGTGGTATAATTCGCTTGGTTAAAAATTCACATATTTGAATAAATACTAGAAATTGGAGGTATTTGGGGATGAGGTCAGACAAAAACATATTGGTGGCGTTTCTTTTGAATTTGGCATTTTCTATTTTTGAACTTATCGGTGGTGCTTTTACAAATAGTGTTGCCATCATATCAGATGCGATTCATGATATGGGCGATTCTGTAAGTATTGGTGCGGCGTATTTGTTGGAACGGAAGAGCAAAGGAAAACCGGATAAAAACTACACATATGGGTATTTAAGATACTCGGTACTAGGAAGTTTGATTACTACACTGATTTTGCTAATTGGTTCTATTCTTGTCATTTATAATTCGATTGCGCGAATCATCAATCCGGTCGAAATTAATTATAATGGCATGATAATCTTTGCGATAGTTGGTGCAGCTGTTAACTTCCTTGCAGCATATTTTACTCGCGAAGGAGATTCTCTTAATCAAAAAGCTGTAAATCTTCACATGCTTGAAGATGTGCTTGGCTGGCTTGTTGTTTTAGTTGGTGCAGTTGTCATGCGTTTTACTGATTGGGCGATTATTGATCCTATTCTTTCAATTGGTGTAGCAATTTACATTCTGTATCATGCAGTTGGGAATCTAAAGGAAGCTATTGAAATTATTCTTGAGAAGATTCCCGGAGGTATAGATCTCGGTGAAATTGAAGAATGCATAATGTGGATATCCGAAGTGATTGATGTACATCACATTCACATTTGGAGTTTAGATGGTGTTCACAACTATGCAACTATGCACATTGTTACAGCTGAAGATTTTAAAAAAGTTAAAGAATTAATTAAGAACGAATTGGCAAAATATAACATTCAGCATGTGACAATTGAGTGTGAAGAGCCGTTTGAACCTTGCATGGAGAAAAGTTGTGTAATAAAAAATGTAGAAAGCGGATGCCATCACCATCATCATTCGCATTCTCATAGCAATAATCACAAACACAATCATTGCCATGGCAGTTCATGTGATTGTCAAACAAAGTACAAAAAAATTCAGTACCATGGGCATAATTGTCAGAGTAGTCACAAACATTAAGGTGCGAACTAAAGCTTGCAATCAAATAAGATTGCAGGCTTTTCGCTTTTTTTATTTCAGTTTGGGACACTTGAGGTTGTTCGGAGAATGAACCTTAAATTTGAAATTGTAGACATAAAGTGGTATAATTATATTGTTAGCCCATATATCTATTTTTGATACTAGAAACTGGAGGTATATTAGTAAAATGAAGAGAAGAACTATGTCTAAACAGTCGACTATCATCGCAATTGTTTTGTTCATCCTGATTGTTGTCCTGGTAACCATATTCACCGGTCGGCAAAATATTGGTCCCAACACCGAGTATGAGTGTGACGTAAAGAATCTTAGACTTTCCACTGATATCGTAATCAGCTCTGGTGGCCAAAAGGTCAGCCAAGTAAGCGGTAATATTTTCAGAATCGTTGAGGAACCTCTCACAATGAAAGATACTGAAGGTAACCAAATTGCTTATGCTGGTGATGATTATCATTTGATTGCACAGGATTCTCACGTTATTATTGCAGACGGTGTGGTTATGGCTGAAATGGTTGGTTGTTTTGATCTTTTTGGCAATACTTATGACATTTATGATGCGAATGGTGAGAAGGTTGCGAGAGCTGAATTCAACTACTGGGATACTTATGGCGCGCTTTATGATGCCGATGGAAATCTGATTGCTGATTATGACTCTTTCATTCTTTTTAATGACTTTGATGTCAGAATTTCGGAGAATTGCGAGATTAATCATAACACAGTGCTTATGATTTTCTGTTCGTATTACAGCGACCAGAAGTATGACAGTGAGTCAGAGTAATTTACAAACTTGGAGCGGTGGAAATCACCGCTCCTTTCCATTTTGAAATAAAAAAGTATGGTTAAGTAAAACGTAGAGAACAGAGGTATACGTCTGCTAGAAATTGCAAAAAATTGGATTTCTGACCTTTTTTGACAAAATACAATTTGTAATTGACTTTTTGGGGTAAAGTATATAAAATTTCATTGTAAACATATCAGTCTTTAAGGGGATACCCAAATAATAGTTTAGGAGGTAATGGTTTGCGAAACATGTTAAGGACACTCGAAAAAGCGACTCAAAAAAGTGTCCCTCTGACAGTCGAAGACTTGGGGATTGAACCGCATATCTTTTTAGATGTAGCTGAGAAATGTGGATATCAACCTGTTTTCACACCGCATCAGAAGGGCACAAGTGTGAAACTCAAAAAGGCGACTATTCCGGTAGTTATGTTGTACGATGCTAACGAATCGAAAAGTTTCAATTTCTTGGACTTGAGCGACTTGCATGTCGGTCATCCGAAATTTGATCCAAGGGAACTCGAGAAAATTCTCTCTCGGTACTATCGCAACGGCAAACCGCTGGTAGACTATGTCTTTATTGCAGGCGACCTGCTCGAAGGCATCACAACAGATTACTACACATATAAAATGCTTCAAGAAGACAAAGAAGAAAGAAATCGAGTCATCAACACGAGAAACATTCAAGTAAATCAGTTGCTGAATATCCTTGAAAAGTATGACTTCGATTATCGGGTTATCAA
The DNA here is from genome assembly GCA_964515475.1 of uncultured Eubacteriales bacterium. GTDB lineage: Bacteria > Bacillota > Clostridia > TANB77 > UBA1234 > UBA1234. Next base: position 88,650 of record CAZEVD010000001.1, read on the forward strand.
TGGTAATCATGAGTACGGATATGAAATCTTAGGCTTAGAGCCGCCGCTTAGAATTCTTGAGCGCAAGATGCGTGCAAAGGGAAAGCGTTTTACGTTTTATGATACGTATATGGTTGATTTTATTATTGCCGGCGTATGTAAGCGTATGATGCACCTTGAATCGTTTGATGTGCGTCCGGGAGTCATTCCGACGTATGATCGACTCAGAAAGTTCAAGAAGAACGGTGGTTTATGGGTTCGATACAAAGGCAAGAAGTATCCGATTCGTTTCTTTCAGTGTGGTCATTTGCATCACAGACAAGAAGTGTACGATGGAAGCACAAAAATTTTCATCACCCAACCGGGGTCTTTCGTCAAAACAGAAATGGTATATGCACCTGGAATCTTAGTAAGAGGGCGTATACTTGATAACAAAAGCGTCATTCGCGAATAGTGTTAACAAATTTGGTGAAAAGGGATTCTGTTTATAACAGAGTCCCTTTTTGTGTCTTTTTTGCTGAAATCTTTAGCTTAAAAAGTGTTGTTTTTATTGATGTTATTAGGTAGTTGTGATAAATTTAAGTGGTATTAAAAGTAGTAAAAAGTTGGGAGCTGAGCTTTATGAAAACATTAGTTATTTTAATTAGTAAATTATTATATATAGTTGGTAAATTAGTTGGAAAAGGAAGTAGTTTACCACGGAAAGATTGCTTTGAAATTAGATAAAAATATTTTGAAGAAAGTATCCTTGCCAGATGACATTATTGTTGTTACGGGTAGCAATGGTAAAACTTCAACTGTTGAAATGATATGTAATACATTAGAAATGAACGGTTATAAAGTTGGATGTAACAAAGAAGGTTCTAATCAAACTGAAGGTGTTACAACTATGATTTTAAATAATTGTAATTTGAAAGGTGAAGTTAAAAAAGATATTTTGGTAATTGAAAGTGATGAAAGATATTTAAGACATACTCTTAAAAACTTTAGACCTAGATATTTAGTTGTAACGAATTTATATAGAGATCAAATGACTAGAAATGGTCATCCAGAACTTATTTACGATATTATAAAGGAAGCTATTACGGATGATATTCATTTAATTTTAAATGCAGATGATCCACTAACTTCTTTGTATGGTTACAAGAGAGAAAATGTTACTTACTTTGGTATGAATAAAAATGAATTTTCAAAAATGGAAAATGATAGTGTTTATAATGATGGTGCATTTTGTCCAAATTGTAAGGAGCCTTTAGAATATAGTTATTATCATTATAATCATATTGGTGATTTTTCTTGTAAAAAATGTGGTCACAAGAGAATGAATCCGAAGTTTGCAGTTACAAGTCTTAACTTGAATAATAATGAAATGGTTATTAATGATAAATATAAAATCTCAATGAATTTAAGAAGTGTTTATATGGCATATAATTTATTAGCAACATTTGCTGTTACAAGACTTGTTGGTGTTAAAGATGATAAAATTGTAGATTCATTAAATAACTATGTTATGAAAAATGATAGAGTTCAAAAGTTTGAGGTTAATGGAAAGAAGACAATGCTTCTAACTTCAAAACATGAAAATTCTATATCATATAACCAATCACTTTTGTATATAACAAGAGAAAAAATACCTTGTACAGTAGTAATAATTGTTGATGCAGTAAGTAGAAAATATTTTACAAGCGAAACATCTTGGCTTTGGGATATTGATTTTGAATTATTAAATAACAAGTGTGTTCAAAAAATAGTTTTAGCAGGAAAGTATGTGCATGATTTAGTAACTAGATTTGAATATTCTGATATAGACATGAAAAAAGTTTTTGCTACAGAAGATTTAGATGAAATGATGGAAGAAGTAAAAGAAAATGGAAAAGGACAAATCTATGTAGTTACATGTTTTTCAGACAGAATGAAGTTCTTGAATAGGAGGTAAGCCATGAATATAAAAGTGTTACATCTATATCATAACATTATGAATTTATATGGTGATTATGGGAATGTTGTCATATTAAAAAAACATTTAGAAGATCAAGGAAACACTGTGACTGTTGATAAAAAAACAATAGGTGAAGAATATAATCCTAATAATTATAATTTTGTTTATATTGGAGCCGGAACAGAAAGAAACTTAGACAGAGTTTTAAACGATTTATTAGAGCACAAAGATGAATTTAGAAAATATATTGATGATAAAAAATACATTCTTGCTACAGGAAATTCGTTTGAAATGTTTGGAAAGAAAATAGAAGATACAGAAGCTTTAAATATTTTTGATTTTGAAGTTAAAAGAGATAAAGACAGAAGTACTTCGGATGTGATTTATGAAAGTGAATATTTGAAAAATGATGTAGTTGGTTTTGTAAATAAAAGTACAAAAATTTATCACAATATGAATCCGTTTTTTAAGGTTAAATTTGGATTAGGTGAAAATGAAAAGAAAGATTATGAAGGGGTAAAATATAAGAATTTTTATGGTACTCATATTTCAGGTCCAATACTTGCACGTAATCCAGAACTTCTACAAAATCTAGTAATAGGTTTGTGTAAGGACTTGAGTAGGGATTTTAAACCTAAAAAAATAGAATATGAGAATGAGCAAAAAGGCTATGAATTGGTATTGGAAGAGCTTACCAAAAGAGCTGAAAGCAAGTAAATTTTTATTGAAAAATATAGTTAATATGTTAAAATGATTTTGAAATCTAAAAAGGAGGTTTTTAATGATGGAATTAAAAGGTTCAAAAACAGAAAAAAATTTAATGGAAGCATTTGCTGGTGAGTCACAAGCAAGAAATAAATATACTTATTTTGCAAGCAAAGCTAAAAAAGAAGGATATGAGCAAATTGCTGCTATATTCCAAGAAACAGCTGATAATGAAAAAGAGCATGCAAAAATGTGGTTTAAATTATTACATGGAGGAGAAGTTCCAACAACAGCTGAAAACTTATTAGCTGCTGCAGAAGGAGAAAACTTCGAATGGACAGACATGTATGATAGAATGGCTAAAGAAGCTAAAGAAGAAGGATTCGATCATATCGCATTCTTATTCTCAGAAGTTGCTAAAATTGAAAAAGAACATGAAGAAAGATACAGAAAATTATTAGGCAACGTAGAAGGTGGATTAGTATTTAGCAAAGATGGAGAAAAAATCTGGAAATGTAGAAATTGCGGACATATCGTTATTGGTAAAGAAGCTCCAGGTATGTGCCCAGTATGTGCACACCCACAAGCATACTTTGAAATCAAAGCTGAAAATTATTAATATAAAAAAGAAGAAGCGGAAGGAAAAACTCCTTCCGCTTTTTGTTGTTTTATGAAATTGGATTTTGAGAGCACAGTTATATTAGTGCTTTCTGTCTGCGTATTTCTTTCTGGTGGCTTCACCACCACGGATATGTCTTTCTGCTTTGTTTTGATCTAAGATTTTTTTGACATCTTTTGCCAACGTGAGATTGACGCTTTCAAGACGTTCGGTGATATCTTTATGTACGGTAGATTTGGATACACCGAAAACAGAAGCTGCAGTACGCACGGTTGCGTTTGTCTCGATAATGTAGTTGGCGATGTTCTTTGCACGATCGTATATATAAAGGTCCTTCACGAAAATTCCTCCTTAAAATACACTTTATAAATTGTATTCTAATATGTTGCGAGTTATTACATACGTTTTTTGTGCATAGCACCAAATAAGCAAGGATGTATTTAAGCGTTAGGTTGTGATATCCGCTCCCTTCAAAAATTATTTTATGAGTTGTGTGTTTACAAAATATGTCAAAGGGTAAATAGAGTATTTACTTGACTTGATTCTAACATCTTTTTATATAGTGTGCAACTTAAATTATTTGATAAAAGTTGACACGTTTTTTTATAAATATAAGTAGGAAATACGATTGTTTTATGATAAAATAGCAAAGAAGTATTCTTGCCTTGAAAATAGCATAATGAATAGGTTTACAGAGAAATGATATAGGTAAGAATAATTAACTGATTATGTAAAACGAGGAGCGTTATGTTTGGAATTTTAATATTTTTGTTTTTAATATTTTCTATTTATTTTTATATGGTGTATTTAAAAGAGTATGTTGAAGTAACGAGAGTGTATAAAACTTTGAGAAAATTATTAGAATCTCGTGATTTACTCATCTTAAAAATATTGCCAGATATGAAAAATAAAAAAATATCACAAAAAATTTTAAATTTAATAAATGAGAGAAGAATAAAAAGTAAGATTTCATATGATGATGGAATTAATGCGGATGTTACGTTGAATTTAGAATTAAAGAACTTATATGATGAGATAAATAAAATGAAAAAGAACGAAATACAAGATGAGATTTTTAAACATATAGTTCTTATGGAAAAACAATTAAAAGTAACTAGAAAGAGATATTCAGAAGCGGTTACTAAATATAATTTAGGATTAACGGTGCATCCTAAAGTTCTTATAAAAATAATGCATATGAGACCTTTAGAGTTGTATAAGTAAGAGGTGAATTAAATGGGTGAAGATGAAGAGAGAATAATTTGTCCTGGACTTGGTACTATGGATGTTGATATAGAAACAAGTTTGAGACCAAAAAATATTACAGATTATGTTGGACAAGAAAAAGTAAAAGAAAATTTAAAAGTGTTTATCGAAGCTGCTAAAAAGAGAGAGGAACCTTTAGACCATACTTTGTTGTACGGTCCTCCGGGGCTTGGAAAGACAACACTTGCAAATATTATTGCAAATGAAATGAATACAAATATTAGAATTACATCGGGACCTGCTATTGAAAAGCCTGGTGATTTGGCTGCGTTATTAACTAACCTTTCACCAAACGATGTTTTGTTTATTGATGAAATTCACAGATTAAATAAAAGTGTTGAAGAAATATTATATCCAGCGATGGAAGATTTTGCGCTAGATATAATCATTGGTAAAGGACCTAGCGCAAGATCTATAAGACTTGATTTACCTAAGTTTACTTTGGTTGGAGCTACAACTAAAGCTGGTAATATTGCATCACCGCTTCGTGATAGATTTGGAATTATAAATAGACTTGAACTTTATGATAATGATCAATTAAAGAGCATTGTAAAGCGTTCAGCTGCTATTTTAAAAATCGATATTACAGAAAAAGGTGCGGCGGAAATTGCGTCTCGTTCAAGGGGTACACCAAGAATTGCAAATAGACTTTTAAAGAGAGTTAGAGATTATGCTGAAGTTGTTGCTGATGGAACAATTACAGATGAGATTGCGGACAAGGCTTTAAAATGTTTAGATATAGATGGGCTAGGTTTGGATAATACAGATATAAAAATGTTAGATGCAATTATTAATAAATTTGCTGGTGGTCCAGTTGGTGTAGAAACATTAGCTGCAACAATTGGTGAAGATGCAAATACTATCGAAGATGTTTACGAACCATATTTAATGCAAATAGGTTTTGTAAATAGAACGCCTCGTGGTAGAACAGCAACTAAAGCTGCATATGAACATTTAGGAATAGAGTTTGAAAGTTAGGATGTGAAAAGATGAAGGTTTTATTACATACGTGTTGTGCACCGTGTTCAACATACGTAATAGATAAATTAAGAAAAGATGGATATGAAGACATTACATCGTATTGGTACAATATAAATATTCATCCTTACGAAGAATACAGAGCAAGACTTAATGCATTAATTACATATACTGAAATGGTTAATGTGCCATTAATAATTGAAGATGATTATGGTGTAAGAGAATTTACCAAAAGTGTTATTAATGATATTGATGGTCGTTGCAGATTTTGTTATGTATCAAGACTTGCCAAGACGGTTAAGTATGCAAAAGAAAAAGGGTATGATGCATTTACAACTACTCTTTTAGTAAGTCCATATCAAAACCATGAAATGATAATTGAAATTGCAGAAGAACTTGCAAAACAATATGATATTAAATTTATTTATCAAGATTTTAGAGAAGGCTATAGAATAGGACAACAAATGGCAAGAGATGCAGGAATATATATGCAAAAATATTGTGGCTGCGTTTATTCTGAAGAAGAATCTGCAAGGTTTCGTGAAGAACGCGCGAAGAAAAAAGCAGAAAGAAAAAATCAATAACTTTGAGGAGGAGTTAAAATGAAAAAAGTTTTGTCTGTTGTAATAGCGATAGTTTGTATTATAGCAATTGTTGGTGGCTGTATTTGGTGGTATGAAACAGCAACAATGCCTCAAGGTGGTGTGCATGATAATATAAGTGGGGATGCTGATACTAATAGCGGTGAAGAAGTTATTGAAACTGAACCAATATTTACTTTAGAAAATTATCCAAAAGTAGATGCTTCTTTAGCGATACATCCGTTAGTAGATAGTATAGCATCTAATTTTCTTGGAATTGAAAAAGAAAATTTAGGGTTTGAATATACAAAAACTCGTACAAGTGATGTGTATAAGAATTTGATTGATGGAAATGTAGATGTAATATTTGCAGCAGAACCATCTGAAGATGATTTAGCTTATGCTAAATCAAAAGGTATTGAGTTAGAAGTTATTCCTACAACAAGTAGTGCGTTTGTATTTATAGTTAATTCAGAAAATCCTGTTGAAAATTTATCTTTAGAGGAAGTTGTAAAAATATATAAAGGAGATATAACTAACTGGAAAGAAGTTGGAGGAGAAGATATTGAAATAGTACCTTATCAAAGACCAAATGGTTCAGGAAGTCAAACAGCAATGATTTCGCTTGTTATGAAAAATCAAGATTTAATGACTGCTCCTAAAATGCAAGTTGAAATGGAAATGGGAGGATTAATTGACGCGGTTGCAGAGTATGACAATTCAAAAGCTGCTATTGGATATTCATATTTTTACTATGTAAATACTATGTATAAAAGAGATACAATAAAAATGATTGGAATAGATGGTGTAAAACCAAGTCTTGAAACAATAAAAAATGGGACATATCCAATTTATACAAATGGATATGTTGTAATTAGAAAAAATGAGACTGAAGATAGCAGTGCGAGAAAATGGGTTAGTGAAGTTTTAGGTGATAGAGGAAGTAAAATAATTGAAGATGCAGGATATGTACCTATACACTAAGGAGGTTTTTTTATGAAAAAACTATTTGTAGGAATTTTGATATTTGCAATACTTTCAATTGGTGTTACAGGGGTTTTAATTAAGGTTGAAAATGATAAAATTGATACAGAAAAAAACGAAATATCGAATGTTTTATTTGGAGAAGAAAATAAAGAACAAAATGAAAAAGATGAAACTTCAAAAGTAATAGAAGAAAAAACTTTAGATTTATATGGTGTATATGATGAGAATGATCTTTTAGTGGAAGAGATTGAAGAACAAATTACGTTGTCTAATTATACAGTGACAATTGATATTCCTGTTATTAAAGGTTTAAAAGATAAAAGTATAGAAGAAAAAATAAATAATGATATAAAAAAACAACTTATTGAAAAGGTAAAAGAAATATCACAAAAAGATAATATTAATATATCAGACATAAATGTAACCACTTATGTTTCTAGTAACTTTTCAAATGTAATTTCGTATCAATTACATATTGGTTATAAGAATATAGGTGCTGAGTTTCGTGATTATGAGTATTTTTTTCTAAATTATGAGTTGATAAATGGGGAAAAATTGAAGTTTGAAGATTTATTTGTAAAAAATACTGATTTATACAGTATAGTAAGAAGAATGTTTTATAGGCAAGCATCAAAAGAATCGTTAGGCGGCGAAATTGACGGTTCTGTGTATTATGATGAAGAATCTGGGAAATGGCTTAGAGATACGTGGGATCCTTATACTGGTGAAGAAATAAAAATAGAATATATTCCTAATTTAGATGAATATGAAATATCGAAGAAAATTGAAACGTTTATGCAAGATGATGAAAAAGAATTTCATTTTTCTCCAACTAGAATATATATTGTAGATGGTGAAAGATATTATTCGTATTTTTTATATATTAAAGATATAGCTGATAAAGTAGTTATATACGATAAATATTTAACTAAAGAAAGTATATATGAAAACTCTGATATAGGATTAAAAAATTTATGGACATGTTCTGAACCGGCAAATTGGTTGAATCATCATCTAGAATATGGCTTTGCGGAAGATAATTTATATTATGAAATAAGCATGAGTAGCTATTCAAATAGTGAAGAGGCTGGGTATCCATTTTTAAATTCTTTAAATAAAATAAAAAAACAATTAGTAGAATCTGCAAATGAGAAGGTTGAAGAATATAGGCAGATGGCAAAAGAAAAACCAAATGAATTTTTTGTTGTCAGTATAAATCCATATTATGTTATAGATGCTGGAGATATTGATAATCAAATTTTTGTAAGAACAGAAGAGTATGTTACATCAGCAGATATAAAATATAAAAAAGATATGATTGATGAATTGTTAGCAAGTTATAGATATTATAATCTTGGGTTTTATAGAAGTGCATTAGAGCATGCAGGTTATATGTATGATCGTATTTCGAATGAATATTATTATGGAAATGTTGTATTTAACAATTTTGAAAGTAAATCAGAAGAAAAAGTATATGATGCTAGAAGTTTAATAGAAGTAACATCTTTAGACGAAGTTTTTAAAGATGGAGTCGATTATATGAATTTAATTCAATCAAAATTAAAAAACAAAATAACAAGATATTCGTATGTTGGTGAAGAAGAAATAAATAATCTTTTAAACGGAGCTAAGTATACACTTTATTTTGGCGGAATTAAAGCACAGTTATCAGACAATAGAGAATATACAATATATTATAGTGAATTTGATAAATCAATTTTAAATGTGTACGATTTTGAAATGTATATAATTCAAGATAGCGATGTGACAAAAATTGAAAAGGCAGAAATAGAGCAGTTAAGTTTAGAAGAATTAAATCGTGCCTATAATGAAATTTTCGCAAGACATGGTCATGACTTTAAAAATAAAGAACTAAAGGAGTATTTTGAATTGTGCTCTTGGTATACACCTATAGCTAATAAATCTGTGACACTTGAAGAATTAAATGAAATAGAAAAATATAACTTAGATATTATAAAGAGCGTAATCTCGGATAAGAAACGATAAAATTTGATGTGGGGTGAAATGTTATGAAAAATATAAAGCTATTAGATAAAATTTCTCAAGGTATGTATGTCTTAACAACAGAAAACGGAGGCTGTTTAGTTGATGCAGTTTCACAAATAAGTTTTGGAGATAATCCTCTTATTACAGTTTCTGTAATGAAAAAGAATAATACAAATGAGTTGTTAAAACAAAATTCAAAATTTGCAATATCAATTTTGGGAAAAGATGCTGATCCTGAAATTATAAAAACATTTGGATTTAATTCGATGAGAGATATTAATAAATTTGAAAAAGTTGATACTACAGATGTTGATGGTGTGAAAGTTATTGATAGCTCTTTAGGATATATGCTTTGTGAAAAAGTTGATTCAATAGACAATGATACACACACTCTTTTTATCGGAAAAATTATAGAAGCAGATTTGTTTAAAGATGAAGAAGCGATGACTTATGCTTATTATCAAGAACACAAAGAAGATTTATTGAAAGTCAAAACTGAAAATGGTGAAACAGCTTGGATTTGTACAGTTTGTGGATATATTTATTATGGTGAAGAGGTTCCGGATGATTACAAATGTCCTATTTGTAAAGTTGGAAAAGAGTTGTTTAAAAAGCAAGAAGGAAAATAAATTGTTCAAAAGATAAGGTGAAGTGAAATGAAAAGTTGGAAGATATTAGATGATATTCAAACAATGGAATATTCTAAATTAATTAAATGGATGTTTATAGTTGTTGTCGTATTAGTAGCAATTACTTTTGGAATAGCGAATATCAATGGTACGATTGATGAAAGAGCTGTGAAACTTGGTTCAGAATCTGAAGCGATAAAGGAAACGTTAGTGAACGCGACAATGTTGTGGTTTTTTTGTGTTAACTGGTTAATTATAAATAGACATTTTCAAAAATTATTTTCATTAATTAGTGGTACAATAACAAAATCATATAAAGATAGTGATGCATACATATATGAAAGAGAATTGCCTAAATATAATGCGGCAATAGCAGGAGCATTATTTGATTTGAAATCTACTTTTGAAGAAGATTATATTGCAGGTGTAATGGATTTGATTGCTCGAGGATATCTTATCGAAGAACATGATGAAATAAAAATAAATGAAGAAAAATCAAAAGAAGATTTATCTAATTGCGAAATTTTTATATTAAAAGTTATGCAATATAAATCGAATGATGGATATAAACTTTCTCATAAATATGTGAATTCTGAATTTTATAAAGCGCTAAAAAAAGATTTGCGTAAGTTAGGTTTTTATAAAGAATATACGAAAAGTGATAAGCTGTTTGATTGGATTTCTTATGCTACTAAATCTCCAATGATAAGTTTTTGGTTGCCAATGATAATTTTCTTAATATTAGGACTTATATTAGTGGTTTTTGAAGGATATACACTATTTGTGCTATGTGTAGCTTTTGCATTCTTTATGATTTGGATAAGAGAAAATCGATTAACTCAAAAAGGTGAAATTGAAAAAGAACGAATTTCAAAATTAAGAAATTTCTTGCAAAACGAAACTAATTTAGATGAAAAAGAAAATAACGAAAAAGCTTTGTGGGATAGATATCCAGCATTTGCAGTTGCGCTTGATGTGAATAACAAAATGGCTGATGATATAAAAGAAAAATTGAAAAATATTGCTATCATTGTGTAAGGAGGTTTTATGAAATCATCTAGAATATTTAATATGATTGCTATATGTGTAACTATTTTATTTATATTTGCAGGTATAATGGATGTTTTTATTCCAACGATAAAACCCATAGGATATAGTTTCGAGTCCCAAATTAAAGAGTGGGCTCGTATGTGGGCAACTATGATTGTGATAGCGAATGCTTTATTTTTACCGGCATATGTTTATAATTTTATAACTTGGATTAATAGAAAAGTTAGTAAAAAATTTGAAGATAGTGAAACTTTTATATATACAAGAGATGTGCCAGAATATAATGCTGCAATTGCAGGAATGTTATATGACTTTAAAGCAGATTATGAACAAGAATTTATTGCGTGTGTACTAGATCTTATTGCAAAAGGATATATTGTTGAAAATGCAGAAGGGTTAAATTTAAATGTGAGCAAAGTGAATCAAGCATACTCAGAAAATAAATTTTTAAAAAGTGAATTATATGTATTGGATTTATGCTGGAAAAATGTTTCGAGACTAAAAGAAGGTGTAATGGTTGATTTTGAAGAAGTTTTAAAAGAAGATTTGAATCAATTTAATTTCTTTAAAAAAGAAAATATAATGGATAAAATAAAAAAATATTTTCTAACAAAATATAATCAAAACACAAAGAAATTTTTGACTTTTGTTGATTTTGTTGGAATTTTAATATCACTTATAGTAGTGATTGGAATAATGAAATGTTTTGAAGTTACTATTTTTTTGTTGGTGCTTTTGTGTGCGATATTTATGATTTTCTTAAGAAAAACAAGACTTACTAAAATTGGTGAAGCTGAAAAAGAAAAAATAACAAAATTAAAACATTTTTTAGAGAAAGAAACATCTTTTGATGAGAAAGAAAATAATGAGAAAAAAATATGGGATAGGTATCCGGCATTTGCGGTTGCTTTAAATGTAAATAAACAAATATCAAAAGATATAATGAAAAAAATAAATATAAAAGACTAAGGAAGAGGTTATAAATAATATGAAAGTGTATATGTCAGGATCAATATACGGCGGAAGAGAAAAGTTAGAAACATATAAACAAATAATAAAAGAGTTAGAAAGATATGCGGAAGTAATAAATAAAAATATAGCAGATGATGAAGTGCTTGAAAAAGAAGCGATGCAAAAAGATGAAGATATTTTTACAGATTTAGAAGTTAAATTAAAATCAGCAGATTTAATATTTGCAGAAGTCACTATTCCTTCGTTAGGAGCTGGATATGAACTTGGTTTTGCTGATGCTATAGGAAAGAATGTAATTGGAATTTATGATAAAACAATTACTCCAAAAGTTAGTACAATGATAAGAGGTAACAAAAGAATTACTTTGATACCTTATGAAAATATAAATGAAATATTAGATAATTTAAAAGAAATTTTGAAAATATAAAATGGTAGTAAAAACTAATTTTATATTAGTTTAAAGGAATGATTAGATATATGAGCGATAGGATAACTTTAAAAAGTTTATCTGATGAACAAATTGATAAATTAAGTGATTTACAAATGTACAATATAATGTTTGGTCCACTAGTTGAAAAGAGAAAAATGCTTGATTCATATACTCCAGAACAACTTGATAAAACATGTATTGCAGTATTTGGTGCGACTTCAAAGAAGTTAAGAGATAGAGTTCAAACAACAATTGATTTTGCAAGAAAAAAGAAACCAGCTGTAGTTTTATTTACTGGTGGATATAGCTGGGATGGTGTTGGAATAAAAGCAGATGGCACTCATGTAAAAAAATGGGGAGAATCTACATATATAGATAGAATAATTTATAGAAGCGAAGAGTTTAATGAAGATTTTTCTTTTTTAGAAAGTCAAATAACTGATCAAATGATTGGTGAATATGTTGGAAAAGTTTTGGAAGATATGTATGAAGACAAAACTTTAAGTGAAAAACTTATGGCTTTATATAATGCGAGAAGTGACGAACAAAATGAAGAATCGTTTGTAAAATGGTTTTCAAATAAAACAAAAAAAGAATGGTTAGAAAAAGGATTAATAAATAATTATACGATAAATCAATACATAATTAATCGTTTTGCAGAAGCAGATATTATGCAAATGTTTTGGCAACATGAAATGGGAACAACTAACGATGTGCAAATAGAATGTGATAGAAAAGCAAATAATACTGCTGAAAATGCAGTAAATTGTGTTGATGTTGTTTCAGAAAAATATGGAGATGTTGATACAATTGCAGTTGTTTCGGAATGGCCATATTTATTAAGAGCTGTTAGTACTACGAATAAGCCAGCAAGTTTAAGAGGCCTTAAAGTGCTTGCTTTGCCAGCGGAACAATTTAAATATGATAAAAAGACTTGTATGAAATTATTAAGAGATGAAGCTAAGAAAATTATAAAATATGATGATGTTGAAGATATTGATATAACAGATTTTATTAAAATGAAAACTCGTATAAAAAATGGTCCTGAATACGGATTCGATATTGATGATGTGGGTGGAGAAATTTAGTTTTAGGATGGTGTAAATATAGTGAAGAAATTAGTTGCAATAGATGGTAATAGTATAATGAATAGAGCTTTTTATGGAATCATGAATGCGAAAATGCTTATGACTTCAGATGGTATGTATACAAATGCAATTTATGGTTTTTTGTCTATTTTGTTTAAGTTATTAAATGAAGAAAATCCAGATTATATTTGTGTTGCGTTTGATTTAAAAGCTCCAACATTTAGACATAAAAGATATGATGGTTATAAGGCAACTCGTAAAGGAATGCCTGACGAACTTAGAATGCAAATGCCTGTAATAAAAGATGTTTTGAGAGCTATGAATATTTCTGTTTTAGAAATGGAAGGCTATGAAGCTGATGATGTTTTAGGTACACTTGCTAAGTATGGTGAAAATAATGAAATAGATGTTTTATTACTAACAGGAGATAGAGATGCATTGCAACTTGTTTCTGAAAAAGTTACTGTTAGAATCCCAACGACTAGAATGGGTAAAACAGAGAGTACAGATTATTCACCAGAAGTTGTAAAAGAAAAGTTTGGAATTAATCCGATTGAATTTATACAAATAAAAGGATTAATGGGAGATACTTCTGATAATATTCCTGGTGTACCTGGTGTTGGTGAAAAGACTGCATTTTCACTTATTACTAAATATAACAATATTGATGTTATTTATGATGCTTTAGATAAAGGTGAAGAGTTAGAAGGAATTAAAGGAAAACTAAAAGAAAAGCTTATTGAAAATAAAGAACTTGCATATTTGTCTAGAGATTTAGGTACTATTTTTAGAGATGTGCCTATTGATTTCGAAAATATAGATATTGAGAAAAAAGAATTTAATAATGATAAATTATATGAGTTGTTTATAAAATTACAGTTAAAAACTTTCATTGAAAAATTAAATTTAAAAGGAAATGATTCGTATAATAAATCAGAAAAAATAAATGAAGAACTAGAAATAGAAGAGTTTGATAAATTAAAGTTAGATGATGTGTCAGAAGTTTCGTATTACTTAGATGGAAATGAATTAGCTGTATATGATGGAAATAGAGCGTTTTATACATCTGAAGTTACTGAAGAAGAGTTAAGAAAACTTTTTGAAAGTGATACTTTAAAAATTGGATTTGATGAGAAAAAAGATTATTTAAGATTAAAAAAATCAGATATTAAAGCGAATAATTTAACTTTCGACTTAACTATTGCCGCATATCTTTTAGATCCTTCTAAATCAACATATAAACTAGATGATTTGATTTTAGAACAATTAGGTGTTTTGGTAGAGAAAAAAGAAGAAAATGAACAGATAACGTTTGCTGGTTTTGGAGAAACAACGGAAATTAATAATAAGGATACTTATTGTAAGTATGCTAAGTATATTTTCTTGTGTAAACAAAAATATGAAGAAGAACTAAAAAATAAAAATGAATATAAATTGTTTACGGATATTGAAATGCCGCTTATGCAAGTGCTTGCAAATATGGAATATGAAGGTGTACTTGTTGATAAAAATATGCTTTCTGAATATTCAGTTTCTTTAAATCAAAAAGTTGAAAATTTATCAAAAGAAATTTGGGAACTTGCCGGAACAGAGTTTAATATCAATTCACCAAAACAATTAGGAGAAGTTTTGTTTGAAAAGTTGAATCTGCCAGTTATAAAGAAAACAAAAAGTGGATATTCAACAGATAGTGATGTTTTGGAAAAGTTATCAGAAGAACATCCAGTGGTTGAAAAAGTTTTAGAGTACAGAACTCTTGCAAAACTAAAAGCTACGTATGTTGATGGAATGCTTGCACTAATAAATTCGGATACACAAAGAATTCATGCAAAGTTTAATCAAACTGTAACTGCTACTGGCAGAATAAGCTGCACAGACCCGAATCTTCAAAATATTCCAATTAGAACAGAACTTGGAAGAGAACTTAGAAAAATATTTGTTGCAAAAGAAGGTTATATATTTTTAGATGCGGATTATTCTCAAGTTGAACTTCGTGTGCTTGCTCATATGTCTGGCGATGAAAATATGATAAAAGCATTTAACGAAGATATTGATGTTCACACTTTAACAGCATCGCAAGTATTTAATACTCCAATTGAAGAAGTAACAAAACAAATGAGAAGTGAAGCAAAGGCTGTTAACTTTGGAATTGTTTATGGCATAAGCGATTTTGGTTTAGCTGAGAATATTAAAATTTCCAGAAAAAAAGCTAAAATGTATATCGAAAAATATTTTGAAACATATCCTAATATAAAAGAATTTATGGATTCTTTAGTACAGTCTGGTAAAGATAACGGATATGTTGATACACTATGGGGAAGAAGAAGATATATCCCAGAATTAAAATCTAATAATTATAATGTTAGACAATTTGGCGAACGTGTTGCAAAAAATGCTCCAATTCAAGGAACGGCTGCAGACATTATAAAAATAGCTATGGTTAATATTGATAAAGAATTAGAAGAGAAGAAGTTAGAATCAAAATTAATTTTACAAGTTCATGATGAATTGGTTATTGAAACAAAAGAAGAAGAACTTGAAATTGTAAAAGAAATTCTAGTTAGAAATATGGAAAATGTTATAAAAATGAAAGTTCCTTTGGTAGCAGAGGCAAATTATGGAAAAACATGGTATGACGCACACTAAAATATGCTAAAAAATACTACCAAAATGGCTTAAACTATGATAAAATTAGCAAAGAATTTAGAAAAGGGAGGAGTTTTATAATGTCAGGACACAGCAAATGGCATAATATTCAAGCTAAAAAAAGCAAAACAGATGCTCAAAAAGGTAAAATATTTACAAAATTAGGAAGAGAAATCCTTGTTGCAGTTAAAGAAGGTGGACCTGATCCTGCATCAAATTCTAAACTTAAAGACGTAATAGCTAAATGTAAGGCAAATAACATGCCTAATGATAATATTGAAAGAAGTATTAAAAAGGCTGCAGGAGATAGTAGTGCTGCAAATTATGAAGATATAGTATATGAAGGATATGGACCAAATGGCGTTGCTGTTATGGTTGAAGCTATGACTGATAACAGAAATAGAACAGCGTCAGATGTAAGACATATTTTTGACAAATTTGGAGGAAACCTTGGAGCATCAGGTGCTGTTGCATGGATGTTTGATAAAAAAGGTGTAATTATAATTGAAAGAACAGCGACAACACTTTCAGAAGATGATTTAATGTTAGAAGTTATTGAAGCAGGTGCTGAAAACTTTGAAGCTGATGAAGAATTTTATGAAATTACTACAGCTCCAGCAGATTTTTCAACAGTTAGAGAATATTTAGAAGGTAAGAGTATTACATACCTAGAAGCTGAAATCAAAATGATTCCACAAAACTATGTTAAATTAGATAGCGAAGGTGCTAGAAAAATGTCATTAATAGTAGAACAACTTGAAGATTTAGATGATGTTCAAGATGTATGGCATAACTGGGAAGAAGAAGAATAGGAGTAAAAAAACGTGGTAATAGTAGATTATACAAATGTAATTGTATTATGTGTTATGATGGTGTTTTTTATAGTGATGGGTGTAATGGGCTTTGTGAAGAAAAATGCGTGGTTTGTTATGACATCTACAATTGTTTCTTTAGTAATGCTTATTATACATATAGGCTTGGGAGAATTAATTGAAAAACAAGCATTGAAATTTAATGCACTTATCGATTTTATAACTCTAGCTATTAATGTACCATTACTCGTAGTTATTGATGAAATTGAAACAAGAAGAGGAGTAATTAAAAAGGTATTTGAACACAAGTATAAAAAATAAACATACTTTTACCCCTGTGATAAAGTATTCATACCAAGGCACTCAAGATAAATTCTTGCGTGCCGATTTTTTACACTCAAAAAGGAGGGATTTATATGGCAAAAAAACATTTATTTTTTGATTTAGATGATACGCTTATAAAGTGTTCGGGTTATTTTTATGACATCATGGATACGGTTGCGTATAAATTCTTAGAGTACGATTTGGATTACTCCTTAAAAGAAATTAAAGAGTTATTTGATGAAATACAAATGGAAAATATAGCAGAACATGGATATGGACCAGATAATTTTAAATATTCATTGATGCAAGCTGGAAGTAAACTTTTAGGATACAACTTTTTTAAAGATAACTTAGCAGAGTTTATAGAGAACGAAACAAAAATTTTATACAATCACCCAATAGAACTTATTGAAGGCGCAGAAGAGACAATTAAATATTTATATAACAAAGGTTATAACTTGCATATTTTAACAAAAGGATCTCAAAAAGTTCAAAAAGATAGAGTTAATAAGTTACCTATAAAAAAATATTTTGATGATTATTATATAGTTAAACACAAAGAAAAATCTGATTATGAAGATATTTTAACTTCTTGTAAATTAAGTTCTAAGGATTGCTTTATGATTGGTAATAGTCCAAAAGGAGATATCAATGAAGCAAAGCTTGCAGGGTTTAATACAGTATATATTCCAAGTGCTGATACATGGTCTTTAGAAGATGAAAAGATAGCTAATACAAAACCTAAAACATATGAACTAGATAATATTTTAGGATTAAAAAATATCTTTTAATGGTGTATACTTATTTATGGCGAAAATAATATTTGCGAAAAGGAGATAATAATGAAGGCAGTAGTTCAAAGAGTTGAAAATTCAAAATTAGTAATAGAAGGTAAAGAATATTCTAGTATTGATAAAGGCTTTTTAGTATTACTTGGTGTTACTCATGAAGATACTGAAAAAGAAGCGAAAGTTTTAGCTGAAAAAATTTCTAAGCTTAGAGTTTTCGAAGACGAAAATGAAAAAATGAATTTATCTGTTATGGATATAAAAGGTTCATTGCATATAGTTTCACAATTTACATTATATGCAGATTCGCATCATGGAAATAGACCAAGCTTTATAAATGCAGCTAAACCAGAAAGAGCAAATGAGCTATATGAATATTTCATAGAATGCTGTAAAGAACTTGGCGTGCCAGTTGCTACAGGCTCATTTGGAGCATCTATGGAAATTACATTTACTAATATGGGACCTGTTACAATAATATTAGAATGTGTAGATGGAAAGATTTTATAAAATTTAGCAGAAGATACAAAGATTGAATTTGGATAAGGAGAAAATGATGATTACTATTGAAGAGAGATTGGTAAAAGAATTTAAGTTAAAACCATTTCAAGTTGAAAATGCAATCAAATTAATTGATGAAGGCAACACAATTCCTTTCATAGCAAGATATAGAAAAGAAGCAACAGGAGAAATGTCTGACGAACAATTACGTGATTTGTTTGAAAGACTTACTTATTTAAGAAACTTAGATAAAAGAAAAGAAGAAGTAATCCGTTTGATTGATGAACAAGGAAAATTAGACGAAGAACTTCAAACTAAAATTATTGCTTCTGAAACAATGACAGAAGTTGAAGATTTGTATAGACCATACAAACAAAAGAAGAGAACAAGAGCAACTATAGCAAAAGAAAAGGGATTAGAACCTCTTGCAATTATCTTTTGGGAACAAACTGAAAAAGTTAATGTTGAAGAGGAAGCTAGTAAATATATCGATGAAGAAAAAGGTGTTGCTACTGCAGAAGAAGCAATACAAGGTGCTAAAGATATAGTTGCTGAAATGATCTCAGATGTTGCAGATTATAGAAAAGAAATTAGAAATATCATTTATAGAAAAGGTATGATTTCGTCTAAAGCTGCAAAAGATGAAAAATCTGTTTATGAAATGTATTATGATTACAGCGAAGCTGTAAATAAAATTCCTAGTCATAGAATACTAGCTATGAATAGAGGAGAAAAAGAAGAATTCTTAAAAGTTAAAATTGAAGAAACAGATGATGAAATTTTAGCTTACTTGAATGGTGAAGTAATTATCGAAGATAGTCCATATGTGGAAATTTTAACAGATGTAATTGCCGATTCTTATAAAAGACTTATTAAGCCATCTGTTGAAAATGAAGTTAGAAATGATTTGACTGGAGTAGCTGAAGAACAAGCTATAAAAGTGTTTGGACAAAATGCGAAAAAGTTATTATTACAACCACCTCTAAAAGGTTTAACAGTTATGGGGTTTGACCCAGCTTATAGAACTGGTTGTAAAATTGCTGTTATTGATGAAACAGGAAAACTTTTAGATACAACAACTGTTTATCCAACAGAGCCACAAAATGATGTTGATGGTGCAAAGAAAAAATTATTAGAATTAATTAATAAGTATACTATCAATATGATTGCGATTGGTAATGGAACTGCATCAAGAGAATCTGAAATGTTTGTTTCTGATATGATTAAATTAGTAAAACATGATATTTATTACGCAATGGTAAGTGAGGCTGGTGCTTCTGTTTATTCAGCATCAAAACTTGCTACTGAAGAATATCCTGATATTAATGTATCTTTAAGAGGTGCAATTTCTATAGCAAGAAGATTACAAGATCCTCTTGCAGAACTTGTTAAGATTGATCCAAAGAGTATTGGTGTTGGTCAATATCAACACGATGTTAACCAAACTAGACTTGATGAAAGTTTAACTGGTGTTGTTGAAGATGCAGTTAATAGTATTGGTGTTGATTTAAACACGGCTACACCATCACTATTAAAATATGTTTCTGGCATTAACAAAACTTTGGCTAACAATATTGTTAAATATAGAGATGAACATGGAAAGATTAAAGATAGAAAAGAACTTTTAAAGGTTTCTAAGTTAGGACCTGTTGCATTTACACAATGTGCTGGTTTCTTGAGAATATTAGATGGAAAGAACCCGTTAGATAACACTTCTGTTCATCCAGAAAGTTATGAAGCTGCAGAAAAGATTTTAAATATTGCAGGATATGAAGTAAAAGATATTAAAGAAAAATTAGGCGAAGTTAAAGCAAAACTTGCAACACTAGATGTTGAAAAGATTGCTAAGGAATTAGAAATTGGTGTACCTACTGTAAAAGATATTATTAAAGAATTACAAAAACCGGGTAGAGATCCAAGAGAAGATATGCCGAAACCAATTTTAAGAAGCGATGTTTTGAAGATGGAAGATTTACAAGAAGGAATGATATTAACTGGTACAGTTCGTAATGTTATTGATTTTGGTGCGTTTGTAGATATCGGAGTTAAGAGTGATGGACTTGTTCATATATCTGAACTTAGTGAGAAATTCGTAAAGAATCCAATGGATGTAGTTGCTGTTGGTGATATCGTAAAAGTTAGAGTAATAAAAGTTGATTTAGAAAAGAAAAAAGTTTCTTTATCAATGAAAGGCGTATAGTATAAAATTTAGAAGAGGTGTAAGAAATGTTACAAATAAAAAATCCAAAGTTTGAAATATCTGTAATGAATAAATCACAATATCCTAAAAATAGAATGCCACAAATAGTGTTGGCAGGAAAATCAAATGTAGGAAAATCTTCATTTGTTAATTGTTTGATTAATAGAAAGTCTTTGGCTAGAACAAGTAGTGAACCTGGAAAAACAAGACAAATAAATTTCTATAACATGGATGATATATTCTATTTTGTAGATTTGCCTGGATACGGTTATTCAAAAATGTCTAAAGCGGAGCAACAAAAACTTGGACCTGCAATAGAATCATTTTTGAAGAATTCAAAAAATATAAACTTAATAATTTTATTAATAGATATCAGACACAAACCTTCTGAAAACGATAAGATGATGATGGAATTTATTAAAAATACGGGTAACAGATATATCGTAGTTACATCTAAAGCTGATAAGATTGCTAAAACAAAAGTTCAATCTTACGTAGATGATATTGCTAAAGAATTAGATGTTGCGGATGATTTGATATTTGCTTTCTCTTCTGAAACAAAATTTAATAAAGAACTTATTTCTGATGTAATTGCTGAGTCTTTGTTAACAGCAAAGACTTGGGATGAAGAATAGGTCCAAACGGGGACGTCCTCAATTGGACACCAAATAATGCTTAAATTATTTATTACTTTAGGCAAGGTGTCCAATTGAGGACGTCCCCGTTTGGACATTTGGACAAAATAAAACCACGGCACGCAAGGGGCGTGCCGTGGTTTTCAAATGTGTTTATCTTATCCTTCAGCAGAGATAAGAATCTGTTTGATTTCATCGCCCATAAGGACTTCGTGCTCCATAAGAGCTTTTGCGAGAGCTTCGAGAGCTTTGCGGTGTGTCTTGACGATTTCGAAGGTCTCTTCTTCAACCTTCTTAAGATACTCCTGTGCAACCAATTCTGTTTTAGTAAAAAGATTGTTGGAATAGAATCCGTAATCTTCGTCAATAGAGATAGGACCGATATCCTTATCCATACCGAAGTTTTGGAACATGGCAAGTGCCATCAAAGATGCGGATTGGAGATCTACAACTACGCCAGTAGTATTTTCACCGTAAATAAGATCTTCGGCTGCTTTACCACCAAGAGAATAGATGATTTGTTTTCTACAGTCGCTTTTGAACATGGAGAACTTTTCTTCACCGGCTTCTTCCTGAGTAAGACCAAGAGATGCAGCACGAGGAGTAATCTCAACTCGACCCAGAATATAATCGGGGTTAGAGTAATATGCTGCGATAACGTGGCCAGCTTCATGATAAGCAGTGGAAAGACGCTCTTTTTCGGTCATCTGGTTATAGGTCTGACCAGCTTCCAAAGCGAGCATGACTTCGTTAAAGTCTTTAGAAGTGACAACTTCCTGATCCTTACGAGCTGCGTAGAGAATCGTTTCGCGAACGATGAATTCGATGTCCTTGGGATACATACCAAGGGTGTTTCTTGCCAATCTTTCTGCCGAGACATCAGGGCTCAGCTCAGGTTTGTATTTTCCGAAGTATTCTTCGAAGAGTGCGGTACGCGTTTTGAGCGTAGGCGGCATAATCTGGATAACTTTATTCTTAGAGAATACGTTCGGAGAAAAATATGCGTTGGGCAGAGCAATCTGCTGCTCGATTGTGGACAAAACGACAATTGCGTTAGATGCGTTTGCAATCTTTTGTGTCAACTGATTGTGGAACAACATAAGCGATTCGGGTTTGAGAGCGTTGATAGCGCTGTAGTTCTGAATGTGAATGACGCATCCTTTCGTGAAGCTCTTCGCAACATCGAAGATAGTGTCGACCAGTTTTTTCGCGCGGCGCGGGAAAGAAACGAAAGAAGACATATCTACAGTGATAAGCGGAATGCGAGCTTCTTTAGCTAAAGAAGAAACAAGGAGCGTTTTGCCAGAACCTGGAGCGCCTGCAAGCAGGAAACGCGAGTGCGGTGCGTGAACGGGATCTTCACTATAGTGCTTGAGATTTCTGATGTATCTCAAAGCGTCGGTGAATTCCTCGCGTTCATTTTCCATACCAACGAGCTGCGACATTTTCTTCTCAATTTCTTTGGGCAAAGAGATATGAATGTAGTGCTTCTCGAGGTAGGAAATCTTCGTGTTGATTTTGACGTTCTGAACGTTTGACAAGAGCCTCATAAACGGAATACCTCCTTTATGTTCGAAATATTTATGTGCCTTTTGAACTCCCTTATTATATATGCCTGAATACATAAAAGTCAATGTCAAAAACAGTCAAAAAGAGGAGAAAAAACTATTTTTTTAACGAATAAAATTTACATAATTTTTATAGCTAAAATTGAAGGAAAAATATGGTTAAAAGCTTAGGGAAATACAAAGTTTACAGATTTTGAATACAAAACAACTTAACATAAGAATGAGAAGAGGGTTGAAAAAATCAAAAATTTTCTTTTTTACGGAAATAGCACATTTAAAGCAAATGGCGGTTTGACGGGTTGTTTGGTGTTGACTCGTATGCTAAAATTAATTTATACAAAGTAAAAATGTATAATTTATGTATACAAATTATTTTTGAAAGGAGTGATTTCAGATGAGAAAATTAGTCGTTGCTGGTATGATTATTTTAACTTGTACAACTTCATATGTTCATGCAGCTGAGCGTGTTAGCTTAGGCTATATTTATAGTACTTCTAAATCTCATACTGAGATCGTAGAAGCAACAAACGGAGGAATAAATGTTGTTTCTCCTACATGTTTTGATTTGACTATTGATGGACATTTAGAAATTAATCCTATAATGGATGAATTTTTCGTTGAAAATATGCATAATCAAGGTGTGAAGGTAACGCCTTTCTTAAGTAACCATTGGGGACAAAAAAGAGCACAAGCAGCGCTTAAAAATGCTGATGTGCTTATTCCTGAAATATTAGAAGCTATTGAAAAATATGATTTTGATGGTGTTAATGTTGATCTTGAAAATTTAAAACCAAGTGATAAAGATTCTTTAACAGAATTTATGAGAAAATTAAGAGAAGCTATGCCAGAAGAAAAAGTAGTTTCTATAGCTGTTGCTCCAAATCCTGAAAATACAACTAATACATGGCTTGCAGCTTATGATTATAAAGCGTTAGCAGAACATGTTGACTATATGGTTGTTATGACATATGACGAACACTGTTACGGTGGTTCTGCTGGTCCTGTCGCTAGTATTGATTTTGTTGAAAAATCTATTTTAGCAATATTAGAAGTAGTTTCTAAAGACAAAATTATCGTAGGTATTCCGATGTACGGTAGATTTTGGGAAGAAGGCGCACCTGTTGGAGGAGAAGCTATTATCAATGCTCAAGCTCCAAGAATTATTAAAAAGTTTAAAGTTGTACCTGTATATAATGAAACAGAAGAAACTCCTAAAATTAGAATAACTGTAAAAGAAGGTGAACAAGGACCTTACGTTAATGGTAGATATTTAGATGCGGGTACTTATAATATTTGGTATGAAAATGAAAGAAGTATAAAAGCAAAACTTGCATTAATTAATAAATATGATTTGTTAGGTTCAGCGTTATGGGCTTTAGATAATGAAGAGCTTGCTATGTGGGATTACTATGAAGAATATTTAAATGAAACACCTTATGAGTCAGAAGAAGATGCGATAATTAGAATGACAAAAGAGTATGAAGCTAAATTTGAAAGTGAAGATGAAGTTAAGATTAGAGAATTACCTTATGAGATGAAAAAAGAGATTGTAATTCAAAATGAAAATATAATTAATTTAGAACTTGCAAAACCTAATAATTTTATAAATGAATTTGTTAGATTTGTGTTAATTCCTGAAAAAGGAGGAGTTATAAAAGAAGAAAAAGAAGCTTGCTAAATTTTGTGAGTTTTGGTATTATATTCACATATGATAGGCTTAAAAAAAACACCCCAAAAACGGGTTGGATTTTTAAGTCTATTTTTATTTTTTATAGGAGGGTTTTGTTTTATGAAGTACATATTTGTAACAGGAGGAGTTGTATCAGGATTAGGAAAAGGAATTACAGCTGCATCATTAGGAAGATTATTAAAAAACAGAGGGTATAAAGTTGCCATTCAAAAATTTGATCCGTATATAAATGTTGATCCAGGAACGATGAGTCCATTTGAACATGGTGAGGTTTTTGTAACTGAAGACGGTGCAGAAACGGATTTAGATTTAGGACATTATGAAAGATTTATTAATGAAAATTTAACTGTTAATTCAAGTGTTACTATGGGAAAAGTTTATAATAGTGTTATAGAGAAAGAAAGACGTGGAGATTATTTGGGAAAAACAGTTCAAGTTATTCCGCATATAACAAATGAAATAAAAGAAAAAATATATAGCTTCAAAGAATTAGATAAAGATATTTTAATTACGGAGATAGGTGGTACTGTAGGAGATATAGAAGGTTTGTCGATACTTGAAGCAATAAGACAAATAGGATTAGAAAATTCTACTGAAGATGTTATATATATTCATGTTACTTTATTACCATATATTTATGGTTCGAATGAAGTAAAGACAAAACCAACGCAACACTCTGTAAAAGAGTTACAAAGTTTAGGTATAAAACCAGATATAATTGTTTGTAGAACTGAAAGTGAGATAACAGATTCTATGAAGGAAAAACTAGCAATGTTTTGTAATGTAAGAAAAGAAAGTGTTATTCAAAACATGACAGTTGGAAATTTGTATGAAATACCTCTTGCGTTAGAAAAAGAAGGTTTGGCTATGGAGGTTTGCCATCACTTGAAATTAGAAAACGATAAACCTAATAATGAAGCATGGGAAAATATGGTTACTAATATTAAGGAACCTAAAGATTCTGAAATTACAGTTGGGTTAGTTGGAAAATATATTCAATTAGAAGATTCGTATATTTCTGTTATTGAAAGTGTGAAACATGCTGGATATGCAAATGGTGTATATACAAGAATAAAATTAATTGATTCAGAAACTGTAAATGAGAAGAATATAAAAGAAGCCTTAGAAGATGTTGACGCTTTAATTGTGCCTGGAGGATTTGGTGGAAGAGGAATAGAAGGAAAGATTGAAGCAATAAGATATGCTAGAGAAAACAAAATTCCGTTTTTGGGAATTTGTTTGGGAATGCAAATGGCAGTAGTTGAGTTTGCAAGAAATGTTTTAGGACTTAATGATGCTAATTCAATTGAATTTAGCGCAACAACTTCTAATCCTGTTATTCACATTATGGAAGAGCAAAAACATATTTATAAAAAAGGTGGCACAATGAGATTGGGTGCATATGAATGTAAAATTCTTAAAAATTCTTTGGCTAAAAAGTTATACAATAAAGAAACTATATTCGAAAGACATAGACACAGATATGAATATAACAATCAATATAGAGAACAAATAGAAAACAGAGGACTTATTTGCAGTGGAACGTCTCCAGATGGTTCACTTGTTGAAATTGTTGAATTGAAAGATCATCCATATTTTATTGCATCACAATTTCATCCTGAATTTAAATCAAGACCAGATGAACCAGCACCATTGTTTTTGGGGTTAATTGAAGCTGCAAAGAAGTGATGGAACGGGGACGCCTTGACGGAACGGGGATGCCTTGACCGAACGGGGACGCCCTCAGTTGGACATCTTTGATAAAGTGTCCAACTGAGGGCGTCCCCGTTCGGTCAAGGCGTCCCCGTTCCGTCAAGGCGTCCCCGTTCCATCATTCAACTATTATTGTTTGATAATCTGTATATACAACCATTCCTGGTTTTGCTCCAGATTCTTTGTGTACATATTTTACTAATGTATAGTCAACTTCGACTTTGGATGAATCTTTTGCTTTGCTATGTTTTTTTGCAAGTGTTGCAGCATAGTAAAGTGTTGCATCATCTATTTTTTCAGATTCTATAATTACGTGACTTCCATGAACGTTTTTTGTATGTAGCCAAGTATAATTTTTTCTTGCTTGCTTTAATGTTAATTTATCATTTTGAATATTATTTCTTCCTACTAAAATTTTTGTTCCATTAAACTCATATGCAATTGGCTCAGAAGGTAAATCTTTTTTCTTTCCTTTTTTTGTTTTCTTTTTAACATAGCTTAAGTTTGCAAGTTCATCATGAATTTCATCTAATTCAAAAATTGTTTGAGCATCATCTAATTCGAATAATACAGAGTTTAAATAAGTTAGTTCGTCTTCATAAGTCTTTTTATATTCTTTTGCATGAAGTAAAGAATTTTTTAGTTTATTGTATTTTTTGAAATACAAAGCTGAATTTCTTGATGGTGTTAAGTTCTTTTGTAATGGGATAGAAACTAATTCGTTGTTATTATAAAAATTTTCAACTTCGATTTTTTCTAATCCAATGTTCATTCTATAAATATTACAATTTATTAATTCTCCATATTGTCTATATTTTTCAAGATTCTTTTCTTCAGATAATGTTTCTAAAACACCGTCTAATTTTTTTGAAAGTTTAGAAATATGAGAGTTTACATCTCTAACTATATTTTGTTTTGCGCTTTTAAATAACGATGCATTTTCTTTTTGCGAATAAAATTCATCAAGGAAATATGAACTTGTAGTAGTAGAATCACTTATTAAAGGGTAATAGTCTTTTTGATTTTCAGTAAGTGCAAATGATATAGAATTTTCTTTTATTGCTTCTAAAATAGTTTTTATTTTTTGATAAATAGTGATTAATATGTTTTGTGTAAGTTCTTTTTTTTCGCTTTCTAGTTTTATATTTTCGCTTTCACAAATATTTGTAATAAATGTTTTACTAAATCCGATAAAATTATTTGAAACTAAGTTCGCAATATTTATAGTTTCATGTTCGGAATTATTTATGAATTCAAAAAGTAAATTGCAAAATTCTTCTTCTGAAACTGATTCAAATTCGTTTTTGCCAAGTGTTGTTGGCGTAATATATTTTTTTGTTGGAAGAACTTCTCTTACTGAGCTCATGGTAATGTCTACATGTCTAATTGAATCTATTATTTTTTCTTGATCTGTTAAGATAATATTGCTGTATTTTCCCATTAATTCGACAATTAAATCTTTTGTTGTTAAATCTCCAAAATCATTAATTGTTTCGAAAGAAAATTTTATAATTCTATCTAAACCTATTTGTGTAACCTTAGTTAATCTTGCTCCAGAAAGATATTTTCTAAGTATCATACAAAATTGTGGTGCTTGTTCTGGATTGTTTCTACTTTCGTTACTTAGATGAAATCTACAGTTATTTGCATCAACAGAAATTAAAAGTTTTACGCTCTTTCTGTCATGTGTATGTAAAAGTAACCACAATTCATTTCTTGAAGGGACATATATTTTTTCTACACGACTTCCGATTAAGTCTTTATTAAATTCGTTTACAAGTATTCTTGTTGTAATACCATCAAATGCCATAATTTCACATCCTTTGTTCTTAAAGTGTTTCTTGTTAAAAACATTGTGAGTATACCATAAAATAGCTGTATTTTCAATGTTTTAAGTTTTCTTAAATAAAAATATAGACCATGCACCTGACATGCTTAAATTGAATACATATTAATGTGTTTTTTTAGTGGAGGTGTTTTATGTTTTCGTGGCTTGGTATTATTAAGGATGTTTTCTTTATGGTTGGTTATATTACTAGTTATAATTTGTTTCCAGAACCATTATCTTCAGAGGAGGAAGAAAGGTATTTAAAATTATATTTGGATGAGGAGAGCGAAGATGCAAAGAAAGTTTTAGTAGAAAGAAATTTGAGATTAGTAGCTCATATTTCTAAAAAATATACGAGCCCTTATGTTGAACAAGATGACATTATTTCAATTGGGACAATTGGTCTTATAAAAGCTATAAATAGCTATAAAGGTAATAAAGGTGTAAAACTTGCTACATATGCAGCAAGATGTATTGAAAATGAGATATTAATGTATTTAAGAAGTACTAAGAAAATTTCACAAGAAGTTTCTTTAAATGATCCTTTGCGGACATGATAAAGAGGGGAATGAAATAACTTTTATTGATGTAATTGAAAGTGATAATATGCCGATAGAAGATGAGATTGATTTAAAAATGAAAATAAAAACTTTATATAAAAGAATCGGTAATGTTTTAAAAGATAGAGAAAAATTAATTATAGAATTAAGGTTTGGGCTTAATGGAAGTGAAATGAAAACACAAAATGAAATCGCCAAAGAATTAGGTATTTCTCGTTCTTATGTTTCACGCATAGAAACGAAAGCTATAAAAAAACTAAATCAAGAATTTAAAGGTGAAAATGTATGAGTTTGGGAATCTGTTTGGCTGGTGGAGGGATAAAAGGTGCGGCTCATATAGGTGTATTGAAAGCGTTCGAAGAAGAAAAAATCAAATTTGATATTGTATCAGGTGCTTCTTCTGGAAGTATAATCGCAGCTTTATATGCACTAGAATATACTACTGATGAAATGTATAAAATATTTAAGGAATATGCTCGAGATATAACTTATGTAAGTGTTGGAAATATTTTTAAATTACTAACAGGTATTGTTTTGAATAAAAAAATTGTTATTTCAGGACTAAATAATGGCAAAAAACTGTATAAGCATATAGAAAAAATTTGCAAAGATAAAAGTATTAAAAATATATCGGAATTAAAAATGCCACTATACATATCTAGTGTTGATCTCAATTCTGGAGAAACAATTATTTTTACGAATAAAATTTGTAGATGTGAAGAAAATATGAAACTAATTACTGATATTGAATTAGCAACGGCAGTTAGAGCGAGTTGTGCTTTTCCGGGAATATTTGAACCTGTGGGGGTAAAGAAAGAATTATATGTGGATGGTGGTATTAGAGAGAATATTCCTTGGAAAATTTTAAGGTGTACTAATGTAGACCAAATAGTAAGCGTTGTTTTTGAAAATGAATTAAAAAGTAATTGTGGAAAAAATCTTATTAATGTAGTGGCTTGTTCAATTCAATATTTGAATGATGAATTACAAGAATATGAATTGGATGGAACTGGAAATATTATACAAATTAAAGCGGAAAATATAGGTTTGTTAGATTCTTCAAAGGTAGATTATATGTATGAAATTGGCTATAAAACTGCCAAAAAGCACATTCAAAAAATATAGTGTAATTTGGCGTGAGATATGATAAAATACGACTGTATTTAGAAATAAATGGAGGAAACTATGTTAGAACTTAAAAATATTAATTTTACTAGAGATAATAAACATATTTTGAAAAATATAAATTTAGTTATTCCTGATGATAAGTTTGTTGTAATTACTGGACCAAACGGTTCTGGAAAATCTACGCTTGCTAAAGTAATAATGGGAATTGAAACTCCTGATACAGGAACTATTTTGCTTGATGGTGAAGATGTTACAAAAATGACGATAGATGAAAGAGCAAGAAAAGGAATTGGTTTTGCTTTTCAACAAGTTGTTAAGTTTAAAGGTTTAACTGTATATGATTTAATTAGACTTTCTGCAGGTAAAGCTGTAAATAAAGCTGAAGCTTGTGAGATTTTATCTGCAGTAGGTTTGTGTGCAAAAGAATACATTGATAGAGAAGTTAATTCTTCACTTTCAGGAGGAGAATTAAAAAGAATCGAAATTGCAACTGTTGCTATAAGAAATAATAAACTTATAATTTTTGATGAGCCAGAAGCAGGAATTGATTTATGGAGTTTTTCTAATTTAATTGATTTATTCAAAAATTTGAGAGAAAAGAACACTAATAGTACAACACTTATAATTTCACATCAAGAAAGAATAATCGATATAGCGAATATGATTGTTCTTTTAAAGGATGGAGAAGTTGCAGAAGTTGCTAATAAAGACGAATTAAATAATGTATATGTGGACAAGCAATGTTGTAAATTGTCTGGAGGTAACAAGCATGAATAATATAGAGAAAGATTTATTAAAACAGATTACTGGAACTGATTCTTTTGAAGGCGCATATAACATTAGAAAAGATGGTCAAGGCGTTGAAAGAAAAGTTACAGAAAATGTTAATATTGTAACTAAAGAAGATAAAGCTGGTATAGATATATATGTAAAAGAAAATACCAAGAATGAATTTGTGCATATTCCTGTAATTATTACAGAAAGTGGACTTAAAGATGTTGTATATAATGATTTTTATGTAGGGAAAAATGCAAAAGTTTATATTATGGCGGGATGTGGAATTCACAACGATCATCATAAAGATTCAGAACATAATGGTATTCATAGATTTTTCCTTGAAGAGGGAGCATATGTTAAGTACGTAGAAAAACATTATGGTGAAGGTGATGGCGAAGGAAAGAGAATTCTAAATCCGATTACTGAAGTTTATTTAAAACCAGGTAGCACTTTAGAAATGGATTCTGTGCAAATAAAAGGGGTTGACTCAACAGATAGAATAACTAAAGCTGTATTGGAAGCGGATACTAATTTAGTTATTTCGGAAAAGATAATGACTCATGGTAGTCAATTTGCGAAAACTTTGTTTGATGTTACATTACAAGGTGAGAATGCTAGCACACACGTTACATCAAGATCGGTTGCAACAGAAAATTCAAAACAAGAATTTATTTCTAAGATTCAAGGTGATTCAAAATGTTTTGCTCACGTAGAATGTGATGCTATTATTAAAGATAATGCGTGTGTAAAATCTACACCAGAAGTAACTGCTAATAATGTTGATGCTAATTTGACACATGAAGCTGCAATTGGAAAGATTGCAGGCGAACAATTAATAAAACTTATGACATTAGGTTTATCTGCAAAAGAGGCAGAAGATGAAATAATAAAAGGCTTTTTAAAATAATTTAAGAGAGGTTGATTGAATTTGTCTTCGAATATTATTGATCGAAGTAAACAAACAAAAAAAGTTGGGATAATTGGTATTGTAGGAAACTTATTTTTGTTTGTGATAAAGATTTTTATATCTTTATTAACTAAGAGCCAATCGATGTTGGCTGATAGTGTAAATAGTGCGACTGATATTTTATCGTCACTTATGACCTTTATAGGTGGTAAGATTTCAGGAAATAGTTCTGATGCAAACCATAATTATGGATATGGAAAAGCAGAATACGTTTTTTCGTTAATAATAAGTTTGATTATGGGATATTTAGCGATAAAAATTTCTATTGATGGAGTGACATCACTTGTAAATGGAAATGAGTTTACCTTCTCATATGGTTTGATTGCCGTTGGCTTATTGACTATTTGTATAAAATTTTTCATGTACATATATACGAATAAAATTGGAAAAGAAACAGAAAACATTTTGATATTAGCAAATGCGGGTGATCACAAAAGCGATATTCTTGTAACAACTTCTGTTTTGATTGGTGTTATTGCTGCATTATTTGGAGTTTTTTGGTTAGATGGTGTTATTGCTATAATTATTGCATTAAAGATTTTACTTGATGCAACTAGGATTTTCGTAGAAAGCTATAGTGTACTTATAGATAAGTCTATGTCAGAATCTGATTTAGAAAAGATAAATGATATAATAAAAGCATTTAAAAATATCGATCATGTGGATAAGGTTACTTCAAAGGCTGCTGGGAAATCGTTTGTTGTTATTATAAAAGTTTCAGTAGATGGTAATATGACGGTTAATGAAAGTCATGAAATTGCAGGAAAACTAAAAGCAGAAGTGATGAAACTTAAAGATATATATGACGTAGTTGTACATATAAATCCAGTTTAAAAGGAGTAGATGATATGCGTAAAAAGAAAATAGCATTATTATTTTGGTTCATAGTTTTAGCAACAGCTATAGGTGTTGGAGCTAAGTTACTTGATGGAAGTGAAAAGAAAATATATTCTAAAAAGACTATTGATGAATATGGTTTGACCATTTCATATCCTTTAAGTTATGAAGATATTGAAGAGGAAGGATTTTCTATAGAAGAGATAACTGCTAATATAACAGCTTCTGTTTCTGAAACAAATAAAGAAAATGGCATTTCATTAAATTTGGTTAAAGAAGTTATTCATGCTAAAAGCGATGATTCGAAACTTACATTACTAGTTGAGGCAATAAAAAAGGAAAAATCAAAGAAGAGTTTAGAAGAGATTTGCAAAAATTATATAACAATGTTCAAAGTTTTTAATGAAGATTTAGTCGTGATGGAATCGGATTATGAAATTGTTGAAGTCGGTGGATATGAAGCAGGAAAAACGACTATATATGTTTATGGAAAAAAAGAAAATGTGTATCCAGGAATGATTTCGTATTTAGTTCCTCTTGAAGATAGAGAAATAACAATCGTATTTTCGGGCACGAAAGATTTAATAACAACTGCTGAAAAAGAAATTAATAAAATAATTAATAGTGTTGAGTTTTCAGATTTAAAAGATGAAGATTTAAATGATAATTCTGGTGAGTTATCAGGAGATAAAATCAATGCTAATGAAATTATAGATAAAGTAAATAGTGAAACAACAAGTGGTGATTAATAATGATATAGAAAGCATTTTTGCTTTCTATATTTTTAATTAAGAAATTTTTTGAGGGTGTGAAAAATGTTAAATAAAATAAGAGAAGGTTCATGGAATTTTATAATTAAAAGAAAAGAAATTATATTTTTTATAATAATAACTTTGCTTTCGTTGTTGATTAGAACGTTACCAATAGAATTTGAGTCTGGAGATATGTATTATTACTTAAAGGTGTGGCATGAAGAAATTAAGAATGGTGGAGGATTTACTGCGCTAAAAAATGATATTGGTGATTATAATATACCGTATTTGGTAATTATTACATGGCTTACATACTTACCGATAAGTTGTGAGTTAGGGGTAAAAATAGTTTCCATATTTTTTGATTATGTATTAGCTATTGGTTGTATGTTATTAACTAGAAAATTATTGAAAGATAATTCTAAAAAGAATTTTTATGCATTGCTTACCTATGCGATTACTTTACTTCTTCCTGCAATGATTTACAATTCTGCGTGTTGGGGACAATGTGACACGATATATGTTGCTTTTGCTATATATGCATTATTGTTTTTTATTGATGAAAAATACATACGAGCTTTTATATTTTTTGGAATTTCTTTTTCTTTCAAATTACAATGTGTGTTTTTATTACCAGCATTTTTGTTAGTATATATTCAAAAAAGAAAATTCCCATTAGTGTATTTCTTAATTATACCTTTAGTTAATATTGCAATGTGTTCTCCCGCATTATTTGCAGGACGTCCTTTTATGGATGTAATGAAAATATATTTTGATCAGACTAAAACTTATCAATCAAGAATAGTTTTAAATACACCGTCTATTCATAATTTATATTTGCAAGCAGATGATGAGAGAATGGTAAAAGCTCCTAGAGATTTTACAGGAAAAATTGGAACTTTGGTAACTATTTCATTATTTGGAATATTTGCGTTTATTTCGTTGTATAAGAAAAAAGATTTTGATGAAAAGGCTGTTTTGTCATTATCTATATGGTCGGTAATGATCTGTGTGTTTATGCTACCTAGTATGCATGAAAGGTATGGATTAATTGCAGAAGTTTTAAGTATAGTATATTTTATTGTTTATAAAGAAAAATTATATTTACCTATCACGTTAAATTTATCAGCTTTGATGGTATATTCAAATTATATGTATGATGGTAATGCTTTTCCATTAGAATATATTTCTTTAGCATATTTTATTGTTTTAGTATTATTTACTAAAGATATTTATAAAAAATATTTTGATATAGAGACAGAAGAAAAATTGATGCTTGAAAATGCGAAAAAATAAGGAGGAATAAATATGAAAGAAAAAATATCAATTGTTGTGCCGATGTATAATGAAGAAGAGGTTGCAAATGAATTCTATACTAGAACGACAGCTGTGTTGAAAGAACTTCCTTATAATTATGAATTGATTATAGTAAATGATGGCAGTAGAGATAAAACTTTAGAAATAGTTCTTGGTTTTGTTGATAAAGATGAACATGTAAAAGTTATCAATTTTTCAAGAAATTTTGGACATCAAGCTGCAATTACTGCTGGAATAGAAAATGCAGAAGGAGATGCGATAATAACGATTGATGCAGATTTACAAGATCCACCAGAAGTAATGATTGATATGATTGCTGAATGGCAAAAAGGTTTTGATATTGTTTATGCAAAAAGAAAGAGTAGAAAAACAGATACATTTTTTAAAAGATTTACGGCAAATATGTATTACAAAATTTTAAATAAACTATCTGATGTAAAAACTCCTGAAAATGTAGGAGACTTTAGATTAATAAGTAAAAGAGTTCAAGAAGTATTTAAAAAATTACCGGAAAAAGATAGATATATTAGAGGGATGTTTGCTTGGATGGGATTTAAACAAAGCATCGTAGAATTTGATAGGCAATCAAGATTTGCTGGTGAAACTAAATATCCGCTTAAGAAAATGTTGAAACTTGCATTTAGTGGAATTATAGGTTTTTCAACAAAGCCGTTACAATTAATCATAAAGCTAGGTTTATTAACAACATTCATATCTTTTATTTTGTTAATATATGCAATTGTAGTAAAGATAATGGGATATACGACAAGTGGTTGGGCATCACTTATGGTTGCAATAACATTTATCGGTGGAATTCAATTATTATCTTTAGGAATTGTTGCTGAATATATAGGTAAAATTTATGGAGAGGTAAAAGACAGACCTGTATATATAATAATGGACAAGTATTCAAGAGAGAATACCAAACATACTCCTAAGATGATTGAAAAATTAAAAAATCTATGGGGACAGTCCTAAAAAGGACACCCTCAAATTTGTTTTTTGAACAACAAATTTGAGGGTGTCCTTTTTAGGATTGTCCCCGTAGAGAAATCTTAATTTACATACAACATTCACATAAGAAAAATTATCCGTAAACAGAGCAAACATAATAAATTGCAAAACTCGCAAATGCTTGCAAATACTAAAAGAGAACATAAAACATTACTTAAAATTTATCTGAAAATTTTGTCTGTTTTTCTTGAAAAAAAATATAAGTATTGTAGAATATTAATTGAAAGTTTTGTGAAAATATTTTATAAAAATATTTTCATTTTTTTAAGTAATAGGTAATATATCGACATAATTGGTATGAAATATTATCTCGGAATCCTACGAATGAAAAAAACAATGATTACAAAAGATGAACACATATAGAAGAACGAAGGGGGTAATATAAAATGAACGTAATTAAATTAAAAAGGGAAAACAACGCATTAGACATCGCACTAATGGTTGAATCTGCAACAA
The DNA here is from genome assembly GCA_964515475.1 of uncultured Eubacteriales bacterium. Classification (GTDB taxonomy): domain Bacteria; phylum Bacillota; class Clostridia; order TANB77; family UBA1234; genus UBA1234. The sequence goes on from CAZEVD010000001.1 coordinate 124,393, forward strand.
AAACTGAAAGACAAGAGTATGATGAGTCAGCAATTGTTGATTCTCTAGTTAAAGAAACTGGCTGTGATAAAGCTTTAGCGAAAGAGATTGCTGGAATTGTTACAGAAAGATTGATGAAAGCTCAACTTTCAGAAGTTAGCACATCATTGATTAGATCAATGGTTAATAACGTTTTATTAGAGAAAGGCTTAAACAAAGAATTAAAAAATAATTCAGAAGCTTCAATTCCTTTCTATAACATAACAGAAATTATAACAAATGCTAACAAAGAAAATGGTAATACAGCTCACAATCCAGAGTCAATTAATTTGACACTTGCTGAGAGAATTTTAAAAGAATATGCGCTTAAAAATGTTTTTGATTCTGATATTTCAGCAGCTCATTTATCTGGAGAGCTTCATATACATGATTTAGGCATGATTGACAGATTTTATTGTTCTGGACACTCTCCTGAGTATGTAAAAAAGAATGGTATTAGAAACATTCCTACAATACCTTCTAATTCGAAACCGGCTAACAGTGCAGCGGTACTTGCAAGACATATTTGTTCTTTTACTCAATTCTTACAAGGACAATTTGCAGGAGCTATTGGTTGGGAAGCAATTAATATATTCTTTGCTCCATTAATTGCAGGAATGCCATATAAAGATATTAAGCAATTAGCTCAAACTTTGATATTTGACTTATCACAACTTGCTGGTGCGAGAGGTGGACAAGTTGCTTTCTCAGATTTTAATGTATACGTATCAGTTCCTCACCACTATCGTGAAGTGTTTGCTATGGGACCAAGAGGCAAATACATGGTTACAGATGAACTAAATGGTATTGAGTATTTCGATACACAAGATGAAGCGAAAGCTTATTCAGAAGAAACAGGTTATAGAATTTTAAAATATAAAGATTATGAAAAAGAGTCTATGCTATTTGCTAAAGCACTTCTTGAAGTTGTTGGAGAAGGCGATGCAGATGGAATGCCATTTGCATTCCCTAAGATAAATCTTCATATTAATGAAGAATCATTCACAGATCCAAAAGCTAAAGCCTTATTAATGGTTGCGTGTGAATCTTCAAGCAAAAATGGATGTCCTTATTTCATATTTGATAGAAATGCATTTTCAGTTTCACAATGCTGCAGATTGAAAATAGATTTCTCAGAAGAAGACAAGAAACTTATTGACACACCAGAAGAGTTAAGATTTGTTGGTGGACAAAACGTTTCAATTAATATGCCAAACATTCCATTAAAAGTTGGTAAAAATAAAGAAGCTTTTTATAAAGAACTTGAATCTAGAATGGAATTGGCTGCGAGAGCTAATTTACAAAGACAAAACTTTGTTTGGAAACTTGCTAGTTTAGAAAATTCTCCATTAAGTTTCTATACAAACGGTATGGATGGAAAAGCTTATATTAGATTAAAAAATATTTCATATTTGATAGGTATTGTTGGTCTTAATGAATGTGTTTATAACCTAATTGGTGAACAACTTCATGAATCAGATGAAGCGTACATGTTAGGTCTTGAAATTGTTTCTTTCATGTATCAACAAACAAAAGTATTATCTAAGAAATATGGAATTAACCTAAAACTAGAAGAAACTCCTGCTGAAAGTACAGCTGGTAGATTTGCTAAATTAGATATTAAGAAATATGGCGAGGCTGCATATCATAAAGAAAATCAATTTGGAGTTTATTATACAAACTCAGTTCATTTTGCTGCTGATAGCGATGTTGATTATGTAACAAGATTACAAAAACAATCTAAATTCCATACATTAGTTGAAGCTGGTAGTATGATTCATATTTGGTCTGGAAATAATGTTCCTAGTCCAAAAGCAATTTACAAACTACTTGAAACAACTTGGTACAAGACAAAATGCGTACAATGGGTATTATCACCAGAGTATACATTGTGCCATGAATGCGGAACAAAGAGTAACGGATTATTAGAACAATGTCCAAAATGTGGAAGTATTGATATAAGAGGCGTTACAAGAATAACAGGATACTATGTATTTATCGACAAGTTTAATAGTGGCAAACGTGCTGAACTTGCTGATAGACTAAGAGAAAATATTGATAGAGAGCAAGTTATAAAAGCTCAAGAAGATATTGAAAAAACAGCTAACTAATTAAGGGGGATTTTTAAAAATGGTAAAAGCATATACAATGACAAATTGTCCTATGTGTGAGGAACTAAAAGCTTATATGAGAAACAGTCATATAGCTTATGAAGAAGCAAATGTGGATACAGATCCAAGAGCTAGAGCAGTAATGGTAGTTAACGATATTGAACAAATGCCTGCTGTAGAAGTTAATGGAAAACTTTATTCGGGAGATGTTGATGAACTAAAGAATATTGTAAAGATGTAATAAGTTACATTTATAAAGATGGTTAGTTAAAAGCGAGCATCAATTGCTCGCTTTTTTTAACGGACGACATATAACGTTAATGTTATATAGAGCAGAAATTAGGAGGAACAAATGATTAAATCAGTAATTTGGTCAAGTATGATAGATTATCCTGATAATGTTTGTACAACATTATTTACTGGAGTTTGCAACTTTGACTGCGAATTTTGTTATAATAAAGGATTATTGAATGAAAAAGAGATAAATTTCGAAGATGAAATTTTACCTAAGTTACTTGATAGAAAAGATTTTATTGATCATGTTATTATTTCTGGTGGTGAATGCACAATTCATCCGGATTTTGAAAAAATAATAAATGTGTTATATGAAAATGGATTTAAAATAGGAATACATACAAATGGATATGCTCCAGAAATCTTAGAGAAGATAATGGATAAAATAGATTATGTTGGAATGGATATAAAAAACGATTTTGAAAATTATGATAGAATAACAGCAACAAAAGTTGATGTTGATAAAATTAAAAAATCAGTGGCTATGATTTTAGATAGTGGTGTAAATTACGAATTTAGAACAACAGTATATCCTAAATATTTGAAAAGTGAAAATGTTGTAAATATAGCTAAGTATTTAAAAGATGCTGGTGTAAAAAAGTTTGTTTTACAAAATTATTTTGATCATAATAAAACAGTTATACCATATTCTGCAGAAAAAATGAAAGAAATAAAAGCTGAGTGTGATGAATATTTACCAACAACTTTGAGGGGAATAATATAAGAAAGGGACTGATAAATATGACAAATGAAATAATCGAAAAAGGATTACAATTAAATCCAAATATGAAATTGAACGAGGACCAGGAGCACGTGAAAAGAATATTAGTTGGAATAGAGAAAAAAGACGGACATTGCCCTTGTGTTATAACTGTAAATGAGGATACAATATGTCCTTGTAAGAAAATGAGAGAAGAGAGCAAATGCTGTTGCAAATTGTATATAAATAAGTAGACATAAAAATAAAGCTAACTGAGAGAAAAAAGACGCTAATGCTTGAAATTTAGGCATTTCAGGCATTAGCTTGTTTGTATGAGCCGAGCTAAAAAGATTCGAAAAAATAATTAAAAAAAGACTAAATTTTTGTTGACAATGAAGTCAATCTCTATTATACTATCATTTGTCAGCTGATGGATCTTTAGCTCAGTTGGTTAGAGCAACCGGCTCATAACCGGTCGGTCCGGGGTTCGAGTCCCTGAAGATCCACCACTAACTTAAACTTAATAAATGGGTAGATGGCCGAGTGGCTAAAGGCGGCAGACTGTAAATCTGTTCTCATCGAGTACGGTGGTTCGAATCCACCTCTGCCCACCAATGAAAAGTCGTGCAAAGCACGACTTTTTTATTTGTGGAATCAGAGGTGAGATTCGAAAAAGAGCGTGAGTCAGACAAGCTAAAAGCGAAGACTAACGAACAAGAAATAGTCCAGTGGACTATTTCGTAGCGATGCGGGTCGTAAGTCCACCTCTGCCCACCAAAAAAACGAGGTGGATTGATTTTATAAAAAGCAAGAATTATAATGGTATTATAATTTGTACCAAGGAGGAGATTTTGTGAAGAAATATTTTTTAATAGTAATGGCTTTAGCATCTTTAAGTTTAGCAGGATGTGCTAAAAAAGGTGTTAATGGAGGAATTCCTACTCCGGATGATTTGTCTGGAAAAGGTGAAGTTCAAGTAAATGTATCTGGTGAAGAAAAAAATCCATATAAATTAAGTGATGGATATGTATTAACAGATGAAATGATGAGCGCTGACATTTATAATGTTATGAATGATGAAATAAGAAAGGATATTACTGTTGAATCAGACGAAATGTCATTTGAAATTAAATGTGTAGATATAGGTAGTGGGGATGTTAAAATTACAGTAAATGGTGAAGATTTGAAATTGACTTTTGTGACAAAACCTTACGAAGATGCTCCAGAGTTAGTAAGTAGTCAAACTTCTGATTGGGTTGGTGTTGTCGATTTAGATGAAACAGATAATTATAAGGAAATTGTTGTTAACAGACTTCTTGGTCAAGGTGAAGTAAGAGATGCGAATGATTTACAATTCTTTAAATTAACTAAAGAAGGCGCAAAATACATTGGTGCTTTTACATATGATCATTTTCTAAATTGCAAAGAAGATATATTTGTAAAAATAAATGATAAATATATTATTCCTAAACTAAGTAGTGATGTAGCGCCTACTAAATTAGCTATGGGATATCACGAATATGTTAATGGAAATTTTATGTATGTTGATAAGTTTTTAACAGGTGAAGAAATTGCTGATGAAGAAGGTAATTTTTCTCCAGAATTTCAAAAACAAGTATTTTCTATCTTTAATGAAGGCGGTTATGGTGGTTTACGTTTAGAAAGCGGAGATACTATAAATGGAGATATAAGCTTTATTAAAAGAAATGTTGTTGATGCTGGAGGTTGGTCTTATTATACATATGATGTAAAAGTTGTGGGAGATAATACTTCAACTCGTTATTGGGATGATACTGAATCTAAGCCTGTTGCGGATGGCACGATTTTACAAAATGTTAGATAAAACGAGAAATAATAGTATTTTGGGAGGAAACAAATGCAAAAAATTACATGTATATTACTCATGTCAGTAATGTTATTTGTGTTACCAACTTTTTCATATGCAGCTACATTCGAAAGTTTTTTAGAAGATATTGGAATGGTTTTATTCATAGAAGCATTTGTAACAATACATATGTCGATTTTTGTATTGTTTCCCTTAGCATGTATCTTGAATAAGAATAAAGTAGCTAAGACGTTTTGGATGATGTTTTTTATAAGAATAGTAGTTTTGTTGTATTTTGATTTCTTTGTTTCTACTGCAATTGCTATGGTAGACTTTTTTGCGGTATTCATAGGAGCTTTTATTATTGTTCCGCTGGCTGCTATCATTAAGTTTAAAATAGATAAGAAGAAAAGAGAAATAGATGATGCAAGTTTAAACAGTATTTTTGTAAAAGAGAAAAAAGAACATAAAGAAGAAGCTATTATAGAAGAGTCTGTTTTTGAAGAGTTTATAGATACTAATGATGATCCGATAACTAGATATTAATAAAAAAAGTAGACATTTAACAATGTCTACTTTTTCTTTTTTAAACATAAGGTTATTAGATAATCACAAATTTTATAATGAATATTTTTCGTCTAGATAAATGCTTGTTTCTTCTAAATCGTTAAAGTTTGCTTGTCTTAAAAGTTCGTATGTTACAATTGCTACTGAATTTGATAGATTCAAAGAGCGAAGAGTCTTTTTCATTGGAATTCTAATTGCAGTATCTAAATTGTTTAGTAATAAATCTTCTGGTAATCCTTTTGTTTCTTTCCCAAATACGATAAAAACTTCTTCAAATTTTGAAAAATCCACTTCGGTATAGCATTTATGTCCTTTTGTTGTTAAAAAATACATATGTTTTTCTTTAGCGGGATATTTTTCTAAAAATTTTTCAAGTGATTCATGTTCTTCAATTTCTACTTTATCCCAATAATCTAAACCAGCGCGACGTACTTGTTTTTCAGATATATCAAAACCTAGTGGATGAACAAGGTGCAATTTAGTTCCGGTTGCAGCGCATGTTCTTGCGATATTTCCTGTATTTTGTGGTATTTCAGGTTCTACTAGTACAATATTTATTTTCATCGATTATAACGCTTCCTTTCTAAACATCTAGATAGAAAGATAGCACATAATTTGCGAAAAATCAAATAAAATGGTAAAAAAAGGAATAGAAATTATTGTGTTATTTCCGGTGATTTAATATTGTCAAAATCTTCAAAATATGTTAATATATTCACTGTCATAAGACGAAGGAGGAGAAGTAATGGAATTTTTACAAAATATATTAACTGTTTCACAAATATTTGTTGGTGTTGTAGCTATGATTTTCATACTATTACAAGATGCTAACGAACATTCAAACATCATTGTTGCTGATTCAAGCAAGGGCGGAAATATGGGATCAAGCAGAAATGAAAAATTAGCTAAACGTACAAAAGTACTTGCTATAATATATGTTGTGTTGACAATAGCATTAGGCGTTGTAATGACTCTTACAACTGTTAAATAATTATTTTTGGAAATAACATTGAAAGATAGATAATGTTATACCAACGAGCGCTGTCATGTATATGATGATAGCGCTCGTTTTGTTTTTGTTTTTATATTCATAATTTCCATATGGTAGTGCGTAAATACCGGAAATAATAGATAGTATAATTATAATAAAATCAAAAAAAGTCATAAAATCCTTTCTACACATTTGGTAATCGGTGAAATGCCGTTTCAGAAATATTTAAATCCACCTTAGAGATTATTTCAATTTTTGAATTTTTAAATATTTCTTTCCACTTGATTTTTTCAAATTCATCCCAAGTAAGATAATTAACTTTTGCATATTTACCTAAAGCTACAATATCTGAATTTATTTCTTTTAGTGTATCTAAATAATCAGTAAGTTGATTAGTAAGCTTTGATTCAAGAGAATCTTTTAGTTTATCTCTATTTTCTTTATCAACGTAATCTGTTGTTCCTTCAGAAGATAATATATGCGCATTTATATATGTTGTAATTTTTATATTTGGTATGTTATCTTGAATATTGATTTCGTAACTACATTTGCGTGATGGAGTTAAAGTAAAAGTTACAATTTCTGCTGGCTCATTTATATCAGGTATTCCGACAGTTCCACGTTCTAATGTGTTGGTTAATATTAGGTGAGATAAAGCTTTTTCAATTGGAATTGTCGATGTCATTTTTCCACCATCAAAGGTTGCAATTCCTGAAATTTGAATTTCATTTTTTTCGTTTGAAGAATTATTTTTTTCAGTTTCTTTTTGGTCGCTATCTGTTTTTTCTTTAGAACTTTTTAATACAATTGCATATGCATCTCTGTCAATACTTTGAGCAGATTTATAAAAGTCAAATAATTCTGATGAAACAAATAAATTTGTATAATTATTTGATGCAAAAAATAATTCATAGAATCTTGCTGTGCTAGATTCTAATACAGGAGAAACATTTGAAAGAAAATCTTTTGTTTTTCCTTCACAGATTGCAATAGTGGTTTTAGGCCTAATATCAACATTTGCCATCAACTCACTTATGTGTCCACTTAAATCTTCTTTAGCTAATTCTTCAGAATATATAATTAATTTTACATTCGCTAAGTTTATTTCTTTACTTGTTTGCGTATTAACGATAGAGTTAGCCAAATAAAGCGATGGAGCAGAAACTGTATACGTGGTGTAGTTTTCTTTTCCGGTGCTACTTTCTGTTCCAGATAATTTTAGGGGAATTGCAATTTGATATGTTATATCTAAGTTTTTTTCTTCGCCTTTGTCTATTCCGATTGCAATGACATACGCTAAATCATCTAATTCTTTTCTGTCATAGCATCCAGTTAATAGCAGAGGTATTAACAATATAAATAATAATTTAAAAAGTTTCATGATACTCCTTTTGACTTATTTTCTTTGTGTTGTTTTATTACTGCTATTAATATAATGAAAAAAGGTAGAACTATTACAATTATAGGGGTTATATATGTTGCGAAGAATTTTCTAAACGTAAGTAATTCAACATATGACGATAACATTAAACTTGCAGATAATATTGAAATGCAAATTGATGGAATTAATCTTTTAAAATCATGTAGTTTAAAAAGTTTTTTTATAATGTTAGCAATTAAACAAACACCGCATGCTAAATACATAAATGTTGCTGGTAGCCAACTTAATATATATATAGATTCAACTCTTTGAATAAATCTTCCATAACTTATTAGTTTTGTTAATTCGTAGATAGGAGCATAATTATCTGTTACGGTTGGGTAAGGTATCAAACCAAAAACTAAAAAATATGTGATGAAAATTAATACTATTATTAAAAAGTACGATTTGCCAGCTGTTTTATTAAAGTTTTTTATACTTGGTGCAAGCAATAATAATAGACTAAGACTTTCGAAACATGCTGTATGAAACGTTCCTTTTGTGAAGAATGCTGGTGTGCTGTTTCCTAGTAATGGCGTGAAGTTTGTTAAGTCTACTGATGAATATAGAGCAAAAAATAATGCGCTAAAAGCTATGATAAGAACAGGAGCGATTATCGCACCAACTCTAAAAATACCTTTTAGACCAATTAAACTTCCGTACTAAAACGGTTAAAGAAAAAAGTATTGCGATATATTCTTTTGGCGTTTCATGAAACAAAGTATTTTGAACATTTATTGTAAATTCTGAAAGTGATATAAATGATTCGAAAAACAGATATGCAATAATAAAAATTCCAATAGTAATCTTAAATGCGTTTCCACCTATATATTCACTGATATCTAAAAAGTCTTTGCTTTGAAAATTTTTATACATTTTAAAAATTAGTATATATATAATTCCTACTAATGCAGAAATATATAGTATTTGCAAAAGACTTGCTGTGCCGAAAAGTTCAGCGGAAAAAGTAGGAAGTGTTAATAGTAAAGGTATTAAAGTTATACAACCAAGTGTTGCAACACATTCCCAACTTCCTAACATTTCTTCGAATATCATTTTTATTCCTCCTTTACATTGTTTTCAAATTTCCATTTTCGAGAGATATGAGGCATTCGTGATAATTTTTTTGGCTTCAAAAATACCGGACGATTTTCTTGCTTCCAAATAGGTGAAGAAATAATATCATCTTTAAAGACCCCTTTTCTAAGTGGCGCAAATGGTGTGAGATATGGAACTCCAAAAGATGTTGTTGTAGTTAATAAAGCAAGATGGATAAAAATTCCCATGGATAATCCAAAGAAACCAGCAAATGCTCCGTAAGAAAATATAAATAAATCGCAAAATTCTAAAACTATAATTTAAAGAAAAATCTGAAACTATAAATGTGCTTATACCGGTTAAAGCTACAATAATTATTAATATTGGACTTACAATATTTGCAGAAACGATTGCTTGTCCAAGTATTAATGTTCCTATAATTCCAAGAGTAGGACCAACTGGTGCCGGAGTTCTAATACTTGCTTCGCGAATTATTTCAAATGCAATTTCCATTATTAAAAGTTCTAAAAACATCGTAAAAGGTACTTTTTCGCGTGTGCCGGCTATTGCTAAAAGTAAGTCTGTTAAAATTAATTCTTGATGAAAATTACAGACAGCAATATAAAGTCCTGGCAAGAAAATAGAAATGAAAATTGCTGGAATACGTGTTATCCTAAGTAATAATGAATAAGGGAAGCGTACATAAGAATCTTCAGAAGGATGAATAAAATCTGAAAATATTGCGGGTACGATTAAAACATTATTACTTCCTTCAACGATAATCGCGACACGACCTTCTATAAGATGCGATGCAACTTTGTCGGGTCTTTCTGTATTTAAAATAAGTGGGCTTATAATTGTTGTTTTATCTTCAATTAATTGTTCTAATTGACCACTATCTAAAAGATAATCTATTGAAATTTGATTTAGTCTATTTTTTACTTCTGTTATTATAGATTCATTTGTAATTGTTGAAATATATGAAATTGCGCAGCGAGTTTTACTTTCAGTACCAATTTCTATAGTTTCAAAAATTAGATTTTCATCTTTTACAAATTTTCGTATGAGAGCTGTATTAGTTCTAAAATTTTCTACAAAAGCTTCAGATGGACCTTGTAAATTCATTTCAATTTCTGCTTTTCCAACTGTTCTACCAGGTAATTTTTTTGAGTCACAAATGAATGCATAATTATATTGATCAATAAATAAAACGGTATCGCCATGTAATAAAGCGTCTATTATCTCTTCAAAAGAATTTGTTTCTTTTACACTAGAATCAGCTAAAATCATATTTGGAATTATTGTTTTTAAGTCTAATTGATTATTACCTTTCAAAACTGAATTTTGATTGTTATTTATTTGTGTGTTTTTTATTAATTGTTTTATGACGTAATTGTTTATAATTTCAGAATCAACAAGACCATCATAAAAAACAAGTAATGCGTTTAGTTTTTTATTGTTAATAATGATACTTAAATTTCTAAATTGAGCATCATTAGTTTTTTCTTTGTGCAGAAAAATCGACATAATTTCTTGATTTTCGCTAAGTGAATTTTTTAATTCAATATTTTTACTTAATGTAGGTGATGCGGAAGATTTTGAAATTTTAAATGTATTTGTAGATTTTGGTGGAGTGTATTGCCAAAATTTTTTCAAAATAAAAACACTTTCCTTTCAATAAAAGCTAAAATTAGTGTGCTCAAAATCTTTTAAAAGATACATCTTTTTCATTTCTTGACAATGATAGGCAAATATTAGATAATCAATTTATATAAAAAATAGGAGGTATTATCATGAATCCATATGATAAAGTTCACGAGTTAGTTCGTGCTATAAAGGATAGTGAAGAAGTTAAATCATATCTAAATCTTAAAGAAGAATTGTATAAAGATGAAGCAACTAAGAATTTGATTAGAGAATTTAGGGAAAAACAAATAGAAATTCAAAATCTAATGATTCAAGGAAAAGAAGCTGAACAAGAAAAAATGGAAAAGCTTCAATCTTTATATGTTACGTTAACTTCTAACGTAAGAGTTAAAGAATTTTTCGATAAAGAAGTAGCTTTTGATATGTTACTTTCAGATATATATAAAATTATGGGTGAAGGTTTAAAAGAAATACTTGATTAATTGTTAGGAGGAAGCTATGAGAATTTTAATAAAAAATGGATATATAGTTTCTATGGCAAGTGACATAAGAAAAGGCGATATCTTAATAGAAGATGATAGAATAAAAAGAATTGGAATAATAGATTGTGATGCAGATAAGATTATAGATGCTACAAATAAAATTGTTATGCCTGGATTAATAAATGCACATACTCATGTGGGGATGGCGTTATTTAGAGGTTATGCTGATGAAGATGAACTTATGACTTGGCTATCTGAAAGAATTTGGCCAGTTGAAGATCAAATGTCTGCAAGTGATGTTTATTATTCATCAATGCTTTCAGCTATAGAAATGATAAAAAGTGGAACAACAACTTTTAATGATAATTATTTCTTTGAAGAGGAAACTGCTAAAGCTGCTGAAAAAACAGGTATGAGAGCAATATTATCTCGTTGTGTAATAGGAGATGCTGACGAAGCTTCAAAAAGACTAGCAGAAGCAGAAGATTTATATAATAATTGGCACAATAAATGTAATGGTAGAATTAAAATTTGTGTTGGACCACATGCTCCGTATACATGCTCGCCAGAAACAATTAAAAGATGCGTGAAATTAGCAGATAGATTAGGAACACCAATAGCAATACATTATCTTGAAACAAAAGATGAAGTGAAAAAGATGAGAGATAATTATAATATGACTTCTACTGAATATTTGAAAAAAGCAGGATTATTTAATTATCACGTAATGCTTGCTCATGGTGTACATATAGATAATGAATCTTTAGAAACATTAAGAGAAATAAGTGGAGGAATAATTCATAATCCGATTTCAAATCAAAAGTTAGGAAGTGGATTTGCAGATATTACAAAACTTAGAATGAATGGAATAAATGTTGCGTTAGGAACAGACGGACAAGGAAGTACAAATACACTTGATATGTTTGAAGAAATAAAATCTGCAGCATATATTCAAAAAGCTTTATATAACAGTGCTACAGCTATATCAGGTGAAGATGTGCTAAAAATGGCAACAATCGAAGGCGCAAAAGTGCTTGGTATAGATAGTGAAGTTGGCTCATTAGAAGAAGGAAAGAAAGCTGATATCATAATCATAGACATGAAAAAACCTCATCTTTGTCCGGCACACAATATTTATTCATTACTTGCATATTCAGTAAATGGTGCAGATGTTGAAACTACAATTATTGATGGTAACATAGTAATGGAAAATAGAGTAATAAACGGAATCGATGAAACAGAAATTATGAATGCATGTAGCAGAATAAAAGAATGTTTATTTAATAACCGCTAATAAGCGGTTATTTTTTTGCTTAAAAATATCTAAAAATTTGTAAAAAAATATACATTAATATATAATTATAATTACGTATAACTAGAAGTTTTGATAAAACTGATTTTGAAAACAAATTGCTTTACTTAAGATGAGAAGAGGTTTTATTTATGGACATTTTTGATATATTAAATTTTAATGTAATACAAGATGAAGAAAATTATTATTTCTTTAGAGCGCTAAATAGAGGAGATAATGCAGATATAGAACAAGGAATAACTTCGTCTAATGGAAATATTACAAGAGTTCGTACAGATAGGGAAAGATGGCAAGCCGTTGAAGAAAATCCTGAACCTAAATATGATGAGGAAGTGCCGCTTTCACTTGAGCAGATGTATGATCACATAAAAATGCATCAAAGAAAAGATACCAATTGTATATCTTTATCAAGTAATGCGAATGTTTCAATTTCATATGGTAGAGCATATTATAAAGATCAGTATGTACTGGTAAGAGTACCAAAATCAGAACTGGGAGAGAAAGTAAAAGTTGCTGGCCAATATATGCTTTCGGAGATTGAAAGACGAGTACAAGAAGAAGTAGGCAGATTAGAAGAAGGAGAATATAAATACTTACTAGATGTTGTTAAACAAATAGATAATGCGACTTCAACAGATGAGATTATAGATTCAGTGTTTAAAGGATATTCTTTAGATAGTGAAGAAAAAGTATATACTGCAACAAACGGCAAGAAAATTACAACTTCTAATTTAAAAGGAAGATTTTCAAGTTATCAAACATTAAGTGGTGAACAAAACTTAGCTAAAAATAGACTTTTTGCAAAACTGACATTATTAGAATATTTTGCAGGAATGGAAAGAATAATTCCACATACTGCAACTAACTCAAATTTACTTGCAACTGTAGGTGGAGCAATATCTTCGTTAGAACTTATAAATTATGGAGATATTGAAGAAGAAAGTATAATAGAAATTCCAAGTAAGATTATGGACATGCTTGCTATTTTACAACAAGCAAGTGAAAAAATAGACGTAGAGAACGAATCAAGAGAAGAGATAGAAAGAAAACAAAGACTTATTTCAAAAATTGAAAGTAGGCTTATTAGTCATGCTCAAGGTGGTTATGATATTGAAGTGCAAGACAAAGAGTTAGTATTTACAGATGGAGAGAATGCAATTTCATTAGGTAGTAGCTTGGAAAAATCAATTGTGAACACAATTGATGGATACGTTGAACCAACAATAGCGGAAATGTACGAATTAACAAATGGTGAAGTGGAATATGCAAATATGAGAACTTTACTAGAAAAGAATTATTACGTTAGCAGAGCAAAATTAAGAGCGAATGAATTTGCTGAAATTATAAACGCAATATTAGGAAATAATCCAGAGTATGCGGATATAATCGAGCTTATAAAAGCAGAATGTTTTGAAATAGAACCTACGATTACGACAAGAATTAGTCGTGGAGGATATCAATTAAGTGAATCTGTAAGTGTAGAATTCTCACAAAGTGAAATTTCTTTGATTGATACAATAAAAAATTCAAGTCACGAAGAATTAAGGTCTAATATAGAAATAACTACTAAAGAAAATGTTGAAAGATGTATTGCTCACATAAACGAAAGAACACCTATAGATAAAAATACATATTATGCAAAAGCATTAATTGCTTCATATGATTTCGATTCAATAGGAATAACGTTTACACAAGCACAAAAAGAATTGTTTTTACAAAAGCTACAAGAATATGATTTGCCAACATTATATGAAGCTGCTAAAAATGCAGGGGTTAGTGAATTAGATATTTCAAAAGTTTTATTAAATCTTTGTATGAATTCGCAAATAGATAAAGGGAAAATTAGCGAAACTACAATAAGTGAAAATATTGAAGTTTTACAAGAAAATTTATATATAGAGCAAATTGAAGATTTCTTAGGTTTTTATAGTATTGAAGGAACGGATATAAAATTAAAAGAATATCAACAAAGAGCAAGCCATAAGTTAGATGAAATATATGAAGATAAAAGATTTGCATCAGTAATACTTCCAACAGGAGCTGGAAAAAGCTTTGTTGTGATGGCAGAAATGCTAAAAGAAAGATATCATTTGAGGGATAAAGAAAATGCTTCGAAGATGTTATATTTAGCTCCATCAAATGAAATCTTAAATCAAATTCAAGAATATTTAATTAAGTATGTAATTGGAACCAAAGGAACTTTAGGTAAAACTAGAGAAGAAATAATAAAAGAAGCATTCCCTAATTTAGAATTAGCTACATATGCAAGTTTAAAACATAGAGGAAAAAAACGTTTAGAAAATGATAAATATGATTTGATTGTACTTGATGAACTGCATAGAACTGGAGCTAAAGAATGGGGAAAATATTTAGATAAAGTTTTAGAAGCACAAGATGAAGATGTAAGGGTTTTAGGAATAACAGCTACACCTGAAAGAGATATGGATGGCAGGAATATGGCTGATGAAATAGCTCTTAAAATGGGATATACAAAGGAAGAAGTAGAAGCTAGAAAACATGTTGCCATGAAAATGGATTTAATGGATGCAATAAGAAATGGAATTGTAGTAAATCCAAGAGTTGTGTCTTGTGAATATAACTTACAAGAAAATGAGAGATTCATAAATTTATTAGATGAGATAAATCAAATTGAAGATGAAAATGTACGAAGAGAAAAGTTTGCTAAATATGAAGAGTTAAGAAGAAGCATAGAAAATGCATTCGGTGTATCTGAAATATTAGGAAACAATTTAAAAAATGGCGGAAAATATATTGTGTTTATTCCTGTGAGTGATGAGGAAGAAATAGAAGATGAGTTTGGCAATAAAATATTAAATAAATTATCTGCGGAAGAAAAAATACAAAAAGCTCAAGAACAATTAAAAGAATGGCTTAAAGCAACAGGAAAATCTGCTAAGTTTTATTCTATGTTAGGTGCGTATTCGGACAAAGAAAATGCTCTACAATTATCTGGTTTTGAAAATGATATGGGTGAAGAAATAAAATTTATGCTTGCAATAAATAAGCTAAATGAAGGTGTGCACATAGACAATGTCGATGGTATAGTGTGGATGCGTGCACTAGATAGAAATTCTAAGATACTTTTACTTCAACAAATGGGAAGATGTATATATGCGTTAGATGAAAATAATCCAATACCTGAAGAATTATTACCTTTAATAATAGATTTACCTAATAACTTGATGACGGTAGATATGCAAAAAGAAATTAATAACTATACATCAACAGATGATTTAGAAATGTTACAAGATATAATTGAGTGGATAAAATTTCATAATGACCATTTCCCAGATATAGAAAGTAAAGGCCGAGAAGAAAAAAGAAAAGCTATAACACTAAAAAGAATTCAACAAAAATATATGCAATATTTATCTGAAGATTTAAGTAAATTAGATGAAGAAGAGTTGCTAAAAATTCAACAAATATTAGAGTTAGGAGAAGAAATAGATCTTTGGAATTTAGAACTACCAGATAAAAAAGGAAAAGATGGAAAAGTAGTATCAATTGAAGAATTAAATAATATGGATGTATTTAGTTTGGAAGAAAAAGCTAGAAGACTTTGCGAACTAGAATATGAGATTGGAGAGGCGCTAGATTCTGGAGTAAGTATAGTTGCTAAAACATTAAAAGTTGCTCGTGTATTGAGTGAAAATGGTTTTGATTTTAGCGAATTTAAAACGAGAATTTCCCAAAATGGATATAGAAGATACTTATTACTGAAAGATATTAGTCAACAAGGTGTTGATATAGAAAAAATTATTACAGAAAATGGGCTAGATGAAAATTTTAGGATTGGTTCTAATATAAGAGTTGTGAAAGATGCTTATGCCGGAAGAGGAAACCATTTGATTACAGCAGAAGAGAAAATAGAAGTGGAAAAATTAGGAATAGTGTCTAATGAAAAAAGAAAGAGGGTAGTAGCGCAGACGTTAGAAATTGCGAGAATGTTGAGAAAAGAAGGTGTTGATTTTCAAAAAATAAAATTAAGTAGAACAGAAAATGGAAAAGACAACTATATTTTATTACACGAAATACAACAAGAGGGAATCGATATTAGAAAAATTATAGAAAAATATTCTTTAAATGAAAATTTTGATATAGGTATACGTATACGTAAGGTAAGAGATGCATATAGTGGTAGAACAAGATTAGCGATAACAGAAGAAGAAAAAAGAGAGGCGGAAAGACTTGGTCTTGTAAATTGTGAAAAGAAAAAAAGTATTGTAGCACAAACTTTAGAAGTGGCGAATATATTAAGAAATGCTGGTGTTGATTTTCAGAAAATAAAATTAAGTAGAACAGAAAATGGAAAAAGTATTCCACTTTTGTTGGGAGAGCTAGAACAAGAGAGTGTGGATATACGAAGAATTATAGTAGAAAATAATTTGAATGAGAATTTTAAATTCGGAAACGGTGTAGCGAGCATAAGAAGACTTTATAATAGTACAGATAAGATTACACTAGTGGAAGAAGAAAAAAGAGAGATAGAAAGACTTGGCCTTGTAACTCTAGACAAGAAGCAAAGCTATGTAGCTGAGACTTTGAAAGTGCTTCGACAATTAATGCAAAAAGGGATTGATGTTACTCAAATACCCAAATCAAAAAAAGAAGGAGGCAAACAAAGATTTTTACTATTAAAAGAAATTGAACAAGCTGGAGTTGATATGGAAAGTGTGATTTCTGAGACTGGGATAAGTGGAGAATTTGAAATTGGTAAGGGATTATATAGTCTTAGAAGAGCATATTTGGGTATCAGTTCATATGTAATAACAGAATCAGAAAAACGTGAAGTTGAAACGTTAGGAATTATTTCGACAAAAAAGAAAAAGCGCGCGATTGAGGAAATTTTGGAAGTAGTCCAAGTATTAAAAAAAGCAGGTGTGACTCTTTGTGATATTCCTTTATCTGTATCAAATAAAGGAAAACAAAGAAGTACTTATTTGTATGAAATTTCACAATCTGGAATTGATATAAAAAAAATTATAGAGGAAAACGGATTAGACGATAAATATAAGATTGGAGATAGAATAACTTTTTTAAAAGGAGCTTATAAAGGTAGAAATGGATATTTAATAACAAAAGAAGAAAAAAGAAAAATTGAAGAATTAGGAATACTTGCCAAAAGAGAGAAAAAAAGTTATGTGGAGGAAATTCTAGGTGTGTTTCGTGTTTTGAAAGATGCGGGTGTTGACCTAGCTCAAATTCCTTTAAGTAAAAAAATAAATGGAAAAACTCAAAGTATGTTATTAAGAGAAGTTTCTCAAGAAGGAATTGATATTAGAAGGGTTATTGATGAAAATGAACTAGATGGAGAAGAAAATATTGGAGATAAAATTAGAGTTTTACAAAAATCTTATAACGGCATTGGCAAATATGTTATAACAGAACAAGAAAAACGAGAAATAGAAAGCTTAGGAATCTTGGAAAAACGATATAAAAAATCTATTGTTGAAGAAACACTTGAAGTTGCAAGGGTTTTAGAAGAAAACGGAGTAGATTTAAGTCGATTGAAATTAAGCAAATCGACAAATAATCAAAAATTAAACATTTGCTTGGGAGAAATTGAACAAGAGGGGATTGATGTAAAAAAAATTATAAAAGAAAATGGGCTAAATGAAGATTTTCCTTTAGGATATAGAATCACCGAATTAAGGGGAGCGTATAAAGGAACTGCTAGACATCCTATAACAGAAGAGGAAAAACACGAGGCTGAAATATTAGGATTAGTGGAAACAGAAGAAAAAAAGACTGTTGTAGCCCAAACGTTGGAGGTTGCCAGAATCTTAAAAGAAAATGGTGTAGATTTAAAACAAATACAATTAAGTACAACAAGGAATAAAAAACAAATACATTTTTCTCTAAGAGAGTTGCAACAAGAAGGCATAGATATATTAAAGATAATAGAAGAAAATGGATTGGATACAGATTTTCCTATTGGTTATAACATAACTCAGATAAGAGGTACTTTCAAAGGCACGCGATACTATCCTATAACAGATGATGAAAAGAGAGAGGCAATAAGTTTAGGAATTGCGAGTACAGAAGAAAAGAAGTCTGTTATAACACAGACATTGGAAATTGTAAGAACTCTGCAAGAAAATGGTGTGGATTTTAGCAGATTAGAAATATATAAATCTAAAACAAAAAAATATTTTACTTTAGGAGAACTAGAACAAGCTGGTGTAGATATAAAAAGAATAATAGAAGAAAATGGGTTAGACAGCGATTTTAATATTGGAAGGAAGATAATAAATTTAAGATGTGCGTATAAGGGTAGTAAATCTAGAAAGATAACAGAAGAGGAAAAAAGAGAAGCCGAAGAACTAGGTATAGTAGCAGTAACTGCACAACAACTAGGTAAAGCTACATACGATGCTTCTACTCCTGAATGTGTTAAAATGGCAGGAGTTGTTGAAGAATTAATGCAACAAAGGAAGATTGGTGGTGAGATAGATAGTGAATAAATATGCAAATGCATTTAAAGAAGCAAGTGTTATTTTAGAATATTTAGTAGAAGAGGATTATGAGAAAATACCGAAAGAATTAATAAATGTTATAAATGAAAATAAAAACGAAGCTTATGAATATGAAATGAATGATGAATTAGATTTGAATGAACAGCCAATGCTTCCTGAAACTAAAGCTTTACTTTTTAACATATTTAGAGACTATTTATCTACTCCAGAACAAAAAGAAAAAATTATTCAAATGCAAAAAGAAGATATGGCAAAACTTAAACAAAAGAAAAGTGAAGAATTTGAAAAAAGCATGCAAAATAATCAAACATTTAAATTTAATGAAGTTGAGGTTGAAACTACAAAGGAAACTCTTCCAATGGTTGAATATGAAAAAGACGGCTTTTGGAAGAGGTTATTAAATAAAATGTTTGGAAAGTTTAGTAAAAAATAAGAAATCAAAAACACCTTATATGGATTGCGTTTTTAAAACGCAATTTGTATAAGGTGTTTTTTTGTGTGAATTTTTATAAACATATATAACATAAAACACGCTTTTTCTAGCAATTTTAATTGAAGTTACCCTAATAATGATATAAAATAAACTGTAGATTTTATAAGGATTGATAACTATGATAAAAAAATGGATTTATTCAAAAATAGATAATAAAAAAATAGAGGAAGTTGCTGAAAAGAATAATATTTCAAAATTACTTGCAAAGATTGTGCTTTCTAGAGGTATTGAAGAGGATGAAATTCCTAAGTTTTTAAAGCCTGAGATTACAGCTTTATATGATCCGTTTCTTTTTAATGGAATGGACTTGGCTGTAGATGCTATTATAGAAAGTATTGAAAACAAAGAAAAGATAACGATTTATGGTGATTATGATGTTGATGGAATTACTAGCGTTGCAGTACTTAAGAGTTATCTTTTAGAGCAAGGAGCAAAGGTTGAACATTATTTACCTAATAGACTTGAAGAGGGATATGGATTAAATAATGATGCTTTAGATAAGATTGCTGAAAACGGAACAAAGATGCTTATAACTGTTGATTGTGGAATCTCTGCTTATGATGAGATTGAATATGCAAAATCAAAAGGCATGAAAGTAATTGTTACTGATCATCACGAATGTCCAGAAAGATTACCAGAAGCTATTGCTGTTTTAGATGCAAAAAGACCAGATAGCACATATCCATTTTCGTCACTTGCAGGTGTTGGGGTTACATTTAAGTTAATTCAAGCAATATCATTAAGAAAAGATTTAGATAGAAAAAGTTATTTGAAATATATTGATATCGTTGCACTTGGTACAATTGCAGATATAGTACCACTTGTAGATGAAAATAGGATAATTGTAAATTTTGGGCTTATTTTAATGCAACAAACTAGAAATATAGGATTAAGATCATTAATAATTGTTAGTGGCTATCCGATAAATGAACCACTAAATTCAACTGCCATTTCTTTTGGAATTGCTCCTAGAATGAATGCGGCAGGAAGAATGGGAAAAGCAGATTTAGCTTTAGAACTATTATTAGAAAAAGATTCTGATAAAGCTTTTAATATGGCGTTTGAACTTAGTGAAACTAATAAAGAAAGACAAAATGTTGAAAAAGCTATTATTGATGAAATAATAAATATGATTGAAAGTCAAAAGCTTTATGAAAAAAACGTCATAGTGGTGTATAATGAAGGATGGCATCATGGTGTTATTGGAATTGTAGCATCTAAAATAACAGAGCTTTATTATAAACCAACAATTTTAATTTCTGTAGAAGATGGCATAGGTAAAGGTTCTGGTAGAAGTATTGAAGATTTTGATTTACACAACGCAGTTTCAGAATGTTCTGATATGCTTTTGAAATTTGGTGGACATGAAATGGCTTTGGGCCTTTCGATTGATGCTGATAAAATTGATGCTTTTTCAGATAGATTAAATGAAATTGCTGAAAAACAAGATATTAAATCTTTACAACCTATCTTACAAGTAGAAGCTGAAATAACTGCTAAAGATATTTCGATGAAGACTATAAAAGAATTAGAACTTTTAAAACCTTATGGTGAAGGAAATCCAATGCCACTATTTGTTTATAGAAATGCTAAAGTAGATGGTGTTAGATTATTATCTAATGAAAAACATTTAAAATTGACACTTAAGGAAGATTCTAATATATTTGATGCAATAGCATTTAATATGGACAATAAGAAGTACAGTATAAAACAAGGCGATAAAGTAGATGTGTTACATTCGCTAGAAATTAATACATTTAATGGTATTCAAAAAGTACAATTAAATGTTAAAGATATAAAGAAAAGCCTGTAAAAAAGGGGATGAAATTATGGCAACAATAGATGAAATCATAACAAGAGTAAAAAGTTATAACAAACATTCAGATACAAAACTAATAATGAAAGCATATCAATATGCAGATAAGTTTCATCAAGGACAACTAAGAAAATCTAATGAACCTTATATCGTGCATCCTGTTGATGTTGCTTATATAGTATCTACATTAGAATTAGATGATAACGCTATATGTGCAGCTTTGCTTCATGATGTGGTTGAAGATACTAGTTCTACGATTGAAGATTTAAAAACGGAATTTAATGAAGAAATTGCAATGCTTGTTGATGGTGTAACTAAATTAGGCAAGATTGCAAGTTATATAGATAAAGAAGAAGAGCAAGTTGAAAATTATAGAAAATTCTTTATGGCGATGGCTAAAGATATAAGAGTCGTTATGATTAAACTTGCAGATAGACTTCATAACATGAGAACTTTAAAGCATTTAAGTGATGATAGAAAAATTGCTATAGCAAAAGAAACTAGACAATTATATGCACCGCTTGCTAATAGACTTGGTATTTATTCAATTAAATGGGAACTTGAAGATTTAAGTTTGTTATACCTAGAACCAGATGTATATAAGGAATTGGTTGAAGGAATAAAAACAAAACGTACAGAACGCGAAAAGTTTATAGATGATATTATTCAAGAAATTAGAGTTAAGTTAAAAGAAGTTAAAATTCAAGCAGAAGTTTATGGAAGACCAAAGCATCTATTTAGTATTTATAGGAAGATGCAAAAAGATAACAAATCGCTTGATCAAATTTATGATTTGTTTGCGATGAGAATTATCGTAAATTCAGTTAAGGATTGTTATGCTGCACTTGGTCTTGTGCATGAATTATATAAACCAATGCCAGGACGTTTTAAAGATTATATAGCAGTTCCAAAACCAAACATGTATCAATCTTTGCATACAACTTTAATTGGCAATGGTGGTATGCCTTTTGAAATTCAAATTAGAACTTGGGACATGCATAGAGTTGCTGAATATGGTATCGCAGCTCACTGGGCGTATAAAGAAGGAAAGAGTATTTCTGCATCTGATGAAAAGTTATCTTGGCTTCGTGAAACTATTGAATGGCAAAAAGATACTAATGATGATAGAGAATTCATGAGTAAATTGAAATTTGATTTGTTTGAAGAAGATGTTTTCGTATTTACTCCAAAGGGGGATATTAAAGCGCTTCCAGCTGGTAGTACTCCAATAGACTTAGCTTATACAATTCACGAGCAAGTTGGTAACAGAATGACTGGGGTAAAGATAAATAGCAAGATGGTTCCTATTACAACAAAATTATCTAATGGTGATATTGTTGAAATTATAACATCAGATAATGTTAAAGGACCAAGTAGAGACTGGCTTAAAATTGTTAAGACAACTCAAGCTAAAAATAAAATTCAAAACTGGTTTAAAAAAGCTCAACGTGAAGAAAATATTACAAAAGGAAAAGAACAAGTTGAAATTGAACTTAAGAGAATTGGTATGTCTTTTGCAGAATTGTTCAAAACAGAATGGATTAAGAAGGCTTTAGAAAGATATAAATATAGTTCGCTTGATGATTGTTATGCTGCTATTGGATTTGGTGCGATTTCTGCCGCAAAGATTATTGCACGTCTTTTAGAAGAATATAAGAAAGAACACAAAGAAGAAGAAATTGAAAAGAAGATTGATGAGTTAAGAGCAGCTAAAAGAGCTCATGTTACAAAACCATCTAAATCAGGTGTTATCGTAAAAGGAATAGACAACTGCTTAGTAAAACTTTCTCGTTGTTGTAATCCATTACCTGGTGATGAAATCATCGGATACATCACAAAAGGAAGAGGCGTATCTATTCATAGAGCAGATTGTATAAATTGCAAAGAATTAGTAAGTGATGAAGAAAGACTTATTGATGTTTCTTGGGTTAAAGAAAAGAATGCATCATACATGGCAGAACTTGAAATCTATGCGAATGATAGAAATGGTTTACTTGCAGATTGTACAGCTTCAGTAAGTGATTCAAAAGCTAAGATTGTTTCAATTAATGCAAGAACAATTCAAAATAATAGAGTTGCTGTTATTAACATTGGTGTTGAAGTTGAAGATATTGATATGTTAAATAAAGTAATAAAGGTATTAAGAAAAGTAGATAGTGTTTATGATGTTCATAGACAAAAGTAAAACTGGAGGATTAAAAAATGATAATGAAAATGTTTCGTGCTCAAGTAGGAAATACAGATATGTTCACAAACATGTATGTAATCTTTGATGATGAAACAAAAGAAGGTATTTTAATAGATGCTGGTGCCGGAATAGACAAGATTGTTAATTACATCGAAAATTCAAACATTAAATTAAAGTATATTGTATTAACACATTGTCATGTTGACCATGTGGCGGGACTTAGAGATTTAAGAAAGGAATTTCCAAGAGTTCCAATTGTTATAAACGAAGAAGATGCAGCGGGACTTGCAAAAGCTGAGATCAATATGTGTGAATTTTTAGGAATTGAGAATAATTTTCTAGATGCAGATATAAAAGTAAAAGATGGAGATATATTGAGTTTGGGAAATACAAATGCTCAAGTAATTCATACGCCAGGACATACTGCTGGTAGCATGAGTATTTTAATAGAAGATGCTTTGTTTAGTGGCGATACATTATTTAAGTCAACTCGAGGAAGAACAGATTTACCAACAGGCTCAGAAAGAGAAATCTTGTGGTCGATAAAAGATAAGTTGCTAACATTACCTGAAGACACTATAGTATATCCAGGACACGGAAGTACAACAATGATTAAAGATGAAAAAATATGGTATGAAGAAGAATAGATAAGTTTTCGACTTTTTCATTATTTTAAAGTAAAAAAGCTTGCAAATAACTTTTTAATACTCTATAATGAGAAAGTCGAAACGAAATGCCTGAGTGGCGGAATTGGCAGACGCACACGACTCAAAATCGTGCGGGAAACCGTGTGGGTTCAAGTCCCACCTTGGGCACCAAAAAGAAAACCGAATCTTTAAAGATTCGGTTTTTTGTTATTTTGAGAAGAAAAACTTGTTTGGCAGAGTTAAGAAAATTAATAAAAATTCATGTTTTTATTAATTGATTTTAGACGTTTTTTGAAGCCAGACAAAGTATGTAATTATTAGATATAATTTGTATTAAACAAGTGTAAATAAAATAGTAAATTAAGTGTAATGAATAAAAACAAAGGAGTAAGTTGAGATATGAAGGGAATAATTTTTGATTTTAATGGAACATTATTTTGGGATTCTGAAATACAAGAAAGGGCTTGGAGAACATTTGGTGGAGGATTGCTTGGAAGAGAAATAACTGATGAAGAATTTAATACATATTTTCATGGTAGAACAAATCAAGATACTTTGAAATATCTTACAGGTAAAGAATTAACTAGAGAAGAAGTTGATGAGTTAGCACAACGTAAAGAGTGCATTTATAGAGATTTGTGCAAAAGCGATCTTAGTAAATTTAAGTTGGCACCAGGTGTTGAAAAATTCCTTGATTTTTTGAAAAATAATGGAGTTCCTTTTACCATTGCTACTGCTTCTGAAATAAACAATGTTAGATTTTTTATTAAAGAATTAAGTCTAGATAATTGGTTTGATGTAGATAAAATTATCTATGATGATGGAACGTTCAAAGGAAAACCGGAGCCGGATATATATTTAAAGGCAGCCAAAATTATAAATGTCTCGCCAGAAAATTGTATAGTGTTTGAAGATGCACATTCTGGAGTTTTATCAGCACAAAGAGCTGGAGTTAAAGAAATAATCGCGGTAGTTCCTGAAGGAAGAAAAAATCACTTTGAAGGTCAAGATAATATATCTATTATAAATACTTTTGAAGATCAAAGAATTTATGATTTAGAAAAATATAAATAGTAGGAGATGATTTTGTGAACAAAAACAATTTGACTAGAAAAGAAATATTTAATGAAATAAGAAGAAAGATAGACTCTAAAAAAGGTCAATCGAAAGTTAAAGTTATAAGTATTGTTGGAGGTGCGGGAAGTGGAAAAACTACTTTTGCTAATGAATTGATTACTTTTTTAGGTGATGCTTGCACGCTAGGTACAGATGATTATGTAGTGGGAGATAGAGATTATAGACGTAAAAATTTAGAAGGGAAAAATCCTTTGCTAAAATATAATCCAGAAGCTCTTAATGAAAATATTAGAGCCATACAAAAGCTTCAAGAGGGTGAATTTTATATGGTACCTAAATATGATGATGTTACAGGTGAAGCTGTAGATGCTAAAGAATATCATAAGAAAATTACACCGGTAAAATATATTGTTGTGGAAGGTGATTTTGATTTTGTAAAAAACCCAGATTTACTTATATATTTTGATGTTGATGATGAAACCAGATTGCAAAACCGAATAAGAAGAGATTTGGCAAAGCGGAAGAGATGTTGATGAAGAAGCTATAAGAAAAAATTTTGCTTTACGTCAAGAATTACAACACGTGCCATATACTGAACCTACACGTAAAAAAGCGCACATGGTGGTTAATGCAAAGATGATAGAAGATCAAGCAAATGTTGTGGGTGCTGGAAATGGAGATTTATATAAATATGATCTTTCGTATCTAGCTAAAGATGTTGAGGAAGAAAGATAGTTAAAATTTGATATTTAGAAATTACTAGAATAGAAGCGTTTACAAATAAGTAAACGCTTTTAATATGTATTAATGCATACTGGATAAAATTAGGAATAAGGCTAAAATGTATAATTTTGGGAGTTTTTGCGATGAGTTTTTTACAAAAACTCGATAAAGATAACATAAAATAGTTGACATATTTAAAAAGCTATAATAAAATACTAACGTATCTAAATGGGTTACATAATATCATATTGTATGACATAGTGTCATAAGCAAAGGTCAGAAAAACATATTTGGAAATCTCGTGTTTTTGAAAAATACACCAAGAAGGAGGTTTTAAGAAAATGGAAGCGTTAACTTCCCAAAAAGTACGAGTCTATCGAGCCCCCGCGGGTATTCGAGTTCAAAGAATGCCTAATGATCCAAAGGGTGAAGAAACAACTAAGTCGAAGTGCTTTGTACTTAGCTGTGGTGAATACCAGCGCCCTGTTTCCGAAAGCTTCCTGCGAAATAATTTTAAAATGCAAGACGGAGGCGCGGTAAACCCCGAAAGACTCATTTTCGGGAGGATATACTCGGTATGTCCGACTACATCTATCGAGGCTATACTGGCCTGAGGAACATATGCGCTGAGGGTAAATATACAACAACCCAAAGCGCATTTTCTTCCGTATAGGAATGACATTTTAGCCTAAAGCCGGGGCAAACGAAAAGCCCCTCTTTAAATATAATTTAACACCACGGAGGTAATACAATGAAAACGAAGGAAAAAAGCAGAAAGTACAAAGTTGAGTATCTTATTTATTTTTTGAAGGCAGACAAACCCGGACCGAGTTATCCGTATCGTAAAGAAATGGTTTTGGAAGAACCGGTTGCAGAAAATGCTATCAAGGCTCACTTTGAAAATCAGATTGCAAGATTGATTGCTGGGTTCAATGAATTTCCGGTTGAAGAAGTCAACGTTGAGATCACATCAATGCAGGAAATTGTGGCATAAAGCCATCCGAAAAAGCGTTCAGAATTCGTATATGAAAAAGCGAATCTGAACGCTTTTTTCATACCTCAAACGCTTGAATTATGTGGACTTGCAAAATTTTAATAAATTATTGATATCTTAGGAATAATGGTATAGAATAACCAATGGATAAAAAAATTTTTAAGGAGGAATTTTTTATGACAGTAAAAGTTGGTATTAATGGATTTGGTAGAATTGGTAGCTTGGCCTTTTCTGCATCATTTGATAAGGAGGATATTGAAGTTGTTGCGATAAATGACCCATTTATTACAGCAGACTACATGGTATATATGATCAAACACGACACTGTTCATGGACAATTCAAAGGCGAAGCTTATGAAGATAACGGCGACATTGTTGTAAATGGAAAAAGAGTTAAAGTATACAATGAAAAAGAACCATCTATGGTTCCTTGGGGAGCAAATGAAGTTGAATATGTTCTTGAATGTTCAGGTGTATTCACAACAATTGAAACAGCTAGTGAACACTTAAAAGGTGGAGCTAAAAAAGTTGTTATTAGTGCACCTTCAAAAGATGCTCCAATGTTTGTTATGGGTGTAAATAACACAACATATACAAGTGATATGAATATCGTTTCAAATGCATCTTGTACAACAAACTGTTTAGCACCTTTAGCTAAAGTTATTCACGATAAATTCGGAATTAAAGATGGTCTTATGACTACAGTTCACTCAACAACTGCTACTCAAAAAACAGTTGATGGTTCTTCAAAGAAAGATTGGAGAGGTGGTAGAGCTGCTAGCGCTAACATCATTCCTTCATCAACAGGTGCTGCTAAAGCAGTAGGAAAAGTTATTCCAGAATTAAATGGAAAATTAACAGGTATGTCTTTCAGAGTTCCAACTGTAGACGTTTCTGTAGTTGACTTAACTGTTAACTTAGAAAAACCAGCAACATATGAAGAAATCTGCGCTGCTGTTAAAGAAGCTTCTGAAGGTGAATTAAAAGGAATCTTAGGATATACAGATGAACTTCTAGTTTCTTCAGATTTCATTCACGATCCAAGAACATCTATATTTGATGAAAAAGCTGGTATCGCTTTAACAGATACATTCGTAAAATTAGTTGCTTGGTATGATAATGAATGGGGTTACTCAAATAAACTTCTTGATCTTGCAGCTTATATGCATTCTGTAGATAACAAATAAAAATTAAAAAAACGCATGAAAATCAGTGTCTTTTGAAATATTTTAAATCGGCTTCGTACTCAACGTGCACCAGCACGCCTCCGTGCGGCGCTCGATTTAAAAATTCCATAATACACTAATTTTGCTGCGTTTCTTGATAAAATAAAAAGGGTTGAGACGTTTTTTTGAGGACTTCATAAATTTCCACAATCTAACGATTTTGACACGTTTTTGGAATTTTAATAAATAGTAATAGGACAAGCGATTTCAAGAAAAAACAATTGATTCTATTAGGGTCGCATTTAGTTGCGACCCTTTAATATTCTTTATGAGAGGAAGATTATAAAATGTTGAATAAAAAGACTATTGAGGATATTGATGTTAGTGGAAAGAAAGTTTTAGTTAGATGTGATTTTAACGTTCCGCTAGATGTTGAAGATAAATCTAAAATTACTGATGATAGAAGAATTACAGAAGCACTTCCAACAATTAAATATTTGATGGAACATGGTGCTAGAGTTATTCTTTGCTCACACATTGGTAAAACAAAACATAAACAAACACTTGCACCAGTTGCAAAAAGACTTTCTGAATTATTAGGAAGAGAAGTTCCTTTTGCAAGTGATGTTATTGGTGAAGATGCGAAAGCAAAAGCAGCAACATTAAATGATGGAGATGTAATGTTAATTGAAAATGTTCGTTTACACGAAGAAGAAGAAGCTAATGATCCTGCATTTGCAAAAGAATTAGCTAGTCTTGCTGAGTTATATGTAAATGATGCTTTCGGAACAGCTCACAGAGCACATGCTTCAACAGCAGGTGTTGCAGATTATTTACCAGCAGTTTGCGGATACCTTATCCAAAAAGAAATTGGAATTATGGGTGGAGCTTTAAATGATCCAAAGAGACCATTCCTTGCAATTCTTGGTGGTTCAAAAGTATCTACTAAAATTGGTGTAATTGAAAACTTATTAGATAAAGTTGATGGATTAATGATTGGTGGAGGTATGACATATACTTTCGTTAAAGCTCAAGGTGGAGAAATTGGTAACTCAATTTGCGAACTTGATAAACTAGATTTAGCAAGAGACATCTTAGCTAAAGCTGAAGAAAAAGGTGTTAAACTTTACTTCCCAGTTGATACATTATGTGCTGAAAAACCAGCTGAAGATGCTGAAACAACAGTATGCATTTCAAATCATATTCCAGAAGGATTAGAAGGTTTAGATATCGGACCAGATTCAATCAAAATGTTTGTTGATGTTATTAAAGAATACAAAACAATTATTTGGAATGGACCTGTTGGTTTCTTTGAATTAGATAAATTTGCAAATGGAACAAATGCGATTGCTAAGGCTCTTGCAGATAATGAAGATGCTACAACAATTATTGGTGGTGGCGATAGTGCAGCTGCTGTAGAAAAAGCTGGTCTTGCTGAAAAAATGACACATGTTTCTACTGGCGGTGGAGCGTCACTTGAGTTTATTGAGGGAAAGGTATTGCCTGGCATCGCATGTTTAATGGACCGTTAATTTGCATGAAAATCATCATCTTACGAAAAGTTTATTCGTCCTTGGTACTCAGCGTATAAATATACGCTTCTGTGCTCGCGGACTTCATAAATTTCCGTAATATAATAATTTTGATGCAAATTTCCTGATTTTGTGAAAAATAAATTCCAAAAGACGAATTAAAAAAGTCGCAGCCAAATTAATGGATTGCGAAATGTTTGAAAGTTTCTTAAAAACATATAGAAAGAAGTGAAATTTATGAGAAGAAAAGTTATCGCTGGTAACTGGAAAATGAACAAATCACCTAAAGATGTTACTTTGTTTATGGAACGTTTTCCTGAACTTGTTAAAGATGCGGATTCAGAAGTTGTTCTTTGTGTTCCATATATAGATTTATTTAAGGCTATGGAAATGGCAGAAGGAACTAACGTTAAGATTGGTGCTCAAAATGTTCATTATGAAGAAAAGGGTGCTTATACTGGTGAAGTTTCTGTAACTATGTTAAAAGACATTGGTGCCCAATATGTTATAATTGGTCACTCAGAGAGAAGACAATATTATAATGAAACAGATGAAAGTGTTAATAAAAAATTAAAGGCTGCACTTGCAAATGAATTAAAACCAATCGTTTGTGTGGGTGAAACTTTAGAACAAAGAGAAGCTGGTATAACAAAAGATTTTGTAACTACTCAAGTTAGACTTGCTTTAGAAGGTTTAACTTCTGAAGATGTTGCAAAAACTATAATTGCTTATGAACCTATTTGGGCAATTGGTACTGGTAAAACAGCATCTAAAGAAGATGCTAATGAAGTTTGTGCTTGGGTAAGAGATGAAATCAGAAATATTTATGGGGATGTTGCTGACGAAGTTATCATTCAATACGGCGGAAGTGTTAAATCTTCAAATGCTGCTGAATTATTCGGTATGTCAGATATCGATGGAGGACTTGTTGGTGGAGCTAGCTTAGACCCAGAAGAGTTTTCAAAAATAGTAAATTATAATAAATAGAAGTCATAATTGTTCTTAACATTGTCATAGATTTTAATGTTAAGATGTAACAAAAAGGAGAAGGAAAAATGGATAAAAAATTAGTTATGCTTGCAATACTTGATGGTTGGGGCATTAATGAAAAAGAAGAAGGAAATGCAGTTAGACTTGCAAAAACTCCAAATTTGGATTCTATAATGAAACAAAATCCAAGCAATGTTATGCATACAAGTGGATTAAATGTTGGACTTCCTGATGGACAAATGGGTACATCTGAAGTTGGACATATGAATATCGGAGCAGGAAGAATTGTTTATCAAGATTTAGCAAAAATAACTAAATCTATTCAAGATGGCGACTTCTTTGAAAATGAAGCTTTTATGAAAGCTATTGAAAATTGTAAAAAGAATAATAGTGATATGCATATTATGGGGCTTGTTTCAGATGGTGGCGTGCATACGCACAATACACATTTATATGCATTGTTAGAACTTTGTAAAAGATATGAATTAGAAAATGTATATGTTCATTGTTTTACAGATGGAAGAGATACAGCTCCAACATCTGGTGAAGGTTTTATACAAGAGCTTGAAGAAAAAATTAAAGAAATTGGTGTTGGTAAAATTGCAAGTGTATCTGGTAGATATTATGCAATGGATAGAGATACTAACTGGGATAGAGTTAAACTTGCTTATGACGCTTTAACTAAAGGAGAAGGTTTTACTTCAAGAAATGCAGTTGACGCAGTTGAATCAGCATATCAAAGAGAAGAATTTGATGAATTTATTAAACCGACTATTATTACAGAAAATGAGAAACCGGTAGCTTTAGTAAAAGCAAATGATTCAATAATCTACTTTAATTTTAGAAGAGATAGAGCTAGAGAACTTACAAGAGCATTTGTTGATGATGATTTTGTAGGATTTGAAAGAGAAAAATTACCTTTACAATTTGTATGTATGACAGAATATGCTGATACTATAAAAAATGTTGATGTAGCTTATAAAACAGAAGCTATAAAAAATACATTTGGTGAATATATAAGCAAACTAGGTTATAAACAACTTAGAATTGCTGAAACTGAAAAGTATGCACATGTTACTTTCTTCTTTAATGGTGGCGAAGAAGTTAAATATGAAGGAGAAGAAAGAATTTTAGTTGCATCTCCAAAGGTTGCTACATATGATTTGAAACCTGAAATGAGTGCTTATGAAGTAACTGATAAATTAGTGGATGCTATTAGAAAATCTGCTTTTGATGTTATAATATTAAACTTTGCTAACTGTGATATGGTTGGTCATACAGGTATTCAAGATGCTGCAATAAAAGCGGTTGAAACTGTAGATGAGTGTATCGGAAGAGTTGTTGAAGAAGTTAGAAGAGTGAACGGAACAATATTTATAACAGCTGATCACGGAAACGCTGAACAAATGGTGGATTATGAAACGGGTGATCCTCATACTGCACATACAACAAATTTAGTACCAATAGTTGCTGTTGGACTTCCTGAAGGAACAAAGTTAAAAGAAGGAAGACTTGCAGATATTGCACCTACAATGCTTGAGGTTATGGGGGTTCCACAACCTGAAGAAATGACAGGTGAAAGCTTAATTGAAAAATAAATTGATTTATAAAACGTGTTAAGTTTTTACTTAGCACGTTTTTTTTGCGTCTCTTTGGGGACAGTCCTAAAAAGGACATGTAGCTGAAATTGTATGTTATAAAAACTCAAACTCCAGATGTCCTTTTAAGGACTGTCCCCCTCTAACCCTTCAACAATTGTTGTAAATTTACATAAAATTGACAAACTGATTATCAGGTTATATAATCTGTCTGAAAAGTATGAATTTGTGAATGAAGATGGATAATTTCGTTTTTAAGCAAGCTAATAGAAGTTATTTGTTTTGATTTCCAGATTGTATTTTCTGAAGACAAACTTGGCAAAATAGGATAGAATGTTAGTAACAAAAACAAATTATGGAGGAGTGATATGAAATATCTAATAGTTGTAGACTATCAAAAAGATTTTGTAATAGGTGCGCTAGGAAGTGAACGTGCCAAAAGGATCTTTGCTGAGATTCAAAAGAAGATTAGCGAATACAGCAATAATGGTTGGAAAGTAGTTTTCACGTATGATACTCATTACGAAAACTACATGGAAACAGCCGAAGGTCATAAACTTCCGGTAGTACATTGCGTTGAAGGTACTGACGGCTGGCAGCTTTACATGGAAGTGGATCAAGCTGTTAACGGAGAACCTATTTATGTGAAGAAAAACACATTTGGATACACTGAGTGGAAGAGCATTATTCCTGACGCAGATGAAATCGTAATTATTGGTGTATGCACTGATATTTGTGTGATTTCTAATGCACTTATTTTGAAAGCTCTGTTCACTGAAATCCCGATTTCTGTTGATGCAAGTTGCTGTGCTGGTACTTCTGATGAAGCTCATAATGCTGCGCTTACAACGATGAAATCTTGTCAAATTGATGTGTATGGTGAATAAACCATAATGGAGGTAAATAATGAAACGGTTTTGGGAAGACACGCGTAACGGCTTAAAGATTTATAACTGCGATAATTTAGAATTGTTGCAGTCTCTTAGAAGTGATTCTATAAATCTCATATATTGTGACATCCTCTATAATACAGGTAAGAAGTTTGATGATTACGATGACAATCTCGGTTCTCCAGAAGAAGCTGTTGAATGGTATCGGCTCCGCATGATTGAAATGCGTAGAGTCCTTGCCGAAAATGGCAGCATATTTATTCATTGCAACTGGCGACTTGATTCGTATATTCGTATTCTGATGGATCAAATTTTTGGCGGTGATTGTTTTAGAAATCGAATTTATCGTAAACACAGTGCGGAACGCGGTTTCTACAGCAATTTCGATTCTCAAATGGATGTTATTCTCTACTACGTAAAGGATAAGGCAAATTTTGTTTTCCATGAGCTTTTGGGTGAGCGCGAAAGCATTGTACCGCTGTTCGAAAATGGTTATATCCAGGGTAGAAGCGAAGCGCGTTGTTGCAACTGTCAAATTATTAATTTAGGGGAAATGAATAAGCATTGGCTGATATCTGATAATCAGCTTATTGACATGGACCTTAAAGGTGAGGTTAGAGTAAT
Organism: uncultured Eubacteriales bacterium; assembly: GCA_964515475.1. Lineage (GTDB taxonomy): Bacteria > Bacillota > Clostridia > TANB77 > UBA1234 > UBA1234. The sequence goes on from CAZEVD010000001.1 coordinate 158,033, forward strand.
TGACGGTTTGCCGTATCGTTTTTCGAAAGTTATTCCGGTCGGTAACCTGTGGGCTGAAGATGAGATGCTTGATGAGTATAGTCGTACGAATACTGCTTTGGCCTATGATACGCCTAAGCCCGACGCGGTTCTCGAACGCATCATAAGAATGTGTTCCAACGAATATGATACCGTCGCAGACTTCTTTATGGGCGGAGGTACAACCGCGCATGTTGCAAAAAGGCTTAATCGAAAGTTCATCGGTTGCGACATAAGCCAAAAAGCTTGCTGCGTTACAATTTCAAAATTGAAATAACAAATTTTCGAAGAGAGGTTAATTTATTCCAAATTAGGATAGGTTAACCTCTTTTGTCATATAATAAAAACGTTAAAATGACGCTTGGTCTATTGAAAAAATAGGCTTTTTTTTATATAATAAGTCTTGCGAAAATTATTATTGCTTAAATAAAAATTAAGAGGAGGAATTATAAATGATATACTCAAAAGAAGTTGAAAATATGTGCCCAGTGGCTAAAGGAGTTAATCATGGACCTGCACCAATACCTGAAGAAGGCAAATGGGTTAAGTCTAAAGAAATTAAAGATATTTCAGGATTAACACATGGTATTGGTTGGTGTGCACCTCAACAAGGAGCTTGTAAATTAACATTAAACGTTAAAGAAGGAATTATTGAAGAAGCTTTGGTAGAAACACTAGGATGTTCAGGAATGACACATTCAGCTGCTATGGCTGGTGAAATCTTAGTTGGAAAAACAATTCTTGAAGCTTTAAACACTGACTTAGTTTGTGATGCTATTAATACTGCAATGAGAGAATTATTCTTACAAATCGTATATGGTAGAACACAATCTGCATTTTCAGAGAATGGACTTCCAATTGGAGCTGGTCTTGAAGATTTAGGAAAAGGACACAGAAGCCAAGTTGGTACAATATATAGTACAAATATTAAAGGACCAAGATACTTAGAACTTGCTGAAGGTTATATTACAGAAGTTGGTCTAGATAAAGATAATGAAATCATTGGTTACAAATACGTAAACTTAGGAAAAATGATGGAAAATATTAAAAAAGGAATCGAACCTATGGAAGCTATTGAGAAAGCTTCTGGTAAGTATGGTAGATTTGATGAAGCGGTAAAAACTATTGATCCACGTGCAGAATAAAATATATGAATAAAAATAAAAAAATAGGAGCTCAGATATGGATGAAAATATAATGTCGTTAGTCCCACAAATGTCAGTACAACCGGATAAATTTTTATTTGATTATAAAATATTGATAGTTGCAGTAGTTATATTAATTGTAGCTATTGTTGTTGCGCGCAAAAAGAAATCTTTAAAGAAAGCTATGATAAATCTTTGGGCAGCAGAAACAATTGCCACAATAATATATGTTTACAATAGAATATATGATACATATAAATGGGGATATACATATTTTTTAGAAACAAATAATGATTTTTCGGAATTGATTTTATTTGTTTCTGAGATTCTGATTTTGTTTTTAGTATTGTTTTTCGGCGGAAAAATAATAGATAAAATTAAAGGAGGTAAATAACATGGCTTTATTTGAAAGTTATGAGAGAAGAATAAATCAAATCTTACCAGTATTAAATAAATATGGTATTAAAGATTTGGAAGAAGCTAAAAAAGTTTGTGAAGAAAAAGGAATTAATCCTTATGAAATAGTTAAAGGAATTCAACCAATCGCATTCGAAAACGCTGGTTGGGCTTATACAGTTGGTGCTGCTATAGCAATTAAACAAGGTTGTACAAAAGCTGCTGATGCTGCTAAAGCAATCGGTGAGGGATTACAATCATTCTGTATTCCTGGAAGTGTTGCTGATGACAGAAAAGTTGGTTTAGGTCATGGTAATCTTGCATCAATGTTATTATCTGAAGAAACAAAATGTTTCGCATTCTTAGCTGGTCACGAATCATTCGCTGCTGCTGAAGGTGCTATCGGTATTGCTAAATCAGCAAACAAAGTTAGAAAAGAACCTTTAAGAGTTATTTTAAATGGTCTTGGAAAAGACGCTGCACAAGTAATTTCAAGAATCAATGGATTCACATATGTTCAAACAGAATTCGATTTCTTCACAGGTAAAGTAAATGTAGTTATGGAAAAAGCTTATTCAGATGGAGAAAGATCAAAAGTTAGATGCTATGGTGCAAACGATGTTAGAGAAGGTGTTGCAATCATGCATTTAGAAGGTGTTGACGTTTCTATTACAGGTAACTCAACAAACCCAACAAGATTCCAACATCCAGTTGCTGGAACATACAAGAAAGAATGTATTGAACAAGGTAAGAAATACTTCTCAGTGGCATCAGGTGGTGGAACAGGAAGAACTCTTCACCCAGATAACATGGCTGCAGGGCCAGCTTCTTATGGTATGACAGATACTATGGGAAGAATGCATTCAGATGCACAATTTGCTGGTTCATCATCAGTTCCTGCTCATGTAGAAATGATGGGATTAATCGGAGCTGGTAACAACCCAATGGTTGGTATGACAGTTGCTGTTGCAGTTGCTATCGAGGAAGCAATGAAATAAAAATATTTTAAATAAATTTTTCATCCGTTGATACTTTTGTCAGCGGATGTTTTTTATTGAATTTTTTTAGAAAAGAAAAACACCCAATTGCTAGTTGGGTGTTTCTTTTTGGCCTGTCGGGGTCATTCTTTCAGCTCGGAGATAAGAGCTGATCCCGACAATCCAAATCAAGTTTGTCGGGTAAAAGCGGTAGCTTTAATCAAAATTTGTTTTGGGATAGTTATCCGTTCCAAGGAACAAAGCCCTCGTATTTGCTCTTATCATTGAAATCGTAATGATAAATCGAGCAGTATGGGAATTTTTGCTTGTCGTATCCGAATGTACGAATGAGCATTGCGTGAGCTACAACGATGATTTTTTCAAAGTTCAAATTGTAATAACGCTGAAGGACAGCATAAGCTCTTTTGGCGACTTCGTCAGCACTCTCCCAATCGTATTCGCAAGTGGAGTCATGCTTTCCGTTATGAGCCAAAAATTCGTGATACGCAAGTTTTCCGTAATAAGGATTAAGTGTACGAGTGTGCGTGGTGTCCTCAAGCCATTCGTGTAAGCCGGGCTCGACTACGATTCCAATACCAGTTTTACGAGAAACGATAGCTGCTGTTTGAAGAGCTCTGGTATAGGGAGAGCTGACGATTACTCCAGCATTTTGCAAGCAAGGGTCGTTTGCAAGCAATTCGGCTTGTCCAACACCTTCTACGGTAAGTCCGCCCAAATATGACGGGATAGAATAATCTTTCAACTTTTCGTAATTAGGTTCGCCGTGTCTAATGAACAAAACTTCCATATTTTTCTCCTTTCAAAAATTTTGACTTGGAATAAATTGGTTACTATATGCATCAAATATGTTCGAGAGAGAGTATATCACCTTTTTTATAATTTGTAAATTTGACTTTAAAAGCAAAAGAGTGTATCATATGCCTGTTAAATAAATAGGGAGCTTTTATTATTTTATAAAGAACATAAATTGTTGTCGTAATATATTTGTAACATAAAATTAATACCCGTGTAATTGTAAAAAAACATCGAAAAATGTACAATAATATCAAGGATAAGTGAGTAGATTCGGGTTTCGTTTCTTCGCACAACATAATGCAAATACTAATGAGAATAGGAGGAATGAATAGTTAATTAAAAGTTAACTATTTTGAATACTATGGAAAATAACGAAGTTGATGTACGTTCAGTAGAATTACAAAGATATATACAAAAGCTAGAAAAACTAGAAAGGATGATTAATCCTAATAGTAAAAAGGCAATGATTTTATGGGAAGAGGATGATTCTTTTAAAAGATTAATTTCTGATTTGAAAGAATATGCTCTTACTTGTGATACAGAAGAATTTCCAGTTGAGTTATTAGATAAGTTGAATGCTTTAAATTTAGATGCTGCAAGTCAAATAACTTTAAGTGCTTCTAAAATAGATGAATTAAAAGCTCAAATTAAAGAAAATAAAGAATTAAGTAATGTATTATCTGATGTATATATGGCAGCAACAGCAGCAAAATCTCTTGATTCTTATGCTGAAACTCTTGAAAAAGATGCTTTATCTTCAATGAAAGAGTATCTTCAAACGATTGCAACAACAGCTTCTGATTCAGAAGAATATGTTCAAGCAGAGAAGACTGTTAAAGCTAAAATAAATAATTTAGAAAACAGTGTTCATGTAACTACTGATTTAGAAAGAGTTACAAGCAAAGTCGGAGCTTTGGAATATATTAAAACGGAACTTGCTCCTGCAATAGAGAGATTACAAGCAGAGTATGATGCTAAGTATGTAATTGTTGATGCTGCGGAAGAGGCTGAAATGGCGTTAGCTATTAGAAAGACATTAAAAGAGAAAATGTACGACGCTATTGTTAAACCTATTACATCATTGTTTAAGAGAAAAACAAAAATTAAAAACTAAATTATGAATTATTAAGATGCCAGTTTTGTACATTACCCACTGTACAGGACTGGCATCGCTTTGTTTTATGACAAAACTATTATATGTAAATTTATTATTTTTATAAGGAAAAGAAATATATGAATTCAAAAAGTTTAAAAATGTTAGAGTATCAAAAAGTAATTGCTATGCTTAAAAAATATGCAGTTACAGAAATGGGATTAAAAAAATGTGAAAATTTAATTCCTGAAAATGAATTTAATATTGTAACACGTATGCAAAAAGAAACGTCTGAAGCGGTTTCTGTTTCTTTAAGAATAGGTAATCCGCCATTAATTCCTATTGCTGAGTTTGAATCAGTTATAAAGAAAATAAAAATAGGAGGAGTGTTAATACCAAAAGAACTTCTTAATACGGCGACGATATTAAAAAGTATGCGAGAAGTTAAAGAATTTTATAATGAGATTTCACATGAAGAATATGAGATTTTAAATTTATATTTTGAAAACTTATATTCTAATTTGAATGTTGAAAGAGAAATTTTTAGATGTATAAAAAATGAAGAAGAATTAGACGATCATGCAAGTCCAGAATTATATAATATAAGAAGACACATTCAAGATGCAGAAAGTAAGATAAAAGAAAAATTGAGTAATATTCTTCATGATTCTGAAACTGCAAAATATCTTCAAGATCAGGTCATAACATTTAGAAATGATAGATATGTTATTCCTGTTAAACAAGAATACAAAAATGAAGTTAAAGGTTTGATCCATGATTCTTCTGCATCTGGTAGTACTATATTTATTGAACCATCTATTATTTTCAATATTAATAATGAAATTAAAGAGTTAAAAATAAAGGAAGAGTTAGAAATTCAAAGAATACTTGCCTTGCTAACACAAATGATTGATCCGATTTATGAAGATATAGAACATGGAATCTTAAATTTAACTAATATAGATTTTGCGTTTGCAAAAGCCAAGTTATCTTTAGAACTTGAATGCTTTGAACCAAAATTAAATGAAATTGGATATATTAATTTAAAAAGAGCAAGACATCCATTAATTGATAAAAATGAAGTTGTACCTATAGATGTTTGGCTTGGAAAAGATTATAAGTCTTTAATAATAACTGGACCAAATACAGGTGGCAAAACGGTTACTTTAAAAACTGTAGGCTTATTTGCTCTTATGGCTCAAAGTGGACTTCATTTGCCAACGAGTGAAAACTCAGAACTTACTGTTTTTGAAAATATATATGCAGATATTGGAGATGAACAAAGTATTGAACAATCTTTAAGTACATTCTCATCTCATATGAAAAATGTAATTGAAATAACAAAAAATGTTACTAATAAAGATTTAGTTTTATTAGATGAGTTAGGATCGGGAACAGATCCTGTCGAAGGTGCGGCTTTGGCAATGTCAATATTAGAATATTTAAAAGAAATTTCTTGCTTGACAATGGCTACAACACATTATAGTGAGTTAAAGACATATGCTATGAATACAGAAAATGTTGAAAATGCATCTTGTGAATTTGATGTAGAAACATTAAGACCAACATATAAATTGTTGATTGGAATTCCGGGTAGAAGTAATGCTTTTGCTATTTCTAAAAAACTAGGATTATCTGATACTATTTTAGAAAATGCAAACTCGTTTTTGACAAAAGAATCAATTAAATTTGAAGAAATTTTATCTAAAATGGAAAAAGATAGAATAACAGCTGAAAGAGAAAAAGAATATGCGGCTAAACTTTTAAAAGAAGTTGAAGAAGAAAAAGCAAAAGTGGAAAAGGAATCTAAAAAGTTAGAAACGAAAAAAGATGAAATTATACAAAAAGCAAGAATTGAAGCAAGAGAAGTTTTGTTAGATGCAAAAGCAGAAGCAGATGAAATTATAAAAGATTTAACAAACTTAAGAAAAGATAAAACTAAAAATGTAAATAAGGCTGCTGAAGAAGCAAGACAAAAAATAAAAGGAAGTATTTCGGAAATACAAAAAGATTTAGCAAAACCACAAAAACAATCTAAGAATACTATTAATCCAAAAGAAATAAAAGTTGGAATGACTGTATATGTTGCGTCAATTGATGCAAATGCAACGATTATTTCTTTACCAGATAGAAAAGATAATGTGCAAATTCAATCTGGAATAATGAAGCTAAGTGTTCATGTTTCTGGAATAGAAAAAATTCCAGAAGAAAAATCTGCGCCAAAAGTAAAAATTAATTCAATGATAAAAAGTAAAGCTAAAGATATAGAAACAGAAATAAAACTTTTAGGGTTAACTGTTACTGAAGCGATTGCAGAATTAGAAAAATATCTAGATGATGCATATCTTGCGGGATTAAAAGCTGTAAGAGTTGTTCACGGAAAAGGTAGTGGACAATTAAGGAAAGGTGTACAAGATTATTTAAGAAAAAATCCACATGTAAGTTCTTTTAGACTTGGAATGTATGGAGAAGGCGATAGTGGAGTAACAATAGTTGAATTAAAATAATAAATAAAAAGCCCCGTAAGGATCGGCATTATATCTTGACCGAGATACGGGGTTTTGTGTATTTTGTAGGCATTAATTTTTAATTTTAGGTTTTGAAAATAAAGCTGCTATAAATCCAAATAAGATTGCTGCAGAAATTCCAGCAGCCGTTGCTTTTATTCCTCCTGTAAATATTCCAATAAAGCCATTTTCATCTATAGCATCCATTGTTCCTTTTGCTAAGGAATATCCAAAGCCAGTAAGAGGTACTGTGGCGCCAGCACCGGCTAATTCTACAATTTTGGGATATATTCCGTAGTCCAGTAAGTATTGCTCCTAAAGTTACGAATAATACTAGGATTCTAGCTGAAGTAAGTTTTGTTTTATCTATTAAAATTTGCCCAATCATGCATATTAGACCACCAATTAAAAAAGCCCATAAATATTGTTTTGTATCCATTTTTTCGGCAATTTAAGCCTAGTCTCCTTTCAAATTGTTCTAATATTTATAATTTCCTTAATTTCAAAAAAATATGTTTTTTTATTAAAAAATGTACTAATTGACGATGATTTTGGTGTGTGATATAATTTGCCCGGCAAATACCAATTATACAAATACTTACCACTTATTAAGGAGGTGCAAAGAAATGTCCTTTTCGAAAAATTACAGAGAACATTCGAAGCGGAGAAAAGAGCGTGAACTTTCTCAAAGCGTCGAACAATATCTGCGTGATTTCGGCAACGAATATTACGAACTTAAGCTTAAAAAGCAGTACACGAATAGGAATTTCGCTCAAATTTTGATTAATTCCTTGTGGAAACAGGGAATTTCTATTAATGAGGCTGAGGCAAATTCGGTAGAAAAATCGCTTGCGATTTTAGGCACATATTTTCTTTATACCCACATTGAAGGATTGAAACTTTGTGGCGGGTGTGAGAGTACATTTGATAAAGGTTGTTATTGTGTTGAATGTACAAAGTGCAAAAATACAAAAGCGATGGGAGCAAACGGGACAGAACCGGAATTTAGAAAGTATATTACAGCATTGCAAAATGAACTTATTGCTGCGCTTTTGATTATTACGGTTGAACATCAAGGAATTTCTTTTTTCAACGTGGTTGAATCGTTAATGGATGCTTATGATATTCCATGGAGTTTCGATTCATTTGATGCTGCGCTCAAGGAATACGAATATTCAATTGATGAGCATGTTGAGATGAGAGTTCTTCAAAGAAGCAAAGATGCATATGGATGGATTAGCGATCTTTTTGCAAACAAATTAGACGTATTGACACAAAATGCAACGGCTAAATCCTTTGAAACCTTAAGTAGTATTAGTGACAGAAACACAGAAGTTGGGTGCACGTGGGCAGAGTACTTTAAAGAATTTTTTATCGAAAACATTAGATATTTTGATGATGAGTTGCTTTTTGAACTTGTACCTGCCGCTTTCCCAGAGATGGAACCGGAAATTTTACAGTTTGCATTGTTTGACGCAATGTGGAAAATCCGTTGGCGTTCTATCAGCAAAATTCTTTCTAAAATGCTTCCATACGGAAAGTATGAAATCGAGCATAAGGCAAAGTTTGAAGTGGAGCTCTACTATGACAAGATTATAAATATGCTTGTGTGTGAAGATTCTTTAGAAAAAGAACCTGGGATAGAGCTTCAAACTGTAGTGGGGTTGCTTATTGATGGTTTCGGTGTTCCGGAAAAAGATGTCAAAGAGCTTGTTGATTATGCGGTTCATTCATATATGTTGTATGAAAATTCTCAAACAGCGCACGGTGTTATGCATTTGATAAAGCTTTTGTCTTGTAAGGAAGCTTTTGAAATTATTGACAAATTGAATCCGCACATCGCGGAATCCTGTAAATCATATTTCGAATTTTTGTAGGAAAAACAAAGGTCTAATGACTTGTAGAAATTGGCTGGCTGTAGTGTTTTACGGCTGGCCGATTTTCCTTTTTGAAAAAAATAAAAAATAAATCAAAAAAATGTTGACATTTATTTTAGTAAATGTTAGTATAATTCCTGTAACCAAAAAACATGCGTTATGCGCGAGTGGCGGAACAGGCAGACGCACAGGACTTAAAATCCTGCGCCCGATGAGGGCGTACCGGTTCGATTCCGGTTTCGCGCACCATAGGTATCAAGGCTTTGAAGAATCATTGTCTTGGTACTTTTTTTATACAAAAAATAATGTAAAAGTGTCAACTTTTTCCAATGTGGAAGTATTGACATTAAACTACATTTTAATTAATATAAAAGTATAAGATGCTCGTAGGAGGTGTTACGAAAATGAAACAAAGAACAAAAAATATTTTTAGAGTTATATGTATAATATTAGCGTTAATGTTTATTGTACCATCTGTAATGATGTTATTTTCTTATTAATATATGGATGTGAGTTTATATGGATTATATCATTGAGTCAGTAAAGCTTTTTTATGAAACACATGTAGTAAGTTATTTTAATATGTTAGCAGAATATCCAATAAAAATTTTAGCTCTACTTATAGATATAGTAATTGTGCTATATCTTTTTATGTGGCTTGTTAAGATGCTAAAAGGTACTAGAGCGATGTCGTTATTAAAAGGTATTGTATTTCTTATGATAGCGACAGCACTTAGTGATTTTCTATCTTTAAATATTTTGCATTATATTTTAAGTGCTATTAGTACATATGGTGTGGTAATGGTTATTGTTATTTTTCAACCAGAGCTTAGACGTACTTTAGAGCAAATGGGTAGCACAGATATACGAAAATTTTTCGATACAGAAACAACAGATGAAAGCGCGATTGATAAAATTGTTACGGCTGTATATAACATGTCGTCAACTAAAACAGGCGCCTTAATTGTTTTTGAAAGAGAAATGAGTTTAGATTCGATTGTTTCAAGTGGAGTTCCTATTGAAGCCAAAATTTCAAAAGAACTTATTGAAAATATCTTCGTTAAAGATACACCATTGCATGATGGAGCTATGATTATAAAAAATTCGAGAGTTGTTGCTGCTTCTTGTATACTACCAATAACAAATCGTGAAGATTTAGATAGAGAGTATGGAACAAGACATCGTGCAGCAATAGGACTTTCTGAACAATATGATGCAATAGTAGTTGTTGTGTCAGAAGAAACAGGAAAAGTTTCTTTGGTAATAGATGGGAAAATTATTCGTGGATTAAACGAAGAAATTTTGAAAAAAGAATTAAAGAGAAGACTTGAGAGAAAAAGTCAAAAAGCAATAAAAGAAATTTTAGAAAAACAGAAAAATTTAATATCATCAAAAAAATAATTATGACCTCCAGCTTAGATGCAAGTTGGAGGTTTTATATTATTGTTTTGTTTTATATACAAAAGTGATAATATTTATATAAGATTTATTATTTGTGGAGGATAAATGAAACCGAAATTTATAAAATATAAAATAAAAGAAATAAAAAACAGTAATATTAGTGAATCTGAGAAAAAAGAAGAAATTAGAAAGCTTCTTGAAAAAGAGAAGGATAGAGAATCACAAAACGAAAAGATACAAAATAAAGAATTTTTAATAGAATTAGTCTGGATTGCGATTATCTTGATTGTGTTTGCTATAATTGGAGGAACAGGTATTTTAGAAAAAAAGATATGGGCAAATCTGTTTTTTTGTGCACTATTTATTGTGGTAATAGCTGTTTTTATATACTGGGGATATAAATGTATTAAAGAAATTTATCAAAAAAAACATTGGGCCAATATACTGAAACGAGAAGCTGAGGAACTTCGAAAAAAATGCGAAGAATTATGTGATATTGCAGAGTGTGACTTAAAGGTAAAACGAAATAAAATTCAAATAAGTTATTTTCTTTTCTTTATTTCGGCAATAGTACCATGGTTTATATTTCTTTATTATTTGTATGCAAGTGAATCTCCACAGGAATATGTGATGTATATATTTTTAGGTGTGTATTCTATGATTTTTGTTTTTTGGACTAATAAGATGGATAAAACAAAAAAAGAATATGTGAGTTTATATAAGCAAAAAGTTATTAGTAAATTTATAAAAGATGTTAATGATAGTATGGAATATAGAGAAAAAGGGAAAAGAAAAATAGCTAATGATTATAAATACGTTGGATTTGATATGACTGATAAAAATATATTAAGAATCGACATTGAGGATTATTGTAGTGAAAATATTAATGAGCACAAAATGGAGATGGCGGATATTGTTGCATATGAATATTTTGATATAGGAAGATATAAACGTGGAGATACTTTGTTTAAAGGAAATTTTATGGTTATAACTGCTTCTAAAAAATATGAAAGAGTTGAAGTTAGATTGAATAAATTTAAATTTTTAGACAGCAGGAAAAAAATAAATATAGGTGATGAAAAGTTTTGTAAATATTTTAAAGTTTATGCTGAAAGTAATGAAATAGAAGAATGTTTAAGTAGTAGTATGATAGAATTTTTAAGTGACTTTAGAGAAAAATATGACATTGATTTTGAAATTATATTTGAAGATAAAATATATATAAAATTTTATACGGATGATATATTTGCACCAAAGATTAATAGGAAAGCTATGGATCAATATTCGATATATAAATTTTTTGCTTTAACCAAATTTGCAAGAGAAATAGAAAAAATATTGTAGTTGTAATTATTATGAATAATTAGTTGTAATTTTAGAAGAATAGCAAAGGAGATTTGTATGAAAAATTCGAAAAAAGCCTTAATAATACTTGTATTTACTTTATTAGTTATGCTTGAGAAGATTAGTAGAGATATTCCTATTTTAGATGGGCTTTTAGCAATAGTAGGAATAGTTGTTATTATTGTTTTAATTGTGAAAGGAATAAATAAAATAGAACTTAAGTTAAAACAAGCTCAAGAACTAAAGAAAGAAAAAATGGGATTACTACATTATGAGAGTGAAGAATTGGTTGATACAATAGATAATTTGTATAAAAATAGTAAAAACTTATTAGATAAAGAAAGACGCACATATCTGTATGGAAATATAATCGTACTTCTTATATGTTCAATTGTTGCATACATAGTTACTAAATATTTTTACGATGAAAAATTGTTTGAAGAAGTTGTGTCGTGGATAATTTTTCTAGTGGTTATGTCTTTTGATTTGTATATACTGATCTTTTTTATTTATAAATTAAGATATAGATATAAAACAATATTGGGAAACAATTTAATCAATAATTTTTCAAATTATTCTGATTTTGGGTTGAAATATTATATGGACTTATCTATTTTTGAAAAAGAAACTAATTATAATGGAAATAAGCATAAAGAAATTGTTGATGAATTATTAAATGCTAAAGTTAATCAAGAAGCTATAGATGGATACGAAATAGAAGATTATATGACAGGGGATTATTGCGATACTTCTGTTCAGATGATGGATTCATATTTTTATAGATTAATAAGTAATGGAAAAACAACTTATAGGCAAAGTGTATTTTGTGGCAATTTGGTAATTATAGATAAGAATGAAGAGGATAAAAATATAAAAATTATTGATAAAAAAATAAATGATATGGCTATGGAAAATCAAGATGTTAATTATGATTTTGATACGTATTTTAATTTGATCGAAAACAATATAGAAGATGAAAAATTAATACTTGATTTAAAAAATTTTCTTACAGAGTTTAGAAAAAAATATAAAATAAAATTTGATATAATTATTAAGAATAAAATTTATATTAAATTTTATACTAAAAATATGTTCGAAGTTAAGTTCTCTAACACTCCAATTAATGAAGACTCAATCTATCAATTTTATGTTATAACCAAATTTATAGAAGAAATTTTAGAAATATTAAATTAAAAATAATATTAATAAAAAAAACGAGCACATTTTTGTGAAGTTGTAAACTGAAAGTAGACGCCAAAAGTGTCTGCTCGCTTTTTTATGGTTGTTTTATTAAAAGTTTTACTTTTTAGTTGACTATGATATAATTTCGATGTGTAAGTATTAGTCGAAGGGGGAATATTTAGTGAAGAAAATTTTTGTAATAATAGCTGTACTAATTGTCTTTGGAACGTGTTTTGTATGTGGAGCGACATTTAATGATATTGAAGGATTATGGGCTGAAGCTGTTATAAATGAAATGGCACAAAAAGGAATTATTAATGGTTTTGAAGATGGAACTTTTAGACCAGAAGAGGATGTGTCAAGAGAACAGTTTGCTAAAATCTTAGTTGAAAGTTTTAATATAGAAGAATTAAATACAAGTGTAACATTTCAGGACGTTGAAGAGGATAGATGGTCTAGAGAATATGTTTCGAGAGCAACAAAGTACATGACAGACTATATTTATCCAGGACAATATTGGTTTAGACCAGAAGAGAGTTGCACAAGAGCAGAAGTTGCGAAAGCTGTTGTTAAAGCTTATGGTTTAGATTATTCCACTCCAGATTATACAGTGTTAAATAAGTTTTCAGATGTTTATGAAATTAGAGAAGCTGACAAAAAATATGTAGCGATAGCGATTGAAAACGAACTTATGAGAGGAAAAGGTGAATTCTTTGATCCACAAAGTGGATTAAAGAGAGCTGAAGTATGTCAACTAATTTTTAATGTATATCAAAAAATTGAAGCGGAAAGTATTTTATATGGAGATGTAAATTCAGACGAGAAAATTAATTCGATAGATGTAAACAAGTTAAAAAAATATTTAAATACGCATGAAGAAGAAATTGATTTTCGTGCTGCTGATGTGAACTGTGATGAAGAACTGTCTGAAAATGATATTTGGATACTAAAAGCTGTAGTAGATAAATATGATGTAAAATTGCCACATATTTGCTCGGGATACACAGAAACATATACAAGATTAAATGATGAAAAACATGAAAAAATAGAACTTTGTAATTGTGGAAGTATAAAAGTTTTATTGAAGACAGAAAAACACAAATTTAAAGAAGATAAATGTGTTTGCGGTGCTTTGGACGGAAACGAATACATAATTTTAGAAGAATTTGAATACAGAGTTAGACCTTCATCAAACACATATAAAAAATTTGTGGAAATACAAATAGGAAGTGGTGATTTTGTTTCATATCAAGATGATGATATTGTAATAACACCTAAACCAGATGAAATAAACACAGATAAATTTGGAAATTTGTATGCGTATTATGATATAAATGAAGTAGAAGAAGATACGATTTTTAAAGTTAGTGTACAAAGAAGAGTTACAAGTGTACCATATGTGGAAAAAATACCTACGGATACAAACACAAACATATTAGAAGGTTTTGAAATATATATAGAACCACAAGAAAGAATAGATTCTAATTACGAAGCTATTGTTTTAAAAGCAAAAGAGTTGACAGATGGGTGCGAAAGTGATTATGAAAAAGCAAAATGTATTTTTGAGTATGTAAATGTAAACTTAGAAAGTGATCTTTCTATAGAATATGCAAATAAAGGCTCTATTGCAGCAATTGAAAATTTGAGAGGATCTTCAGAAGAATTTTCGACTTTATTTGTAGCGATGTGCAGGGCGGTTGAAATCCCTAGTAGAGCTGTTTCGGGGTATGAGCTTAGAGATGGTGAGTTAATTAATATCCTTAGATCAGAAATTTATTTAGAAAAATATGGATGGGTTCCGGTTGATTCAAATTGCATATATATGATTGGAAGCGAAAGAGTTCCGTATTTTGATTCTTTTTGTAAATTGCAAGCAGATTCTTTTATAGTGAAAAATATTTATAATTATGAAAAGGCTTCTAGAACTATGAGAGGGGTTACAGAAGAAAGCTACACGTTAAAATTAATAAATAAAAGTGAAGTAAAAGGATATGATCTGTTGGAAGTACAAAACAACGTATATTAAACTTTTATTTGATATAAAGTAAAAAAACGAGCACAAAGATGTGCTCGTTTTTTATGTGCTAGTTACATCCACAACCAATTCCTCTATTATCATTTCCACCACAACAGTTACAGATAATGAATATTAAAATTATAATCCAAATGAAATCATCGCATCCTCCAAAACAACCTCTGTTTCCCATACAAATTCCCTCCTTTCAATTAAAACTAATTTTATGAACAACCGCACCCGTTGTTGCAATTATTTATTCCCATTGTGTTGCAACCACAATCAGAGTTATTATTACAACCACAGTTGCAATTTGAATTACAGTTACCGCTTGAACCATTCCAAAACAGTAATAAGAATAAAATCAAAAACCAAAGTATGTCATCGTCATTATTGCAAAAACATCTAAATAAATTTCCCATGGAAACCTCCTTAAAAGTTTGTTTTTGTAGCTATGTTATATACTATTCAAATTTTAAAAATGTGTTACTGAGTTTTTGATTTTATTAATATTCTGTAATTTTTACATTGCATTTCGAGGTATATGATATAATGTAGCTATCTAAAAAGTTCGGGGAAGAAAGGTGAAAGCATGAATGAATTTGAAAAAGAAGTTAAAGGCTTAAAAAAACTTGGAGTATATTTTTTTGTTTCACTTATATGTTATTTAGTTTTTAAAAATATACATGAATATGTTGAATCTTTATTACGTATGGTTGTTTTGTGTTTGGGATTTTATTTCTTTATATTATTTATTGTAGTAGCAGTGCAATATTTAGGTATGTTGTTTGGAAAAATCCTAGGCTCTTCTAAAAGAAAAATGAGTCAATTAGATAAAACTGATTTTAAGTTAGAAAAGGAATATTATCGAGAAATATTAAAAAATAGTTCGCCATTAATAATTGGATATATAGATAATTTTAAATTAAGTAAAAATAAAATTATAGCCGAGTTATTGTATTTGAAAAGGAAAAATTTAATAATATTTGATGATGATAAAATAATGAAAGCTGAAGATTGTGAAAATGTTCAATTACTAAAAAGTGAAAAAATGATACTGGATTCTATATATCACAACAAATTTAGAGTATCTGATTACGATACTTTTTTAGAAGAACTAAAAGAAAATGTTATAAATGAAGCGGAAAATTTATTGCTTGTAAAAGAGAAAAAAGCTAAAAACAAAAGTAAAAAAATTAATATCGACTGGAAAACAATTATTGATAGATATCTTCGGTTTGATTATATTTGTACCAACTATTTTAGTTTCGTTGATTACGCTGTTATTTCCTTTTATAATCAAATATTTGGAAATGATAGCGGCAATGTTGATGTTGTCAACTTTGTTTTTGGCTGGAATTTGGGTAATTAAAACTTTAATAAAACGAGGATATGATGCGGGGAAAGGTCGACTATGCAAACGAACATCTAAAGGACGTGAATTAAACTTAAAATTAGAGGGATTAAAAGAATATTTGAAAGATTATAGTTTGCTAGATGAAAGAGAAGTGAGAGAAATCGAATTGTGGGAAGATTATTTAATATATTCGGTTATGTTTGGACAAAATAAAAATATCGTAGAAGAATTTGATAAATACATGGATATACAAAAGAAAATATAATTTGAACTGAGAAGAATCTTGAAAATATCAAGATTCTTTTTTATGTTTATCTGTTGTCATGAAAAAGTAATATTACATATTTGTATCTTTATTGAATAAAACTTTTTGATTGTGATACTATTTTCTTGTAAACAAATATCGTGCTTTTATGCAAATCTTTAAGTAAGGAGATGAGAACAATGACGGGCGGATGTCCAGAAACAGCAAAACAGGTAGTAGCATATGCATTAGATGTATTGGATCGGGAAGACAAGTATCTGGGCGTTGTCCTTTGTGAAGGCGTCTGGGGAGGAATCGATGTAACGTTGTACCAAGAAATTTATCCGCAACTTTTAGTTATTCCTGCGGGTGGTTGCGAACACATTTTGAAGTATATCCCAACAGTTCGAAAACGGTTGTATGATTACACCGTGGTAGGCTTGATTGACAGAGATTCTAGACCAAAAAAAGAAATTCGACAATTGGAAAAAGAGGGCATATATTGCACCAAACTTCCATTTATCGAAAACATCATTTCATGTCCGGAAGTAATAAGGATTTTAGCTCCTAAACGAGGTTATGATCCTGACGAAGTTCTTGAAAAAATAGAACGAAATCTTTTGAGCATGTTGTGTAAGAAGCTTAGGAATTCTTTGCCTATAAATATTCCTTTTGCGAACGAAGAAACTGAAACGTTTTCTGTAAAAATCCAAATAGCGAGTACAACGGGTGAATGCGTTGAAAAGTTTGTGGATAGAGGTAGCGTTTTATATGCTTATCGCGACAAATCTGTTGCGAATGAGACTTCGTTTATGCTTGGGCTTCATGGGCGCAAAAAGTATTACGAGTTTTTCTGCGACAGCTTAAAGGATCCGGAAATAAGAGATGATTTGCTTAAGTGTGCTAACAAATTTTTGCCAGAAATTTACCTTAATGAATCAAACGAAACCGAATAACAAATTTGAAAAACGAAATAAAAAAGAAAAGGCCATATTCTTAAATGAATATGGTTTTTTTCCGTAAAAAGAAAAAAGCCGCAGCACGCCATGCGTGCCACGGGTAAGATTAGAGTGTGTCAAATAAGACCTAAATTTTTGCGGTCGCGGTGTAAGACCTCTTTGCACGTAACTTCACTCAACTCTTTCTTTATCATATGAATTTTAAATGGGTGGAATTCTTGTGTTTCAATGTGTACACAACGAGCGTTTTGAGAAGGTGTTATAGTGGTGTGATACTTGAAACTACCGCACGCAGTTGGCAATTCGCTTGTCCATACTATCGTGGTTTTGCAATTCCAGCAATATTCACCAATGATTAATTCATACTCCATATTACCTTCATAATTTTCTTCATACTCGTTGAAGAAACGTTTGAAATCACTTGTTGCAGTCGTAAAGCCAACACAGTCAAAGCCTGTAGGAATACGATTTGCAGCGACATCGCCAGGGTACATATCATAAAGAATTTTTAAAAATCGATCGCGTCTGCTTTCAAGCATCATGTCGAGTAATGATTGTACAGTTATGTAGGTCCCGCCAAATTCTCTGATGTTAATGTGTTCTTGCAATAATTCTAATCTTGTCATTTTCTTTTCCTCCACTGATAATTCTGGAGGTTCGCGCAACCTCCAGAAAGAATATAATAATTGTCTTTTTAGGTTGCGTCTTATGAATAAAACATAAGAATATATAAATTATACCACGTTTTATGCAAATTTGCAATATTTGGAAATTTATGGGGTATAAACAGTTATTTATATAGTAAAAGCCTCCACGTACAGTGTACGGGAGGCCGGGTATTAAATCAAAATTGAAGCTCTGTTTATCAATGCCTGATAAGTAACTGGAGTAACATTGTTTCGAATCATTTTAATGTTTGCAGAAGAGCCGTGGACAGTATGAAGGCTATTTAATTTCGTGTATTTACTTGTTGATTCGATTTCGGTTATGTAATTGAAGGCACCAAAACTCAAATTAGCTCTTGGGTGCCAAACTATAGAAGTTTTACAGGCTAATTTCCAATTACCGTTAACTGTAATTTCATATTCCAAAGAGCCTTCATAGTTTGAAGTATGCTTATGGAAAGGTTCTGAAAAAGGCTCCAAAAGAGATTTGAAAGCTACAGCATCAAAGCCATCTTCTAAATTTTTGATAATAGCTCCGTCTGGCAAAGAGAAAAGAATTTCGAAAAATTTATTTCTACGATTTTTACAGATTTCTGCAATAAGTTCTTGGAGAGTGGCTTCATAACAGCCGATTGATGTTAAGTCGATTGTAATGTTTTGTACTTGCTTTAATTTTAATTTCATATGCTGGTTCCTCCGGGGTAAGTGCTACACTAGAGGTTATGCATAACCTCTAGAAGAATAATAGTGTCTACTAAAAGTCATGCTTGAGCATAAATATTAGATTTGACAGATTATACCATATGTTATGTAAAGCGTCAATTCTTAATAAACTAAAAATCATACGCTATATTATATGATTTTCTTTACTGCGTTTTACATAATATGATATAATTCTGGTGTCGAAAGAGGAGGAATTTTATTATATGCGACTATGGACACTACAAGACGAAGATGTTTACAACACTGTTATGACGGAGGGGCAATACCGATGTATAGCGAGTAAGTCCGAATGTTTGAAAGATGATCGTTTTAAAAGAGCTTATGATTGGCTTGTAACAAAAATGGAAGAAAAGCTTGGAATGGTACCAAAAGGGGTTGTATATCCTGTATGGGCTTGGCTAAAGAAACCAGATATGCGAAAACACAATTTTTATCCTAAAGGAATGAAAATTTATCGAATCCAGTTTGAAATTGATTTAAAAGATATTTTCTTAACGGATTATAATTTGTGGCATTTTGTCCTTAACAACGAGATGTATTTTGACTTTGACCCGAAAGATTATGAAGATGTTAACGAATGGTACGATACGTGGTATGCAGAAGAAAGAAAAATTATAATGATGGGTCGAGATGTCTATGAAAAGGCAAAACGCGAAAGTTGGAATGTGGTAATTTGTGATGAAGAATCGCCAAGCAATAGAATAGTTCAAGTTACATTTTGGGAACTAAAAAAAGAGCAAATCAAAAAAGTAGATATTTTTTATAGAGATTGATCAAACAGAATGACACCGTAATTAACGGTGTTTTTTTCTTTTTGATATTTGATTTTGAGGATTTTTATTTGGCGTCTATACACTAATCAAAAGACGTTCTTGAAAATAGTCCACAGTATTATTTTGTGTCAATCCCTATTATTTGTTCAAAAAAATAGATACAGCTAAAGCTAAAGCTGTATCTATTCATTATGGTGACCCATACGGGAATCCAGAGCGCGTCGGGAAAATAGTCCACTGGACTATTTTCTGATTCCTCCTTTTCGATTCACGTAGTTTTTTCAAAACAAAAAAGAAACATAGCTGAAGCCATGTTTCTTTTTGTTGGTGACCCATACGGGAATCGAACCCATGATTCGGCCTTGAGAGGGCCGCGTCTTAACCGCTTGACCAATGGGCCATTTACAAATGCAAGTTAAAGTATAACATTGTGGTTTGAAAATGACAAGAGGTTTTAAAAAAGAATTTTATAGTGAATTTAGGAGAAAATATTATTTAGAAAGTTTAAAATCGACAAAATATTTCCTTTTTTGCTCGCTTTTGTTAACTTTATAGTGTATAATACATCCGTAAAAATAATTTAAAAGGGGGATTTACCACAGTGAACAACCTAAAGATATTCGCATGTAACTCAGCAGAAGAGTTTGCCGAAAAAGTTTGTAAAGAACTTGGCGTCGAACTTGGCAAAAAAGAAGCTTTTAAATTCAAAAATGATAACACATTCGTGAAAATTCTGGAGACTGTCAGAGATGACGATGTCTTTGTAATCCAAACAACAAAACCGCCTGTAGACGAACGCATAATGGAACTTTTGATCACGGTTGATGCTTTGAGAAGAGCTTCGCCTCGCAGAATCACAGTTGTTGTACCGTATTATCCTTATTCAAGATCGGATAAGAAGGATCAGCCTCGCGTGCCTATTACTGCAAAACTTGTCGCTGACATGATTGTGACTGCGGGTGCAGACAGGGTGTTGACTTGCGATTTGCACAATCCGGCCATCCAAGGTTATCTCGACATTCCTTCAGATCAGCTTAAGGCAAAAGACATATTTGTTGAATACTTCAAACCTATCGCAGAAGCTGGCAATGTTACTGTTGTTGCAACGGATGCTGGTAGCACAAAGAAGGCATATAAGTATGCTGGTGCGCTTAACGCACAAATGGCTATGCTTGACAAGCGTAGAGACGGAAACGATGACAGAGCAATCGCTTCTCACGTTATCGGTAATGTCGAAGGCAGAACATGCTTGATTTTTGATGACGAAGTTGATACTGCCGGTTCCTTGGTAGAAACTATCAATGCGCTTAAAAAACACGGCGCAGCCGATATCTATGCAGCGTGCACTCACGCTGTACTTTCTGGTCCTGCTATTGAAAGGATTCAGGCTGCTGACTTCAAAGAGTTGGTAGTTACAAATACGATTCCTTTGACTGAAGAAAAACAAATCGACAAAATCAAAGTTTTGGATATTGCTCCGCTGTTTGGCAGAGCTATCAGAAAGATCCACGACGGCGAAGGCGTTGGTGAGTTGTTCGAAGACAAAAAAATGGAATTTTAATTTTTGACGTAAACAAATTGGCAAATGTTAAATAAAGAGGTATGAATGATTGACTAGAGCAATCATTTGTACCTCTTTATTTTTATTTCATAGGAAAGTAACACAAAAATAAAATTATTATGTTATTTAAATACTTTCCGTATGAAACAACAAAAGCACCTTATTAAGTTGCCGAAGGCAACATGAGAAAATTGAAAATCTTTTGATTTTCTAATTTTCTCTTTTGTTATATAAAATATAAGAAAAAACTTGATTTTTGCCATGCTGAATGGTAAAATTAAGCGGTGCGTAAGCACAAATCCACATATAATATTAATCAAATAGCCTAGTGCCAATGATTGGTGGCTTTTTGGTGATGAGATATTATAGAGGAAATAAAACAAAAAATAGGAGGAAATTAAAATGTCAGTAGTTGCAATGAAACAATTATTGGAAGCTGGTGTTCACTTTGGACATCAAACAAGAAGATGGGATCCAAGAATGGCTCCATATATCTTCACACAAAGAAATGGTATTTATATCATTGATTTACAAAAAACAACAAAGAAAATTGATGAGGCTTATGATGTATTAAAGAGCATTATCGATGAAGGTAAAACAGTTATCTTCGTTGGTACAAAGAAACAAGCTCAAGAATGCGTTAAAGAAGCTGCAGAAAAATGTGGAATGTACTATGTTAACCAAAGATGGCTAGGTGGTATGTTAACAAACTTCGATACTATCAAAACAAGAATTGATAGATTAAAAGAATTAGAAAAAATGGAAAATGATGGTACATTTGAAGTTTTACCTAAAAAAGAAGTTATTTTATTAAAGAAAGAAATGTCTAAATTAGAAGCTAACTTAGGCGGAATCAAAGAAATGAACGAAGTTCCAGGAGCTATGTTCGTTGTTGATCCTAAGAAAGAAAGAATTGCTATTTTAGAAGCTAGAAAATTAGGAATCCCTGTAATTGGTTTAGTTGATACAAACTGTAACCCAGAAGATGTTGATTACGTTATCCCTGGTAACGATGATGCTATCAGAGCTATCAAATTAATCGTTGAAGCTATGGCTGATGCTGTAATCGAATCAAAACAAGGTGAAGCTCCTGCAAGAGCTGAAGAATCAGAAGAAATGGTTCAAGAATAATAGAAAATTTATATTATCAAGGGAGGATACTAGAATGATATCTGCAGAACAAGTTAAAGAACTTAGAGAAATGACAGGTGCTGGTATGATGGAATGCAAAAAAGTACTTGTAGAAACTGATGGAGACATGGAAAAAGCAACAGAACTTCTTAGAGAAAGAGGAGTTGTTAAAGCTGCTAAAAAAGCAGGAAGAATTGCTGCTGAAGGTTTAGTTGAAAGCTATATTCATGGTGATGGAAGAATTGGTGTATTAGTTGAAGTTAACATTGAAACAGACTTCGCTGCTAAAAACCCAGAATTCAGAGAATTCGTTAAAGATATCGCTATGCAAATTGCTGCTGCAAAACCAGAATATGTAAAAAGAGAAGATGTACCAGCTGACGTATTAGAAAAAGAAAAAGAAATTATGAAAAACCAAGCTATTAACGAAGGTAAACCAGAAGCTGTAGCTGAAAAAATCGTTGCTGGTAAAATTGATAAATATTATGCAGATGTTTGCTTGTTAGAACAAGATTTCGTTAAAGATCCTGATAAAACAGTTCAACAAGTTTTAACAGAAAAAATCTCAAGCATTGGTGAAAACATCACAATCAGAAGATTCGTAAGATTCGAAAGAGGAGAAGGTTTAGCTAAGAGAGAAGAAAACTTTGCTGAAGAAGTTATGAAACAAATTAATGGTTAATTAGAAAGTTTTTTAGGGCGGATTTAAATGACGTTTGGTTGTTTAAATCCGTTCTTTTTTTATCTGATTTTGACATCTTCTAATATCTTCCAAATTAGCTTTTGCAAATTTTTATTTTATTAGAAAATAACGCAATTATATGTACTTTTTTTGGCTGTTATGTGATAAAATATCTCTAGTTAAAATGCGTATTTATCATAGGAGGGAATTGTTTTGGCAAAATACAAAAGTAATGCAAAAGAGAGAAGAATATTAGCTTCAAAAGAATTTATAAGCAAAGCTGCAAAAATTCTTTTGTGTGCTTTTTGTGTTCAGTTTATTTTTTATTTAATTTTGATTAATATTGTACCGCTTAGTTATTCAGATGCAGAAGGAAATTCTCATATAAGTGGATTGTATGTTGAGAATTGGCATAATTATAAAGGCAGTGGAGTTAATGTACATAAAGAAGGTAACGGTATTAAATTTATATATTGGTACAACATGATATTGTTAATTGCCAACTTGTTACTTTGTATGTATTACATTGTTAATATCTTTATGGAAGAAAATCAAAGATATCCTGGCAAAGCTATAAAAATGTTCTTTAAAGAACATAAAGGTTTGTTATGGTTATTTGTATTTATGACATGGGCATTTTTAAGTTCGGTAGGTGCTTATGATAAATTTAGATCTTTTATTGGCTGTTATAATCTAAGAGATGGTTATTTTTCTTTTATGTTTTATGGTTCAATGTTAGTAAACATGTTGTTCTTAGGTCTTGCGGGATTTGATAGCGAAGATAAAACAAAGAAAGATCCTAGAAAATTAATTATAGATTTACTTTTAATTACTGCAACTATTGTTGCAATTATTACAACAATGAATTATAGCGTGTTAAATTCTTATGAAATCGATCCTAATACTGAAGAAAAAGTATATATACTTGATTATATAACTTCTGGACTAAAAGTAGAACCAGTTGTATATAGAAGTACAGTTACATCTTCTGTATTTAATAATAGTAATCATTATGGATATTATTTGGCAATTACGGTTGTAGTAGCAGCATGTATGTTTATAAAGGACGAAGATTTCAAGAGAAAAGCATTATATTTTATCAGCTTTTGCGCGATGACATATGTATTAGTTATTAACGATACTTTTGGAGCTTTCTTAGGAGTAATGCTTGCTTTGATATTTATGCTTATTCAAACATTAATATCAAGAAAAAATTGGATAGAAGCATTAATCGTTGCAATTGCATTTGTTTCAATTATTGCAAATGTAGAAAATCCTGATGGTGAAGTTATTATTGCAAAAGATTTTGAATATATCGGAAATAGCATAAAAGCAATTTTAAATTCGACACCTGAAGAAGTTATTAGTGGAGATGAAGAAATAGAACCAAAAATAGATTTAGAACAATTATATTTTAAATCTGGTGATGAAATAATGCGTGGATATTTATCTGGAGAGATTGTTGACGGTAATAAATTGTCTGGTGAAATTATTTCTGGCGAAGTTGTTTCTGGTGAAATTGTTTCAGGTGAATTTATTCCAAATGAAACACCAACTAATAATACAACTAAGAGTGAAACAGGAATTGAAGATGCTGGCGATGCTGGTTCTGGTAGATGGAAATTATGGGTTGTCGGTATGCAAATTGCTTTTGAAGGAGCAAAAGATACAAGCGATGATGATCTTGCTACTGGTAGAGCGTACGGTTCACCACTATTTGGTGTTGGTCTTGAAAATATGTTATATGCGTATAATGCCAAAGGTGTAAATGAAGGTAGATCACATAATTTAATTGTTCAACTTGCAGGAACGTTAGGAATTCCAGCACCAGTATTTTATGTTTTAGCAATGGCATTTATTTTCTTTGCTGGTTTAAAAACTATTAAAACGTGGGATATGTATATGTATACAGGTATGGCTGTAATGATTTCATATTTATTCACTTCACTTACAGGAAATTCTGGATTCTATACATCTGGTTATTTCTACATTTTTGTTGGATTAGTTGTTTTAGAATTAATGAAACAAAAGAAAATGAAAAAAGAATTAGTAAATGGTAATAATAAAAAGTAAAATTGGAAGGAAAGAAAAAATGAGCTTTATATCAAAAATTGAAAAGTTACCTACAAATTTAAAAACTTTTATTCTTTACGTTATTGACGCTTTAGCGGTATTAATGAGTTTTTATATTGTGATGGCGCTTGAAGGAATGCCTTTTTCTTTAGCAGATCATCCTACACGTAATACAATTTTTCCGATAATGCTTATGTATATAATTGCATTTAGTCTTATAGGTGTTTATAAAGGAATTATTAAATATACAAGTGCGAAAGATTATATCTTTATAGGAGGTACATCTTTAGTTATTTCGATGGTATTTTGTACAGCGAAACAATATGTTGTACCTCGCACACTTGAAGCTAATGTTATAATCTTAGCGGCTGTGTTTGCTGCAATTATAAGTATTTCTTTTAGAGTTTTTGTGAGAATGTTTTGGTATGCGGTTGCTGGTATTGGTAATAACAAACAACGTTTGTTAATTATTGGTGCGGGACAGTCTACATCGCAAGTTATAAAAACTCTTCAAACAACGCTCGCTGCACAGTACCATATTGTTGGTATTATCGATGATGATCCTTCGAAGCAAAAAAGAATGATGTTTGGCATAAAAATTTTAGGTACTCGTGATGATATAGCACGTATTTGTGAAGAAGAGAATATTGATGTTATTTTCTTCTCGATTGATAACATTAAACCTAAAGAAAAAAATAAGATTTTAAAAATTTGTGATAAAACAAATGCAAAAGTAAAAATTGTTTTACCATTAGCACAAATTATTTCGGGAAAAGATTTTAATGATGCAATAAGGGATGTTGAAGTTGAAGATTTGCTTGGTCGTGAACCTATCTCTTTAAACAATGGAAAGATTACAGAATATTTAACTGGTAAAACAGTTCTAGTTACAGGTGCTGGTGGTTCAATTGGTTCAGAACTTTGTAGACAAATTATTAAATTTAAACCTAAAAAAATTGTAATGGTTGATATATATGAAAATACTTTATATGAAACTGAAATGGAGTTAAGACAAACGAATAAGAATGCTCCGATTATTACGATTATTGCAAGTGTTCGTGATAGAGAAAGAATGGAAATGCTTTTTGAGAAATATAGACCTCAAGTTGTTTTCCATGCTGCGGCTCACAAGCATGTTCCTTTAATGGAAACAAGCCCACTTGAAGCTATTAAAAATAACGTGTTTGGAACATATAATGTTGTTGAATGTAGCGATAAATATGGAGTGGAAAAATTCACATTTATTTCAACAGATAAAGCAGTAAACCCTACTAGTATAATGGGTGCAACAAAGAGAATTTGTGAAATGATTATTCAAGCTAAAAACAGAACAAGTAAAACTGTTTTTGCTGCAGTTAGATTTGGTAATGTACTTGGAAGTCACGGTTCGGTTATTCCATTGTTTAAAAAACAAATTGCTGCTGGTGGACCGGTTACAGTTACTCATAAAGAGATTACAAGATATTTTATGCTTATTCCAGAAGCGGTAGGTTTGATTTTACAATCTGCGACTTTTGCAAATGGTGGAGAAATATTTGTTTTAGATATGGGTGAACCTGTTAAGATTTATGATTTGGCAACAACACTTATTAAAATGTCTGGAAAGAATATTCCTATTGAAGTTGTAGGTTTAAGAAAAGGTGAGAAGTTATACGAAGAATTATTAATGGCTGAAGAAGGTTTAATAAAAACCTTACATGACAAAATTATGATTTCTCAAATTAAAGCTCCAACAGATGATGAAATGAAAATAATGATGGACAAGTTACGTGATATTATCAAAGACAATAATGTTACTAGAAAAGAAGTAAAAGAATTAGTAAAAGAGGTTGTACCTACGTTTATTGATTTAGAAGACTAACATAAGAAGGAGAGGATTTAATGAATAAAGTAGTATTGGCAACTCCACATATGTCAAAAGAAGGATATGAACAAGAATATGTTAAAGAAGCTTTTGATACAAATTGGATTGCTCCACTTGGAGAAAACGTAAACAAATTTGAAGAAGGTATTGCAAATTATGTTGGTGTAAAATCAGCAGCCGCTTTGTCTTCTGGAAGTGCTGCACTTCACTTAGCACTTAAACGTGCTGGTGTGCAGAGAAACGATATCGTTTTGTGCCAATCGCTTACTTTTTCAGCTAGTGCAAATCCTATTTTATACGAAGGGGCAATACCTGTTTTTATTGATAGCGAAAAAGAAAGTTGGAACATGGATCCTAAAGCTTTAAAGATTGCTTTAGAAAAATATCCAAATGCAAAGGCGGTAATTGCTGTAAATTTATATGGCAATCCTGCAAAGCTTGATGAAATTTTAGAGATTTGTAACAAACATAATGTTACATTAATAGAAGATGCGGCAGAAAGTTTGGGTTCAATTTATAAAGGAAAACAAACAGGAACTTTTGGTAAATATAATGCATTTTCATTCAATGGAAATAAGATTATTACAACAAGCGGTGGCGGAATGTTAGTTTCAGATGATGAAGAAGGAATTAATAAAGTTAGATTTTGGTCAACACAATCTAAAGAAAACGTTCCGTATTATCTGCATAAAGAAATTGGTTACAATTATAGAATGAGTAATATTTGTGCGGGAATTGGAAGAGGCCAATTAAAAGTTCTTGACGAAAGAATTGAAAAGAAAAACAAAATATATGAAAAGTATAAAGAAGCTCTAGAAAAAGATGGAGCATTTACAATGATTCCTGTTCCTGAAAATTCTAGACCTAATCACTGGTTATCTGTTGCAATTATAAATGACGAAAAAATTACACCAACTGAGTTGATGGAAGCTTTGAAAGAAAAAGATATTGAAACAAGAAGAGTTTGGAATCCAATGCATTTGCAACCAATATTTGAAAACAATGATTATATCAAAGCTTCTGAAGAAGATGTATCGAAATGGTTATTTGAAAGAGGAATTTGTTTACCAAGTGATACAAAAATGACAGATGAAGAACAAGAATATGCAATAGATGAAATTTTAAAAGTAGTAAATAAGACAAAATAAAAGGAGCGCTATTTTAGTGTATAAAAATTTTATAAAAAGATTCTTAGACATACTTTTTAGTTTGATTTTACTAATAGTACTATCTCCAATTTTATTGGTGTTAATGATTATTGTAAGAATAAAACTTGGTTCGCCAATTTTCTTTAAACAAGAAAGACCAGGCAAAGATGGAAAAATATTTACGTTATATAAATTTAGAACGATGACTGATAAGAAAAATGAAAAGGGCGAATTACTTCCAGATTCAGAAAGACTTACTTCATTCGGAAAGTTGCTTAGAAGTACAAGTTTAGACGAACTTCCAGAATTAATTAATATTCTAAAAGGCGATATGAGTTTTATAGGACCAAGACCTTTATTAGTGGAATATTTGGAACTTTATAATGAAGAACAAAAACATCGTCATGATGTTAGACCTGGTCTTACTGGTTTGGCACAGGTTGAAGGAAGAAATTTATTATCGTGGGAAGAACGTTTTAAATTAGATGTGAAGTATGTTGAAAATGTAGGTTTTATTAATGATATAAAAATTATATTAAAAACTATAGGTGTGGTTTTTAAAAGAGAAGGTGTTTCTTCGGCAACTTCTAGCACTATGGAAAAATTTACAGGGACAAAAGAAAAATAATTATATTGGAGGGTGTTATACATATGAAAAAGGTTTTGTTTGTTGCTTCAGTAACAAGACATATTACAACATTTCATGTTCCATACTTAAAATATTTTAAAGATAATGGCTATGAGGTTCATGTTGCAAGTTATGGAGAAAGACCAATTCCTCATTGTGATAAACATTTTAATTTAGAATTTCAAAGATCACCTTTTAAGGCAAGTAATATAAAGGCGTATAAAGAGCTTAAAAAAATTATAAATGAAGAAAAATATGAAATTATACATTGTCACACACCTGTTGCAAGTGTTTTGACAAGACTTGCTGCAAAGAAAACAAGAAAAGAAAATGGTACGCGTGTGATTTATACGGCTCATGGTTTTCATTTTTACAAAGGTGCTCCAAAGAAAAATTGGATGATTTATTATCCAATTGAAAAATATTTATCAAAGTATACAGATACTTTAATAACAATTAATTATGAAGACTATGAGATTGCAAAAGAAAAATTTCATGCAAAACAAATTGAACATGTTCATGGCGTAGGAATAGATGAGAGAAAATTCACAGGTATGATATCAGATGATGAGATAAAAGCTTTTAAAGCAGGATTATCTTTAAAGCCATTAGACTATGTAATCACATATGTTGCGGAGTTAAATAATAATAAAAATCAGATGATGATTATTCGAGCTATGAAAGAAGTTGTTCGTAAGCATCGCAGCGTAAAAGTTCTTTTAGTTGGTGATGGGGTATACGAAGAAAAACTTCGTGCTGAAATTAAAAAGAATCTGTTGCAAAACAATGTTTTGTTATTGGGATATAGAACAGATATACCGATGCTTCTTAGAATATCTGATTTATACGTTGCAACGAGTAAAAGAGAAGGTTTGCCTGTAAATATTTTAGAAGCCATTTGTGCAGGACTTCCTCTTTTAGTTACAGACTCAAGAGGGCAAAGAGAACTTGTTGAAGATGGTGTAAACGGATATTTAGTTAGAAATAATGACTATGAAGATTTGGTACAAAAAATAAATAATGTTTATTCAGATTTCAAAATTAGAAATCATTTTAGACAAAATTCTAGAGCAAATCTTTCTAAGTATCTTATAGAAAATGTTTTTGAAGAAATGAAAAAGATTTACAACATAGAAGGAGTATAATCTATGAAAGATGTAATTATTATAGGTGCAGGCGGTCACGCTAAAGTTATTGCTGATATTGTTATAAGAAGTAATGATAACTTAATAGGTTTTTTAGATGACAGTAAACCATTTGGAACAAAAGTACTTGGCGATTATGAAGTTTTAGGATCAACAAATTTAATTGAATCGATAAAAGGTGAAAATAAATTTTTCATAATTGCTATAGGAGATAATTTTATACGAAAAGAATTTTATAAAAAATATGATGTGAATTATTATACCGCAATACATCCTACAGCAATAATTGGAACTGATGTTGAGATTGCTGAAGGAACTTGCGTAATGCCAAATGCTTGTATTAATGCAAATTCAAAAATTGGAAAGTGTTGTATCATTAATTCTGGAGCTTTGGTAGAACATGATTGCGTGCTTGCTGATTTTGTTCATATATCCCCAACAGCAACTCTTTGTGGAACTGTTAAAATTGGAGAGCTGACTCAAATTGGAGCAAGAGCGACGGTGAGAAATAATGTAACAATTGGAGAAGAAATTCTTATTGGAATGGGAGCAACAGTTGTTAAAGACATATTAGATAAAGGTACTTATGTGGGAACACCTGCAAAATTAAAAGAAGACTAAGGAGGATTTTTTTGAAGACAACTTTAAAATTATTAAGAGTAAAGCATTATATAAAAAACATTTTAATATTTATACCTTTTATTTTTGGAACAGTATTAAATTTTGCTAGAGTAGGAAATATGTTTATCGCTTTCTTTGCATTCTCTTTTATGGCTTCTGCTATATATATAATAAATGATTTAAAAGATATCGAGAAAGATAAACTTCATCCAAAAAAATGTTTACGTCCTATTGCGAGTGGAAAAGTTTCAAAGAAAACTGCAATAATAATTGCGATTTTAATGTTTTTTTGTTCAATAGTTTTAAATTTTTTTGCAGCAAATACATGGCAATCATATATGTGGCTTTCAATATATTTTGTTGTTAATTTGTTGTATAGTTTAAAGCTAAAAAATGTTCCTGTAATAGACATTGCTATTTTAGTTGCGTTTTATATTATTAGAGTATATTACGGTGCAGCTGTTGCCGAGGTTCCCGTAAGTAGTTGGCTTTATTTAACTATTATGTCTGGAGCATTATTCTTAGCTTTTAGTAAACGTAGAAATGAACTTAAGATAAAAGGTGCAGAAGCAAGAAACGTATTAAGATTTTATACTATTGATTATCTAGATAAATTTATGTATATGAGTTTAGCTGTAACAATTGCTTTTTATTCATTGTGGACAGTCGAACATACAAATAAATTATATCCTTATACAATTCCTTTTGTATTGTTGATTTGTATAAGATATTGCTTAGTAGTTGAAACAACAGATAACGATGATCCTGTTGAAATTGTAACAAAGGATAAAATGCTAATTTTATTTGAGGTATTATTTCTTTTGTTTGGTGTGGCTATTACAATATTTAATATTTTTTAATAGGAGATAAAAATAAATGAATGCATATGATTTTGATGGAACAATATATGACGGTGATTCGGGGATGGATTTTGTTAAGTATGCTTTATCCAAAAGACCGTTTTTGGTATTATTTCATTTGTTAAAATGTACAAAACCCGCGATAGAATATAAGCTTGGTAAGATTGATTTCAAAACAGCCAAAAGTAAAGTTTTTTCTTTTGTTAGTAAAATAGATAATTTGGAAGAAATGACAAAATCTTTTGCAGAAAAAAATAAACATAAAATAAAAATGTATTATCCAGATAATAAAAAAGAAGATGACATAGTAATAAGTGCATCTTTAGATTTTTATTTATTACCACTATGCAAAGCAATTGGTTTAAGCAATGTAATGTGTACTAAATATGATGTGAAAACAGGGAGTATTGTTGGTGAGAATTGTAAAGGCGAAGAAAAGGTAAAGCGTTTTGAAGAAGTTTATGGAAAAGATGCAATAATTGAAAATGCATATGGAGACAGTAAAGGTGATATTCAATTGCTTAATAGAGCGCAAAAAGGATTTATGATAGTAAAACAAGAAGTTATAGAATATAAAGGTTAAGGGGGAGAATAGTGTGGAAAAAGTTTTTATAACAGGTGGAAGCGGATTTCTGGGAATAAATCTAATAAGGATGCTTCTTGAAAAAGGATATGAAGTTGTTTCTTTGGATTTGTTACCTTTTGAATATGAAGATTGTAAGGATAAAATTAAATGGGTTGTTGGAGATATTAGAAATAAGGAAACGGTTGATGAGTGTACGAAAGGTGTGGACTATGTAGTGCATTGTGCTGCAGCATTACCTCTTTATAAAAAAGAAGATATTTTTTCAACAGATATAGATGGTAGCAGAAATGTAGTGCAAAGTGCATATGAACACAAAGTAAAAAGATTTATTCAAATTTCTTCAACTGCTGTTTACGGCATTCCTGATCATCATCCTTTAGTTGAAGAAGATAAGTTAGATGGTGTTGGACCATATGGTGTCGCTAAAATCGAAGCTGAAAAAGTTTGTGCTGAATATAGAGAAAAAGGTTTACCAACAGCAATAATTAGACCTAAATCATTTGTTGGACCTGAAAGATTAGGAGTTTTTGCATTGTTTTATGAATGGGCAAAAGATGGTCACGGTTTTCCAATGATAGGTAGCGGAAATAACAGATATCAACTTTTAGATGTTGAAGATTTATGCGATATGATTTTAACTTGCATGACAATCGATGAAGAAAAAATGAATGATACATTTAATATTGGAGCTAAAGAATTCACAACAATGAAAGAAGATTATCAAGTTGTTTTGGATAAAGCGGGATTTGGAAAGAAAATTCATGGTTTTCCGGCAGCACCTGCTATTTGGGGTCTAAGATTTTTAGAATTGTTGCATCTTTCGCCACTTTACAAATGGGTATATGAAACTGCTTCAAAAGATTCGTTTGTATCTATTGAAAAAGCTGAGAATAAATTAGGATATAAACCAAAATATTCCAATAAAGACGCTCTTTTAAGAAATTATGATTGGTATTTAAAAAATTATGAGAAATTCGAAGGGCAAACAGGTGTAAATCACAGAGTTCCATGGAAGCAAGGTGCTCTTAAAATAATAAAAATGTTTTATTAATGCGTATTTTATGATATAAATATATTGAAAAAATTTAAGGAGGTTTTTTTATGCCAAAGGCAAAGTACAAGAGAGTTCTACTAAAACTTAGTGGTGAAGCAATGTCTGGACCAAATGGATTTGGAATAGATGCTGACACACTTGGAAACATTTGTGATTACATTAAGAAAATTGTAGATATGGGTGTTGAAGTTGCTATTGTTGTAGGTGGTGGAAATTTTTGGAGAGGAAGACAAGCTCATAAAATGGAAAGAACTACAGCAGATTACATGGGAATGCTTGCGACTATAATGAACGGTCAAGCATTACAAGATGCTTTGGAATATAGAGGTTTGGATACAAGACTTCAAACATCTATTGAAATGAGTCAAATTGCTGAACCTTACATAAGAAGAAAAGCTGTTAGACACTTAGAAAAAGGAAGAGTTGTAATATTTTCTGGTGGTACAGGAAATCCATTTTTCTCGACAGATACTTGTGCTGCGCTAAGAGCAAGTGAGATAAATGCCGAAATTATATTGTTTGGAAAAACTATTGATGGTGTTTATGATTCAGATCCAAAAGAAAATCCAAATGCGAAGAAATATGATTCAATATCTTATACAGAAATATTGAAAAACAACTTAAAAGTAATTGATTCTACTGCAGCATCTTTATGTAGAGATAATAAAATGCCAACTATGATTTTTGCTTTGAAGAATGCGGAAGACTTAATTAAAGCTGTTTCTGGTGAAAACATCGGAACAATAATAAGTGAATAAGGCGACAATGTCGTTATTTTGAAAGGGGAATTTTATATGTATTCACACATAGAAGAAAAAATGAAAAAAACTTTAGGAGCTTTAGATAATCAATTAGCAGAAATTAGAGCTGGTCGTGCTAATCCAAAAATATTGGATAGAATAATGGTTAGTTATTATGGTGTTCCAACACCAATTAATCAAGTTGCTAATATCATGGTTCCAGAAGCTAGAATGATTACTATTCAACCATGGGATGGTAGTTTATTAAAAGAAATCGAAAAAGAAATTCAAAAAGCTGATTTAGGAATAAATCCAACAAATGATGGAAAATGCATTAGACTTGTTTTCCCAGAATTAACAGAAGAAAGAAGAAAATCTTTGGTTAAAGATATTAAAAAGATTTCTGAAGATAATAAGATTGCTATTAGAAGTATCAGAAGAGACGGTATTGAAGAATTTAAAGCAAAACAAAAAGCTAGTGAAATTACAGAGGATGATTTAAGAGACGCTGAAGATAAAATTCAAAAATTAACAGACAAGTATGTTGATAAAATCGATGAAGCTTGTGCTGCTAAAGAAAAAGAAATTATGACTGTATAAATTTGTTTTGATGGGGTGAGCAGAATTATCTTCTCACCCTTGCTATAATATTGGAGAGGGGACTAATAATATGAGTGAAGAAAGAAGAATACCAGAACATATAGCGATAATACTAGATGGTAACAGAAGATGGGCTAAACAAAGAGGATTACCTTCTTTGCAAGGACATACAGAAGGAGCAAATAACTTAGAAAAAATTGCAAGTTATTGTAATAAAATAGGTGTTAAATATTTAACAGTATATGCTTTTTCAACAGAGAATTGGAAAAGATCTGAAGAAGAAGTTGGATATTTAATGAAACTTTTTGAAAAATATTTAGCTGATTTTGAAACTAAGTTTAAAGATTCAACTGCTAGAATCAGACTTGCTGGTGGAATTGAAAGATTACCAGAAAATCTTCAAGAGGGAGTTAGAAGAATTGAAGAGAAAACAAAGAATAATACAGGTTTAACTTTAAATCTTTGTATTAATTATGGTGGTAGAGATGAGATTGTTAATGCTACAAAGATACTTGCAGAGCAAGTTAAAAATGGTGAGATAGCAACAGAAGATATTACAGAAGAATTATTTGCAAAATATCTTAGAACAAAAGATGCTCCAGATCCAGATTTAATGATTAGAGCTGGTGGAGAACAAAGACTTAGTGGCTTTTTATTATGGCAAACATCTTATTCAGAATTATATTTTGCAGATCCTATGTGGCCTGATTTTAATGAAGAAGAATTAGAAAAAGCTATAGATGAATTCAATAGTAGAAAAAGAAGATTTGGAAAATAATTTGTGTAATCTTGTAATTTAAAAGTTCAAAGAGGAGGAAAATTATATGGCTAAGAGAGTTATTTCTGCTATTGTTGGATTGGGTGTTTTAATTTTTGTTTTTATTTTTAATAATTTGACAATAATGAATATAGCACTTGCAATTGTAGCTTTAATGGCGCTTGCGGAATTTTATCATGCTTTTGAGCAAAAAGGATTTAAACCAATAAAAATACCAGGATATATATTGTCCCTTGGAATTATCATGATAGGCTTAGTAGAAGCTGAAATATTAAAACCAATTTTATTTATGACTTTACCGGTATTAATTTTTATATATTTTTGCAAATCAATTTTTACGAATATGAAAGTGAACATTGTTGATATTTGTATTTCAATTTTGGGTGTTATATATGTTCCTTTTTTATTTAGTTTTATTTCTTTTACTAGAAGTTTAACTAATGGAGAATATTTTGTTTGGTTTATTTTAGGTGGTGCTTGGCTAACTGATACATTTGCTTACTTGGTTGGTGTGAAATTTGGTAAACACAAGTTTTCGAAAATAAGTCCAAAGAAATCTATTGAAGGTTGTATTGGTGGAGTTTTGGGTTGCATGTTATTTTTTGGAATATATGCATATTATTTGAATAGTATAAACATTGAAATGAACTGGATTCTGATGACGTTTTTAGGAATGTTAATAAGTGTGATATCTCAAATTGGAGATTTTGCGGCTTCATCAATCAAAAGATTTTGTGAAGTAAAAGATTTTGGTTCGATAATGCCAGGACATGGAGGAGCTCTTGATAGATTTGATAGTGTTATTATGATAGCTCCGTTTATTTATTTTATTTTTCAATTTATTGTTTAAGGAGAAGATATGATTATTTTTACATGGCTATTTAATTTGTTGAAAATTGTTGTGATTTTAGGGACTCTAATTACAATTCACGAGTTGGGTCATTTTATTGTTGCAAAGCTATGTGATGTAAAGGTAAATAAGTTTTCAATTGGTTTTGGTCCAAAACTTTTGAAAAAAACTTCGGGCGAAACGGAATATACGCTTCGCCTTATTCCTTTTGGTGGCTTTGTTCAAATGGAGGGGGAAGAACTACGCTCGGATGATAAAAGAGCGTTTAATAATAAGAAAATATGGCAACGTATTGCAATTGTTGCTGCGGGAGCAATTGTAAATATTGTTTTTGCACTACTTATTTATTTTACAATTGCATCTGTGAATAATTCGTATTATTCGACTGAAGTTACAGGCCTTGCAGATGGACCATTGTATGAAGCTGGAATCAGAAGCGGAGATGTAATTTTAAAAGTAAATGATAAAAAAGTTTTAATGCAAGGCGATATTCAAACTATCATTGAAGAAAACGAGAGTGATGAATTTTTATTTACTATTCAAAGAAGTGGAGAAATTTTAGAGATACCAGTTACAATTCCATATACTGAAACTGGCTATCTGGGTGTTGCTTTCTATGAAAGTGGAGAAATTATGTATTTAGTTAATGGATCACCAGCTTCTAAAATGGACTTGTTACCTGGAGATGTTGCAATAGCTGTTAATGATAAAGAATATTCAAATTCAGCAGAATTAATTGGAGCTATAAGAGAAATAAAAAATTCACCTATAACAATTGATGTTGTAAGAAACGGTGAAGTTCTAAAAGTAGAAGGAAATACAGAAACTACATCATATCGTTTATATTCATTAGATTGTGTAGTTATTGAACCTGGTTTTTGGAAAGGTTTAAAGTATGCATGTAATACAACTGAATTTTATTTAACAGCAACTGTAGTTGGTACTTTTGAGATATTCACAGGTCAAGCAGAAAATGTAGAAGTAATGGGGCCTGTTGGTATTGCTGAAAAAATTTCAGAAACTAGTGCGTGGGAAGATTTCTTTTATTTAATGTCTGCAATAAGCTTAAGTTTGGGAATATTTAATTTACTTCCTGTTCCAGCATTAGATGGTGGAAGAATTTTGATTTTAGTAATAGAAGGTATAAGAAGAAAACCGATGAAAGAATCTATTGAGCAAGGATTAATTTTAGCTGGTTTTGCAGTGATAATATTACTTGCTTTAGTAATAACAATAAGTGACGTAATAAAATTATTTTAAAGGGTGATAAAAGATGATAGCAGAAGTAATTGTTAATTCGACAGCGAATGAACTAAATAGAACTTTTGATTATAAAGTACCAGATGAATTAACAGTTACTTTAGGCTCTCGCGTATTAGTTCCTTTTGCGAATAGAAAAATTCCAGAAGTGGGATATATTACTGGTTTTAAAGAAACTTCAGAGTTTCGTTGTAAAAGCATAATACGTGTTATTGATCAAGTTTTTGATGATGAAAAACTTGATCTGGCTAAGTGGATCAGCAATAAATATTTTTGCAATTTAGCAGAAGCGATTAGGTTGCTTGTTCCTCCGGGAACTTCAACTAATTATAATAAAGTGAAAGAAAAAACTGAAAAAGTTGTATATTTAAATTTAGATGCAGATATTTCGAAAGTTAAATCTGAGAAGCAAAGAAAAGTAATTGATTTTTTATTAGATAATATTAGTGCACCTAAGAATGTTTTGAAAGAACTTACTGATACCTCAGATGCTGTATTAAAAACCTTAGAGAAAAATATGTTCATAAGTATTAAAGACGAACAGGTTTTTAGAAATCCTTTTGCTTGTAAAATGATTTCAGAAACGAATAAGTTTAAATTGACAAATGAACAAAAGCAAGTATTTGAAAGTATTAATTTAGATTGTTATAAACAGTATTTGATTCATGGAGTAACTGGAAGTGGAAAAACAGAAATTTATTTGCAACTTATTGAAAGTGTTATATGTGCTGGGAAAAGCGCTATTGTTCTAGTTCCAGAGATTTCATTAACTCCACAAATAACAGATAGATTTTTAGCTCGTTTTGGTAATGTTGTAGCAATACTTCATAGTGGTCTTTCAGCTGGAGAACGATTTGATGAATGGCAAAGAATTAATAAAGGCGAAGCAAGAATTGTTATCGGAGCAAGATCTGCTATTTTTGCTCCGATAAAAGATATAGGTATAATTATAATAGATGAAGAGCATGATGGTTCATACAAGTCAGATAATTTAATTAAATATGATGCAAGAGAAGTAGCTAATAGAATTGCATATATTAATAATATTCCTGTTGTTATGGGGTCTGCTACTCCAGATATTAATACTTATTATAAAGCATTAAATAATGAAATTGAACTTTTAAAACTTGATAAAAGAATTTCAAATTCTGGCCTTCCTGAAATTGAAGTGGTTGATATGAGAGAAGAGCTCGCAACAGGAAATAAAACGGTATTTAGTAGAAAACTTTATTATGCTATGAAAGAGGCAATAAAAAATAAAGAACAAATTATGCTTTTTTTAAATCGAAGAGGGTATTCAACATTTGTAATGTGCAGAGATTGTGGGTACGTTGCAAAATGTAAAGAATGTGATGTTTCTTTGACATATCATTCAGATGAAAATAAGCTTATTTGTCATTATTGTGGGAAAACTGATAGTATTACAGAAATTTGTCCAGAATGTTCTAGTAAAAATATTAGATATTTCGGTACAGGAACTCAGAAAATTGAAGCAGAAATTAAAAAGTATTTCCCGGAAGCATCTGTCATTAGAATGGATATAGATACAACTCGTGTTAAGAATGGACACGAAAAAATTATTAACAAATTTCGCGATGAAAAGATTGATATTTTACTTGGGACTCAAATGATAGCTAAAGGTCATGATTTTAGTAATGTAACTTTAGTAGGTATTTTGGCAGCTGATAGTTCTATGAATATAGGTGATTTTAGAGCTAATGAACGAACATACCAACTATTAACTCAAATGGCTGGTAGAGCTGGAAGAGGTGACAAAAAGGGGATAGCGATAGTACAAACTTATATGCCAGATGAATTCTGTATAGAAGCAGTAAAAAAACAGAATTTTACAGAATTTTGCAAAAACGAAATAAATCTGCGAGAAAAGTTGAATTATCCGCCTTTTTGCGATATAATTGTATCGGTTATAACTGGCGCGGACGAGCAAAAAGTTCAAAAAGAAGCAATGGAATTATATACATTGTTAGTTAGCGAGTTTAAGCCATATTCTCCGGTGCCTGCACCAATAAGTAAAATTAATGGAGAATACCGATGGAGAATACTTATAAAAGATATTCTAGATGATGAAAAAATAGAAAAGCTGAAAAATATTATTGATATGTATCGAAAAACTCAAAGTACAGATGTAAAAATGGTTATCGATATTAATCCTAATAATATGCTTTAATTGAAAGGAATGAATTATAAATGGCACAAAGACAAATTAGAGAAGTGGGAGACGATTTGTTAAGAAAAAAATCGAGAGAAGTTGAAGTTGTTGATGATAAAATTAGACAATTATTAGATGATATGTATGATACATTAAAAGCTTCTAATGACGGAATTGGTCTTGCTGCTCCTCAAGTTGGAGTGTTAAAAAGAGTAATTGTTATTGATTTAGGTGAAGAAGGAAATGGTAAAGTATACAAACTTATTAATCCTGTTATCACAAAGAAAAAAGGTGAACAAATTTGTAGAGAAGGTTGTTTAAGTGTACCTGGTCTTTTAGGAGATGTTGTAAGACCTAAAGAAATAACTGTTGAAGCTCTTGACGAAAATGGAGAAAAGGTTGTTATAAAAGCTCAAGATTTATTTGCGATTTGTCTATCTCATGAAATAGATCACTTAGATGGAATTTTATTTATAGATAAAGCAACTGAAATCTTTGATGCAGATGCGGAGGAATAATATTAATTAATGAATATTGTATTTATGGGAACACCAGATTTTGCGGTGGAATCTTTGAAAAGATTATATGAAAATGGGCATAATATAATGGCTGTAATTTCTCAGCCTGATAGAAAATCAGGAAGAGGTATGAATGTGGTTCCGACTCCTGTTAAGGAATATGCTGAAAGTAAAGGTTTAAAAGTTTATCAACCTGAACGAATTAGAAAAGATAAAGAATTAATTGAAAAAATAAAAGATATGAAGCCAGATGTAATTGTTGTTGTTGCGTTTGGTCAAATCCTTCCAAAAGAAATTTTGGATATACCAAAGTACGGAGCAATAAATGTACATGGTTCATTGCTTCCAAAATATAGAGGCGCAGCTCCTATACAATGGTCAATAATTAATGGTGAAACGGTTACTGGTATAACAACAATGTATATGGATGTTGGTATGGATACTGGCGATATGTTGGAAAAATTTGAAGTGGAAATTGAATATGATGATACGTATGGAACATTATATGAAAAATTAAAAGTTGCTGGAGGCAAAGCAATTGTTTCAACTTTAGATAAAATTGTAGAGGGTGTGTTGAAGCGTACACAACAAGGTGATGATTTTACAATGGCTCCTATGATAGAAAAAGAGATGGGAGAAATTGATTGGAGTAAAACATCTACAGAAATTAGAAATCTTGTTAGAGGATTAAATCCAATGCCGGGTGCTTTTTCTTATGTAGGAAAAGAAAGAATAAAAATTTGGAATACAGAAATCTCAACATTTCATAATGAAGATGCTGAACCAGGAACTATTTTGTTAGATAGTGAAAAGCATGGTCTAGTTATAAAAACAGGAGATGGAGCTTTAGAACTTACAGAAATTCAAATGCCAAATCAAAAGAGAATGTCAGCTAAAGATTATTTAAGAGGGCATAAAATTAATTTTGAAAGATTAGGAGGTAATTTGTAATGGGTGAAAAGAAAAACAAAGATTTAGAAGTGGTAGAATCAACACAAGATGTAAAAGAAACAGAAGTTAATGGTATTAAAATAGCAGAAGATGTTGTTGCTAAAATAGCAGGTATTGCTACATCTGAAGTAAAAGGTGTTTCAAGCATGAATACAGGTTTTGTAGATGGATTGTTTGGAAAGAAAAACTTTTCAAAAGGTGTAAAAGTACAAGTTAACGATAAAGATGCAACTATTGATCTATTTATAATGGTTGATTATGGTTGCAGAATTCCTGACATAGCATGGGAAATTCAAAATAGAGTAAAAACATCTGTTGAAAATATGACAGGTCTAAAAGTATTAGAAGTAAATATTCATGTACAAGGTGTTAACATCCCAAGTTCAGCCAAGGAAGAAAAAGTTGAAGAAAACAAGGACGAAATAAAAGTAGGAAAAGTTGAAGATGTTGTAAATTCAGAAGAATAATTATAAATGTAATGCCGAGTTTTCGGCATACATATATGAAGAGAGGATGATTTAATTATGAAAATAATAGACAAGCTAATATCTTTTATATTTGATTTAGTTATAATTGTAATAGCAAGTACGATTTTGTTAGTTACTTTTGATATAGTGCAATATGAAGTGATAGAAGGTTTATTAACAGGATATTTATTTAATCCTTCTTACGAAGTAATAGTTGGAGCTGCTGCGGTAATTGTAATTCTTTTAGCTTTAAAAGTTACAGTTTTCACATCTTCTCTTTCTAATAAAACAAAGAAAAACATAATGGTTGATACTCCGCATGGTAAAATTCAAATTGCACAATCAACTATTGAGGGAATTGCAAAGAATGTAATAAAAGATTATCCTCAAGTAAAAGATGTACAAGCTGCAATGACAAAAGCAAGAAATGGTATCAACATGTATATGGCACTAGTTGTTTATCAAGGTATTAATATAAAAGATACTATAACTAAAGTTCAATATGATGTAAAAACTCAAATTGAATCAACAACAAGTGTGCATGTAAATAAGATTGATGTTAAAATCAAAAACGTTTTGAAAATAGATAAAGCTTTGGTTAATCAAGAGAAAAAAATCAAAGAAGCTAGTATTGAAGAAATAGAAAAGAAAAATGATTTAACAGAAACTTTAAGAAATGAAACTGAAATTACTGCTGTTAATTCTGTAACAGAGAGTAATAAATCAACAGAAGAATAAAAAGAATGGAGGTTGTTTTGTATGTTAGAAAAAGTAGGAAAGTTTATTGAGAAACACGCAGGTTTTATTATAGGTGCGTTAATAGGTTTATTATTAGTTGTACTAAAATGGACTACATTTATCATTAATGTAATTATAATCGTATTTTTAGGTTATGCAGGTAAATATGTACAAGGCAACAAAGATGTTGTTAAAGAAAAAATTAAAAATCTAATTGAAAAATGGTAGGAGAAAATTATGAGCAGAAAAATTGCAAGAGAAGTAGCTTTTAAAATAATCTTTTCAAATGAATTTGAATTTGAAAAAGATACTCTAAAAGAATTAATTGAAAATATTATATCTGATGTAGAGTTGGTAGAGACTACTAATAAAAATGATATTTCTTCAGAAGATAAAAAATATATTGAACAAGTTGTATCAGGAATCGCCGAAAAGAGAGACGAACTTGATGAAAAAATAAAAACATATTTAAAAGGTTGGACTATGGATAGAATAAGTAAAACAGACTTAGCTATCCTAAGACTTGCTGTATATGAAATGTTATATAGAGAAGATATTCCTTGCAAAGTTTCAATCAATGAAGCAATTGAACTTGCAAAAGCTTTCTGCGAGGAATCTTCACCTTCATTTATAAACGGTGTTCTTGCCGGAGTAGTTAATTCTTTAGAAAACTAATTAATAAATACAAAGGGTGAAAGTATAACGTGGGAGAATTTTTTAGACCAGAGCCGATGACAGTATCGGCTCTTAATCGATATATAAAAAATTTAATAGATAATGATGAACTGTTGGGCATGGTTTATATAAAAGGTGAAATATCGAATTTTAAGAAGCATTATTCAGGACATCTTTATTTCACTTTAAAAGATGAATCGTGCCTTATTAAATGTGTAATGTTTAAAACGTATACACCTAATCTAGATTTTGAACCTAAAGATGGGGATAGTGTTTTGATTTTAGGATCAGTTGCAGTGTATGAACGAGACGGAATCTATCAAATATATGTAAAAGGTATGGAGATAGATGGAGTCGGTGCACTTTATGCTGAATATGAAAAATTAAAAGCTAGACTTGCTGATGAAGGTTTATTTGATGAAGATAAAAAGAAACCAATACCAATGCTTCCTAAATCAATTGGAGTGATCACTTCAAAAACTGGAGCGGTAATAAGAGATATAATAAACGTAACAACTCGTAGATTTCCAAATGTAAATATAAAATTATATCCAGCGAGTGTGCAGGGAACAGGAGCATCTGCAACTATTGTAAAAGCGTTAGAATATTTTAATGAGGAAAAGAATGTAGACGTAATAATTGTTGCACGCGGTGGCGGATCGCTAGAAGATTTATGGCCGTTTAATGAAGAGGCTACAGCACGAGCAATATATGCTTCTGAAATTCCTGTAATTTCTGCGGTAGGACATGAAACAGATTTTACGATAGCTGATTTTGTAGCTGATTTAAGAGCGCCAACGCCTTCTGCAGCCGGAGAACTTGCGGTTCCAGAGATTAATGAAGTTAAATGGAAAATAAATAATTCTCAAAATAAATTAAAAATATTACTTAAACAAAAAGTAGAGGCGATGAAAGCTCGTTTTGAAAAAATTATGAAATCTAGAATTTTTAAAGACCCGTTTGATATGCTAAGACAGCGTCAAATGACAATATCTAATTTTGAAAAGCAAATGGCTAATAAAGTAAAATTAAACTTAAAAGATAATCGAATATCACTTATAGAAAAGATTTCAAAATTAGATGCGTTAAGTCCTTTAAAAACATTGACAAGAGGATATGCAATAGTAGAAAATAAAGAAAAGAAAGTTGTAACATCTACTAATGATTTAGAATCGGGTGATGTTGTAAAAATTGTTTTACAAGACGGAAATAAAGAAGCTACTATTATATAGGAGGAAATTATGAAAGATATGACTTTTGAAGAAGCAATGACTGAACTTGAAAAAACAGTAAATGAATTAGAAGTTGAAAAATTAAGTTTAGATGAATCTGTAAAGAAATTTGAAAAAGGAATGGAATTATCTAAACATTGCACAGAACTTTTAGATAAAGCCGAAAAAAGTATTTCAATACTTATCGAACAATCAAATGGTGAAATGAAAGAAGAAACATTTGAAATCTCTACTGAAGAATAGTTGTAGGAGGAGTACGAATACATGGTAAGTATATTAGAAAATATATATTTTTGGACAGCTGCATACTCTTGGCTTATTGCACAAGTAATAAAAGTAATAAATGATTTGATAGTACACAAAAAATTAAATGTGAGACGTTTATGGGGAAGCGGTGGAATGCCTAGTTCACACGCAGCAACAGTTATGTCTCTTACAACAGTAGTTGGAATTATAAATGGTTGGGATTCGGCAATATTTGCAGTATCATTTATATTTGCAATAGTTGTAATGTATGATGCGGCCGGAGTAAGAAGAGCGGCTGGAAAACAAGCTAAAGTATTAAATCAAATGATTGAAGAAAAGGGCGTAAAAATGAAGGAAAGATTAACAGAGTTATTAGGACATACTCCTTTTGAAGTGTTTATGGGTGCTTTTCTAGGAATCGTAAAT
Organism: uncultured Eubacteriales bacterium; assembly: GCA_964515475.1. Classification (GTDB taxonomy): domain Bacteria; phylum Bacillota; class Clostridia; order TANB77; family UBA1234; genus UBA1234. Next base: position 202,528 of record CAZEVD010000001.1, read on the forward strand.
GCGTGGTTTGTGTATAATATTTGGGGATAATATTTTATATATTAGGTATAGAAAAAAGCTCAACTTTTAAAGTTGAGCTTTTCGTTTTGGATCTTTATTTATAAGAACACTCGCTATCATCTTCATGAGGGTCATCAAAAGACCAAACTACTCCTACGCCACTGCATGAACCTTTTATGTTCTCTCTTTCAGGATCACGATCTGAATCATCCGGTACAAACCAATTACATGTTCCACACATTCTTGCCATATTTAATTCCTCCTAAAAAACAAATTAAATCGTTGAAAGAGTCTAACTCAATCAACCAATTAAAATTATAGCACAAATTTGACATAAATTCAACGAATTTTGACAGATATTGCTATTTTTTAAGCTTGAAATCAAAATTAAAGTCTGTTAAGATATAAATCAATAAGTGGTGTGTTATTCTAGTTTTCATTGTTGATTGCGAGGGTAGGCCTAAAAATCTACTGAAAGAGCATATCGATGAAGTTCTTTAAGTTTGCTTGCGACGCCCAGTCGTGGGTTCTCTTAGGGAGTAAAGGTTTAAGGGCAAGCCATAACGGCATATGGTAAATGACCCTTCTACCGTGGAGACACATACGTCACATTGCGATGACGTTTTGTGATAAACCTGCGAGGCTTCCCACATGAAAAGGGGAAGTACACAGTGTAGCTTTCCTTGAGCGATAAAAAGCGGATGACAACCTGAAACTTGCATTGCAAAAGAGGATAAACAGTCAAGACGTGAAGTCTGGGAAAACCTCTAGAACATTCTACAAAAGAGATACCTTAGAGATTGAAGTGTGGACTAAGTGGTAATCTAGGCTCCTATCTGGTGACAGTAGGATCTTATCTTTAAACGGAAACGACTGAGATGGCGACATCTTAGTAGATATTAGGGAAACCCTTCTAGACCTAAGCCGCAAAATTTATCTAAGGTATTACCACTATTTACTTTAAAATTAGAAGCCCCAAAATCTTTGATTTTAGAGTTTCTTTTTTTTATAAAAGTTAAGTTTGACTAGAAAATTATTAAATTTAGAATGGAGTAGTTTAAAGTGAGTAAAAATCCAAAAGGATCAGATAAAAAGAATGATAAAAAGCAATCTGCACATAAATGGTGGTTGGTAAAAATATTTATAGTAACATTTATCTTATCTATTGTGTTCAACTATTTGTCTTCTACATTAGTTGAAAATTTAAATGTTATAGTTTCTTCATTAATACTTATATTAGTTATATTAACAGGTGTTATTTCAGACCTTATTGCAACTGCTGTTACAGCTGCAGAAGAAGCTCCTTTCCACGCGAAAGCTGCAGATAAAAAAAGAGGAGCTAAACAATCTGTAATGGTAATTAAGTCGGCAGACAAAGTTTCAAACGTCTGTGGTGACGTTATAGGTGATATTTGTGGTGTATTAAGTGGTGCTACAAGTGCTCTTATTGCAATAGAACTTTCAGAACAAATATTTAATGGTGGATATATTACAGTTATTACAATGTTGGTTACAGCTCTTGTAACTGCATGTACTGTACTTGGAAAAGGTATTGGTAAACACGTGGGCATTGAAAAAGCAAACGAGATTGTTAATATATTAGGTGTTATAATTTCATATGTTCCTTTTGTAGGGAAAAAATAGTGAATAATTTACCTTCTTTGGAAAATACTAAATTTGAGTATTTCCTAAGGAAGGTGATTTTTTTGTTTAAAAATAATCTTAAATATTTAGTGATTGTATTTGCTGCATTTTATATTTATTTAGGAATTTTGTATATAACGAATTCGAATAATCAAATAGAAGAAACTATTTCACGTTATGGTTCAACAGGAAGTGAAGTTACGCAGATACAGACTAAATTAAAAAGATGGGGATATTATAATGGCCCAATTGATGGCATATATGGGACAAAAACATATAATGCCGTAAAATATTTTCAAAGAAAAAATGGATTAACAGTTGATGGAATTGCTGGAAAAAATACGTTAGCTGCAATGGGGATTTATAATACCACTAATAGTGGAACAAATACGGCTAATGTAGAGCTTTTAGCAAGAATTATTAACGGCGAAGCAAGAGGCGAACCGTACAAAGGGATGGTTGCTGTGGGAGCTGTAGTTTTAAACCGTGTAGATGATCCAAAGTTTCCTAGCACAATAGCAGGAGTTATTTATCAGTCTGGCGCTTTTGATGCAGTGTCAGATGGGCAGATTAATATGACTCCATCAGCAAGTGCGTATAATGCTGCTCGTGACGCTTTAAACGGCTGGGATCCATCTGGCGGTGCAATATATTATTTTAATCCAGCAACAGCGACGAATAAATGGATTTGGTCAAGACCTTTAACTGTTGTAATTGGTAATCATAGATTTTGCAAATAAATGTCTCGAAGGGGACAGTCCTAAAAAGGACATCAATTCAAATTAAAGCTTACTAATTTGATTAATGTTGATGTCCTTTTTAGGACTGTCCCCTTCGAGACATTTATTTAATGTGAATTTTTTTGTTCTAAAAAATTTTTCCCTGCATATATATAGAACTAAGGAGTGAAGTATATGTATTTGAAAATATATTCTGAAATATTATCTTTCTTTCCTGAAAAGATAAAAAAACATTTTGATAATCTTTCAAATGAAATTTGGACAAGCGTCAAAGAAATACGAATAAGGATAGATAGACCAATCCTTATTGAATGTTTTGATAAAGAATATTTTTTAGATTATCTGGTAAAGCAAGAAGACATTTTAAGACTTATAGAAAATTTTTCGGAAAATTCAATGTATTCATTTCAAAATGAAATTAATGCAGGGTTTATTACAATTAGAGGTGGACATAGAGTTGGGATTTCAGGGACAAGCGTTTTCGAAAATAATCAGATAAAAAATATTAAATACATATCTAGTTTAAATATAAGAGTAGCGCGAGAAATTAAATTTTGCAGTGAAGAACTTATGAAAAAAATATGTATGGAAGATTTTGAAAATACAATTATTATTTCTCCACCAGGGTGTGGAAAAACTACGTTATTAAGAGATGCAATTAGAATTTTAAGTAATGGTAATGAAAATATAAAAGGTAAAAATATTGGTTTGGTAGATGAACGTTCGGAAATTGCTGCTATTTATAAAGGTGTTCCGCAAAATGATATAGGTATAAGAACCGATGTTATGAATAATTGTAAAAAAGAAATTGGTATGCGAATGCTTATTAGAAGCATGGGACCTCAAATAATTGCTACAGACGAGATTGGAAATAATGATGATGTGAGCGCAATTATGGATGCGTGTAATTCTGGAATTAAATTATTACTTACAAGTCACGGAAATGATATAGATGATATACCAGATGAGCTTATAAAGAAACAAATTTTTAGTAATGTTGTGATTTTAGATAATAATGGAAAACCAGGTGAAATTAAAAAAATCTATAGATTGGAGAGTAAAGAATATGTGGCTGTTTCTTAAATTTATTTTGATATTATTAGTGTTTGTTATATCTACGCTTGTTGGATATGCGCTTGCAGGAAGGTACAAAATGAGAGTTGCAGAAATCAATGATTTTATGAAAGCTTTAGAAATGTTAGAAACTAAAATTAAGTATACATATGATTCTTTAGGAACATCTTTTTTATATATTGCGGATAACTTAAAAACTAAAGTATATAGAATATTTTATATCACTGCTGAACTAATAAATGCAAATAAAAATTTATCTGCGGGAGATTGTTATAAACAGGTTGTGGAAGATGAAAAAATATTTTTATCGCTTAATAAAGATGACATAGAAATAATAAAAGAATTAGGTGTTTCTTTAGGACAAGTTGATATTGAAGGACAATTAAAGACCATTAAGTTGGTACATACAGGATTGAAAAAACAATTGGAGTATGCGCAAGAAGAAAATAGTAAGAATTTTAAATTGTATAGAAATATGGGTGTCTTATCAGGTTTAGTAATTATGATAATTCTTTTATAGATAGGAGATTTATATGGATGTTGAATTGTTATTTAAAATTGCAGCAATTGGAATATTAGTTGCAGTGCTTCATCAAGTGTTAGTGCGTGCAGGTAGAGAAGATCAAGCAATGATGACTACATTAACAGGTCTTGTAATTGTTTTAGCAATGGTGGTTCAGCAAATAAGTGAATTATTTAATACAGTAAAAACATTGTTTAATTTATAAAAGGAGAATTTTTATGAATGTTATTCAAATTGTTTCGATAGCTTTAATTTCCACTTTTATAATTATTTTATTTAAACAGTATAGGCCTGAATTTGCAATTTTAATTTCACTACTTACTTGCGCTTTTGTTTTAGTTTTTTCATTTGAAAAGATAAAATTAATCATTTCGATGATTGAAAATCTTATAAATAATATTGATATAAATAAAGAATTTTTTGCTATTTTATTAAAAGTAACTGGAATTGCGTACATCATAGAATTTGCATCAAATTTATGTTTGGATGCAGGTGAAAAAGCGGTAGCATCTAAAATCGAATTCGCAGGTAAGATTATTATTGTTACTATGGCCATTCCGATAGTTGAAACTTTAATCGAAACAATAACAGAGGTGATTTAGTGAAAAAAATTTGTTTTTTAATTTTTATATTACTTCTGAACATGAATGTTTCATATGCTGTCGATGAAAGTAGTGTTGAAATATTTTTAGAGGAACTAAAAAATTATACAAATAGTAATTTTCAGCAAATTGAAGATAAAAATATTTTAAAAGAAATTATAAGTGGAGGGATTGTAGAAAAAGAAAAAATAATATCTGGAGTTGGAAATATTTTTTTTAAAGAAGTAAAAGAAGCCATTTCGTTATTAACCAAAATTTTATTAGTGACGATATTTTGTAGTTTGCTAAAAAATATAGGTCCGCAATCTGAAAATAGTGTAAAAGAAATTGCATTTTATATTTGTTATTTAGTTGTTATACGGATTGATTATTGGTTCTTACATAAATATTAGTGATGTTTGTAAAAGTACAATAACTAAACTTACAGAATTTATGAATTTACTAATACCACTTGTTTTATCTTTTCTTGTTGCAAATGGAACAATTGTAGCTGCAGGGATGATAAAACCAGTATTATTGTTAATGATAAGTTTTATAAATGTTTTGATATCAAAAATACTTTTGCCAGTTACATTTCTATCATTGATTATGAGTGTTATAGGTAATATATCAGAAAATATTAAGTTTTCAAAACTTCCAGAAGTGATACAAAAAATTTCTTTAACGTTTTTAAAGTGTACATTAGCAATTTTTATAGGGATACTTTCAATAGAAGGTACGCTTGCTGCTAATGTTGATGGTTTTACTTCGAAAACAACAAAAGCAATTGTCAGTACAACGATACCAGTAGTGGGCAAAGCATTAAGTGATGCTGCAGATAGTGTAATTGGTGCAACTTCGATAACTAAAAATGCAATAGGTGTTTTGGGTATTATAGTTATTTTTATTATTGCTATTGAACCGTTATTAAAATTATTTGTTTTAATGATTACTTTTGATATAGCTGGTGGTCTAATGGAGCCTATTGCTGATAAAAGAATTTCGAATTGTATGAGTTTAACTAGTAATTCGATAAAAATGTTATTAGCGTTATTAGCTGTTATAAGTATAATGTTTATTTTAGCAATTTCAATGATGATAAAGATTAGTAATTTTTCATTAATGTATTCTTAAGTGGAGATAGATATGATTATAGAAAGCTTAACAAATTATACATATTTACTTATTATAACTGTATTTATAACTAACATTATTCAAATGGTTTCACCAGAAGGAAAAATGAAAAAATATATTTTATTTATTTCTTCTTTAATTGTAACAATAATCTTACTAGAACCAATTTTGAAATTTATTAATAAAGATATTAATATGGAAAATATTTTTAGTACAAATCTAGAAGAATATAAATTACGTTTTGAAGAAAATGAAACTAACTTAGATTCAGAAATATTAGCAACGTATAAGGAAAATATAAAAACAGATATAATAAAGCGACTAGAAGATTTAGATTATACCGTGCACTCAGTTTCGTGTGAATATGATGAACTAACGTTAGAACCTAAATATATAAGATTAGAAATATCATCGTACGACGGAGAAATACGACCGGTTAAGATTGAGATATCAAATACCAATAGTAATGAAATTCCTCAGATTGAAAAATGGAAAATAGAAACGTTATTAAAAGATACGTATGGATTCAAGGAGGTGGAAATCAGATCGTGGAAAAGTTATTAGAAAAATTTATGAATAAGAAAACAGTAGAAAATTTAATTGTTTTTTTGATTCTTATTATCATAACGATTATTGCATTGAATAGTATGTATAAAGATGAAGAAGAATTTACTCAAACCAGTAATACTATGATAATAGACAGTCAAAATAAAACTGGATATAAAACTGAGTTTGAGATAAGACTTGAAAATGTTTTATCTAAAATAAATGGTGTAGGTGATGTAGATGTAATGGTTACGCACGAAAATGATGTTAAGAAGATTCCAATGACAGATACGAAAAATATAACAACAATAACAAGTGAAAAAGATACAGCAGGAGGAGAAAGGAAAACTGAAGAGATAAATAGTGAAACAACAATTGTGTATGAAACAAATGGAAATAATAAAATTCCTGTAATTCAAGAATATACTATACCACAAATAGCGGGAGTTATAGTTGTTGCAGAAGGTGGAGATGATGCTTTTGTAAAAGAAAAATTAATTTCTGCTGTTGAATCGGTTACAGGAATTTCAATACATAAAATTCAAGTCTTTGGTAAATAATTTTTGGAGGTTAACATGAATTTTAGAGTAAGTGTAATAAAGAAAAATCAAATATTAACTTGGGGACTTATAATAGTTTTGGTTATTGCAGGATATTTAAATTATACAAATGATCCTCAACGACTATATAGTGTTGAAGTTGCGGATATGTATGAACCCGAGCTTGGAGATGCTGTTTTTGTTGATAGTAATAATTTAGTTACAAATGTCGATGAATTAATAACAGATGTGAAAAATGAAAATTTTGTAAAAACATCGGATGAATTTTTTAGCGAAAATAGGATTAATAGGAATAAAATATATTCTGAACAATTAGAAAGATATGAAGAGGTCCTTAAAGAGGCTAGTTCAAGTGAAAGTAGTCTTAAGTTTGCACAAGAAGAAATTATAAGAATTAACAATGAAAGGAATGCAATTACAATTGCGGAAAATCTTATAAAATTAAAAGGTATAGAAGAAGTTGTTATAATGGTTAATGGAGCGAGTGTGAATGTAATTGTTTTGGAAGATGAGCTAACAGAGGCAAAGATTGCTCAAATACAAAATATTGTTCAAAATGAGTTAGGTGTAGAAATTTCAAATATCCATATAAACGAGTTATAATATGCAAATGTAAAAATATGGAATGTAAAAGGCGCATTATGTAAAAAAAGTGTTGATAAATGGCGGGAAATGATGTAAAATCATACGGTAGAAAAGAACGCAATAGAGAGGAGTTTTTAATAATGATAAGCGCAGGAGATTTTAGAAATGGTGTAACATTTGAAATGGATAGTCAAGTGTTCAAAATAGTTGAATTCCAACATGTTAAACCAGGTAAAGGTGCGGCTTTCGTAAGAACAAAATTAAAAAATGTAATGACTGGAGCTGTATTAGAAAGAACTTTTAACCCTACAGAAAAAGTTCAAGAAGCACAAATTGATAGAAAAGAAATGCAATATTTATATAATGATGGTGATATGTACTATTTCATGGATAATGAAACTTATGAACAATTACCATTAACAGCAGATGATTTAGGAGATACTTTAAATTATCTTGTTGATAATATGAATGTTAAAGTAATGTCTTATAAAGGAAAAGTATTTGGTGTTGAAGCTCCATTATTCGTAGAGCTTGAAATCACATATACAGAACCTGGTTTCAAAGGTGATACATCTACAGGTGCTACAAAACCAGCTACAACACAAACAGGATATGTATTAAATGTACCTTTATTTGTTGATATTGGAGATAGAATCCGTATCGATACACGTACTGGTGAATATATGGAAAGGGTATAGGTGCCAAAGATTATGTCAGAAGAGATGAAAAAGAAAGTTCAAGAAATTGAAAGTACTATTTCAAACAAAGAAGAAGCTACAAAGGTTCTTGGTTTGGTTACTGAATTAATCGATATGTTTGCAACTAAAGTTGTAGAAGTTAAAGAAGGTCAAGTAAAATTAGAAGAAAAAGTTGAAGATGTTTTCGAACTTCTTTCAAACATTGAAGAAGAAATGATTGAAAACTTTAACAATGAATATGAAGCTCAATGCCCATATTGTGGAGAAATCATTCCGTTCAAGATTCCAGAAGAGGAAGATGAAGAGTTTGAATGTCCAATGTGTGGTAAAGTGATTGAAATGGAATTATTATTCGGAGACGATGATTGTGATTGTGGTTCTTGCCATGAATGTGGTGGTTGTGGACATGATCACGATGAAGATGATGAAGACTAATTCTAAAATAAATTAAACGACTAAGATATCTGGTTAAAGTAAAACGCTTTCAATTAGATATCTTTTTTATATAGGAGAGATTTTAATGAGCACAAAAATAGAAGTTGTTAATCAAGAAAAAATAATGCAAGAAGCAAAACTATATACAAATGGGCTTAAGTATCACATTAACACTATGGGATGCAAACTTAATGAAAATGATTCGGAAAAAATTGCTGGTATGCTTGAAGAGATGGGCTATGAATTAACTGATAAGGTTGATGATGCTAATATAGTTGTTTTTAATACTTGTTGTATAAGAGAAAATGCCGAAGAGAAACTATATGGAAAACTTGGAGAATTAAAAAATATTAAAGCTCAAAATAACATGATCATTTGTGTTGGTGGTTGTATGAGCCAAGAAGAGCATGTTGTAGAAAAACTTAGAAAAAGTTATCCACATGTTGACGTTGTTTTTGGAACTCACAATACACATATGCTTCCAGAAATGGTTTTAGAAAGATTAAAGATAAAGAAAAGAGTATATGATGTTTGGGACGTGGATGGTGATATATATGAAGGTCTTCCTATAAAAAGAACTAGTCCTAAGAATGCGCTAGTTACAATAATGTATGGTTGTAACAATTTTTGCTCATACTGTATTGTGCCTTATACAAGAGGTCGTGAAAGAAGTAGACGTTATGAAGATATTTTAAATGAAATAAAGATACTTGCTAAAGATGGTTGTAAAGAAATAATGCTTTTAGGGCAAAATGTTAATTCTTATGATGGTGGCAACGGATATAAATTTGCCAATTTACTAAGAGATATCGATAAAATAGAAGGAATTGATATTGTAAGATTTATGTCTCCCCATCCTAAGGATTTTACAGATGATGTTATAGATGCAATTGCAGAGTGTAAAAGTGTATGCAAAGTAATTCATTTACCTTTACAATCTGGAAGCACGAATGTTTTGAAACTTATGAATAGAAAATATACAAAAGAGCAGTATCTTACTTTGGTAAATAAAATTCGTGAAAAAGTACCAGATGTTTCTTTTACAACAGATATAATAGTTGGGTTCCCGGGAGAAACAGAGGAAGATTTTGAAGACACTTTAGATGTAGTAAGTAAAGTTAATTTCGAGCAAGTGTTCATGTTTATTTATTCTGTACGTAAGGGAACGGTTGCAGAAAGAATGGAAAACCACATTCCAGAAGAGATAAAATCTGCAAGATTTGATAAATTAAAAAGTTTAGCGGATTCTATGACTATGGAAGATATTAAAAAGTATGTTGGAACTGTTCAAAAAATTTTGATTGAAGGTGAAAGTAGAACTAATCCGGACGTTTTGACTGGTAGAACAAGAAGTAATAGAATAGTTAATTTCGTCGCTGATAAGTCATTGATAGGAAAAGAAGTGAATATAAATATTACAGCTGAAAAAGGTTGGTATCTAACTGGTGAAGTTGTTGAATAAGATTAAGCACTCTGCTTTTATGTAAAGCAGAGTGCTTAATAAATTGTTGACTAGAACTGGTAGATTCGATAAAATTACAGTGTAGGAGGAGTTTTTATGATAAACATTACTTATAAAAATAAAGAATATACAATAGAAAAAGGAAAATTTGTTATTGATTTTATTAGAGAAAATTTAGATGAAGATTTATTAACAATTTTAGCTTGTAAAGTAAATAATGAAGTTAAATCATTAAATTACGCAATACAAGATAATTGTGAATTAGACTTAATAGATTATACTACTTCAGATGGTAGCAGAATTTATGTAAGAGGCTTAACATTTATAATGACGCAAGCTTTTGAAGAATTATACCCAGAAAAGAAAATAATAGTAAATTATTCTTTAGGACATTCTTTATATTGTGAAGATGCTACTGGGGCAGAAGTTACTGACGAAGAAATTGAAAAAGTTATTTCTAGAATGAATGAAATTGTAGAGAAAGATTATCCATTTGTAAAAAGTGAATTATCTATTGAAGATGCGAAAAAGATGTATGAAAGAAGCGGAAGAACAGACAAATTAGATCTTTTAGAAACTAGAACAAAAGACTATGTTTCTTTATATTCTTGTGGAAAAACAATAAATTATTTTTATGGTGTAATGCCAGTTTCAACAGGATATATGAAATATTTTGACTTGATAAATTATGAAAAAGGTTTTTTACTTGCTTATCCAAGACGTTTTAATCCAACAAAAGTAGAAAAAATAAAAGATACAAAGAAACTTTATGCTACTTTTAATGAATATGACAAACTTCATAAAGAGCTTGGAGTTCAAAATATTTCTGAGTTAAATACTTGGATTAAAGAAGGTAGAGTCTCTGAGTTAATAAGAATTTGTGAAGCTTTACATGAAAAGAAAATTGCTCAAATAGCTGATATGATTGCTGCAGATAAAAAGAAAAAACTTGTACTTATTGCTGGCCCTTCATCTTCAGGAAAGACAACTTTTGCACAAAGATTAGGAATACAATTAAGAGTTAATGGTATAACATCTCTTGCGTTATCAATGGATAACTATTTCGTAAATAGAGAAGATAATCCAAAAGATGAAAATGGTAACTATGATTTTGAATGTTTAGAAGCTATCGATATCAAATTATTTAACGAACAACTTTCTGCATTACTTGCAGGTGAAGAAGTTGAATTACCAACATTTGATTTTACGGATGGAAAGAGAAAATATCTTGGAAATAAAGCAAAACTTGAAGAAAATCAAGTTTTAATAGTAGAAGGTATTCACGGTTTAAATGAAAAATTAACTTCTGCAATTGATAGAGAAAATAAATTCAAAATATACATAAGTGCTTTGACAGCTCTTAATATTGATAATTATAATAGAATTTCAACAGCAGATTCTAGAATGCTTAGAAGAACGTTAAGAGATTTACAATTTAGAAATCATCCTCCAAAAGCTACAATAAAAATGTGGCCATCAGTAAGAGCTGGTGAAGAAAAATATATCTTCCCATTCCAAGAGGATGCGGATGTAATGTTTAATTCATCATTAGTTTATGAAGCTTCTGTTATCAAAGGTTTCTTAGAACCACATTTAGCAGAAGTTGAAAAAGGATCTCCTGAATATTCTGAAGCTAAACGCTTGTATGAATTTTTAGGATATTTCTTGCCAATTGATGCTAATGAAGTTCCTGTAAATTCAATATTAAAAGAATTTATAGGTGGAGGTTGTTTTTATAGATAATAAGGAGAATTTTTAATGGCTAATTTTACAGAAATAGATGAAGAATTTGTTTGTGAACATTGTGGTAAAAATGTTCCAAAGTTAAATTATTCTTGTAGGGATCACTGTCCATATTGTTTATATGCTAAACATGTTGATATAAATCCTGGTGACAGAGCTGAAACTTGTCATGGTTTACTTGAACCGATAGGAATTGAAAATAACCCTAAAAAAGGTTATGTAATAGTATATAAATGTGTGAAGTGTGGTAAGATTAGAAAGTGTGTTGCTGCGAAAGACGATAATATAAAATTAATTATTAAGCTTAGTGGTAATCCTTTAGCATATTAATAAAAATAGGAATATTATTTAAATCCTTCTAATACTTATTTTATAGATAAGTGTTAGGAGGATTTTTTATGAAAATAAAGTTTATTATTTTAGTGGCGATAGTAATAGCTTTAATAATGATTTTTAATAATGCATCCCGAGAAGAAGAAAAAATTTCTTTTGATCCTTTAGAATTAGAGTTGGGGCAAGAGTTTACAGCTTTAAAATCAGATAAAGCTAAGTATGTTTTAAACTATTCTATCTCAGACGTTACTGGTGATACCGTAAATGATGTAATAATCGTAGTTGGCGAAAAAATGGATGAAGGAAAATATACCAATTTTGATGTAGTTGTATATGATACTGATAGCGAAAAAATATATAAAGCAATTAATAAAAAAACTGCAAGCAAAGTAACAAAAATTGAATCAAAAGATTTAACTGGTGATGATTTGAATGATATTATTTTTATTTGCGAAAACGAAGACAAAACTTTAAGCGTGAATGTCGCAGCATATAAAGAGGGGGGATTTAAAGAAATATTTAGTGAGCGAGAAAATGAAGGAGTTAGTGTAAGTGGAGCTTTTTTGGATGGATTTAAAGCCGATATCAATTTAAAAACTTTCGGTAAGAAAAGTACATATGACTTAAAAGAAAATAAACAAAATTATATAACTAGTGGATTTTATGCTGAAAATGGGAAGTTACTTTCTAAGAATATGACAATACGAGCTTCGAAATTTGCAGAAGTTGAATTTGTAATGCTTTCTAATTCGTATGGACTTAGAACTAAACAATTTATTAAAGGATTTGATAATTTAGACATATTAGATGAAATTCAAGTTTTGTGGAAATATGAAAATAATAAATGGATACCTTGCGAAGCGATGAGTACAAAATTAGGAAATTTATTATATTAATTTGTAACATTTTTTTTAGTTCTTCATAAAATATAGTATAAAATTTATGGAGGTATGAGAGTATGGATTGTTTAGGAAATAATTCTTTGGGAAATTTGTGTTGTAATGATATGAATTCTGGAGAAAACTCATGTTGTAGCAATAAATTTTTATTTTTTATTCTAATATATATATTACTTTTCTTAAGATAAATTAGATGTATCTAATAAGCAAGTGTGATAAAATTGTTTTATAAATTTGAAAGGGGTGTATATACTAATGAAAAAATTAATATGGATTTTAGTTATGGCAATGATTATTGGAATTGTTGTTGGATGTACACAAAATATTTCGGAAAATGAGCAAGTAGAAAATAACAATTTGAGTGGAGAAACGCAAAGTGGAGAAATAGAAGAAGATAACGAATTAGAATCGGGTTCGGAACTTGAAGTTGAGCTTAGTGGTGATGAGATTCAAGAAACTGAAGAAGTGATTGAAGATGTAGAGGTAACTCCGACTGTTTCAACAGATCTTCCTAACACAGTTTGTGCGTGGGGATTTGTTCGAAAGAAAGATGAAGTTCAACCAGAAATATACGGTCCTTATTCTAAGGTGTTAGATGCATATAATGGTATATACATAGGAAATAAAGACGAAAAGAAGATTTATCTTACATTTGATGAAGGATATGAAAATGGATATTCTGATGATATATTAGATACTTTAAAAGAAAAAAATGTTAAAGCTACTTTTTTTGTTACGATGCCATATGTGAAACAAAATAAAGAATTAATACAAAGAATGATTGATGAAGGGCATATTGTTGGAAATCACACTGTAAATCATCCAAGTATGCCAGAAGTAACGGATGATGAAAAACTAAAAAAAGAAGTTATGGATCTACATGATTATATGGTAGAAAACTTTAATTATGAAATGACATACTTAAGACCACCAAAGGGAGAATATAGTGAAAGAACAGTGAAGATTTGTAAAGATTTAGGTTACACACATGTACTTTGGAGTAGCGCATATGATGATTGGGATGTAAATAATCAAAAAGGAAATGAGTATGCGAAGAAAATGATTTTGAATTATTCGCATAATGGTTGCGTTATGTTATTACATGCGGTTTCAAAAGATAATACAGAAGTTTTAGGTGATATCATTGATGAATTAAGAAATAGAGAGTATGAATTTTGCTCTCTAGACGATTTTGAAAGGTAATCATTAATGAAGAAAAATAGTATTAGAGAGAAAATAGAAAAAGCTTTGGAAATGCCTCTTGAATTATTAAAGAACATTCCCAGAGTTACATTGATAGGAAACGAAAATGTCCTTATAGAAAACTATAAATCAATAGTTGAATATGAAAAAAATATTATTAGAGTAAGTAACAATGTTTGTATTTTGGGAGAAGAATTAAATGTTTCTGAACTTAGTGCAGAAGAATTAATAATAACTGGTAAAATAAAATCTATAGAAGTTTAAGGACGGGACTTAGCGTAAGCTAAGTCCTTTTATATTAAATTTAGGAGGGGTAAGATGTTTCTACAAAATACATATAAATTTTTAAGAGGTTTTATAAAAGTTAGAGCAGAAGGATATTTTGTAGAACGATTACTTAATTTATGTCAAACTAGGGATATAGAAACGTGGGACGTTTTACTAAGAGAAAGTGGTACGATTGAATTTAAGATGAGAGCCAGAGATTATAGAAAACTTAAAGAAATTGCTAAAATTACTCACTCTGAAATTGAAATACTTGGTGAAGAGGGGGCTTGGAATTTTCTAAAAAAATACAAAAAAAGAAAAATATTTTTGATGGCAGGAGTATTTGCCGTTATAACTATTTACTTGTTGAGTTTGCGAATTTGGAGTATTGAAATTATTGGCAATGAGAAAATAAGTATAGCAGACATAAAAACAGAGTTACATAATGAAGGAATTACAGTAGGTGTAACAAAAGATAAATTAGACTTTAATACCGTAAAAAGTAATATTTATTTGAGACGAAATGATATTCTTTGGCTAGGTTTTAAAGTGAATGGGACAAAAATGATTGTTGAAGTGTTAGAAAGAAAAAATCCAATAAAAGATGATTTTCAAAACGTTCCATGCAATATAATTGCAGAAAAAGATGGAATAATAGATAGTATTTATGTAAAACAAGGAACGAAGTGTGTTGATGTTGGGGATATGGTTTTTAAAGGTGATGTTATCGTAAGTGGGATTGTTACAAGTGAGTATTCAGATGCAAAAGAAGTGTCGGCAAATGCGGAAATAACAATGAAAACTTGGTATACTGAAAAAGTAGCGATTCCTTATGAAAAAAGTATTATTGTAAAGTCGGGAAATATCGATTATGACTATAAATTAAAGGTCCGGAAATTGTGTGATAAATTTATTAAATAATAGTACAAAATTTGAAAAGTATGATACAATTAACAGTGTGAAAAGACTTGTTTTATTTGGAAAATATGAATTACCGATTAAATTAGAAACGCTAAAAAAGGAAGAATATTTTTTAGATGAAATAAGTTACACAAAAGATCAAGCTGAAATCATTGCAAAAACTACAGTTTTGCAACTTGTAAAGGGTAATATTCCTGATGATAGCAAAATTGTTAATAGCGAGTATAATGTCTATGAAGATGAAAATGAAGTTATTGTTAGGGTTACTGTCGAATGCATTGAAGAAGTTGGTCAAAAAGAGGAAATAAAATAAATGTTATGTAACCTCGAAAAGGTTGGAGGGATAAAATGGCAGAGTTACAATTAAAAGTAGTAAAAAACACAGGAGATGGTATTTGGGGGAAAGCTCTAAATAATTTTAATAAGGTATTATATTCATCTGGTGGAGGACTTTTTAATATTGTAATAAATTCAAAGAGAAATGCTTTAATAAAAGCTAACGCAAATTATGTAGAGATGATAAATATACCTAATGAGAAAAAGCGTAACACAATAGCTGACAAATATGAAAAAGCTTATGATGCGTATTTAACATCGTTAGAAAAGTTTATAACGGATACTGTATATACAAGAGTTCAAAAACGTGTTAGCAATTTGAAAGAAAATAGATTGCTTTCAGAATATTATGAAGTTAATGCTTTAAAAGGAACTGAATATTGCGAATACAAATATAGAAGACAAATAATGTTACTCCAAATGGATTGGGAAAATGTTTTGACATCTAAATCAGAATTATTTGTTGCTAAATATAAAAAATTCTACGTAGATGTTGTTGACCAATTGTATAAAGGATTAATGAGACATTATTCTGTTAAACTAACAAGTAAAGCAGATGATAAAACTCAAACATTCCAAAAGATTTATGATTCTGTTGAAGATTATATAAAACTTGTTTTGCCATATCTAGAAGAAACAGAAGGCAGAAAGCAAGTTCTTGAAAGTTATAAAACTTATATCCAAACTATAGACATGTATGCAAAAAAAGAAATTAATTCTATAAAGAGAGAATTGTATTTACTTGAATTAGGAATTGGTTTATTTACATACTGTTTACCTATTCTTGCGACAGAAGAATGTTATTTGGATTTGATTTCGCGTGCACGTATGGGAATTCCTAATATATACATCACAGCTGATAAGTTTGAAATGTATAATTTGTTATTAGATTCAATTGAAAATTATGCTTACAATGTCTTAGCCAATAGAAATATGTGGGATACAGAAGAAGACAAAGAAGAGTTTAAAGTTTTTTGGGACAAGTTTGCTGAATATAAAAAATTACAAAGAATTGATTTAAATGAATATAAGAGAGTTAGAGAAATTTTATTTATCAATTGGGAAAAGAAAATTCTTGATAAAGAAAATATTGAAGCAAGAGAACTTCGTAATTATTACAGAGAAAGAATGAAGACGATTGGTGGTCTTAGAAAGTTTAAGAATTCTTTTAGAAAATTAGAAGGTAAATGGAAGACTAGAAGAAGATGTGAAGCATCTTAGAAAATGTGGAGAAGTATATGGTAGAGATATATTATGATGATGGAATTCAAAAGATTAAAGAAGATGAAATCTTAGAAACAGTTGTAAAAACAGTTTTGAATATGGAAGGCATAAAAAAGAATGTGAATGTTTATATCACGTTAACAGATAATGCTAATATTCAAGTAATTAATGCTGAGCATAGAAACATAGATAAACCAACTGATGTATTGTCTTTTCCAATGTTTGAAAGAGAAGAAATTGATGGTTTGAAGGAAGAGGATGAGCAAGAAGATATTCTGGGAGATATTATTGTTTCTCTTGAAAAGGTTAAAGAACAAGCAGATGAATACGGCCATTCTTTTAAAAGAGAACTTGCTTACCTAGTGACTCACGGAATGCTTCATTTGCTTGGCTACGATCACATGATTGAAGAAGAAAAAGTTGTGATGAGAAAAAGAGAAGAAGAAATATTAGGAGCTTTAGAAATAACACGAGATTAACTTATGATAAGGAGTGGGATTATATGGATAGAAAAGCTAGAATTGGTATAGCCTTTTTAATAACAGTTATTATTTGTGCAGGACTTATCGCGGGAGCTTATTCTACTAAGAAAAATGAAACGATAAATAACGATATAGAAAGCGGAGATGTTATTTCGGGCGAAGTTAGTGGAGATATCGAAAGCGGAGATATCGAAAGTGGCGATGAAGAATATTTAGGACCTAACATTTTTTCGGGAGATAAAAGACCGATTGCTGTAATGATTGATAACGAAAAGCCAGCATGGGTAAATCATGGAGGACTTAATTCAGCATATATGCTTTATGAGTTTATTATCGAAGGTGGAGAAACAAGAATAATGGCGTTCTTCAAAAACGTTGAACCTACTTATATTGGTCCTGTAAGAAGTGCAAGACATTATTTCTTGGATTATGCGATGGAGCATGATGCAATATTTGTTCATTTCGGTTGGAGTCCTTTAGCGCAATCAGATATCAAAACATTAAAGATCAATAATGTTAACGGAATTTACGATACATTCTTCTGGAGAGTTGCTCCTTTAAGTTCATATCATAATGCGATTACTAATATGACAAAAATAGCACAACAAATAAAAAATAAAGGATATCGTACAACATCAGATCAAGATTGTATAATTTCATATAACCAATATGATACGGATATTGAAAATGGACAAACAGCCAATACTATTAATATAAAATATTCAGGAACACAAAATGTATCGTATAAATATGATGCTGATAGAAAAGTTTATTTAAGAAGTATGAGAGGACAACCTCATAAAGATTCACAAACATCAGAACAATTTTATGCTAAAAATATTGTTATGATTTATGTTAAAGATGAGCTTTTGGATGATCCAGAAGATAAAGGCAGAAGAAACTTATATAATGTAGGAACTGGCGATGGTTTCTATGCTACAAATGGTAAGGTAGAAAGAATTACTTGGAAGAAAGATTCAAGAAGTTCGAGAACAATTTATTATGATAAAACAGGTAACGAGATAACTTTTAATGATGGTATTACTTGGGTTCAAATAGTACCTACAAACGGAAGTGTATCTTACGAATAAGGAGTATAATTATGACTAATATGGAATTAATAAATTTAGCTATAGAAGCAAAGAAAAATGCGATTTCACCAACTGGATATTTTGTTGGTGTTGCTTTAATAGCTGATGGCGGAAAAATTTATACAGGTTGTAACTTAGGCAGTGAAGATGCTTTATTTAATATTTGTGCAGAAAGAGTTGCGATTTGTAAAATGCTTTCAGAAGGCGTAAAAAGTTTTGCCAAAATAGCTGTTGTTGGAGGCATTGGAGATGAATTAAGATATACAACTCCTTGTGGAATATGCAGACAATTAATTAGTGAATTTGGAACAGAAATAGAAGTTGTTATGGGATATAAAAATGCAGATGGAATTCTTGTGGAAGATGTTAAAAAAATATCAGAATTATTACCTGCAGGATATGTGATGTAATTTAAGGAGGAAAAATATATGTTTAAATCAGGTTTTGTAGCGATAGTTGGAAGACCTAATGTTGGAAAATCTACTTTACTTAATGCAATTGCAGGACAAAAAATTGCAATTGTATCAAATAAGCCACAAACAACTAGAACTGCAATAAAAGGTATTGTAAATAGAGAAGATGCTCAAATTATTTTTACAGATACTCCAGGTATTCATAAACCTAAAAATAAACTTGGCGAAAAAATGGCAGAAACAATTGATGAAGCAGTAAGTGATGTTGATGTAATTTTGTACTTAATTGAGGGAACAGATAAAGGTATTGGACTTGCTAATGAATTCATTTTAAATAAAGTTATTGAACAAAAAACAAAAGCAATTTTAGTTATTAATAAAGTTGATTTAGTAAAAAAGGAAAATTTATTAGAACTTATAAAATTGTATAGTGAAAAACATGATTTTGAAGCAATTATTCCTATATCAGCAAGAAATGCTGACGGAATAGATACTGTTATAGATAAGATAGTAGAATTATTACCAGAAGGTCCTGCTTATTATGATACTGATGAATGGACAGATCAAACTGAAAGACAAATTATTGAAGAAACAATCAGAGAAAAGGCTCTTCGTTCATTAGATGATGAAGTTCCTCATGGAATAGCTGTAGAAGTAATTTCTATGAAGAAAAGAGATAAAAAAGAATTATATGATATAGATGCTACAATCTATTGTGAGAAAAAATCACATAAGGGAATCATAATAGGTAAAGATGGTTCAATGTTAAAGAAAATTGGTGAGCGTGCAAGAGAAGATATTGAAAAAATGTTAGACTCAAAAGTAAATCTACAACTATGGGTAAAAGTTAAGGAAGATTGGAGAGATAGCGAAGTAAGAATTAATCAAATTTTCCGTAGCTAATGTATACTTTTTTTGTTTAGCGTAAATAATTATATTATATAAAAATTAGCAGTATAGATAAAACTTCGAGCGAAGGAGGACACAAATGAGTAAAGAATTTGCATGGGAACTTTTTAAAAACACGGGTAATGTAGATGCATTTATGATTATGCGTGATATTGAAAATAGTTCAAACGCTTTAAATCCAAATACGAAAAATATATTGGGTGGTATTGATGGGAATATTAAGGACGAAGGGAATAGTAATTAAAATTGCTAACTCATCTGAAAATGACAAAATACTTACCGTTTTAACTGCTGAGCGAGGAAAAATTAAAGTCTTTTGTAAGGGAGCTAAAAAATCAAAAAGTGCATTACTTGCAAGTACTGAATTTTTAAGTTATAGCGACATGATTTTATTTGAAGGAAATGGCGAATTATATAGTTTAAATTCAGCCGAATCAATAAATGTTTTTTATAACATTCGAAAAGACATTGATAAATTGATGTACGCCTCAACAATCGCTCAAATAATGAATGATGTATGTCAAGAAGAAGAGTTATCTTTTAATAGATTACAACTTCTTCTTAACACATTATATGTTATTTCAGAAACGGATAAAAATTTAAAATTAGTATATGCAATTTTTAGAATTAGATTGCTAGCAATATTAGGCTACATACCTAAATTAGATAAATGTGTTAGTTGTGAGAAAAACTATAAAGAAATAAAAGAAATTTATTTTAGTATAAAAGATAATGGCGTAAAATGTGAAACTTGTAAGAAGCTAGACAAAGCTGCTATAAGTATGTCGATGTTAACTTTTACAAGCCTTATATATACTTTATCTTCAGAACCTAAAAAAATTTTTTCTTTTGATATTCCAGAAGAATCAATCGATGAACTAGCGTTGATTGTAGACATATATATGGTAGAAAAATTGGAAAAAGAGTATCAAGTAAACTTATGATAAATGGAGAATTTACTATGGATAAAAAATATATCTACAAAAATGATGAAATTGAAGTTTTAATGGAAGATGCGGTTGGTTATTATGCTACTGAGAAACAAAGAGTAAAGGCTTTAGGAATACCGGTTCCAGAGTATTTTACCATTTCAAGTGAAGTATTCGAAGAATACAAAAATACTCAAACAATAAACGAAACGGTAAAAGATCAAATATGGAATAACATTAAAGCATTGGAAGAAAAACTGTCTAAAAAGATTGGAAACGATACATTTCCTTTGATGTTTAAAGTTGTTGTACATACGTGCGAAGAAAACGCAAAAATACTTTTTTCTATTTCAAATGTTGGAATAAATAAAAATTTGGTAAAGACTGCAAGGAATACACTTTGGGCATTTGAATGTTATGCAAATTTTTTGCTAAAATATGTTGCTTTTTTAGACGAAAGTGAAAATAAAGAAGAGTATAAATCTAAAATAAAAAAGTATTTTACAGATTTAAGAACTTTCGAAGAAGCGGAGTTGCCTAAAGCAAGGTTTGAAATAAATAAAAAAATAATTCAAGAATTAAATCAATATTATAAAGACAAAACAAATTCTATTGTTTCTGATGATGTAAAAGAACAAATTTTATTTGTTATTGAAAGAGCATACAAAGCTTTACTAAAGAGCTTTAACTCTAAAAAAATAGCTATTACTATTGAAGAAATGAAATTTGGAAATCTAAATGGTTATTCAGGAATTGTAAGACTTACAAGTAGATCTGCAAATGGTAAAATGTCAGATTTGGGTAAGTATGTTTGTATTTCTCAAGTACAATCTTCTGATTTAATTGGTTCTTTAAAACTACATCCTTCACGAATGGTTCCAACGCACATGGTTGCAGCGATATCTCGTTACATGAGTATTATGGAAAAAGCGTATAAAGAAGTCCAAAAAGCGGAATTTGTGTATGAATCGGGAAATCTTTTCTTGTTAGAAAGGCATAACTATACACCAAAAGATACTGAACTTTTGAAGATTTTGGTTGATATGGAAAAAGAGAAAGTAATAACTAAAGAAGAATTGTTATTAAAATTAAAAGGTAAGGATTTTACAAACTATTTGCCACAGAGAATGGATTATAAAAATCTTAAGGATAAAAAAGTTGGTCATTGTGTGAAATCAATGATGGGAGTTTTTTATGGCAATTTGATTTTTATAGATGAATATTTAGGTAAAGAGTATGGTGAAAGTACAGGTAAAGATATTTTAGTTATCGATAATGAAAAAGAAGAATTAGACAGATTTTTAAGACCTGCAAAAATGTTACGAGATACAATAAGAGGAGTTATAATAAGATCAGATATAGGAACAGTAGATAATAAATTAGAGACTTTCTTTAATGCGATAAAAATGCCATACACAATGGTTCGTGATAAGAAAGAGAATATGAAGAAAATAAAACAAGTTAGAATAGGAAAACGAAATTTCTACGATGATGCTTTAATAACAGTAGATACGAATTCAGGTAAAGTATATAAAGGAAGAGTTACTAAATGTTTAGCTACTGAAGAATTAAAGACGATATGGACATATAATAAAGAATTAAATATCATAGAGTTTCCAAAAGAAATAAGAGAAAGCTTTACGGTAAGTACAATTAATTCTAATGGGAAAGAATTAATGATAATAAAAGAAACATCACCGATAGATAGCTTTATTAATTTCTTTAAAAGAAAGAGTTAAAAAGCTATAAAAAATCCAAGGATTTACAGTTTTAGACTTGAATTTAACATAAAATTATGATATCATGTGACACAGTTAAATAAATTACGTTGAGAAAGAGGAGTAACTATTGAATGGTTTTTAGAGAGTCTGAGGTGGGTGAAATCAGATAGCTGTAAGTAGTGAAGGGAGCTTTTGAGTGATTATAAATTAAGGGAACAATCATAGATTGTTAACTAGGGTGGAACCGCGGAATAGATATTTCGTCCCTAGCGCATAGAAATATGTGCTAGGGATTTTTTTCGTCCCTAAGATGGCGAGTAAAACTCGTACAAATTAAAAGGAGGAATTAAAATGGAAAAAAGTATGGACAAAATCGTTAATCTTTGTAAGTCAAGAGGATTCGTATATGCGGGTTCTGAAATTTATGGAGGACTTTCAAATTCCTGGGATTATGGTCCTTTAGGTAGTGAACTTAAGAAAAATATTAAAGATGCTTGGTGGCAAAAATTTATTAAAGAAAATAAACACAACGTTGGTGTTGATTGCGCAATTATTATGAATCCACAAGTTTGGGTTACAACTGGACACGTAGGTGGTTTTAGTGATCCTTTAATAGATTGTAAATCATGTAAAACAAGACATAGAGCAGATAAATTAATCGAAGAATGGTCTTTCCAAAATGGAGAACAAATTTCAGGTCTTGATGGTTGGTCAAATGAAGAATTAATCGATTACATTAAGAAAAATAATATTGCCTGTCCTGATTGTGGAAAAACAGATTTCACAGATATTAGAAAATTTAATTTAATGTTCAAAACATCTATTGGTGTTACAGAAGATGCTAAATCAGAAGTTTATTTAAGACCAGAAACTGCACAAGGTATGTTTGTTAACTTTAAAAATGTTTTAAGAACCACAAGAAGTAAAATGCCTATGGGTATTGGTCAAATGGGACGTTCTTTTAGAAATGAAATTACACCAGGTAACTTCATTTTTAGAACAAGAGAATTTGAACAAATGGAACTTGAATTTTTCTGCAAACCAGGAACAGATTTAGAATGGTATGAATATTGGAAAGAATTTTGCAAGAACTGGCTAATCAATTTAGGTATCAAAAAAGAAAATTTGAGAATGAGAGAACATTCAAAAGAAGAATTATCTTTCTATAGTAAGGGTACAACTGATATTGAATATTTATTCCCATTTGGTTGGGGAGAACTTTGGGGAATCGCAGACAGAACAGATTATGATTTGTCTAGACATATGGAAGCTTCAAAAGAAGATTTGACATACCTAGATCCAGAGACAAACGAAAAATATGTTCCATATTGCGTAGAACCAGCTGTTGGTGTAGATAGAGTATTCTTAGTAACACTTTGTGATGCTTATGATGAAGAAGAAATTGCAGAAGGTGATGTAAGAACAGTATTACACTTACATCCAGCACTTGCTCCGTTCAAAGCCGCAGTTTTACCACTTTCAAAGAAATTAAGTGAAAAAGCTACAGAAGTATTTGATGAGTTATCAAAGAAATTTAACATTGAATATGATGAAGCAGGAAGCATTGGTAAGAGATATAGAAGAGAAGATGAAATTGGTACTCCATACTGTATCACAATTGACTTTGACACATTAGAAGATAATGCTGTTACAGTTAGAGATAGAGATACAATGGAACAAGTAAGAATGCCTATCGCAGATCTTGAAAAATTCTTAGAAGAAAAAACAAGATTATAAAAATGAAAATCTAAAAATCAACCCTTGAAATAATGAAATGCACCCCAAATGTTAGATTTTTTTGTCTAACATTTGGGGTGCATTTCATTATTTCAAGGGTTTGTTTATGGAAATAAAAATCCCCCTATCGTATGTAACGAAAGGGGGTGCTAGTTATACTAGCTTACAGTTTGCTAATTTGATTGTACAAGGAAAATGATTTAGTTTGTGAAAATTCCACAGAGCTTGCAAAGTTCAGGATCTACCTCTTTAAGGCGTTCCATGAGCTTTTCGTATTCGCTTTTATCATTAGACTTTGCTACAGAATCGATGATACGTGCGAAAGTTTCACGGTGTTCTTTTGTTTTCTTGAGTTTCCATTCGATTTCCTGAAGCAGTTCTTCACGAGATTTGCCGATGATTTCTGCACGGGACAGAGTGAAAACAGAGTCGTCATAGACAATCTGAATAGAACGGATTCCATCCCTTTCATGAATGTCAATGGTGAGTGTGCCGTGGGGAACATTAAACTTCATGTTAGACATAGCTATAAGCCTCCTTTAACACGAGCAACAAATATGTTTACGAATATGATTGTAAGTGCACTGTAAGTTTTACTGTGCGTCAAAATATAATGGGAAACTTGCGAGGTTAAAGATAACATGATTTTTATATAAAGTCAATTATTTATAAATAAAAAACCCCCGCGTTTGCGAGGGAATTACCGTTAAGTTAGCGGTTTTTTGGGGGATGCGGTTGCGTGATTACTTGAAACGCAGGAACAAACCGACAGCGTTCCAGCGCTTGCGGTTCTTGTCCAGCTCCCACTTGTGGGTCACGGTGAGGCCGGAAGCCTTAGCGGTCTCGATGAACTTCTCCAGAGTGCCGTAGTGACCGTGGTGCTCATCGTAGTAGTTCTTGCTCTGCTGGATTTCGTCATCGGACTTGTTGGTGGTCTCGACGTAGATGAAGCGGAGCGGATCGCAGCTGGTCTTCTGCAGCTTCTTGAGATCTCTGGGGGTCACGAGGAAGGAACCATTCTTGGAAAGGGAAGGAGCCGCCTTCTTCAGCAGACGAGAAATACGGAGTGCTTCCGCGGACTGATTCTTGTCTGCGCGCTTCTGGCAACGTGCCTCGTAGGAATCACGTGCGGTGCGGATGGTGTTTGCGGGTTCGGTGTACATTGCTTTCATGGTTGTTGTTTCTCCTTTCATGATGAAACGTAACAGTGGTGGAACTCCATAACAGCGATAAGATTTTTGGGTGCTATTAGGAGCTATAACGGACAAACACAAACAACTATCTTTATCATAGCCATCTGCGACCTAAATCCCCATGATTGGCTCACCTATTAAGTAAGTCAATAATCAGCGCCAAAAGAGGCACGGATCATATTCATAGAAAGAATTTAAGTGATTTAATTATACCATTTTTTGCTAAAATAGTCAACATAAGTGCTTGTGGTATGGTGAAAACTGTAAAATAATGGAATTTAAATTGCTGTTGTTGTATATAAATTGAATATGATAAAATGATTGTAAATAAAAACAAAAGGAGACGTTATATGCCAAGTATTAGTTATTTGATGAAAAGAATATGTACGATGAATTATAAATCAATGTTTGAGAGAGTTAATGTTGTAAAAGCAAAATGTGATAAATCTAAATTCGGAATCTTTTGCGATATGGTTTGGTGTGGTTTTAGGTATGGTGCTGGCTATGTAGACTATGATGTTATAGGTTTTTATAAATTGAGTTCTAAGCAAAGAAAAACAATGCTTACAAGAGGAATTAATAATAAATTTGTGAAGAAGCTTAATGAGAAAGAATATTGGCATTTGTTTAACAATAAAAATGAGTTTAACGATATGTTTAATGAATTCTTAAAAAGAGATTACATTTATCCAATCTCAGAGAAGAAAGATGAAACTATTGAATGGATTAAGAAACATAGAATTTTCTTTGCAAAGCCTAATGATGGACAATGTGGAAAAAACATAGAAAAGATAAAAGTTGATGATTATAAAGATGATTATGAAAAGTTATATAACTATTTAGTTGATAATAATTTGTTGCTATTAGAAGAACCTATTATTCAATGCGAAGAAATGAACAAGTTAAATTCATCTTCTGTAAATACTGTGAGAATGGTTACCGTTATGAATGACAAAGACGAAGTTACGATAATTGCAACATTCTCTAGAATAGGAAATGGAAAAGTTGTAGATAACTTTAATAGCGGTGGAATGACTGCGAGAATTGATGTGGAATCTGGAAAAATAATAGAAGATGCAGTAAATAAAAATGGTGAATTATTTGAAAATCATCCTTTGACCGGAACTAAAATAAAAGGTTTCCAAATTCCAAATTGGAATGAAGCAAAGGAAATGGTAAAGACTGCGGCTAAAAAGAGTAAACATATTAGATATGTGGGCTGGGATGTTGGTCTTAGTGTAAATGGTCCAGTACTAGTTGAAGGAAATCAATTCCCAGGACATGATATATATCAAGTAGCTGAAAAAATAGGAAAAGATGATTTAGGAATATTACCTGTTTTTGAGAAAGCTATGAAATAAAAAACAAAGGTTAGGTGTGAAACATTAAAAATTTCGGAATTAATTTAGTCATAAAATCCTAAAAGGACATGCACTGTTAGCGCATGTCCTTTGTTGTTGTCGATTTAAAGAGTCTTGATGTTTTGCAAATCCAAGAAAAGAACTTGGACCTTGTTTTCGCTTGGTACCCTATTGTAGGTAACCAGATAGTTGCTGCCTGCAGCGGCTGCAAATGTACCACTGTGATGGGCCACTTGTAAAAAACGGTCGCGATCCTTGAGTGCTTTGAATTCGAGATGGTGTTCGCCGGTAGTGAATTTTACCAAACCAATCATGAGTTCGAATGCAATCGGATCTTTGGTTAATAACTCGATGACATTTTCCTTATATGCCTCGAGGCAGTGTAGTCTGTGCGAGAGAACAGAAAACAGTCCATAAATCTCCATGTTATTCTCTTCGCGTAAAATTTTGGCGATTTCTTCGCCAGGAGTGACAATAGTCTTTTGTTTTTTGCACATAACTTGATGTCCTTTCTATAGCGTGTCTGTCTAGCTAAACTCCTTTCTACAGGTATTTTTTGACATTGGTATTATATCATACATTGTCAAATCGGTCAACATAACGCGACTGAAGTTAGCTATTTAAAACGCGTTTTAAGAATTCTAAAATCTCTTGATTTTTTCCCTTTTTTGGTATATCATGTGAACGTTACAGACCAAAATGAATTTACATTTTTTTCAAAAAATTAAGAGGAGGAATAAAAAATGAGCAAAAAGTACGTATATCTTTTTAGCGAAGGTGACGCTACAATGAGAAACCTTCTTGGTGGTAAAGGTGCTAACTTAGCAGAAATGACAAAGTTAGGTTTACCAGTTCCACAAGGTTTCACAATTTCTACAGAAGCTTGTACTCAATACTACGAAGATGGAAAACAAATCAATCCAGAAATCGAAGCTGAAATTTTCGAGTACATCAAAAAAATGGAAGAAATCACAGGTAAAAAATTCGGAGATATGGAGAACCCATTATTAGTATCTGTTCGTTCAGGTGCTAGAGCTTCAATGCCAGGTATGATGGATACAATCTTAAACTTAGGTTTAAATGAAGATGTTGTTGAAGCATTATCTAAAAAATCTGGAAACCCACGTTGGGCATGGGACTGCTACAGAAGATTTATTCAAATGTATTCTGACGTAGTTATGGAAGTTGGTAAGAAATACTTCGAACAACTTATAGATAAAATGAAAGAAGAAAAAGGTGTAACTCAAGACGTTGAGCTTACAGCTGAAGATTTAAAAGAATTAGCTAACCAATTCAAAGCTGAATACAAGAGCAAAATTGGTGCTGATTTTCCAACAGATCCTACAGAACAATTAATGGGAGCTGTTAAAGCCGTATTTAGATCTTGGGATAACCCTAGAGCTAACGTTTATAGAAGAGATAACGATATCCCATATTCTTGGGGAACAGCTGTAAACGTTCAAATGATGGCATTTGGTAACATGGGTGAAACATCTGGTACAGGTGTTGCTTTCACAAGAAACCCATCTACTGGTGAAAAGAAACTTATGGGTGAATTCTTAATGAACGCTCAAGGTGAAGATGTTGTTGCTGGTGTTAGAACTCCACAACCAATCGATCAATTAAAAGAAGTTATGCCAGAAGTTTACGAACAATTCACACAAATCTGTAATACACTTGAAAACCATTACAGAGATATGCAAGACATGGAATTCACTATCGAAGATAGAAAATTATACATGTTACAAACAAGAAATGGTAAGAGAACAGCTCCAGCCGCTCTAAAAATTGCTTGTGACTTAGTTGATGAAGGTATGATCACAGAAGAAGACGCTGTATTAATGATCGACCCAAGAAACTTAGACACATTATTACACCCACAATTCGACGCTGCTGCATTAAAAGCTGCTACAGAAATTGGTAAAGCATTACCAGCTTCTCCAGGTGCTGCTTGCGGTAAAGTTGTATTCACAGCTGAAGATGCTAAAGAATGGGCTGCAAGAAAAGAAAAAGTAGTTCTTGTTAGACTTGAAACATCTCCAGAAGATATCGAAGGTATGAAAGCTGCTCAAGGTATCTTAACAGTTCGTGGTGGTATGACATCTCACGCTGCCGTTGTTGCTCGTGGTATGGGTA
>CAZEVD010000002.1:0-99334 GCA_964515475.1 uncultured Eubacteriales bacterium
TTGAATTTCTTTCTAAAAAGTGTTGCACTTAGATTGACAATTTGCCGTGTCCCCTTATTACGGATACGCGAAATAACAAGTTTTATTTCGAAATGTTTTCATGTTTCTTAACATTTATGTAACAAAAAAGTTAATAAAATTTAATAGAAGGAATAAAAAATGTGAACTTAAAAAACCGAAAGTCATCTTCCGTAAAGGGATTGGAATTGAAAACGCTTCAAAACCCTACTTATATCAATAATTCGCGTATGCGCGTGTGTGGACACGCGCGTTTTTTTATGCAAAAATAACAGTGTCAACTAAAACAAAGGCGAGTTGATAAAACACACTAAAGAAAAACACGGAAAAGACACCGTGTACAAAAAAGGAGAATGAACACATGAAGAAGCTTGATTTGAAAAAGATTTTGTATGGAGGATTGGCAGTTAGTTTAGCCGTCGGAATAGGATGGGGGATTAATACCCGATTAAATCCAAGCAATCCAGGTAACTTAATAGACAAGGAGATTGAAACGGCTAGTATAACTCGTCGTTTAAAACCTGTGCCTGCAAATGAGGTTAACCTAAGTGTATCTGGTGAAAACTTACCACAAGGAGTATCAATCAACGCGATTGATATGAGTTATGAATTTATAAAGTCTTCTTCAAGTGGAGAAGAAAATCAAGCTGCTTCTTCAAATACTTTTGAGGAGGCTAAAGCTAGTGTGTTAAAAGAAAAAGATATTGCCTTTGCTTATGATATTGATTTGAGTCATGAATTAGAAAATGGTGAATCGGTTGAAGTTACAATCGACAACTTAAAGATAAATAATCCAAGCACTTTTATGATTTTACACATTAAAGATAACGGCGAGAGAGAATATATTAAACCACTATACGTGGATAATACAAAAGTAACTTTCGAAACAACAAGTTTCTCTTTCTATGCTGGTTATGATACAACCCCAATGCAGCTTAGTGTTACCGTTACAGCAAATGCAGTTATAAGATTACCTCTTTCAGGAACTCTTGATGTAGCAATAGACTGGGGAGATGGAACGATAGAAGGTGCAATAACAGATGAAAAACCAGAGCATACATATACAACAGCAGGAACATATACAATTCAGATTGCTGGATCTTCTCAATACTTTGGAACACAAGGTGAAAATAATGACGGAACAAACTTAAAAACATATTTAACAAAAGTTCTTGCTCTTGGTGATTTGAGTTGTTCAAGATATGGATTTTATAATTATACAAACTTAACTTCGGTAGTTGCAGGAAGTGGTGTTGATATTTCAAATACTACAAATTTTGAAGCTTTGTTTGCTGGATGTACTGCATTACAAACAGTTGACTTTAGAGAAACTAATACCAGTGCGATAAAGAATATGACAAGTATGTTTAAAAATTGTGTTGCGTTAGAAAAAATATTTGTTGACGGTAACTGGTCAACAGCAGCAGTAACGTCATCAACAAATATGTTTCAAAATACGGTTTCAATTGTTGGTGGAAATGGAACAACATATGATGCAAGTTATATTGATAAGACTTATGCAAGAATTGATACAACAGGAACATTAGGATACTTATCAAATGGCAGAGCATATAAGTTGGATGTGAGTGGTACAAACATTGGATATTATCCATCATTAGAAGAAGCAGCAAATGCAATAAGTTCAAATAGCAATACAACTTTTACAATTACACTTCAAACATCAACACTTGATACATCGAATGCGACAATACCAAGCGGAAAAACAGTTACATTAAATTTTGGTAGTAATACACTTTCATCAAATGTAGCAGATTTTATAACTGTAAATGGAACATTAACAATTAACACAACAACTTCTAAAAAGTTAACGTTAACAACCAAGAATGCAATCAAAGTTGCATCAGGTGGTAATTTAACGCTAACAAATTCAGTAATCGAATCTAAAGATATTGCAATATATTCATATGGTGAAGTTGCACTAACAAATACTACGATTACAGCAACTGAAGAAAGTGCAATATATTTATATAGTACATCTAAATTAACAGTAAATAGTGGAACAATAAAAGGTAAAACAAGCGCAATAATTACAGCATCTAACTGGTCTGGTAGTGCTACAATTATAGCTGGTACAATTGAAAGTTCTGGTTTAAATACAGCAGCTGAATTTAATGGTACAGGTACAGTAACTTTAGGAAATAACAGTACTGCGGTAAGTGCAACAGCGCCAGCTTTTAAAGGTGGTACAGGTTTAAAAGTTTCTGGAACATTAAATATGTACGATGGTATAGTAAAAGGAGCTACAACTGCAATTAGCGGTACTGTATCTGGAAAACCAAGTGGATATGGAATTGTAAAAAGCACAACAACAGAAAGTGGTATAACATATAATGTTAATTTTGTAGGTACAGGTAATTATTCAGATGGAACAAATCTTTATGATACATTAAAAGATGCAGTTACGATGGCGACAAGCGGAGCTACTATAACAGTAAATGCAACAGTATCTGATTCATCTGTAGTAGAAATTCCAAGTGAAAAAACTTTTACATTAAAATTAAATTCGAAAACAGTAACAATGAGTAATACGATAGACGTAAGAGGAACACTTACAGTAACAGGTGCAGGAACATTAATTACATATGCAAGTGTTCCATTAATAGAAAACAATGGAACATTGACAATTAACGGTGGAGCTGTGGTTTCTGGTGGTACGTATGGTATCTTAGCAAATAAGAGTTTTACATTCTCAGCTGGAACAATCAAAGGAACAACAGCGGCATATAAACTAGAAGGAATTGCACAACCAATAATTCCAAGTGGATATGGTATAGCAACATCAACAGATTCTAGTTATAAAGTTGCAACAGTAAGTCCAAGTAGTTATGAATATAACGGTAACTATTATGCATCATTAAAAACTGCGTATGAAGCTGCTGTAAACGCTGGTGCATCATCAATTACAATAAAAGCAGTAGCAGAAAATATTGTGGATGAATCAAGTGTAACAATTGCAAGTGGTAAAACTGTAACATTAGATACAGAAAGAAGTACAATAAAATTTAAAAATGCAATTGCAGTAAATGGTACTTTAATACTTGCCGGTGGTGGAATAATAAATGGTGATACATACGGTGTAAACAAAACTGGTACAGGAACGATTAGAGTTCAAGGTGTTGAAATAATCGGTGGAACTTATGGTGTACAATCGACAACAAGTATTTATTTTGACGCGGGTGTTATAAGAGGTGGAACTTCAGCAACAAATTTAACTAATAGTTCGGCATCAATTGTGTATGGTAGTGGTGTTAGTAGTAGTGAGTATTATACAACACAAGCACCAATTTATCATACAATAGAAGCTAAAACTGGCAATTATATGATTGGGACAAATTCTTATACAACTTTGGCTAGTGCGGTAAGTGCAGCAGTTGATGGAGACACTATTCGTTTAGTAACTGCATGTCAGGATACATCTGGAGCTGTCATCCCGGCTACTAAAAAATTAAAACTTGATATAAACGGAAAAGCTTTAAGAGTTGATGGAACTGCTATTACCATAAACGGAAGGCTTGATGTATATGGACAAGGAATTATTAGTACAACGACACTTGACTATATATTTGTTAATAACGGAATTACAACTATATCAGTTAATCAATTTACAAATAACTTTGGAGGTATTATAAAAAACAATTCTAATAGTGGAAGAGCAGAAGTTTTAGGTGGATATATAAGATGTGAAGGTAGTGTTGTTTATAATTCGGGAACAGGCGAAGTAATAATTGGTTCGATAGAGGGAAGATTGGCTAGTAAAACGACACCAATGATATTGTCTCAAACATATGCTGTTAATTCTTCAAGTGGTTTTAAATTTTATGATGGTTCACTAAAAGGAATAAGCGCACCGTATACAGGTTCTGTAATTGAATATGCTCCATATCATCAAGAATATAATTATACAGATACATCTGGATATACTGTGGCGGAGTTGGAAAAGAAAATAGAAGGAGTGCTAATAGATGTTCCTGATCAAATATATACAGGTAGCTCTATTGATCCTGGAATTGTTGTTTATGATGCAACGACTTTAGAACCTTTAGAAAAAGGATATGAATACTCGTATACATTGTCAAATAATTTGTATGCAGGTACTGCCACGGTTACTATTTCTGGTATTACTAATTATGTTGGAACAACTACAAGATATTTTAATATTTTGCCGGTTGAAGTAGATTTTGAATGGGTTGGACCATATGAATTTGAGTATGATGGAAATAGACATGCACCAAGTTTTACACATGGCGAAGGAGTAAATGGTGAAACTTTAGTATTTTCTGTCGAGGAACAAACAGAGGTGGGAAAATATACTGCTACACCAATTTTAAGTAGTGTTAAAGGTGGTAATGGTAATGTCAACAACTATACTTTTTCGGCGGATTCAAAACAGTTTGAAATTTATGCAACAGAATCTAATATTGAATTTGAAACAAATGTTATAACTATTTATGCTGGAACAACTGAAAGTATAAAATATACCCTAGAATATAATACAAATCTTACATATACAGTTGATAACACAAATGTTGTATCAGTAAAATCTTTAGATACTGATAACGCAATAATGCAAATAGAAGGTAAAGGTGCTGGTGTAACAACAATAAAATTGAAAGCTGAAGGAGATGGAAATGTAGAAAGTTCGGAGGCTACATTAGTAGTTGTAGTATTAACTAGTGCGTATACAGATGGCTCGGCTTTTTATACATCGCTATTAGATGCGGTTACTAATGCTGGTACGGGTAAGAAATTTACTTTGCTTGAAGATGTAGAAGAGACAGATAACGTTATTATTCCTAGTGGAAAAGTTTTTACATTAAACTTGAATGAAAATAATATTTCGCTTAGTGGTATTACAACATACATCACAAATAATGGCACATTTATTTTAACTAATGAATTACCACTTGAAGGTGATATTCCAAATGCAACAATAGAAACAGGAAGGACGCCTAACGAAGCAAGTATACTAGGCGAATCAATAAGTTCTATAATAAAAAACACTGGTACATTGACAATTAAAGATAATATGCTTATAAAGGCAAAAGAAAACACTGTAGTAAACAGTGGAACTATAAATATGAGTGGTAGTAAAATCTCAAATGTGTCTGGTACGCACGCAGCGATTTTAAATAATAGTGATGGAAGATTGACTATGACCGTAGGCATTATAGAAGCACAACAATTAGGTATCGAAAATGCTGGTACACTATTACTAAATGGTGGAGGAAACACTATCGATATTAATGCTAACGTTGCAGTAAAAAATACAGGAACTGGTATTGCAACTGTAAGCGCATCAACTTTAAATGGTAACTTTGAAAACTCTTCTACAAGTAATTCAACATTAAAATCATCAATAATCAATGCGATGACTGGTATCGAAAGTTCAGCGGGTACAATTACTGTTTCGGATAGTTCTAAGATTGATGCATCAATCGGCGTAAAAACAACAGCTGATGCAGCAAAGGTTGTTGTAAATGGATCTACAATCACATCAACTTCTACTGCTATTAAAGCAGAAAAGGGAACAATTCAAGTTGGTAACACAAGCGCTACAACTATCACATCATCATCAAATGGTGTAGAAAATGCTGGTGGTACAATTACATTACAAGGTGGTTCGTCTGTAACAGCAACAAAGACGGCATTAAAAACAACAGCTGGCACAACTACTGTTTCAAATGTAACAATTGAATCTACTGGTACTGATGTTGGTATGGATTTAACAGGTGGTACAGTTACAATTACAAATGCAACATTAAAAGCTGCTGATGCAACATTGTTAAACAATGCAACTACTTTGCCAATTACATCAACAACAATTACTACTGGTGGAGATTCAACTGTAAATACTATTACTAATAGCGGAACATTAACTTTGACAGATGTAACGATGACAACAGATGGATGGGCCGTTAAAAATGATGGAACATTGAATATAAAAGGATCTACAAGCATTACTGCATTAAGTGGTGTAACAAATAACAGCATAACTAGTATGGGTACAGAGGATAACACAATAGAAAGTACGCCAACAATTACAGCTACATATACTGCGATGCAAAATAATGGAACATTTAATTGGTATGATGGTGTGTTAACAGGTAGAGCTGAAAATGTATATCTTGGAACTGACCCTACATTACAAGATAGAGTTGCTACAAAATCAGAAGTTTCTGGACAAACTAAAAAAATATATTTAGTAAGAGATACTGAAATGCCGGTAATAACTCAGCTTATTACTGAAACAGACTGGACACCGGTTAATGCAACAATTCAAGTTATCGCTACAGATAATATAGAAATTGCTTATTATGGTATTAACACAACGGATACTGAGCCAACAGAATGGCAAACAACAACCGTGTTTGAGGTTACAGAAAACGGAACGTACTATGTATTCGTAAAAGATACTGCAAATAACGTAACAAGCCAATATATAAACATTTCAAAAATTTGTAAGAGTATTTGGGATACAACAGGAACAACAGGTTCTGCAACAAGAGCAATATTGAAATTAGATGGAACTTTATTCTTTGAAGTAACTGCGAGAGGTCAAGGCACTAGTACAACTGCAACAGGATATGTAAAAGATTACACTGCGACTGGAGCTCCTTGGGTAAATAATGAAGAAATTTTAGCTATCGAAGTGGATGAAGGTATATTAGGGTTAGGTGTTTATGCTCTTGCATATTTATCAACAGCAGATAGTATTAAAATTTCAGGAACTGTTAGTTCGGTAGACATTACAACTTTTGTTCAAACAAATAATTATAGTACTGTTTACGTTGATGGTGCTTCTGCGGCACTTTTAGGTGTTAGCGGAATCATTATGAATAAAGATAGAACTGTATTATATACATATAGTAATAAACTAACTGACACAGCGTATAACTTAGAATATTCAATAACGACGCTTGCTCCTTATGCTTTTTACAATAATGAAACTTTAACAAAACTAACATTAACAAATAAAATTACATCGGTTGGAGAAAAAGCATTTGAAGGGGTAACTGGAGATGTTTATTATTACACATCTTCTGAGGCGATGAGAACGTATGTAAAAGCTAATAAGGATGAAGCTAACTTTATTCCTATAGATGACTTGGCTCCGGTTATTGAAATATTTACTTTAAATAATGGCGAAGGTACATGTACTCAAAGAGAAATAATGTATGCATTAATTGCAACTGATGATATGACAGTTGAAAAAATGTTTATCACAGAAGAATTTTACGATAATACTACAATCTTATTAGCGGACGAAAATAAATGGACTCCATATATTACTTCTGGTAAATTTACAATTTCAGAACAAAACCAAACAACAAAAACTGTTTATGCGTGGGTAATGGACTCTACAGGAAATATTTCTTTAAGTGCAAGTGCAACTGTGTATTATCATCAATCACAACTTGTATTAAAAGGTCAAACAACAACAGTTCAATATGTTGATACAACAGGTAAAAACTACTATAGATACGATGAAGATGTTCAAGGTGGTTATATAGTTTCTGACGAGTTAAGAGTTGAAATTACAGGTGCGGTTTATCACGATACAATTAATACATATAAACTTACTTACGCTGCTTATGCTGGTGTAAATACAACTCCTTATGAAACGAAAGTTAGAACAGTTGATGTAATTGCAAATAATTGGAATACAACGGTGTATACTGAAAATGGTTACCAATATCTGCTTCATGCAAATGGTAAATATGCAAAAATTGTTGGTTTTACTGGAACAAAATCTACAATTATGAGCATTCCTATGAGTGTATTGGTTAATGGATTGCAAAAACCAGTAATTGATATTGGAGCAAATATATTTGGTTCAACAGGATCGCCAGATAATACAATTACATCGGTAGTTTTACCTGAAACAATAATTAATATAAGCGCGAATGCATTTGAGGGATGTAATGAATTAAGTAATATAAATATTCCAAATAGTGTAATGAGAATAGAGAAAAATGCATTAACTGGAGTTGGAGGAAGTTCTGGAATAAATCTTGTTTTATCAGATAATGTAAGAGTTATAGAAGAAAATGCTTTTATAGATGCAAATATTAAATCTTTAACACTTGGAACACTTTTAAAAGAAATTGGAACAGAGGCTTTTGCAAACAATTCTTATACAGGAAATATTAATTTAACAATTCCTGCAAATGTACAATCAATTGGAGAAAAAGCTTTTTATAGAATGAAAATTGGTACATTAGCAGTAGATTCTGCAAATACAAATTATAAAATGGCAGCAGACGGATTAGTTGTTATTACTGCAGATAATAAAAATTTAGTATTGTATAAAAATAGTGCAATAGATTCTGGTTATACAATGCCTAATACTGTAGTTGAAATTGTTGGCGGAGCGTTCTCTGCAGCAACAAATCTTCAAACAGTAAATTTAAATAATACTCAAACAATAGGAGAAGGAGCATTTGCTTATTCTTCACTAGGTGGAGTTAGAATAACAGACAAAGTTACCTCTGTAGAAACAGAAGCGTTTGCTAATATTTCAAACTTTAAAGTTGCTGTGGTACAAGGAACTCCAGTAATAGCTACTGATACATTTAAAAATGATACGGCATTAGTTGGTGTGATATTTACAAGTAAGGAAGGTGTAGTTGATTTAGAATCTTCAAGTTCTATTACAGATACGGCAAAAATATTTGTAAGTAAAGATATGTTAAGCACATATAAAGCAAGTTCAGATTATTCAAGTATGACATCAAGACTAGATAACATTATTGTTTTAGAAGGCTTAGGATATACAGACTGGCCAATGGATGTAACATTTATTGAGTCGGGTGCTTGGGTAATCGGAGAACTTTTAAAAGTAACAGGACCAACTACAGCAATTCCATTAGTGTCATTAGAAATTGATGGTGTGGTAGATGCTAGCACAACAGCAAGATATAGAATAAAATATAACGTGCTATATGATGGAGTAGTATTAGATACTCTTGAAAGAATTGTAGATATAGCAGACTTTGAAAAACCTGTAGTTACAGCTGTAGTTACAGATCCTACATGGACATTAAATGAACAAACATTTGAAGTTGTTGCAAAAGACAACTTGGCGGTATCACAATATATAATAAAAGATAATGCAACTGCGCCTACAGCATCTGATGCTGCTTGGCAAACATCAAATGTCTTTGTAGTAACAGAAGTAAAAACGTGGTACATCTATGCACGTGATGATCATGGAAATATATCAGATGCATATACTATTGATTCTGATTTAATATGTACATCAAAATGGGATATTAGTGAAAACGAAGATGAGAGCTTAATTGCAGTAATTCCGTTAAGTAATTCTAAAATGTTTATAGTATCAGGAACAGGTGCTTCAAAAGATTATGAAGAGACTGAAGTTCCTTGGTATGGAAGTACAAAAGTAAATGCTATTTCAAAAATAGTTGTAGAAGAAGGCGTTGTTGAAATCGGTAAAAACGTGCTTTCAAACTTTAATGTTTGTGAAGATATTGTGTTACCTTCAACATTAACAACTTTAAATACAAGCGCATTTATAAACACTAATAATTTCTCATCAATAGATATTAGTGGAAATAGTAATTTATATATAGATGGTTATTCTTTATATAGTAGTGACATGAAGATTTTATATGTACATTCAAATGAAGATACTAGCACATATTCATTACCTACATCGGTTGAAGAAATCGGTGGCGGTGCATTTATGAATAGTTCGGTAACTATATTAGATATAAGCAATGTAAAAATTCTTAATGATAAAGCTTTTTATGGATCATCATTAATCGCTAATCTATATGTTCCGAAAACATTAGAGTCAATTGGCCAAAATGTATTTTATGGAATTACAACAGGACCTGTTTATTATTATTCATCTTGTGGTACGATGATGAACTATGTAAAAGATTATGAAACAGAAGCAAACTTTGAGCTAATAGATGACGTTGCTCCGGTTATTACGAGTGTAAAAATTAATGATGATGAAACAACAACGACGAGTATGACTGTAGATGTTGCAATAGAGGCTTATGACGATATTGGAATAACACATATTATTGTTACTGAAACAGAGTATTCTAGCATTGCTTCAGATAATCTTTTATGGGAAGAATATGATAATTCAGGCACATATGAATATAGCTTTTCAAGAAATGGTAATAAAACATTATATGTGTGGCTAAAAGACGCAGCAGGAAATGTTTCAGAAGCACCAGGACAAGATAGTATTACAGTAGGACAATATGATTTCAATATGCTTGGACAAGAAAACATTGTTGTATATCAAGATACAACATCAGAAAAGTATTATGAATATGTTGAAGATGTTCAAGGTGGATATGAGTTTGATTCTTGGGGAATGACAGTTGAAGTTAGTGGTAATGTAAATACTGCAGGAATCGGAACGTACAAAATTGATTATAAAGTAAAATCAAGCTTTGGCGGTGGTTTTGGTGGTTTTGGTGGTAATACTACATACACTAGAACTATAAATGTTATTGCAAATTCGTGGGATTCAACAGTTTATACAAATGGTTTGTTTAAATTCGTTAAACATGCATCAAAAGACTATGCAAAAATAGTTGGCTATACAGGAACAGCAAGTACGGTATCTATTCCAAGTACAGTTTCTGACGGAAGTAATACTTATACTGTAATTGATATAGGAACTTTAGAATCTTCCGTATTAGCATATAACACAGTTAGTAGAGTTATACTTCCGGAGACAATAATCAACATTGGAGCTAATGCTTTTAAAGATATGGATGCTCTTATGATGATAAATTTACCTGATAGCATTTTAAGAGTTGAAGAATCTGCCTTTGAAGGAACTGGAGTACAAAATGTTGTATTTACAGATAACTTAAGAGTTGTTGAAGCAAATGCTTTTGCAGATTCAGGAATCATAGATTTACAATTAGGAACATTACTTAGAAAGATTGAAGCGCATGCATTCCAAAATGCGTCTTGGATAGAAGAATTGGCAATTACAGAAAATATTGATGTAATAGAAGAAACAGCGTTTTCTGGAGCTAATATTATAAAGATTTCTGGGGCTACTAGTGATGATAAGTATTATTCATTAGATGACAAATACTTAATACAAACAGTAAATGGACAAAACACAATTATTGCTAGTGCAATAGGTTCTTTAGATACTGAAGAAACAGTTAGTTTAGAAAGTATATATAGAATAGGAGCGGAAGCTTTTGCAAAAGCAAAATCTTCAAAAATAAATGTAACAAGCGCTGAAGAAATTGGCGAATATGCATTTAAAGGAGCTTCTTTAACAGAGTTTACAGTTCCATCAGATACTACATTAATTGAAGACAGTGCATTTGACAGTTGTTCAAATTTAACAACTGTAATAATTGATGGCTCTCCAGAAATATCTGCAAATATATTCTCAAATGATAATGCTTTAGTAAGATTAGTATTATTAAAAGAAGGCGAACTTGTTACTTTAAGAGATGATGAAGTATTAGCAGATCAAATTAATATTTATGCATTTGAATACGAAGATTACAAAGCAGATGCAGATTGGAGTAAATATGAAGATAGAATTTATCCGATTATGTATTTAAATGGTGAAGCTGAAATAACTATGGAAGCTGGCACAATATATGTAGAAGAAGGAGCATATATAATTGGGGAATTATTTAAAGAAGACGGAACGAGCTCTATAATAACATCATTAGGTATTACAATAAATAATCCATTGGATACAGGTAATATTGGTAGATATACAATCACATATACTTTGACATCAAGAGGAACAGAAGTTGCGAGAATTACAAGAGTTGTAAAAATTATCGATACTGTACCACCGATTATTACTAAGATTGTTACAGAGGATGTTCCACAACCAGCACAAGAAAAATTTACTGTATATGCTACAGATAATGTTGCGGTAGATAGATACGCAATAACACAAACAAATGAAGCGCCTGCTTTAGACTCAGATGTATGGACAACGTCAAATGTTGTTTATGCAACAAGCAATGGAACTTGGTTTGTATGGGTACGTGATACATCAGGAAACATGGCGATGCAAGAAGTTGAAGCTACTAATGTTTGTGAAGCGTTATGGGATATTGGTGTTGTAGAAAACACGGTATTTGCCGTGCTAAATCAAGATGGAACAATGATAATAAGAGGTGCTGGTGCAACAAAAGATTACACTGAAGCAACATTACCTTGGGTAGATTATTTGGAAGATATCGTTGCAATCGAGGTATGGGAAGGAATTACTAATATTGGCGAATATGTACTTTCTGGTGCTATAAACGCTACATCTATTGAACTTCCACAATCATTAACAGCAATTACATATACAACATTTGCTAAGACAAACAATTTTGATACATTAACAATAGCAAGTGGAAATACAAGTTTGATTTATGATGATTATTCTCTATATTCAAAAGATGAATCTGTGTTATATGTTCATACAAATAAAGACTTAAGATCAGAGATTACAGTTAAATCAAATGTTAAGATAATTGCGAATTATGCATTTGCAAACAATGTGACAATGATAACAATGAATTTGCATGATGAAATAGACCTTTGTGATGGAGCTTTCTACAATGATAAAAACTTAACGACTATTAATGGCGCAGTAGGCAGAAAGAAAATTGGAAAATATGCTTTTGCAAAATGTGCAAAATTATCAAGTATAGAAATTTTTGATGAAGTTGAAACTATTGGCTCATATGCATTTAGTGAATGTAATTCATTAACAACAATAGATTTAGAAGTGGTTACATCGCTTACAACACTAGAACATCATGCTTTTGCAAACTTATACAACATATTTGAAATGACAGTTCCAATTTCAGTAACTGAAATTATAGAAGATGAAGATGGAGTTAAAAATGTATTTGAAAATCTAGGACAAAACTATGGTGTAAATGCAGTTGTATATTATTATGATTCTTGTGAAGTTATGGGAAGATATGCACTAGAAACTCCTGATCTATATGTAGACTTTATTGAAAAAGATACAACAGGACCTGTACTTATTAAATTAGAAGTTACAAATTTAGATACTGGAAATTATGCTGCTGGTACTGAAATAAAAATTCAAGCAACATTTTCAGAAGAATGTAATTTTGATAAAGGCGTTATTCCAGTGTTGAAATTACAAATTGGTGATGGAGATATTAGAACAATACAAGGTGTTCCTAATAGGAAAACAATCATCTATACATATACAGTAGAACTTGAAGATTACGGAGAATTAGATGTAGTAGCTTTTGAAGGAACTGTTTATGATTTGCTTGATAAAGTTGCCGTGTATACAAAAGCTAACTTAACGGGAGCAGAAATATTTATTAAAACTGTAGTAGAAGTAGTTGATGCAACAAATGGAACAAGATACTTTGCTGGAATAAAACAAGCATTAGCCGCTACTTCGGGAATTGCAGAATTTACAATGCTTATGGATGATATAGTTACAGCGACTATGACAACAAAAGAAACAGATGAGTACACTATTAATATGAATAATAAAACTATTTCATTCGCACCAACAGAAGCAAACGTTCTTATTACAAACAAAGGTATACTTGATATTAAAGATTCTGGTAGTTTGATAATTTCGGGACCTGCTCAAATGTATGGTGTAATGAACGAAGGAGAAATTACATTTGATGATATAACAATTCAAGTTACAAACTCTGGAACTGGATCAACATATGGTATTCATAACTTTGCAAATGGTCTTGTATATATGAAAGGCGGAGCAATAACAACAAAAGCGACTTTGGAAAGTGCTAATGCTTATGGTATATACAATGAAGGTGCTGTATATATGGAAAGTGGTGATATTACAGCTACAACGGTAAATTCAAGAACATATGGTATTCACAACAAAGGTGTATTGAATATAACTGGTGGTAATGTTTCAGCAAGATTACTTGATGAAACAGCTAGCACGACTGTTCAAGGTATATACAATGCTGGAGGAAAAACAGTACTTGGTAGAAATGATGAAACAATGACAACTGAAAGTCCATATATATATGGTGCAGTTGAAGGTGTTAGAAATGCATCAGGAACATTTGAATTTTATGATGGTACTGTAGAAGGTTCTTTATATAATTCAATAATTTCGGATGAAATCAAAACGGTAGCGGGTTATGCGGTAGTTAAAAACTTAATAGATCTTAGGGAATATGCGACGCTTGGAATGGATACAGAAGGACCTATAATTACTGCTACTAAAGATCCAGAAACAAGATGGACAAATGAATATGTTCTAATAACTGTTGAAATATATGACGAAAAATCAGGAGTACAAAAGGCTGATTTAGATGGTCAAAGTATAACTATTGTAAATGGAAAAGGAACAATAAAAGTTACTCAAAATGGTACATACACAGTTTCTGCATATGACAATGCTAATAATATTTCTACAAAATCAATTGAAATTAAAAATATTGATACAGTAGGCCCAACAATTCATTCTGTTGAACAAACAGCAGATGTTGATGTTGGTGAAGTAAAACTACAAATTCTTGCAGAAGATGCGGGTTCTGGTATATATGCGTATGCAGTTAATAAGAGAAATATAGAACCATCATCTTGGAGAACAAGAGAAAGTACAACAGAGCAAGTAATGCTAGAAATTTCTATTAGTTCAAACGGTGAGTACTATGTATTCGTAAAAGACTCAGCAGGAAACGTTAGTAAATATCCAAAAGCCATTAAGATTGCGGCGGTAGATACTAGTGAACCAGAAATTACAGCGGTATCAGTTGATGAAACAAACGGATATGTAAATAGTTCTATGATATTACTTAATGTAGAAGCACAAGATGACGTAGGCGTAACACATTTATTATTATCGAACGAATTGCTTACAATTAATGAGCTAGAAAGCGCTACCGGTTGGGTGCCATATACAGAAGAAGTATTATGGAAGATTCCAGATGTAGATGGTGAACATACTGTTTATGTATGGGCAAAAGACTCGGTTAATAGAAAGAGCTCGTATGGTGCTGTTACAACTAAGTTATTAAGCCAATACATAGGTGGTAATGGAACAAACCAAACTTCGTTTAGAATTTTATATTATGATAATAATTATGACTATGAAAATACGTTAACAGCTAATGATATAAGAATTATCGTAAAAGACACAGCGGGTAATGTTACTTTTGAAGGAGCATATGGTACTAATATTAGTCTTGAAGGCGAGCCAGTACTTTATGGTCCGGTAATGCAAGGAACATCAACCTTAAACGGAAGATACTACAAGATTATTGCTGAAAACACTTTGGGAAGTGGAACTCTTTACTTAGGTCTTAAGAATTCAGCTGAACAAGATAAGGCTGGAAATAGTATAGGAAGCGGAGTTGAGTATGAGTTACCAACAGATGTAATGATAGAATTATCAGTGCCAACAATAAGAGTAACAGATACACAAATCATAGTTAGTGATAGTGATGGTAACGGTATGGGCTATATTAAAGTAGATGGAAAAACAGTAAGACTATCTTCAGGAAGAATAACATTAACGGATTTATTAAACTTATATGAAATTGAACTTGTTTCGGGCACAGTAATTGAAGCTGCAGATAGATGTTCAAATATAGCAACATACGTTGTACAATAAGATAAGAGAGCGTCCTCAAAGGGCGCTCTTTTCGTACCGAGAAGACAGACCTTGACGACCATGAGG
The DNA here is from genome assembly GCA_964515475.1 of uncultured Eubacteriales bacterium. Classification (GTDB taxonomy): domain Bacteria; phylum Bacillota; class Clostridia; order TANB77; family UBA1234; genus UBA1234. The sequence goes on from CAZEVD010000002.1 coordinate 15,725, forward strand.
GGACAGTCCTTAAAAGGACATTTTTCTTTCTAACTTAACATATTTCATTTTCAAAAATGTCCTTTTAAGGACTGTCCCCTAAGTACGAGTTGGCTAAAAATCAACCTCTCCGACACAAGTATACAAATTTTCCCATTATTTTACTTTTCTTGCTTGACAAATTTTGTAAGAGATGATATGATTATGTCGCCTTAAGAAAAAGGTTACATAATTTTTAGTAAGGGGGTTTTTTAGATGAAATCAACTGGTATCGTAAGAAAAGTAGACGAATTAGGAAGAATCGTACTACCAATCGAATTAAGAAGAACATTAGGAATCGATATTAAGGACGCTATTGAAATTTACGTAGATAACTCAACAATCGTTCTAAAGAAGTATGAACCTACTTGTGTTTTCTGTGGCGAATCAGAAAATGTTACAACTTATAAAGACAAAATAGTTTGCAAATCTTGTTTAGAAGAGATGAAAAATATTTAATGTACTATTGATAAGAGTCTGTGCACGGGGTATCCCGTAGCACAGAATTATAACCAAATATAGATTGTAATAAGAAAAGCAATTAGATCGCAGAGAAGTCCTATTATTAGGGCTTTTTTTGTATCCGAAATTCCAACTGATGCTGTATACATGGCAATAACATATAGGGTAGTATCGCTTGATCCCATTATTGTTGATGCAATGTTTCCAATAACGCTATCTGGACCATGAGTTTTTAATATATCAGTTAAAATTGCAAGAGCTCCGCCACCTGAAATTGATCTCATAAATCCTAAAGGAACAACTTCCGAAGGTATATTTACTGCAGAAAATATTGGCGACAATAAGGATACTAATAGTTCCATTGCTCCAGAGGCTTTAAATAAATTTGTAGCAACAACGACAGCAAGCATTGTTGGAAAGATTTTTAAAATTGCTGAAAAACTATCGGTAGCCCCGCTTATGAATGTTTCATAAGCGGGGAGTTTTTTTATTAAACAGGATATAAGTATTAGTAGTATTAAAATCGGAAGTATGCTATAAGATATAAATTCAATTATTTGCATAAACACCTCACTAAAATTATACCGGATATTGCAGAAACGAAGCTTGCAATTAATACTGGAACTACTACTCCTACAGGATTTTGAGAACCATAGGTTGAACGAAGCGCAACTACCGTTGTAGGGATAAGCTCAATTGATGCAGTATTTAAAATCAAAAATGTCATCATTGTTTTACTTAATTTCTTTTTGTTTGTGTTTTCTTTTTGCAAATGTTCCATTGCTTTTATACCTAGTGGTGTTGCAATATTTCCAATACCTATAAGATTTGCGGTCATGTTCATTGCCATTAAAGAAAGTGCAGGAGAACTTGGCGATAAATTAGGGAAAATTATTTTCATAAAAGGTCTTACTAAAATTTGCAATTTATCTATAAAACCTGATATTTCAGCGATTTTCATAATGCCTGCCCAAAGACTCATAATTCCAAAAACATTTAAACAAGTTTCTATAGTGCTTGTTGCAGAATCGAAAAGACACGAAGTCATTTCTTGCACGTTTCCATTTGCGAGTCCAGTAATTATAGAAAATAAAATAATCCATATCCAAATTTTGCTCATGATCCACCTCGATAAAATATATATTTGAAAATATAAAAATAGAACTTTGTTTTTTGTGTCGAAAATAGTCGAACGAAAACGTTTGACTAAAATGAAAAAAGATTTTAGAATCACATTAAAATAAAGAAACATGGAGATGTACTTATGTATGAAAAATGCCTCTTTGTTTTGCTTTTTATTTTGCTTTATTATGCAGTTTGTTGCATCGATATAAAAAATAAAGCTGATAAATATAAAAAGAAAAACAATTTAAATGTTTCTACCAAAGAATATTTCTTTAAAGATTTTTTTCAAAAGATTAATTTTTTAAATTCAAAAGATGCTTTTTTGTCAAAGCAAGGATACCCACTAAATTTAAATGTATATTCATATTACTTAGTAAAAATACTGCTTGCTACAGTATTCTTTTTTGCTGGAACAAAAAATTATGAATCTTCAATTGTTGGAGCTATATTAGGCTCTTTTCGGATATTTTTTCATTGATTTTTATATTTTAATAAATAAGAAAAGCAGAGATGGTGAAATTTGTGTTGATTTAATGAATGTCATTAATTCAATAATATTAGAACTTTCGGCAGATGTGTCTTTAAAAGATAGCTTAAAAAGACAATTTGAAAATTGCAAAAATCGTGATTTCAAAAAGGCAATGCTAGAATTTGCAACTGAGTATGAACTTTCAGAATTTAATATCGATAACTCTTTGGATATGTTAAATAAAAAATTTGAAATTTTGGAAATTGATATGTTTTGTAACACACTTAGACAATATAATTCGGTAGAAAATATAATCGAGATTTTAGAAAATCTTTCGGAGATGTTGAAAGTAAAATATATTCAAAAGATAAAAGAAGGAACGAAAAACAAAGTTGTTTATATAACATTTGGTGTTGTGATTGCGCTTGGAAATATCATATTGCTTACATTCTATCCAATCATTGTTTCGATAAGTCAAGGATTTAATAATATATTTTCTTAAGGAGGATTAAAATGAAAAATTTAAAACAAAAATTAAAATCAAATAGGGGATCAGAAATATTGCAAGTAATACTTGTGGCGGGTGTACTGCTTGTAATTGTAATTACGGTGTTCTATCCACAAATGCAAGGCCTTTTTGGAGAAGTAATGAACACAATTACTACATGGTTTAAAAATACAGGAAGTGCACCTTTTACAGTGTAGTGGTGAATGTCATGAAAACTAAAATTAATATTTTGATAATTACAACAATTCTTACGATAATAGTTTTTTTAATTTCTACAAAGCTACAAAAACAACTTATAAATTATGAACCTAAAGTTAGCTGCTTAGTTACTGCGACAGATATTTATCAAAATCAAAAGTTGAAAGAAGAGATGTTTGAAATAAAAGAAGTACCTTTTTCTTTGGTATCAAATATAGCGATAATTACTAGTTTTTCAGAAATTGAAAATCTATATTCGAAATCTGATATATATGAAGGACAAATAGCTTTGAAAAAACAATTTGATTCGCAAGAAAACTTGTCAATTTTTGAAGTTGAAAATGGAAACGAGAAGATATCTGTTAAAATTGAAAATTCTGAAAATGGCGTTTCTTATGCGATAAAAAAGAACTCGTTAATTAATTTGTATGTAACAATAAAAAATAGTTATGCTGAACAATTTTTACTCGAGAATGAAAGATTAGAAATTGGTGATGAATATGATGGTTATACAGTAATAAAACTTCTTGATTCAACAAAAGTTTTAGGTACTTTTAACATAGATGGATTAGAAGTTGAAAGTGCTGGAGATGGAATTATAGATTCAATTATGATAGCTGTGAAACCAGAGGTTGCAAAACAAATTAGTTTGTTAAGGGATATAGGAAGCTTTAATGTTACTGGAGTTAATTCCGAAAAAATTTTAGAAGAAATAATTGGTTCTGGTGAAATGCTAATTACAAGTGGAGAGGTTTTAGGAGAAGTATGAAAATTTATTTTATAAATGAGAATCAAAAAAGATTGGGAATTTTAAACAAGCTTATTAAGTGTGAGTTTACACCAATTATTGAAAAGAATGAATACAATTTTAGAGCCACAAAAAATGATTTCGTAATTGTAAGTGATTTTGAAATTCAAAATCCTAATAATGAAAGTTTAAAAAAATATAATAATTTAATTGTTTTAACTGAATCAAAAACTGAAGAAACTATTTCTGTTTTAGCAGATGAATATAACACGAAAGATGTGATTTATTCGTTGTTGGATGAAGATTACATTGTCCAAAGAATCATCAAATATATTTCTAAAAATATGGAGTGATAAAAGTGAAGAATTCAATTAAATTTTTAATGTGTTTGATTTGTTGCTGTGCTTGCTCTTTGTGTTATGCGGGGAGTAGTTTTTCGGATATTCAAAATCATTGGGCGGAGAAACAAATTATAAAATTCGCAGATGACGGTTTTATAAATGGTTATGAAGATGGAACGTTCAAACCAGATAATAATATTACTAATATAGAATTTTTAAAATTAATATTAGCAGTGGGGAGATATGATTTGGTACGAGAAGGAAATTCTGTTTGGCCAGATTTTTATATTTCGACTGCAAAAGAAAATAATTTAATAGACAAAGATTGTGTAATTGTGGAAAAAGCAATTACAAGATACGAAGCTTGTGAAATAGTTTCAAAATTTATAGATGTATCAGATGTTAAACAAAATTCAAATAAATTCAAAGATTTAACTGATGAATATAAAGAATGCGTTTTAAAACTTGTGAAATTGAAAATTGTAACAGGTTATAAAGACAAAACTTTTAGAGGTGAAGAGTTCTTAACGAGAGCTGAAGCAGTTACAATTATTTCTCGTGCTGCCGAAGAGAAAAGATCGCTAATTTCAAAAAAAGAATATGATTATTCAGATACTAAATTGTCAAATTATATTGGAGCTGAAAGTTTAAAAGGTGCGTATTCAAAAACAAGATATAAAATAGATGATGATGAGTTATATATTTTTGATGAAGGTCGTTATGCAAAATTAGATAATTACAAAATATCTAATGAAATTATCAAAATAAAAAACGTTATAAAACTTATAAAAAATACGGTAAAAGAAAATGCGTATTTAGCTGTTTTATATCAACCGTCAAAATATACGATTAATCAGTTGCAATTTTTATATGGTGATTCTGAAGAAAAAATAGGACGAGGAGAATATAATTTTTCAATAACATTATATGAAGATAAAAAATATGAGCTTGCTAGAGTTTCCATGGAAGAAAAATTTAGTAATGAATGTGTTGCAAAAATAGAAATTTTAAAATTATGGAATAACTATTCAGAATTTTTAGATGAAAAATATATAGATGAAGAAAATGAAAAACATTTTAAAAAGGCAATGTTATCAATGTTTGGAAGTAATACGGAAAATATGAGTGAATATATGATAAAGAAAAACACTGAGTATGTTTCGGGCAAAAGTATCGGTGTTGAACAAAAAGAACATAAGGTTTTTGCTAACAAATATATAATTGATTTTTATCAAAAAGCAGATGGCATTCCAACATTTTATATTTCTGAAAAATAGGAGGATAAATGAAAAAAATAATTTTTGCATTTTTGTGTATGATTATTTTATCTAATAAAACGTATGCTTATAGTAGTGGTTTTTTATATATGATAAATGCGATGGGAATAGCTACTGTTAATGTAAATGGATTAAGCGTTAATGAAGATATTTATGAAAATTATAATTTGATTGTATATGGTTCGCCACAAAGCGTTACGCATAATCAAAGATGGAAAGAAACAGATACTGGAATTTGGAATGATAAAGGGCGTATTGCTAGCGAGAATGAACCAAGAGGCGAGTGGTGGATTTTAGGTCAAGATTATTCTGGGGTACCTATACATAATGAAATTTTTCCGGATGATTATACGACAGGAACGTCACCTCTTTTTTGGAATTATAGAGTTGTAAAAAATGCAGAAGAATCATGGAACGATACATCTAAATTTCAATATGAAATACAAAGAGAATATATGTTGAGTTCTAAACTTTCTAGATTTGGCGTAACATATGATTTGACCGCTTTGGATATAGGACTTGATAAAGCAAGGGTTGAAAATTATGCCACATGGGGAAATGCTGGCAGTATTTATACTGAAAAGCCAGGAGAAGGTAACGTATACTGGGCTGCAACATTTTCTATTCCTCCACTTGCTAAAGATTCAAAACTAATTAGTAAATTAGAAGTTCCGCATGGATATGAATATACAATATTAAATGATGAAGATATTATAGAAATACCGATTAATTTTGGAGCTCTAATTCAAACTAATTCTGAATATGCAAAAGCGGAACATATACAAATTTTAGAATCAGAATTAAAAATTGATTCGGTAACAGTAGATATAGTAAATGGTACCCAAGTGACAGATATAGAGAAAGAATACATCTTAACTGTGAATAAAAATAATTATATTGGAGAGAAAAATATTGTTATTGAACTTGAGTGCAATTCTTTGATGGCAACATACTTTTCTAATGATTTGCCAATGTATGCGACTAGTAAAATAACTATCGTAGTTAACTTTAAAACAGATGAAATTTCGAATGTGAAAATAAAAAATGATAAGAGTGCTCCAGAAATATATAAGATTGAAGTGCAAAGAATAACAACGAATGCAGGAAAAGAAACGTTAACGGACCTTTATGTTTCTAAGAAAACAAAACAAGAATTTATTTGCGCTGGACAAGTTATAAAAATAAAAGTTACGACGTCACCAGATGCAAGTTATGTGCGATTTGATTTTGATGGATATAATTCTATACAAACTTTAGATGAATTAACAAAGAGATTTGAGTGGGAAGAACCAAAGAGTAGAGGCCAAAAGACACGATATTCATCACTTGAAGCGTTAGAGTATTCATATAGATTACCTCGACCTATGGGACTTGAATATGAAAGCGAAACCAAAAAAGTTTTTTCTGCCATATATGTTATACCGTATGAAACCACTCAAACTCTTCATTCGTGGAATTCGCTAAGAGAAGAATCTAAAAATGCATTTGGAATTGATGAGAGTAAGCTATTTATGCGTAAAGAAAGTGCGTATAAGTTAGTTGTAAAAGCTTCAAATGCAAGACATACAGGAACTGAAATTTATTATCTTGATGTTGCGGAAAGATGGGATGAATTATATAACAGAGATCTTTCTAAATATGTGAAATAGGTGAAGTATGAAGAATAAATCGGGAATGATAATTACAATTTCAACGGTGTTTATAGCGATTGCAATAGTTGTATTTGTTCTAATTGTTACGATTTTTGTGAGTAATATAAATAGTGTTTTATATAATTTTAAAATAGAAATGTATTCGTTAAATCGAAGTGCTATTATTGCTGTAAATAAAAATAAGGCTAATATAGATAATTTTTCTTATGATAAGAATACATACGAAAAGGAATTTATAGAACTTTTAAAGAACAATTATGAATTAGATGATGAACTAAAAAATGAAAATAAACTTATAAGCAAAATTGAAATTGTTGAATATAAAGTTTTAGAAGCGAGATCTAAAGATACATATACTGGAGAAAATCTTCAAACACGAATGATACATACTGTTCTAAAAGTGAAAATAAAACCTATTATATTAAAAAGTGTTTTAGAAGAAATTTTTGTTTTTACAATTCATGAAGATGTTGCTTTAAATATGTTAGAAACATAGGTGAGAATATGAGAAAAAATAGAGGTAATACAATAATTACAACACCAATAATTTTAGCAATAGGTATAATGTTTGTTTCTGGTCTTATTGTTGTTGGAGTAAAGATTCTTACGCCATATATATGGTATGAAAAACTTTCGAGTGCTTGTATCAAATACATTTTTGTTATGGAGGAATATGGCTATCTTACAAAAACAGAAGTAGGGAAATTAAAACAAGAGCTTGTTGATAGTGGATTTGAACAAGATAAATTAAGAATTAATTATACTGCGTCGAGAGTGTCATATGGAAATCCGATTTTTTTAAATGTAGCATATGAATATAAAATGAAACTTCCGTTTGTTGACGAATATTATGTGCCGATGGAAATAAGCAGGAATTCTGTAAGCAAAAGATGAGTTGAACTACCACAAGAATTAAATTCTTGTGGTACTTTTTTTGCATTCAAAGCATACATTGTATAGAAAGGTTGGTGTAGGTATGAATAAAGAAATGATGTATCAATTATTTTTAAACAGTATAAAAAATATGAATGATGAAGAATTAAAAGGGGCTTTAATGAAGGTGAAAGGAATGGTTAGCGAAGATGATTATAAAAAGTTAGAAGAATTAATAGAAAAAGAAAAAGAAAAAAATAAGAATTAAAGGAGGGAAAATATGAATGATATGCCGGATATATCAGCTATTTTGAATATGCTTAATTCAACAAAAAGTCAGCAAGAAACAACAGGGAAAAAAGAAGAAAGTACTAATGTAAATTCTTTTTTTGATGATGCTAGTATGCCTGATATGGAAACAATGATGAAAATAATGAAGGTTGTAAACACTATGAAGTCCGGTGAAAATAATGCAAGTGCTAATTTACTTAATTCGCTAAAACCTTTTTTAAGAGATTCGAAAAAAGAGAAAATTGATCAGTATATAAAATTTATAAAACTATCAAACGTTATTTCGGAAATCAATGATTTAGAAAATAAAGGGTAGGCGATTTTTATAAAAAATTTTTTTGATTTCAAAAAAATAAACATTGCCGAAAATTTTGACAATGTTTTGATTGGCTCATTAATTATTTTTCTAATTAAAGAGGGGGGTGAAGACATGATGACGATTGGAGCTTTATTTCTTTTGTTAATCAATTAGTTATCATGTCTTCTATATGGATTTTAAGATATCAGCTATTTAAAATTTTGGCAGGTTCAATATAACCAGGGAAAATATCACTTTTTTTATTCATACCTGCCGTGTTAAAAACGAAGTCGTGTTCATCCAAAATGTTATATAACATTGTGTTTGTGTCATATACTTCATAACAATTTATTATTTTTATTTCTGTAGAACTTGGTATTAAGTTTGCAGAAAGATATGTATTTATTTCTTTTATAAATTCTATTGTGCCTTGAACAACAATTGTTATCGGATTTATTTCTTCATTTATTTCCATAACAAAATCATCATTAAACCATGAGATTTCATCTATACCTTTTTCATTTTCAAAATGTAAGTTTAATCTTTTTACTAAACTTCTCATTCCATTTTCTAACTTGTCCTGAGAGACAACAACAATTTTATTTGATTGTTTTAACTCTTCGCGAACATATGGTAAAAGGGCGGCGAATAAATGCCACTCACTAACATAAAAATTACATGCTTTTATAATTTTATGCATTCTTTTTCCTCCTTCAACTTTGTGTAAAATCAATTTACCATATATTACCAAATGTGTCAATTATAAAATTCCATTTTTTGGTATTAAATTTGTAAGCATTGTTAATACTTGATTTGGAGGTGCGTATGAAAAAGTTTTTTGTTTTTAGTTTATTAATTTTTCTTTCGATTTTTGATGCGAATTTATATGCTCAAAATATAAAGAAAGATATATCAGAAAATGTTATCAGATTGCATGTGATTGCAAATGATGATTCTATAGAAGCGCAAGAAGTGAAATTAAAAGTAAGAGATGAAATATTAAAATTAATAGATGAAAATAATATTAATAGTTTTTCTAATGCGTATGATTATTTAGAAAAATCTATGGCAGAAATTGAAAATGTTGCTAGAGATGTTCTAAAAGAAAATGGTTTTGAATATGATGTGTTTGTTGAATTGGGTAAATATAAGTTTCCATCAAAAAGCTATGGAAGATTAAATTTTCCTGCAGGTGAATATACAGCTATTAGGGTTTGTCTTGGAGAAGCTAAGGGACAAAATTGGTGGTGCGTAATGTATCCGACACTTTGTTTTACGAAAGATGTTTGTGAAGATGAGGATGCGTACAATGAGTTAAAACGCTCTTTAGAAGAAGAAAGTTTTTCTGTAATTAGTGGAAAAGTACAGTTTAAATTCAAAATATTAGAATTATTTGGTAAATAAAGGTTTCGCAAAACTTACTTTGCTTGCAAAAGGTTTTTAACTATGATATATTTTTTCTAGAAAACTGGGAAATAAGGAGAGGGTTCGTATGGATATTCTAGGGAGTATTGATTGGTCGTTATTATCAGAAGTTTCTTTTAAAATATTTGTAGCATTTATTCTTTCTGGAATGATTGGTTTAGAACGTGAAGTTGTTCGTAGACCTGCGGGAATAAAAACGCATACGCTTATATGTATTTCAGCAACATTGATAATGTCGCTTGGTATATATATGAATGAACTGTTTCCAGAAACAGCAAGTGATCCTACAAGACTTCCAGCGCAAATTCTTGCTGGTATAGGTTTTGTTGGTGCTGGAACAATACTATCAAATGGGATGACTGTAAAAGGTGTTACTACGGCAGCATCTTTACTTGCAACAACATGTATTGGTCTTGCTGTTGGAGCTGGTTTTTATGAAGGAGCAGTTATAGCTACTATATTTGTATTTTTAATACTATGTTTTGGTATACCAACACAAAGAATTGTTTCGAAAACTTTTAAGAAAACAGTAATTGCTGTTACGTCAAAAAATGTTACTGGAACATTAGGAAGAGTACAAGAAATACTAGAAAATAGCGGATTAGAAGTTTTTCATATAAAACAAAGAAGAAATTATAAAGATAAATCTGTTACTATTAAATATAAAGTAAATTACGATGGCAATATGAGTAAATCGGAGTTGTTTAAACAATTAAAATCTATTGAAGGAGTAACTGAGGTGGATTTTGCTAAAAGAATTTCTGATTAAGAAAAGGGGTTTATAGATGGAGAAATTTATAATAAAAGGGAACACACCATTAAAAGGAGAAGTTAGTGTTAATGGTGCTAAAAACGCGGCAGTTGCAATATTACCAGCCACTGTTTTAATTAATGGGAAATGTAAAATTGAAAATATTCCAGATATCAGTGATATCAAACGTTGTATAGATATATTAGAACTTTTAGGAGCAAAAATAAATATAATCAATTCACATGAAATTGAATTTGATTGTACAGGAATAAAGGATATCGAAATCCCTTGGGATTTAACAAAGAAATTCAGAGCGTCATATTATTTCATTGGAGCTTTGCTAAGTAGATTTGGACATGCAAATGTTGGTTTTCCTGGTGGTTGCAATTTTGGTTCAAGACCAATTGACCAACATATAAAAGCGTTTGAAGCGTTAGGTTCAAAGGTTGTTTGCGAAGGCGCAATGATTACAGCAAATGCTGAAAATGGATTAAGAGGAAATGAAATTTATCTCGATGTTGTAAGTGTTGGAGCTACTATAAATGCAATGCTTGCAGCGGTACTTGTTCCGGGCACAACAACAATTGAAAATGCCGCAAAAGAACCACATATAGTTGATTTGGCGAACTTCCTAAATACGATGGGAGCTAATATCAAAGGTGCTGGTACAGATGTTATTAAAGTAACAGGAGTAGAAGAACTTAAAGGTGGAGCAACTTATTCAATTGTTCCAGACCAAATAGAGGCAGGTACATTCATGATTGCGGCTGCAGCATCTCAAGGCGATGTTTGGGTAACAAATTGTATTACTAAACACTTGGATCCTCTTTCTGCAAAATTAATCGAGATGGGGGTTAACGTAGAAGAAGCAGATGATGGTGAAAGAATTCATGTATGGACAGATAAACGTCCTACAAAAGCAAACATAAAAACTTTGCCATATCCAGGATTCCCAACAGATATGCAACCTCAAGTTGCAGTACTACTTTCTTTAGCAGAAGGTACCAGTTATTTAACTGAAGGAATTTATGATTCTCGTTTTCAATACACAGAAGAGTTAAGAAAAATGGGCGCTAAGATAAGAGTTGAAGGAAAAACAGCTTGCATCGAAGGTGTTGGAGGTCTTAGAGCTAGCCAAGTTACAGCAACTGATCTAAGAGCTGGTGCTGCAATGATTATTGCTGGAATTTGTGCTGAAGGTGAAACAGAAATATATGGAATAGAACATGTAGAACGTGGATATGAAAAAATTGCTGAAAGATTTAATGCTTTAGGTGCTAATATTACACGTGCATCAGAAGAATAAAGTAGATTGCGGAACTTAAGTCCGCATCAAAGAGCGGAGAAATACATATGATTAAGTTTTGTAATTTATTTAGTGGAAGTAGTGGAAATTCAACATACATAGAAAGTGAGAATGCAAAAATACTTGTTGATGCTGGTGTTAGTTGTTTGAAAATATCAAAGGCACTTGCTTCAATAGGTGTAGATTTAGATGAAATAAATGCTATTATAATTTCTCATGAACATATAGATCATACAAAAGGATTAACAACTATTGCTAAGAAATATAACACTCCAATATATGCTACACCAAAAACTTGGTCAAATATGGAGGCGCTTAAAATAGATGAAAATTGTAAAAGAACGTTTGAAGCTGGTGAAAGTTTTGAAATATCAGATATAAAAATAGAATCATTTTCGATACCTCATGATGCGGCAGATCCTTGTGGATTCAGTATTTATGCTGGTGGAAAGAAGGTAACTGTTGCAACTGATATTGGACATGTTGAAGAAAGTTTGATTAAACAAATGTCTGGAAGCGACATGGTATTGGTTGAATCTAATTATGATTGTGATACTTTACTTTGTGGTCCGTATCCATATTGTTTAAAAAAACGTATTCTTAGTGATGTGGGGCATTTGTCAAATGAAGCAACAAGTAAGTTAGTTAGAAGGCTTTATGAAGAAGGTGTTTCTAATTTTGTATTGGGACATTTAAGCAAAGAAAATAACTTTCCAGAACTTGCTTATCAAACTGTTCTAAATGAGATAAATAGCTCAAGTCAAAAAACACCATTTAATTTATCTATTGCTAAAAGAGATACAATTGATGATGTGATGGAAATAATTTAATAAGGTTGCTTGCGTCCAAAAGGGGACGTCCTCATTTGGACACTTTAATATTATGCTTATATTGTTTAAGGTAATTTAATAAGTGTCCAAATGAGGACGTCCCCTTTTGGACGCGAGCAACTATTTGGAGGTAACAATGAATATTAGAATTATTTGTTTGGGAAAAGTGAAAGAAAAATCACTAATTGATTTAATTGATGAGTATAAAAAAAGAATATCTAAATATTCAAATATAGAAATTGTAGAACTTGCGGATGAACCTATACCAAATAATCCTTCTGAAAAAGAGGTGCTTGAAGTAAAGAAAAAAGAGGCTGAAAAAATCAAGTCTAAAATAGGCGCAAGTGACTATGTTATATGCTTAGACCAATATGGAAAACAACTTGATTCGGAAGAATTTGCTGACAAAATTCAAAGCATAACTGTAAATGGCTATAGCACAATTGATTTTGTAATCGGTGGTACAGCTGGATTAGACCAAGAATTAGTAAGTAAAGCGAACTTTAAAATGTCTTTTTCTAAGCTTACTTTTCCGCATCAATTAATAAGACTATTTTTAGCAGAACAAATTTTTAGAGCGTTTAAGATACAAAATAACGAGAAATACCACTGGTAATCGGCTCCTGGACTTGAAAATCTTGTAAAAAAATGCTATAATCATAACTCGTGTTAGGAGGCGAAGAAAATGGCAGTTTATTGTGGAACAGACATAGTAAGCGTTGAAAGAATTAAAAATTCTATCGAAGAGCTTGGAGATACGTTCATCAAGCGCATTTACACAGATGAAGAAATTGAATATTGTGAGTCGAAACGAATGTGTAAGTACCAAAGTTATGCTGCGCGTTTTGCTGCTAAAGAAGCGGTGTACAAAGCTTTTTCGCCAGAAACAATGGATGAAATAACTTGGCATGATGCGGAGATTATGAAAAAACCAAACGGAAAACCTGTAATGAAGCTTAATGGAAAGCTTGCTAAAATAGCAGATGAGAAAGGTTTAATTGCAGAAAATATTGATGTTAGCTTATCGCATGATGATGTTTATGCGACAGCTACAGTTGTTATAAATAAATAATCGGCAAGAGAGCTGAATTTGGAGGTATATATAGATGAATAAAAAGATTTTAATTGGAGGCGCTTGGCCTTACGCAAACTATAAATTACACTTAGGTCATGTTGCAGGACTTATTGGTGGTGATTTACTAGCTCGTTATCATAGAGCAAATGGTGATGATGTAATTTACGTTTCAGGATCTGATTGTCACGGAACACCAATTACAGAAAGAGCTAAACTAGAAGGTATTTCACCAAAAGACATTTGTGATAAATATCATGATTTGTTTGTTAAATCATTTGATGGATTAAACTTCACTTATGATTTATATACTTTAACTGAAACAGATTATCACAAAGAAAAAGTTAAAGAAATTATTAAGAAAATTTATGATACAGGAGCAATTTATGAAAAAGTAGAACCACAAGCATACTGTGAAAAATGTGGTAAATTCATGGCTGATAGAGAGCTTCAAATCACATGTCCAAAATGTGGCGAACTAACAAAAGGAGATTGTTGTGATTGTGGTTATGCTCCAACAGAAGAAGATTTATTAAATGCTACATGTAGAGAATGTGGCAGCCAAACAGTTCAAAAAGATAATAAAAACTTATACATTGCGCTTTCAAAGATGCAAGGTGAAATAGAAGAATATGTTGCTAAAAACAAAAACACATGGAGAGTAAATGCTCAAAATGAAACAGAAAAATATCTTCGTGAAGGTTTAAAAGATAGAGCTATCACAAGAGATTTAACTTGGGGTATCGATGTTCCTGTTGAAGGTTTTGATGATAAAAAATTATATGTTTGGATTGAAGCTGTTTTAGGATATGTTACAGCTGCAATGCGTATATGCGAAGAGAGAGGACTTAACTGGGAAGACTACTGGAAGACACCAGATAGAATGTACATGGTTCATGGAAAAGACAATATCGTATTCCATAGTATTATTTTCCCTGGATTACTTCTTTCATTAAATGATGGAATGCATTTGCCAGATGTTATTGTTTCATCTGAATACTTAAACTTCAACAATGAAAAAGCATCAAAGAGCAAAGGTAATGCAATTAGCGCATTAGATGCGATTGAAAAATTAAATTCAGATACAATCAGATATCATTTAATTAACAATGGACCAGAAAGAAAGGATACTAACTTTTCACTTTCTGAATATGTTGCAACACATAATAATGAGGTTACTAACAAATTCGGAAACTTTGTTAATAGAACATTAAAATTCAAAGGAATTTCTGAAATACCAGAAGGCAATCTTGATGCTGACATTAAAGCTTTAATTGAAAAAGCTTATGTTGAAGTTGGAGAAGCCATTGAAGCACTTAACTTTAAAGATGCATCTGAAAAAGCAATGAAGTTAGTTGAAGACGCTAACAAATATTATGATGATAGAAAACCATGGATTCAATTTAAAGAAGACATCGCTGCATTTAATGACACAATATTTACTTGTGCAACATTGATTGCAAATATTTCAAATATTATGGAACCATTTATGCCAGCAGCTGCTGCTAAAACAAGAAGTATCTTTGGTTTAGAAAAAGCTACTTGGAATTTTGCTCACGCAAAAGCTGGAATTAAACTTGATAATGTTGAAACATTATTTACAAAGTTTGATGAAAAAGTTGTTTTGGCTGAGTTTGAAGCAATCGCTGAAAAAGCTGCAGCTGAAAAGAAAGCAGCACAAGCAAAAGTTGAAGCTGCTAATGAAACAGAAGAATTAATCACAATTGATTATTTAGATAAAATTAAATTAAAAGTTGCTAAAGTACTTGAAGCTGAAAGAGTAGAAGGTTCAGAAAAATTATTAAAATTAAAAGTATCTTTAGGAACAGAAGAAAGACAAATAGTTGCAGGCTTACAAAAATATTATGCACCAGAAGAATTAGTAGGAAAGAATGTTGTAATAGTTGCAAACTTAAAACCTGCTAAATTAAAAGGTATAGAATCACAAGGAATGGTACTTGCTGCAGGCGATGATATTGTAAAAGTAATTACAACTGATGGAGATATGAAAGCCGGAGCAGAAGTTTGCTAAATTTCCATTTCTAATAAATTAAACAAATATATTTATCTACGTCGTTTCGGGTCCTCGAACTTTTTCCTTCGGAAAAGCTTCTGCGGAGAAACTCCTTTAGATAAATATATTTGTATAAAATAAAGTGAAATAAAATTAATAAACTTCAGCAGTTAAAGAGATGAGAATTGGTTTGTTATTGCAGAATAATCTACAATAACCTATTTTTAAAATTACATCGCGTATTATTTAACGGCCGTACTTTTTTAGTTGTAATAGAATAGTTTTGCAAATAAGTTTTATCTAAAGGAGTTTCTCCGCAGAAGCTTTTCCGAAGGAAAAAGTTCGAGGACCCGAAACGACGTAGATAAAACTATTTGCATGAGTAAGCAAGTATATAAATAAAAAGAAAGAAGAGAAGATAGGCTGATGGAATTTTTCGATTCACATACACATTTGACTGATGAAATCTATGATAAGTCAGTTGAACAAATTGTTAATGATGCAAAGTTAAATAATGTGAATTATATAGTCGATATCGGATATAACGAATCGACTTCTTCTGTTGCTGTAAAAAATGCAGAAATGTTTGAAGGCGTGTATGCTACTGTTGGTTTGCACCCTGAAAATGTTGATGAATATACGGGTGATTTTAACTACATTTATGAACTTGCAAAAAGTTCTAAAGTTGTTGCAATTGGTGAGATTGGACTTGATTATCACTATGATAATTCTGATGAGCATAAAGAAAAACAAAAAGAATTATTTTTAAAACAAATTGAGATTGCTAATGAATTAGATTTGCCAGTTGTAATTCATAGTAGAGATGCTGATATGGATATGTTAGAAATTTTAAAATCACATAAAATAAATAATAATTTTGTAATGCATTGTTTTTCTTCTAGTGTAGAAGTGTTGAAAGAAGTTTTGAAATTAGGTGCTTATGTTTCAATTGCTGGACCAGTAACTTTTAAAAATGCACGTTCATTAATAGATGTTGCAAAATTAGTTCCGGATGATAGATTGCTTATTGAAACAGATGCTCCATATTTAGCTCCAGAACCTTTTAGGGGTAAGAAAAACGAATCTGCATACGTAATACATACCGCAAATAAAGTTGCGGAATTACGCCGGCTGGCGGAGTTGACCAACTAGCAAAAATAACAACAGAGAATGCAAAAAGATTTTATAAAATATAATAAAGTATGATTAACATACAAAAAAGGAGAAAATAAGATGGATAAAAAATTAATGCTAACAGGTCTTCAACCAACTGGTACAATTACACTTGGAAATTATATTGGTGCAATCAAACAAATGGTTGAAAATCAAGAAAAATATAAATCAATAATTTTTATAGCAGACATGCATGCTATAACAGTTCCGATAGATGCAGACACACTTGCAAATAACATTCGTCAATTAATTGCTATATATATAGCTTGTGGAATTGACCCAGAAAAGAATTTAATATTCTTACAATCAGACAATGAATATCATGCAAATATTTCATGGATGTTAGAATGTAATACATACCATGGTGAACTTAGTAGAATGACACAATTTAAAGATAAGAGTGCTAAGAATGCAAACTTTAGTGCAGGACTTTTTACATATCCAGTATTAATGGCTGCAGATATTTTGGCATATGATGCTGACTTAGTTCCTGTTGGAATAGACCAAAAACAACACGTTGAAATTACAAGAGATATTGCAATTAGATTTAATAAAAAATATGGCGAAACATTTAATGTTCCAGAACCTTTGATAAGAGAAGCGGGAACAAAGATAATGGATTTACAAGATCCAACAAAGAAGATGAGCAAATCATCAGAAAGTCAAAAAGGTGTAATTAGAATTTTAGATGATATAAATACAATCAGAAAGAAAATAAATTCTGCGGTTACAGATTCAGTTGGAAAAGTAAATTATGATCCAGAAAATCAACCTGGTGTAACGAACCTTATTAACATTTACACAAGTTTAACAGGAATGAGCAAGGAAGAAGTTGTCGCTAAATTTGAAAATGCTAATTACGGTGAATTCAAAAAAGGCGTTGGAGATGTTGTAGTTGCTGAATTTGAAAAGATACAAGCAAGATACAATGAATTAATTAATAGCGATGAATTAGATAGAATATTAGATGAAGGAAAAGAAAGAGCAAGAACAATCGCAAAACAAAAATACGAAGATATGAAAAATAAAATTGGATTAAGAAGATAATAATAGAGGCACTCCAAGCGGAGTGTCTTTTTTTGTCCCACTTGGGGACGGAGATTTTTTGGGACAAATCTCCGTCCCCAAGTGGGACAAAATCAAAGTGGCCGCCCTTGCGGGCGACCACTGATTCTTCTTTCAGCGAATGAAACTTACTTGAAGTTAATCTCGTTTACAACATTGGTGTCATCCACCACGCTATAAACGATTGCAACTTTAGAACCAACCACGAGTTTTGCGGGCTGTTCGAAGCTGTTGCCGATAGTGGACACATAGTATTCATCACTACCTTCGAGGTAGAAGATAAACATAGTGTTACCATCAACAGTAACTTCGTAAACAGCGCTTACGACGCCTTCAGTAGCCTTAGCTTCAGAAGCTTCAATGTCAGGTTCAGAGGTGTTACCCATCTTTTCCTGATAAACCTTGATAGCTGCTTCCATAGTGTCCTCAACAACGACCTTAGTATAGTCGGTCTTGTTTACGAGGGCATATTTTTTAACCAAGTTCTGAGCGTCCTTGAGAGCACAGAAGTAGGTCTGCTCGCCATCGACGTTGATAAGCATTACAGGACCAGCGGTGTAGCCATACTGCTGTACAAGACCCTTTGCAGATTCCTGAGCGGAACTTTCTTCTGCGCCGGGGTCAGCGAAGTAGAGATATTCACCAGTTCTCAGACTCATAGCCAAGAAACCGATATTGGATTCATCTGCGCCGGCAGAAGTTACACCTGTATACACCCAAGTGTGACCAGCATGAGTGAATGCATAGTACTGCTGAGTATCATAGCTGTAGCTGGTTTTACGAACATCCTTATTGGACAGGTTGAAACAACCATGGATCAGATTGTAATTCCAAGCAGCCTGAGTCATCAGTCTGTCTACTTCATAAACGTTGTCAACCCACTCGGGAACCTCGTTAAGGGTATATTCAGTGGATTCTCCGGTGTGAGCATCCATTACGATGACGGTGTCAATGATGCTAGCGCCAAAGAGGCTTGCGGTATTCTTCAAAGTGGGAATGATATAGTACGGATGACCATTATCATCGACTTCAAAGTTTTCACCAGCAAACAGCTTGCCAGGATACTCCAGACGGAGATGACGAGTGAGATCGTAGCCCCAGTATGCGCTAGGTGCGTACTTAATAGTGTGTTCTGCTTCAAGATCAATTCTTTCTGCTTCGCCACTATGTGCGTTAACCAGTACATAATAGGGGATGCCAGTTTCCTTGTTGTTGGAATACTTGAGTAAGCCACCGTATACAAGGGGAGAGATGTAGTAATCTTCGCTATTATACACGATCAGATTGTACTCGCTGCTTACTTCGAACTGACCAATATGTTCGGAAGCGATGTTACCAAGAGTGCGGTCACCCAATTTGCGAGCCGTGTTACGGTCGATGATGGGCATAGTCTCGGGATCAGGCAGAATCGTGTTTGCATCTTCGCCTTCAACGATTTGAGCGGGAGCTCTGTAATCGTCAACGTGGAAGAGCTTGGCAGAGCTGATAAAGCTCACCAAAAAGATGATTAACATTCCGAGAGCAATCCAGGCACTAATCTTAGTAGGAAGCCATGCTTCGTCAGTCATGCCACCGATAGCAGTAGAAATAAGTGCAGTGGCACAAAATGCGATGAGCAAGAAGAACCACAGGCCGACAGACTGGATGTTCCAAGCGGGAAGTGCGAGGAACCAAATGCCGGTGAATGCTGCGATGCAGAGCACGAGGCTGATGCAGAAGCCAAGCCAGTTGTACTCTACGTTGTTTTTGCGGGAGTCGCTGGAGCGACTGGAATAAGAATCATAATAACTCATTGTTTAATCTCCTTTTTAATCATGTTGTTTTTTTGAATTTTGTTTTTGGGATGTGCGAGTCTTGCGATTGGTTGTAAATCGTGTTGTTTGCTACATTTCTGTACCTCACTTTCTCGTTTTTGTGTTCTTAGGTTGCGCTAAGCATGTAATTTTCGCGAATGGGCGAATAAAACTGCTAAGCATTGTCAATATTTATTTGACATAATTATTATATCACAAAAGTAGACATAAGACAAATAAGAGCGAGCAAATACGAGCTAGATTAAGAAAAAAAGAGTATGAGTTATTGAAAAGGACATGTTTTTTAGATAAAATTGGTATGAAATTAGTTTATTTGAATAAAAATGAACTAATTGTTAAAAGTTATATAAGAAAGAGAGAGGATATTATGAGAGAAATAGTTATAAAAAAATGTATGAGATGTGGAGCAACAGTTGAAATGTTAAAAAACGGTATGGTTGTATGTTGTGGGGAACCTATGACAGAAATGAAGCCTAATACAGCTGATGCAGCTGCTGAAAAACATTTGCCAGAGTATGAAGTTGTTGGTGATGAGATTATAGTAACAGTAAATCATGTAATGGATCCAGATCATTATATTGAATGGATTGGGATTGCTTGTGATGAAAAAGTTGGTAAGAAATTCTTAAAACCAGGAGATCCTGCAAAACATAGCTTTTCATATGTTCCAGGAAGTAAGATTTATGCATATTGCAATAAACACGGCTTATGGATGGTTGATGTAAAATAAATTAGTACTTTTCTTGTTTAAAAGGTGGGAAAAAATATGGATAAATTAGAAAAAGTAATAGAGGAATTTGTTAATAGAACTCAAAAAGAGTGTATGAAGATAAAAATAATAGAAGGCGTACCTGAGATTTTAGATGACAAACTTGGTGGAAAAGCATATTTGCCAGTTGGAGAAGAATATCCATTAGATGAAAGCGGAAATCCAATGTTTTTAGTTGCTCAATTTAATCTAAAAAATGTAGATTTAGAAGGTTGGCCAAAGAGTGGAATTGTAGAAATTTTTGTTGATGCAGATTTAAGTTGGCCTTGTCAATATGCGATTAGATATTTTGAAGAAGGTTTAGAATATCAAGAAGATTTGCCAGAGGTGGTTGCAGAATATCCTGTAGTGGAAAAACCACTAAAAATTGGGTTTGAGAAGACATTAGGAATAATGCCGCTTAGTGAACATAGATTTGTAAGTACTGTTACAGAAATCATAAAGGAATTATATGGAGAAAACGTAACTAACTTTTCAGAAATGGACAAGTTTTTTGAAAATGATGATTGGATGGAGCTGTTTTGTGAAAAACTTAAAAATCCAGCTTGTAATATTGGTGGATATGCAGACTTTACACAACAAGATCCTAGAGATAGAGAACATACTGAAAAGAAAGAGTGTCTATTTAAATTGGATACAAATCTAGATTTTAAGAATATCAATATTGGTGATGCTGGCATTATTTTTGCGTTTATTACTAAGGAAGATATAGAAAATGGTAAGTTTGAAAATGCAGTTGTAGACTGGGATTGCTGTTAAAAAGTAGTTATAAATAGTAAGCTATGAGGAGTTTAATTTATATTAAACTCCTCATTTTTTAGAATAATTTTGAGCAGATGCTAAGTTTTTCACAGTGTATAGAATTATTTTTTGGAGAAATGTTCCAAGAAAGCACTTCTATAATTATGTAAATCGTGATATAATACGCGCGTAGCAAAAAAACTATAGTTTCCAAAAAATAATTTAGGAGGAGTGAGATGAGTAGTAGTTCAACATTATATCCACCATTACGGATCACGCAAAGTCACTTGGAAGAGATTGAAAAATTTGAAGCAAAATATACAGAACTAGCGGGAAAAACAATTTCTCAAATGTTCGAAATTCAAGAGGCTGAATTTGAAAAATCAGTTATTCCCAAATATGTTCTTGCTAAGCAGCTGGATTTAGAGTTTAAAGAAGGTAAAAAATGGAGAAAAGAGCTAAGTATGTGCATTATGAATGATACGCTAATTTCTGTGATTTTATCAAAATGGCGTTATAATAAACAGGTGTACACATTTAGTAAAGAGTTTGCAGAGATATTAGCTGAAATGGATGAATTCCAAATCGATATGAGCATTTTTAAATACTTGCCTTTTGAAGCTTTTTATCTTGAAATTGAAGATTCTAACGAAGTTGCGGGTGTACTTGTACGCTTTTTACCAGAAAGTATGGAATTTGTTTATTGCGTGTTATACAAAGAATGTGGAGAAAACGGTGAAAATTTAATAAAAACAGGATATTTTTTTGATTTAGAAAAAACATTCAAGTCTTTCTATGACATGCATTATGATATGACTAAAGGAAATGCGCAAGGTAGAGCTGTTTTGGATGATTTTAAAAAGACAGTTGTTTTCACTTTACAGGCTTCAATGTATCTTTGTGCTAGTAATACCGATATTGAGGAAAATGAATACCAAAAGAAAATCTACAGACCAAGCCAAAGAATAAAAAATAAGTATTCCGAAATTCGAAAATGGGATGTCGGGATGCGTGTTATGAAAGAGCGTAAACAGCAAGAGATTCAGTGTATGCAAGAAACAAGTCTTGGAACTAATTCTATCAAAGAAAGACAACGTCCACGTATGCATTGGAGAAAAGCACATTGGCACACATATTTAACCGGTCCTGGTAAAAACAAAAGAGAACTTCGGTTTATTGCACCGATACTTGTGAATGATATCGCAGATGAATTACCCGTTGTAAAACGTATCAATCAAAACTGAATATAGCATCTAAGAGGAGGTATTTAATGAGTAGTAATTCAACAATTTATCCACCGTTACGAATATACAGACGGTTAGAGGACAAGATTCAAGAGTTTGAAAAAAACTGTGGAAATGATAGTATATCTGATTTAATCGCAATTCAAGAAGCAATCTTTGACACTAATGTTGCACCTCGGTTGTTTGCAGAAAACGGTGTTTCGTTAAATTCAAGAAAAGGGCAACAATGGAAACGAGCGTTATTTAATGAGCTCTATGATATTACAATTGTTTCAATTATCATGTCGGACTGGTCTAAAAGTAAGCAATCATATGTTTTCAGCAAGGAGTTCTATGATATATTAAGTGGCATGGATGAGTTTCAGATTGACATGTCTGTTTTCAAATATTTGCCGTTTCCTGCGTTTTACCTCGAAATTCAAAATCACAAAAATGTTGAAGGTGTATTAGTCAAATACAGAGAAGATACTGCAGAACTTGCTTACTGTATTGTTTACAAACTTTATAGTGAAGAAACTGCGTATCATATAAATGCGACATTCCTTGATACGGAAGATGAAGAGTCTTTTAAAAAGTTTTTTGAGACTCAGATATCTTTAGTTGAAGATTTGCCAAAAGATTGTGAGGAACAAATTGCAGATCTGAAAGAAATAACGGTTTTTATTCTGCAGGCTTGCATGTATCTTTGTGCAAATAATGCCGATATTGTAGAAAACGAGTTTCAAAAGAACATCTACAAACCTACATCACGAATTAGAAATCGATTTTCAGAAATTCGAAAGTGGGATGTAGGAATGCGTGTTGTGAAAGAATACAAATATGCAAACGAGCAAAAAGTCAAAGATGAAGATGAAAGCAAAAAATCTACTGACAAAGTACGCCAGAGACCGCGTCAACATTGGCGCAGAGCTCACTGGCATACGTATTGGGTTGGCGAAGGCAGAAGCAAGAAAGAACTTAAGTTTATCGCGCCTATACTTGTAAATGATATTGATGATGAACTACCAGTTGTAAAACATGAGTAAGAGTAACCTCTAGGAATGCTAAAGGCATTTCCTGGAGGTTTTTTCATGTTTTAAATTTGATTTAAATAATTATATAAATGCTGTTAAAAATTGTAGTTTGTAAATATAGGAGTGTTGCAATTAAAATAAAGAACAATTAGGAATAGTCTAGATGGCAAAGTTGCAATTTTATGTAAAGTGTGGTATAATAGATGCGTTGAAAGCCCATTTTTTCAACAAATTCCATGATAAAATTTTATAAGGAGGCAAACAAATGGGAAAAAGTGTGATGTACACTCCACTGCGGATAGTCCATGAGATGAATTCCGCAATTACTGCGTTCGAAGAGGTTGAAAAAGTCATGCCCAAAAAGCCTGACACCATCGACGAACTGACAAAGATTTCGGTAGAACCGGGCGGTGCCTACGCATGGCGTTTCCTTGACAAGAAGTATGGTCTCAAGCAGGGAATGCAGGTATCTGAGCGTTGCAAGGATGGAATTGTTTCGGTATCATACGACTTTACCATCGCGACATTTCTTTTTGCTCACTGGCAGCACAATAAGCAGGTCTATGTGTTCGACAAGCTGTTCTACGACATGTTGGCAGACATGGAAGATTTTGATCTTGAATGGTCGATCTTAAAATATCTGCCGTTCAGAAACTTCTACATTGAGGTGAAGGATCATCCTCAGATTGAAGGAATCCTCGTTGAACATTCTCCGAACGATCCGGCAATTGCATATGCAATCTGCTTCAAGGACACTTGCGAACTTTGCGTGACTGGTATCAATGGCGGTCTTATCGATCCGAGAGAAAGCGCAAGTTTCAAGGAGTTCTTTGAGGGCGAAATCAGACTTTCGAATGCTGATCTCGCAGATCCTTATGTGCAACTTGTTCGTCAGATTCTGACATTCATGATGCAGGCTTGCATGTACCTTTGTTCGAAAGAACCGGATATTGAAGAAGACCCGGCGCAGGCAAAGATTTACAAGAAGCCGACAATACGCATTAAGAACCGTTATGCTGAAATCCAGAAATGGAATGTCGGTGTTCGTGTAAGCTACGATCATAAGCGTCAGAGAGAAGCAAACGAAGCAGAGCTTGAAGCATTGACCGCTTCTGGTCGCAGACGTCCGCGTCAGCATTGGCGCAAGGCTCACTGGCACACCTATTGGGTTGGTCAGGGACGCAGTAAAAGGGAGCTTAAATTTATTGCTCCTATCTTGGTGAACGATAACGATGATGTAACACCTATCGTTAAGCATCACTAAACAAAATCAAAAACACCTCTGGAAGAAGCCGTGTGGGCAAGTCCAGGGGTGTTTCCCGTTTTAATAATTTTTTGTGTTGAGTGGTTCATCTTGAGTACGTCTCCATAATGGACCATCAATCTTTGAAAGTACATTTTTTACAAAGTTCTTCTACAGCAATACAATTTTTAAATCCATTTATGATGTTTGTTGCACGTTTTGATTCTATTATATTTTGAAATTTTTCATTAAAAATATTTCCTAAGTTTATATCGCCATCATTATCTAAGCAACAAGGGACTACTGTGCCATCAACTAATATAGCAATTTGATTTATTAATCCATAACAGTATTTTTTATTGTAAGTAATGTTAGAATCTAAGCTTGGCCAAGTAAATTCTTCTTTTTGAGATAAAAATATCTTTTCATCTAATTTAAAGTTTTCTTGATTAGGTATTCGAACATTAAATTCATTTTCTAAAAGTTCTTTATTTTTTATATCTTTATCAATATTCCAAATTCTAAAACAAACAATACAATCTTTTATTTCTTTTGCAACTTTTATTATTTCTAAACTATTTGTTGCATGTAAAGAAATATTTATTTGTCTTAAATATTTTGTGATATTTAAATGATTTTTTAGTAGTGTTGCGTTAGTTGTTAGATTAATATAAAAGCCCATATCATACGCATATTTTATAAATTCATCTACTTGTGGATGAAGAAGAGGCTCGCCTTTTACATGAAGATAAATATAATTTGTAAAAGGTTTTATTTCAGATAGTATATGTTTAAATTCATCAAAACTCATAGATTTATTTTCACGATGATGAGGAAGGCAGAATTTACAATTTAAATTACATACATTAGTTATTTCTATATATACTCGTTTAAAACGCATAAATACCTCCTTTGTGGCTTAATACTAACACGAAAAAAACATTTTAACAATTGATTATAAAAATTTTGTGAAAACATCTATTGGATAAATTTCATATATTAAAATAATACTAGTGTTTGTTGAATGAAAAAATAAAGTAATTTATAATAAAGTTATAAAATTTGAAAGTGTGGAGATGTGAATTATGGAACAAGAAATTTTAAAATATGTGGATCATACATTATTAAAACAAGAGTCAACATGGGAGGAAATAAAACAACTTTGTGATGATGCGATTAAATATAATACAGCATCAGTTTGTATACCACCATCATTTGTAAAACAAGCACAAGAATATGTTGAACGTAAATTGAAAATTTGTACAGTAATTGGTTTTCCTAACGGATACAATACAACTGACGTGAAAATTTATGAAACTCGAAATGCAATAAAAAATGGCGCAGATGAAATCGATATGGTTATAAATATTGGTTGGGTTAAACAAGGGGAATACAAAGAAGTACTGGATGAAATTAATAGCATAAAAGAAGCGTGTGGAGATAAAATTTTAAAAGTAATTATTGAAACATGTTTATTAACTGAAGAAGAGAAAATAGAGTTGTGCCAAACTGTTTCGGTATCAAAAGCGGATTTCATTAAAACATCAACTGGTTTTTCAACAGGTGGAGCGACGATTGAAGATATAAAATTATTTAAAAAATATATGAGTGAAGATAAACAAATTAAAGCTGCTGGTGGAATAAGTAGCTTTGAAGATGCCGAAAATTTTATTAAAGAAGGTGCAACTAGACTAGGAACAAGTAGACTTGTAAAAATTATGAAAAGTAAGGAATGATGAACAATGAGTAAGCATTCTATGCGTATTTTTGAAAAATATAAAGAAACTAAGAAAGCAGAGTTGTTGGTATATCTTGTTTTAAGAGGTCTTATTATCCTTTGTATGGTGCTACAAATATTAAGAGGGGATTTGAATAATGCGTTTTTATGTGGTTTATCTTTAATATTATTTACGATTCCAACTTTTATAGAAGACAAGTTTAAAATAGAGTTTCCTACAGTTTTAGAAAGTACTGTGTATGTGTTTATCTTTGCAGCAGAGATATTAGGAGAGATAAATAATTTTTATGGCATTATTCCGTTTTGGGATTCTATTTTGCACAGTTTAAATGGATTTTTATGTGCAGGAATTGGATTTTCGTTAGTAGACTTATTAAATGAAAATAGTAAAGCGCTAGACATGTCACCGATTTTTGTATCAATAGTTGCATTTTGTGTGTCGATGACAATAGGTGTTTGTTGGGAATTTTTTGAGTATGGTATGGATATGCATTTGAAAACTGATATGCAAAAAGACGTGATTGTATCAAACGTATACACGGTAAAATTAAATGAAGAAGGAAAAAACAAAACGGTACCAATTAAGGAAATAAAAGAAACTCAAATAGTTACAGATGAGAATACATATATAATAAATAATGGTTATTTAGATATTGGTTTAAAAGATACTATGGAAGACCTATTTGTTAATCTAATTGGAGCGATTTGGTTTAGTGTAGTGGGATATATGTATATTCAAAATAGAGAAAAATATAGATTTGTGGAAGATTTTATAACTACAAAGAGTAATAAAAATAATTAGAAAAGAAAAAATAGAGTAGTTTGCGAAAGACTTGATTAAGACCTGTTGTAAAAGGAATAGAACGGTCTTAAAAGTTGACATAAAGGCGAAAACACGGTAGAATAATAAGTGTAACACGCTTAAGTTATACTGAAAGAGAGGTAAAGTGATGTTCGAATTTTTTGCAAGTATACTCGCATTCATCGGAGGGTTATTCTCCACATCCGTCTGGGCCTTCATACTTGTTGTTGGCGCAGTTCTTTTCAAATTGGCAGGAGAGTCAATCTGGACTTTTTTTCGGATCTGTCTCTTATTCGTGGCACTGTACTACTTGCTACTCATTGCAGGATGGCTGTGTCCATGGTGGCTCGAAATTTTACTGGTAATCGGTGCGATTGTCGGAATAGTTTGGGCAAACTGCTTCTAAAGCTGAAGGAGCCGCAAGGCTCCTTTTTGCATGTCTAAAAATCTAATTTTTAAGGTTTTATCAAATTAATGTTGAAATATTATGTGAACTATGATATAATGAGCCCGTGTCTAAATATATTTTTGAAACGGACGTATTGCCCGAAGTAGAAGAGATTTTCTTGACACATTTTCCGTCCATAAACCAAAATAACATCAAGAAAAGGAGAATGAATCCCGTGAAGAAATTAGAAAGTTTAACTCGAGAGTCCATTAAGCAGGCGATTGCTGACGGTATGACATCTGCGGATATAATCCGTGAGCTTGCTGACGACAGCATCACCACCAACCGAAAGTTGAACGCGGCTATCCGCCGTTTGTATGAGTATCCGGCGTATGCAGAAAAGCTGATTGCAAAGCTTCAGCGCATCAACAGGAAGCCTGTACTGGCTGCTCCGCGTGAAGAAAACGTAGCAGATGAGGCTGGTGCTAAGACAATCAGCAACACCGAACCTACCAAGGCAAAGGTAGAAGATGCTCCGACTGCGGATGCAAATAAACCGGTAGCAGAAACTCCTGCTGCTGGAATGGTGAAGCCTGCGTCTCAGGTGCCGGAGGATCCGGCCAGTGATCCCACCTACGTATCTAAGTACACCAGAAGAGCACTGAACATCGCGGCTCAGAATGGATGCGTAGTGGATTCGGACTACATCGTTAATTTCTACGACGAGCTCATCAAGCTCCCGCTGGATACGGTGTATGTTCCTCTGTTCGTGTTGAACAGTCTCAGGAAACTGGTTGAAGTCGGTCGACTTTCCAAGGAAGTGCTCGAGCGTATCGAGTTCCTGGAGCAGAATGTCCACGTGATGAAGGAAGCTCCGGCTGACATCGTCATCGTTGATTCTTCTGCCAAGCAGAGAAGCGTACTTTTCGCGAAGCATGTCGTGAATGTGCGTCGAACCAGTTGTCCGTCGGCGATTGCGCTCACCAAGTCGTATGAAGTGAGAAATCTTCTCAGCGACTACGAGAACGCAAATAACTAATCCAAGAAAGACTTAGAGGGAAGCCTAAAAACTTCCCTCTAAGATCTCTTCGATCCAACCACTAAAATTTTGTCGTTGACAAAAAGAATGTATGGTGGTACCATGAAGTTAATAGGAGTGTGCCTAGAGCGTTGAGCTCGAGCGACACAGGGCGAAAGCCTACACAGAAACGAGTTATACTCGCGGAGGAGTCTTATTCAAAAGACTCTTTCGCGAGTTTTTTGTTTTTGAAATTCTATTTTAAATTTATTTTTAGGAGGTGTTACCATGAGTAACTATTACAAAAAATTAGTAGGAGAAAGAGTTTATTTATCACCAGTTAACCCGGAGGATATGGTGAAATTTTTAACATGGCTTAACGATATGCAAGTTACAGACTATGTTGGAAGAACTCAATACGTGCAAAATTACGTGAATGAAAAAAGTTGGATTGAAAATGAGTTAGCAAAGGGAGAATATTTCTTTGAGATTGTTACTGTAGAAGGCGATGAAGCCATTGGTAACATTAGCTTAAAAGATGTGGATTTGATTAACAGAAGAGCAACTTTAGGAATTTTAATTGGAGAAAGTGATTCAAGAAATAAAGGTTATGGAACAGAAGCTATTAGACTATTATTAGATTATGCGTTTAATTATCTTAATTTAAATAATGTTATGCTCGTGTATTTAGAGTGCAACGAGCGCGCAAAGAGATGTTATGAAAAAGTTGGCTTTAAGGAAATTGGTAGGAGAAGAATGTCTAAATTCCTTAATGGCAGATACTATGATGACGTCTATATGGATATTCTTGCGACAGAGTTTAAAGAAAGTTATATAAAAAACAAAAATGTCAAATAAAAGTACAAGCTAGCTGGGACAAAACCCGGCTAGCTTTTTTTCTAGAAAATTTATTTTGAAAAGGAGAATTAAAATGAAAAAAGAGAAGATAATCGAAGTTAAGCATTTGAGCAAAGACTTCGAAAAGAAGATTAAGATGCCTGGTATAAGGGGTTTCTTTAATCCTATTTCTGAAAATTTTAAAGCGGTTGATAACATTAGCTTTACTGTAAACAAAGGAGAAAAAGTTGCGTTTGTCGGACCAAACGGTGCAGGAAAATCTACTACGATCAAGATGATGACTGGAATAGTTCATCCTACTTCTGGAAGTATAAAAGTTGCAGGACTTGATCCTATTAAACAAAGAAAACAAATGGCATATAAGATTGGTTGTTTGTTTGGTCAAAAGTCTGGATTGTGGATGCATTTGCCTCCAATCGACACATACAAGTTATTTGGAGCAATCTATGATTTGGATGAAGACGAAACTCTTAAAAGAATCAATCACCTTGTTGAAACATTTGAAATTCAAGATTTGATTTACACACCTGTTAGAAGATTGTCGCTTGGTCAAAGAATGATTTGTGAAATCGTGGGGATTTTAATCCACGAGCCAGAAATCATATTCTTGGATGAACCAACTATCGGACTTGATATAGTTGTAAAAGAAAAAGTTCGTAACCTTATTAATAAAATTAATGAGGAAAGTAATGTTACTGTTTTCTTGACAAGTCATGATGTTGGAGATATCGAGAAACTTTGTGATCGAGTAATTATCATCGACAAGGGTAGAATCGTAATCGATGAAGGTATTGATGGTCTTAAGAACACATATTTGAAGAAGAAAATCATAACTGTTAAACATGAAGAAACGATACCTCTTGAAGATATTATTTATGATATCTACACGAGGAAATCATAGCTAAAATGTTATAGAAAAGAGAGGTGAGCAAGTTGAAAAAATATTTTTCGATATTCAAATATTCTTTAAAGAGAAATGCCACATTCATTGTTGACTACTTGTTTGCTGCGTTTTCATTTACAATACACATGTTAGTGTTTAATTGTTTGTGGGATTATATTTTGAAAGATGGAACTTTGCTTGGATACAGCAAAGCAGAACTTATTTGGTACATAGTTGTTACGGAGTTTTTGACATATAGTGTTTCGAGTTTATACAAAAGTATATCTGCGATGGTTAGAGATGGTACAATTGCAAACATGCTTATAAAACCTATTAACTGTATCGGATATTTTTTGTGTGAGCAGAGTAGTGATTTAATAAGGATACTTATTAATTTAATTGCTGGTATCATAATTGGCTTTACAATGGCTGGACCAATAGATGTTTCGCCAAAAGCAATTTTACTTAGCGGAATATCTTGCGTTATAGCGATTGTGATTGCAAATTTAATTCAAGTATTGATTGGATTAATTGCATTCTTCATCGAAGAAGTACGTTCGATATATTTCATAGTTCAAAAGTTTCAATTATTGTTAGTATTTGTACCTTTAGCATTTTACAACAAATTCATTCAAGCGTTATTAATGCTTTCGCCAACAACATATATGGTATATGTTCCTGCGAAAATACTTGTAAAATTTGAAGGTGTAGCAGATTTGAAATTGTTAGGATTACAAATTATTGCGCTAATGATTATGATTCTTTCAGTAACAATTTTATACAGAAAGGGAGTGAAGAAGATAAATGTTAACGGCGGTTAAAAAATATTTTAGATTTTTTAAAGAAAATATGAAGTGTAACTTTAAATCAATTGCAGAATACAAGAGTAGCTTTTTAGTTCAGTCAATTTTTATGTTTTTGAACAATGCGTTTTTCTTATTGTTCTGGGGAGTTGTACTTGATGTTTCTGGTGAACAAGCAGGAGATATCACACTAAATAAAATTTTATATATTTGGTCGCTTCCTGTCATTGCATATGGTGTTGCATTTTTCTTCTTTGGAGGAATACGTGATTTGGGAAGACATATTCTTGAAGGAACATTGGATGTTTACCTTACACAACCTAAGAATGTGATTTTAAACGTAATGTGTTCGCGAATGGAATTTGCAGCTGCCGGTGACCTTGTATATGGAATTGTTGTAGGACTTATTGCTACAAATTTTGATTTGTTACGTTTCTTATTTTTATTGTTATTAGGAACTTTAGGTGCTGTTTTTTACATTTGTGTTGAAACGATAATAAGACTTTTAACAATATTTATAGGAAATACGGATAACATCGAACACACATTTATTAACACGCTTATGATAAGTTTTGGTTCATATCCTAGTGAAATTTACGGCAATGGAATTAAGTTTTTGATATACACAATAATTCCTTCGGCGTACATTTCATTTGTACCAATTGATTTTGTAATAACTTTTAACATCAAGTATCTGTTGTTGTTCTTAGTTGCAGCAGCAATATTTATAGGCATAACGGTTGCGCTTACAAAGTTTGCACTAAAGAGATATGAATCAGGAAACTCGATTTCATTAAGATCGTAGACAAATGATGTAAAAAGACACATGAAAAGCTATTTTAGCTAAGCATGTGTCTTTTAAAATGCCTTTAAATCAATAAGTGTTGCATGTTTCCAAAATTTGTAGTATAATTTCTTAGCGATAATTTTAGAAAAGGTGGATAAACATGTTTGATAAATTAGAGAGTGTTGAAGCTCGTTATGAAGAATTAAATACAAAAATATCTGATCCAGAAGTAATTGCTAACCAATCAGAGTGGCAAAAACTTATGAAAGAACATGCTGATATTCAAGAGCTTGTTGAAAAATATAGAGAATACAAAAAGACTACTCAAGCGATTGAAGATTTAAAAGAAATGCTAAACGATAAAGAAATGCATGATCTTGCACAAATGGAATTAGATGAAAATAAAGAAAAACTTCCTAAAATTGAAGAAGAATTAAAACTTCTATTAGTTCCAAAGGATCCTAATGATGATAAAAACGTTATCGTTGAAATCCGTGGTGGAGCTGGCGGAGAAGAATCTTCTTTATTTGCTAGCGATTTATTTAGAATGTATACAATGTATGCTGAAAAGAAACGTTGGAAAACAGAAGTTGTTAATCTAAATGAAACAGAACTTGGCGGAATCAAGGAAGTAACATTCATGATTACAGGTAAAGGTGCATATAGCAGACTTAAATTTGAAAGTGGAGTTCATAGAGTACAAAGAGTTCCTGATACAGAATCGAGTGGGAGAATTCATACATCTACTGCTACAGTTGCTGTGTTGCCACAAGTAAGTGATGTAGAAGTTGAAATTAATCCGGCAGACTTAAAAGTAGATACATTTAGAGCAAGCGGAGCTGGTGGACAACATGTAAATAAAACAGAATCAGCTATCAGAATCACACACATCCCTACAGGTGTAATCGTTGAGTGCCAAACAGAACGTTCACAAATTCAAAACAGAGAGACTGCTATGTCGATGCTTCGTGCAAAACTTTATGAAGCTGAAATGGAAAAACAAACAAAAGAACAAGCTGATGCTAGAAGAAGTCAAGTAGGTAGTGGAGATAGATCAGAAAAGATTAGAACATATAACTTCCCACAAGGAAGAATCACGGATCACAGAATTGGCTTGAGCATGTATCAAGTTGATTCATTCCTAAACGGAGATATCGATGAGATGATTGATGCGTTAAATGCTGCTGACAGAGCTGCAAAATTATCTGAAGAGTAACTTGTTGTTGGTTACATAATATAGAGCTAGAAATATAAAAGATAAGAAGTTTTAAATTACATAAAAATCAAATGGAGAGCGTAAAGAGCTCTCTATTTTTGCGCTGAAAAATGCTAAAAATGGCAAAAAATAACTTATAAAATTTATGGAAATGAGATTTACAAAAAAATGAACGAGGTATACAATAAAACATAGTGAGTAGTATACAAAATAAATATTAATATTTCGAGAGGAGTGCAAGATGAAAAAGCAAGTAGTATTATTTTTAAGTGCAATGTGTATTTTCTGCATGGTGTTTTCAACAATGGTATTGGCAAATGAAAATGTAGCAGAAGTAGGTGGCGTTGGTTATCCAACATTATCTGATGCTTACAATGCCGTAGTTAAAGGTAGTGGTGACACAATAACATTGTTAAAAAGTTCAGCAGGAGAAGGTCTTGTAATTGATACTGATGTAACAATTGATTTTGATGGCTATACATATTATATAAATGAGCCGGTTGGATCTACTAATACAGTATCAAACGGATTCCAAATTTTAAAAGAAAATGAAGTAGTACTAAAGAATGGTAGATTAGAAATATACGCAAGTTCTGCAAGTGATTTCTATATTTTAATTCAGAACTATGCTGATTTAACTATAGAAAATATGGAACTTGATGGAACATATTTAGATAAATATTCAACAACAGATGGCGATTCATATGTATTGTCAAATAACTGTGGAACAATAAACATTACTGGAGAAACAAACATCACAGCAAATGATGAAGGCGATTTAGCATTTGCGTTTGATGTGTGTAAATATAAAACATATGATGCGCCAACAGTAAATGTGTCAACAACAGGATTAATTTCAGGGGATATTGAAGTAACAGAAGTGGCGCCAGCAGAAGGACAAACAGCAGGAGAAGGGACACCGACACTTACAATTTCTTCTGGCACATACACAATGCCAATAGAAGCTGGATGGTGTGCTAATGGGTTTGAACCAAAGGATAATGGCGATGGAACTTATGGGGTAATTGAAGCTGGTTTTATAGTTAAAGTTGATGGAACTGGTTATGTAACAATTACAGAAGCATATAATGCGGTTGCAGAGGGAGAAACGATTACTTTTATAACCGATGCATCTGGTGAAGGTTTAGTAATAAACAAAGATGTAACAATCGATTTTGGAGGATACACATATTCGTTTACAGAGCCAGCTGTAGGTTCTAACGGAACAGAAACAAACGGATTCCAAATTTTAAAAGGACATAAAGTAACATTAAAAAACGGAACATTAAATGTAGACAAAGATTATGCAGAGTTATATTACATATTGATTCAAAATTATGCAAATTTAACATTAGAAAACATGACATTAGATGGAACATATTTAGATAAATATTCAACAACAGATGGCGATTCATATGTATTGTCAAATAACTGTGGAACAATAAACATTACTGGAGAAACAAACATCACAGCAAATGATGAAGGCGATTTAGCATTTGCGTTTGATGTGTGTAAATATAAAACATATGATGCGCCAACAGTAAATGTGTCAACAACAGGATTAATTTCAGGGGATATTGAAGTAACAGAAGTGGCGCCAGCAGAAGGACAAACTGTAGGAGAAGGGACACCGACACTTACAATTTCTTCTGGTACATACACACTTGAAATTCCAGAAGATTGGTGCGCGGAAGGATACAATTCTACAAAAAACTCTGATGACACATGGTCTGTAATAAAGAAAATTTATTTTATAACTTTTAATTGGCAAAACAATGCGGGAACAGTTACTGAAGAAGTAATCTATGGAGATGTAGTAAAATTTCCAGAAGTTCCAACAATTGAAAATTATTCGTTTGGCGGATGGTACACAGATTTAGATTGTACAAATGTTTGGGATGTAACCGCAACGATTATAGAAGATATTACTTTATACGCAAAATGGACAGTTACATCAAGTAGTATAACAGCAATTCCAAGTGGTGGTGGAAGCTCAACACCTAAATATGATATAAACACTGAAAATACAGGAGATGTAATAGACGTATCAAAATTATCAGGTGCCAAGAAAGGTCAAAAAGTTGAAATTAAAGTAAACGAAAATGAAATTAAATATAATGAAAAAATAGTGATACTTGATGAAGAAGGTAACGAAGTTGAATACACAATTGAAGAAGGAAAACTAGTATTCACAATGTTAGAATCAGATATTGAAATTAAAATTGTTGAAGAAGAAGTAAAATCAAGTTTTGACGATGTAAAAAAAGGTGAATATTATCATGATTCTGTAGCTTGGGCTGAGAAAAAAGGAATTACAAAAGGAACAGGAAACGGTAAGTTTAGTCCAGAAAAAATTTGCACACGTGCTGAAATAATTACTTCATTATGGAGAGCTGCAGGTTCACCAATAGTTGAGGGAGATAGAAAAGTTTTTGATGATGTTTCTAATGACGCGTATTATTATGATGCGGTAGCTTGGGCTGAGGCAAATGGAATCACAACAGGTACATCTATTACAACATTTGATCCAGATGCAGAGTGTTCTCGTGCAGAAATGGTTACTTTCTTATGGAGAAGTCAAAACAGACCAGTTGAAGAAAAAACAACTGATTTTGATGATGTAGAAAACAATGCTTTTTATGCAGAAGCTGTAAATTGGGCTGCAAATAATGAAATTACAAAAGGAACACAAGAAAACAGATTTAGTGCAGAAGAAAAATGTAACCGTGGACAAATGGTAACATTCTTATTTAGATTATTTGCTAATTATTAGTAATTGATTATTAAAGAAGCGATTAAAATTACTTAATTGCTTCTTTTTTGTTTAAACGGGTAAAAATGCGCGTTTTATAATCTTTTTTGTGAGGTGTGTTTAACTAAAAAATGCAACAAGGAGTGTAAGTATGGCGCGAAAAAAGAAAAAATCAAGTATTGTGGGATAAAATAACACAACTTATTTACAAATTATGTAAAGTGTGATAAAATATCACTGTCCGAAAATCAAATCTATATATGGACGGAGGTATTAACTAAAAGCTATGTCAAGTTTAACTAGAGCGACGGAATCTATGTCCCTGGATGAACTGTTAGATGTGCTACGGGAGCACAAGGCAAATTACCGAAATCTCAGAAAATCAATCTACGGAATGAAACGTCAGGTTGATAGCGCGACTGCTCGTCGAGATCAGAGAAGAGTTGGGGTTCTCATAACCGCTGGCATGTATAATGACGGGGTAACTGTGGATCGAACCTTAGCATATTTGAAAGAACTCGATGAAGTTTTATCTCAAAAGCGCAAGAGTACCAAGAGAGACATTCAAAGGCTTTGCGACATGAAAACGGAAGTAAGCAAGAAGTACAAAATAGCTAAAGCACTTCTGGAAATGATCGAAGCTGGCGAAACTCCGCAGGCAATCGAAAGTAAAATGGCAAGAGACTACTCCGGAGAGTACAGGTGGAAGGGCATCTTAGATCCGCGTGATTTTATGCAGGTGAACCTTTATTTTAAAAATTTAGAGGTTGCATCTTACAAGAATCAGGCGATTAATACTCTCAGAAGAATCGTTGAGTCCATTGTGCCGGAAGATGAAAGCAAACCTAAGGGCATCTGTAATCTTGAAGCAATTGAAAACAAGTATGAAGATACAACAGAAGATCTTGAAGGCATTGGTGCCATGAGAATGGAGGTTTACAAACTCATCATGGCAACTGAAATCCTTCGTGATATCTTAAACTCGATTGCACAATGAAATCATTACGCGCACACCCATAGGGGCGATGAAAATTATTTTCGTCGCCTCGTTTTTTTGCGTAAAAATTGTTGATTTAATTAAATATTGAGTAAGAGCTAGAATTGAATCTTTTTGTGCGGAGATAGCTATTTAAGAAGATCTATAAAACTTTAAAAGTTTCTTAAAAATTTGTTTTAAAGTTTTAACGATGAAAGTTAATAATAAAGT
Source organism: uncultured Eubacteriales bacterium (assembly GCA_964515475.1). Classification (GTDB taxonomy): domain Bacteria; phylum Bacillota; class Clostridia; order TANB77; family UBA1234; genus UBA1234. The sequence goes on from CAZEVD010000002.1 coordinate 52,897, forward strand.
TAGAATTCCCTAAGAAAAATAGTACAAAATGTTTGACATTATTATGCAAAAATGATAAAATGCTACTGCTATTGTGTAGGAGTGTATCTTTATGGCGAATGCTAAGTAGCCGTAAGGATTCCGACACATCGGCATAATTATAAAAATAAGGAGAGACGTAAAAGTGAAGTACGTTGGCGTTAAACAGGTTATGAAAGCTGTTGAAAATGGCGAGGTAAGTACTGTTTATGTTGGTGATGATGCAGAACCACATGTGATTGCACCGTTGCTAAAGTTGTGTGAAGAAAAACAAATTGAAGTAAAACACATAGCTACAATGGAAGCTTTGGGAGAGCTTGCTGGCATAGATGTAAAATCTGCGGCTGCAGCTGAATAACTCTCGATTAATCTGATTTCATAGGCACCAATTAATAGCCTTGAAATATATAAATTTTAGGATGGAAAGGATGGTGAATCAGAAAAATGCCTACAATTAACCAATTAGTTAGAAATGGTAGAGAAAGCAAGAAAAGCAAATCAAAGGCTCCTGCTTTACAAAAAGGTTATAACTCAAAATTAAAGAAAGTTACTAACCAATCAGCTCCTCAAAAAAGAGGTGTTTGTACAGTAGTTAAAACAACTACACCTAAAAAACCAAACTCAGCTTTAAGAAAAGTTGCCAGAGTTAGATTAACAAACACTCAAGAGGTTACAGCTTACATTCCTGGAATTGGACACAACTTACAAGAGCACAGTGTTGTTCTTATAAGAGGTGGTAGAGTAAAAGACCTTCCTGGTGTTAGATATCATATCATCAGAGGTACTTTAGATACAGCCGGTGTTAAAGACAGAAAACAAGCTAGATCTCTATACGGAGCAAAAAAACCTAAGAACTAAGATTTAGGTTGAATAATTTATGGTGCCTTATTATATAGATAAAATATAGTAATAATGCACTAAACTGGTGGCAGATGCGCGCCAGAGTACCTTGGTATACGGTATTTAATGTATACTGAAATTTTTAAGGAGGGAAGAATAGTGCCAAGAAAAGGATTTATCGCTAAAAGAGAAATTTTACCAGATCCAATTTACAAAAGCCTTGTAATCACAAAGCTTATCAACAACGTTATGTTGGATGGTAAAAAACAACTAGCACAAGGAATCGTTTATGGTGCTCTTGAAATCGTTGCTGAAAAAACCGGTAAAGAACCAATGGCAGCATTTGAAGAAGCTATGAACAACATTATGCCTGTACTTGAAGTTAAAGCTAGAAGAGTAGGTGGAGCTACATATCAAGTTCCAATGGAAATTAGAGCTGAAAGAAGACAAGCATTAGGATTAAGATGGCTAGTTAAATATGCTAGAGAGCGTAACGAAAAAACAATGCAAGAAAAGCTTGCTAACGAAATCATCGATGCTATCAACAGCATGGGTGGAGCTTTCAAGAAGAAAGAAGATACACACAGAATGGCTGAAGCTAACAAAGCTTTCGCTCACTACCGCTGGTAGTCTCTTTCGTGTGAAAGTCAGCGACTTTTGAAATTTTTTGATTGCCTTGGTGCTCAGCGTATCAACATACGCTTCCGCGCTCGCGACAATGCAAAAGAATTCCAAAACTCACTACCTTTGACACGAAATAGAAATTTAACTGTGAAATAATTAAGTCAGAATTATCTGACTTATATAAACGAAATTATAATTAAATCTCGGGATTTAATTTACGTACGTTGAAAATTGATTTTGCATCAAAATCGTTGTATTGCAAAGATTCTAACGACGCGAGGAGCGCAAACGTATGTCATACGTTGAGCACCGATGCGAGTTAAAGAAGATTTGCAAGACGATGATTTTCATGCAAAAGAAGAAGGAGGAAAATAAAAGGTGGCTACTGCAAGAAAAGTTTCATTACAAAAAACAAGAAACATTGGTATCATGGCCCACATTGACGCTGGTAAAACAACTACTACTGAAAGAATTCTATTCTATACAGGTAAAGTTCACAAAATCGGTGAAACACACGAAGGTGCAGCGACAATGGACTGGATGGCTCAAGAGCAAGAAAGAGGTATTACAATTACTTCAGCCGCTACAACTTGTTTCTGGAACGATCATAGAGTAAATATTATCGACACACCAGGACACGTTGACTTTACTGTTGAGGTTGAAAGATCTTTAAGAGTACTTGACGGATCTGTTACAGTATTCTGTGCTAAAGGTGGAGTTCAACCACAATCAGAAACAGTTTGGAGACAAGCTGACAAATATGGAGTACCAAGAATGTGTTACGTTAATAAAATGGACACAATCGGTGCTGACTTCTTCAGTTGCGTAGAGCAAATGAAGAACAGATTGCATGCAAATGCAGTTCCAATACAAATTCCTATTGGAGCAGAAGATGAATTCAAAGGCGTTGTTGATCTAATCACAATGAGAGCCTTCATTCATAAAGATGATTTAGGAAAAGAAATCGAAGAGACAGACGTTCCAGCAGATTTGAAAGAAACAGCTGAAAAATATAGAGCTGAAATGGTTGAAGCTGCTGCTGAACAAGATGAAGAATTAATGATGAAATACTTAGATGGAGGAGAACTTTCTAATGAAGAAATTAGAGAAGGTCTTAGAAAAGGTACTTTAGCTTGTAAAGTAACTCCAGTATGTTGTGGTTCTTCATACAAAAACAAAGGTGTACAAGAATTATTAGATAATATAATTTATTATATGCCTTCACCACTAGATATACCTGCTATTAAGGGTGTTAACCCTAAAACAGAACAAGAAGAAGAAAGAAAAGCAAGCGATGACGAACCATTCGCAGCTTTAGCATTCAAAATTGCTACAGACCCATTCGTTGGTAAGCTTTGCTTCTTCAGAGTATATTCTGGTACATTAGAAGCTGGTTCATCAGTTCTTAATACAAATAAGGACACTAAAGAAAGAATCGGTAGAATTCTACAAATGCACTCTAACCACAGAGAAGATATCGACAAAGTATACGCTGGAGATATCGCTGCTGCAGTTGGTCTTAAGAACGTTACAACTGGTGAAACATTATGTGATGAAAAATTCCCAGTTATCTTAGAATCAATGGAATTCCCAGAACCAGTTATTTCTATCGCTATTGAGCCAAAAACAAAAGCTGACCAAGAAAAAATGGGTATAGCTCTTGCTAAACTTGCTGAAGAAGATCCAACATTCAAAACATATACAGACCAAGAAACAGGTCAAACAATTATCTCTGGTATGGGTGAATTACACCTTGATATCATCGTTGATAGATTAAAGAGAGAATTTAAAGTTGAAGCTAATGTTGGTGCACCACAAGTTGCATACAAAGAAACAATTAGAAACAAAGTTAAAGCTCAAGGTAAATTTATTAGACAATCAGGTGGTAAAGGACAATACGGTGACGTATGGTTTGAACTTGAACCACTTGAACCAGGTACAGGTATCCAATTCGAAAGCAAAATCGTTGGTGGTGCAGTTCCTAAGGAATACATCAAACCAACTGAAGATGGTTTCAGAGAAGCTACAAACACAGGTATCCTTGCTGGTTACCCAGTTGTAGACGTAAAAGCTACATTAGTTGATGGATCATACCACGAAGTTGACTCATCAGAAATGGCGTTCAAGATTGCTGCTTCTATGGCTTTCAAAGAATGCTGCAGATTAGCTAAACCTGTTATCTTAGAACCAATCATGAGAGTAGAAATCGTAGTTCCTGAAGAATACATGGGAGATGTTATCGGTGACGTTAACTCAAGAAGAGGTAGACTTGAAGGAATGGAAGCAAAAAACGGAATGCAAGAAATTAGATGTTTCATTCCACTTTCTGAAATGTTTGGTTATGCTACAGACTTAAGATCAAGAACTCAAGGTAGAGGTACATACTCAATGGAACCTAGCCACAACGAGGAAGTTCCTAAGTCAGTACTTGAAGCTATTACAGCTCAAAAAGCTAAGAAAGACTAATAATAAAAATATGTATTGCAAATAAATTCAAATTTTTGTAAAATATATTCGTGAATTTGTAAGTGCAAAATAATTTGCACTTACAAATTAAATATGATTTCAGATCATATAAAAAAAGATTTCAATATTAAAAATATAATATAAACATATTAAAGGAGGAATTTTATTATGGCAAAAGAAAAGTTCGAGAGAAGTAAACCACACGTTAACATTGGTACAATCGGACACGTTGACCACGGTAAAACAACAACAACAGCTGCTATTACTAAAGTATTATCTTTACAAGGAGCTGCTGAATTCAAAGCTTACGATCAAATCGACGGAGCTCCAGAAGAAAAAGCAAGAGGAATCACAATCAATACTGCACACGTAGAGTATCAAACAGATGCTAGACACTATGCACACGTTGACTGCCCAGGACACGCTGACTATGTTAAAAACATGATCACAGGTGCTGCTCAAATGGACGGTGCTATCCTAGTTGTATCTGCAGCTGACGGCCCAATGCCACAAACAAGAGAACACATTCTACTTGCTAGACAAGTTGGTGTTCCTTACATCGTAGTATTCTTAAACAAATGCGATATGGTTGATGACCCAGAATTATTAGAATTAGTTGAAATGGAAGTTAGAGACTTATTAACAAGCTATGATTTCCCAGGTGATACAACACCAATCATCAGAGGTTCTGGATTAAAAGTATTAGAATGTACTTCAACAGATCCAAACGCTCCAGAATATGCTTGCATCAAAGAGCTTATGGATACAGTTGATAGCTATATCCCAACTCCAGAAAGACCAATCGATCAAACATTCTTAATGCCTATCGAAGACGTATTCACTATCACAGGTAGAGGAACAGTTGCTACAGGTAGAGTTGAAAGAGGTATCGTTAAATTACAAGACGAAGTTGAAATCGTTGGTATCGCTACTGAAACAAAGAAAACAGTTGTTACAGGTGTTGAAATGTTCAGAAAACTTCTTGATCAAGCTGAAGCTGGTGACAACATCGGTGTTCTTTTAAGAGGTATTGATAGAAAAGAAATCGAAAGAGGACAAGTTCTTGCTAAACCAGGAACAATCCAACCTCACACATCTTTCAAAGGTCAAGTATACGTATTAACTAAAGAAGAAGGTGGAAGACACAAACCATTCTTCTCTAACTACAGACCTCAATTCTTCTTCAGAACAACAGACGTTACAGGTGTTATAACACTTGAAGCTGGTACAGAAATGGTTATGCCAGGTGATAACGTAACTATGGATATCGAACTTATTACTCCAGTTGCTATCGAAAAAGGATTAAAATTCGCTATTCGTGAAGGTGGAAGAACAGTTGGTGCTGGTATCGTTTCTGATATCAAAGCATAGTTATAATAAAATAACTGATATAAAAGACTTGCTAGGAATAGCAAGTCTTTTTGTTTCGCACTTAGGGGACAACCCTTGACATCAGATTTTCGGACTCGGAGGACACTCCTTGGCATTAAGGATTGTCCCCAATGGCTGAAATTTTTATTACAAGGAGTGTCTCCTAAGTCTGCAGTGGGGAAAGCAATGGCAGATGCTCAGGTTATTTATAAAGATATTTTTGAACAAAAAGGACCATTACTTTACGTGATTTATATGATTAGTTCATACATTATTGAGGGTGAATACAGGAGTGTATTTTTGTTAGAAGTAATATTTGATGCAATTGGATTGTTCTATGTATATAAAACTGCAAAGTTATATGTAGATGATGATAAAAGGTACAAAATAATAACTTCGCTTTTTTGAATTTTTATAGTTTGCTCAAAAGCTTTTGTGTATGGTGATAGTGCAGAAGAAATCTGGTTCGCGTTAATGACAATAATATTTTTTGAAGGTATTTATAAGAAAGAATACAAGAATACGATAATAAATTGTGTGTCCTTTTTAATTGGAATGTTAATACCTTTTGCCATAACTAATATATACATGTTTATAAAGGATGCTTTGATAGATTTTTATGAAAAAAGAAACATTTATTTGTTTAAAGCGAAGGAAGAACCTGTTTAGTATTAAGAATCTAAATAGAAAAGAGCGCATTGTTTTGATGCGCTCTTTTCGTGTTTGGAAATTTTCGTTTGTTTCGAATATGCTAAAAACACAGTACACTGTGACAAAAGTAAATTTTGTGGAAGTGTCCACAAATTGTGTGGGTCATCCTTCTTCACGTTTGACGTATGCAACCCAAGTCGCAGAATTGATGTGGCGAATGTAATTCTGCTGAATTTCTTCATCGCTGACTTCGACACATTCTGCCCAATTCATAACGAACGAGTGACCGCAATTTGCGCAGTTGATTTGCATATCATCGTCATGACCTTCAACGGTATAAGCACCGCAAGACGGGCAAACGTAATAGGGATGAGACGGCTTCTGTAAAATCTTGTTGCTCATAGTAGTACCTCCCGTGGTTATTGGTCCTTACGAACAGTCGTATTATATCATATGCGATAAAAAGATGCAAGTCGAATGACATAAAATGGAAATCACTTTAGGTTGAAGGAAAATATTTTATGAACATGATAGAAAAAAATAATTATTGAAGAATATAGCAAGAAAATTAAACAATTTAATGTTATGGCGTAAAAAGGAGAGAGAAGTGCTACTTGCAATTGGTAAATTGTTGTAATATAATTTGAAAATGACTGTACGTAGTCAATAAAAACATACGGAAACTCGGTTTTGAAAGGAGTAACAATGAAAATTTTAGTTGATGCAATGGGTGGAGATCACAGTCCTGATGAGATAATAAAAGGCTGTGTTGAGGCTCTAAGCGTAATTGAATCGGATATTGTTTTAATTGGAAAAGAAGAAGTTATAAATGAAAAAGTAAAAGAGTTTTATGGAAAAGAGAATATAAAGGAAGTTTCAGAAAGAATTACAATTAAGAATGCGGAAACTGTTATTGAAAATGAGGAATCTCCAACTTCTGCTATTAAGAATAAGAAAGATTCATCAATGGTTATAGGCTTTAACATGTTAAAGGCTGGAGAAGGTGATGCTTTTGTTTCTGCGGGTAGCACAGGAGCTTTTATGGCTGGTGGACTACTTTTAGTTGGTAGAATTAAAGGCGTAGATAGACCTGCGCTTTGTCCAATATTACCTACATATGATGGAAAAGGCTTTATGCTTGTAGATTCTGGTGCGAATACTAACTGTAGAGCTTTAAATTTAGTTCAATTTGCACAAATGGGTGCTATATACATGAATAAAGTTATGCATGTTGAAAATCCAAAAGTAGGACTTTTAAATATTGGTGCAGAAGAAGGAAAAGGAAACGAGCTTGCAAAAGAAACATATGTTAAAATTGCTGAAAATGGAGCTATCAATTTCTTTGGAAACATTGAAGGAAGAGATATGTTCAATGGTGATGTAGATGTTGTAGTTTCTGATGGATTTACAGGTAATGTTGCTCTTAAAACAACTGAAGGTGTAGGAGCAATGGTTAATAAGATTTTAAAAGAAGAATTAAAGGCTAATTTATGGAGATGTTTCTTGGCTATGCTACTTGCTCCAGCACTAAAAAAATTCAAAAAAAGAATGGATTATAGCGAATACGGCGGTGCTTTGTTACTAGGGATAAAGAAACCTATGATTAAATGTCATGGTACAGCGAATGCAAAAATTGTTAAGTTTACTCTTATACAAGCAGAGAACTTTGCAAAAAATAAAGTTGTAGAAACAATTGCTACGGAAATGGGAAAAAGCGGTAAATCCACAGAAGAACAACCGCAAACCGTTGAAAAATAGGGGAAAATATGCTATAATGTGGTTAACGTGTATATAAAATTTAAAATAAGGAGGTAAGTAGTTCAGTAGCATAATACTGGATGAAAAACATCATGACACGTCAACTCGCATGTACAACCAACAATTCTCGGAGCTATTCCAAATCTCGCATTTCCAGAAAGAAGAACGTTCGCGCTCGCTTTAAGAGATTCATCAATGGAGTTGTAGACATCCTTTCTGCAATAGCAGCTTGGTTTTATGCCGCGTGCTATACAGCCTTCTGGCTTGTTGTATGCGCATTAATTCTTGCTGTCACTGTGGTTGCATGGGATACGTTGATTATTTGCGGTGATCCGGCTTCGTCTTGGGGCGCAGGTAATGCTTATGAAATTTTCTGGTTCTGCCTGAATTTCATTAAGTGGTCCGCAATTATCGCGATTTCCGTTATTGCATTTTTTGGCGGTACCCGCATTCTGGGTGTTGTTTTCAAAGATGCTTACGCTGGCGCTTATGAGGCTGAGGAGCCTAGAGCTAATCTCTATAAGGCATTGGCCATTGCTTTTTTTCTGCCTACCGTTGTGGTTAATGCTGTTTTGGAAAATGCTGAGGAGTACTTTGGCACACTTCAGCTCGTTGACCTTATCATCGAGCGCATTTAAGTAAACCTCAAAACCCCCGTCCATCTATAGGACGGGGTTTTTTTGCTCTAAAATAGACCAAATAGTCAAAGATTATGAAGATAAATTTTAAAAAAGTGCTTGATTAGTAATTCGCAGCATATTTTGTATTGTTACATATAAAAATGTTGTTGACATTTAAAAAAACATATACTATTGTTAATGTATAGATGATTTTAAATGAGTGTAAACAAAAGTTGAAAGGAGGTCATTTGGATGAATCCAGATGCAATATTTGAAAAAGTTAAAGAGGTTATAATAGAACAATTAGCTGTAGAGGATGACTCAGTTAAATTAGATACATCTTTTATCGATGATTTAGGAGCTGACTCTCTAGATATCGTTGAACTTATTATGGCTCTTGAAGAAGAGTTTGATTTACAAATACCAGATAGCGAAGCTGAAAAAATCGCAACTGTTGGAGATGTTGTAGAATATATCAAAAATAACAAATAGATAATTGTTTGTGATAATGAGTGCACATTGTATTTAGCGATGTGCACTTTTTCATTTCTTATAAGATAATTGTTTAAATTTTGTGAAGTTTTTATTAAAGTAAAGTTTGAAGAAGAATAGATTATCTTAAAAAATGTTGTAAAATTTGATTAATTATAGGTTATAATAGTATTGTTAAAATTGTATGAAAAGGAGATTAAAATGAGTTTTGAAGAAATAATTGGATATGAATTTAAAAATAAAAAACACTTAGAAACTGCACTTACTCATAGTTCATATGCTCATGAAAATGGAATTTCAGAGTATAATGAAAAAATTGAATTTTTGGGTGATGCTGTTTTAGAATTAATTTCAAGTGAGTATATTTATTTGAATCATTCAAATTTGTCAGAAGGAGAGATGACTAAAGCTAGAGCATTTGCTGTTTGTGAGGAGGCGCTTGCAGAAGTTGCAAATAGATATGGTTTTAGTGATTTCTTGAGAGTGGGAAGATGCGAAAATAAAGTTGAAGGGAAATATAGAAATTCTATACTTGCAGATAGCGTAGAAGCTGTAATTGGGGCAATTTATTTGGATTCTGGTATTGATGCTGCAAAAAAGTTCATTATTTCGGATATTGAGAGAAAATTAAAAGAATATGTAAAAGTAGGAAACAAGGATTATAAGACCCAATTACAAGAACTTTTACAAGTTAATGGAGACGTTTCTATCGAATACAAAATTGTAAAAGAAGAAGGTCCGGAACATGCAAAAAAATTTACTGCTGAAGTATATTGCAATGGAAAATTATTAGGGACAGGAACAGGAAAAAATAAAAAAGAATCTGAAATGGAAGCCGCAAAAATTGCAATGAGAAATATTAATGAAAATAAAAGTCTTTAATGTTTTATAGGTGGGATTGGTTAAGATTATGAAAAGTTTTATAAAAAAAGTGTGGAGCGAAACTGGATATGAGCTAATGTTTTTTGTGTTACTTCTTTTCAGATTTTTCACGTTACTACCGACACGCATACTGAGATGGATATCAACATATTATGCGTGTAATTATTCATATGGGTTTATTCCTAGAGGTTTTATAGGAACGATTTTTAAGTTTGTATCGTCAGGTGATATATCAGAACAAAATGCGTATGTATTTATATATGTCAATCTTTGCATTTTTATGTGTTTACTTGCTTTTTTATTTGGTTTGATGATTAGGAGTATTAAACAAGAAAAAGGAAGAAAAATATTAAGCTTTATGCTAGCTATATATGTGTTTATGCCATTTTCACTATCGTATTTATTTGATTATGCTAATTTTGGAAGATTTGATTTATATTTATACATAATAACATTAATTCAATTTTTTATTTTATATAAAGATCCTAAGTTTTACAAATTAATTATTGCGACATTCTTGTCGCTTATAGCGGTTGTGATTCATGAAGCATATTTGTTTTTTGTTTTTCCTATATTAGCGCTTATATTATTGTATATGCTGTATAAAAATAATTTTAATAAGAAGTTACTGATAGGAACGCTAGTTTTAATATTTAGTGTTATTAGCAGTACCATATATATAAAATTTGTGTATGAACCAATTTTACCGGATGTACAAGTGTTTACGAAGGAATTAGATGACTCTACTAATATGCTAATAAATGAAAGTTGTGTATTATATGAGTACTATTTAACGGATTTTAAATATCATAAAGAGTTTTTTGTGCTCAAACATTTAGAAAGTAATATAAGAGGTTTGGCTTTTATTTTATTATTCTTGTTTCCGATAAACATTATGTTGTTTAACGTTCTAAAAAAAAGGATTGCAATGTATAAGAATTCATCGTTTAAATGGATAATATTATGTATGATTTTGGGAACCTTGGTATACCTTCCATTATTTATAATCGCAAGTGATTGGGGGAGATGGCTTGTTGCATTATATACGTATTTAATTGTATTTTTAATTTTCTTAATTGCGAATGATAGAGAAAATATTTTTGGAAAAATGTATGAAAAAATAGAGAAAGTGGATATTTTAAAAACAGCTATTTTTATCACAATGATTATCATTTATTTGCGGAATTGGAGTGTTTCAATTGAACGGTGTATGTAATGTTGCTATAGCGCTTACTATGAGTTAAAAAAATGTTGTAAAAATAAGATTATATAAAATAACAAGGAGATTATCTGAGGAAAGGGGATTTGGGTGTGAAAAGCATATTGGTATCAGGGTATTATGGGTTTAATAATACAGGTGATGAAGCAATGATAGAAACGTTTTCTATTGAGCTTGCAAAAAAGAATTATAAATTAATTGTGTTATCTTCTAATCCTGAAAAGACGAAAGAATTATATAATGTTGAAGCTTATGATAGATATAATTTGATTGAAGTTATGAAGGGGATAAGAAAAGCAGATATTGTTGTAAGTGGTGGTGGAACGTTATTTCAGGATATAACAAGTAAAAGAAATATTTGGTATTATCTTGGTATCGTTAAACTTGCTCAATTAATGGGGAAAAAAGTTTGTGTTGCTTATCAAGGAATGGGACCGCTTAATACACCTTCATATAGAAAGATGACACAGAAAACGCTTAATAAAAAAAGTGTAAAACTTGTTGCAATGAGAGATAAACATGCGCTTGATTATGCTAAAGAAATGGGTATTAAGGAAGAAAAATTAATGCTTTCTTCAGACATGATTTTTATGATGAAACCGCCTGCTCCTGAAAGATGTATGAAAATTATTAAAGATAATGTTCATAATTATCAAGAAGGAGAAAAATTAATTGGTTTTTCGATAAGAGAATGGAGAGATAAAGATAGAACAGATTTGTTTGCGGAGATTGCAGATAAACTTGTTGAAAAATATAATGCGAGAATTGTTTTCTTTCCGTTTCATAAACCTAAAGATGCTGAAATTAGTAAGATCGTAATGCACAAAATGAAACATGAAGATAAAACGGTTCTAATGCCGAACAGATATCTTCCTTCTGAAATATTAGGTGCCATGGGGTATATGGATGTTAACATTGGTGTAAGATTACATGCGCTGATATTTTCTGTATTAAGAAATGTTCCTACAATAGGAATTTCTTATGAGCCTAAAGTTGATGGTTTTTTAGAAATGATGAATATGACTTCTGTTTGTACATATGAAAATATTTCTGTTGAAAAGATTTTAGAGAAAGTTGACTATTACATCGAGAATGGTGAAGTTGATTATACAGAAAAGACAAACGAGTTTGCAAAAATGGGACAAGCTGCTCTTGATAAGATTATTGAAGAATTAGAAAAATAAAAATATTTTAACGTGGGGGATTAAATGAATGTAAAAACTTTTTTTAAGACTTTATGGGAGTACTTAGTTTTAATATTAGGAGGAACGTTGCTTGGAATAGCATTGGAGTATGTGTTGGTTCCGCTTAAGATTACTACTGGAGGTTTTTCTGGATTAGCAACAATTGCATATTATTTATTTGAAATTCCTGTAGAAATTGCATTAATTTTATTAAATGTGCCAGCTTTTTTAATAACCTGGAAAGTACTTGGCTTAAAATTTGGAATTAGAAGTTTTGTTGGAATGATGGCTTGTTCTTTTGGTGCTGTTCTTGGAAGTATGTTAGGAACGCTAACGGCAGATTTTATGCTTGCGGCATTGTATGGTGGAATTCTTTCGGGAGTTGGAGTTGCGTTGACGTATAAAATGGGTGGTTCAACTGGAGGAACTGACATCGTTGCAAAACTTATTACTTCAAAAGCAAAACATATAAATGCGGGAGAAGCCCTTTTGATAGTCGATGGAATAATCATTATGTTTTTAACTGTGGTATTTAAAGATATTGAGATTGGTTTATATTCAATTGTTTCCGCATTTATCATGGCCAAAATAATAGATTTAATGCTTATTGGTGGGGGTTATGCCAAAGCGATGTTTATTATAACTAAAAAAGGTGAAGAGATTTCTAAGTACGTTCACAGCGATTTAGAAAGAACTTCTACTAAAATAAATGCAATTGGAACATATACTAATGAAAATCGTGAAATTCTTTTGTGCGTAGTAAATAAAAAAGAAATTCCTAAATTAAAAGATGCTATTAATGAAATTGATCCGGAAGCTTTTGTAATTGTTACTGCTGTTGCAGAAGCGATTGGAGAAGGGTTTAAAAAAGTTGAATAGAGAAATAATAAAAGAGTCTAACCTTAGTTAGACTTTTTTTGGGTTTAAAGTTTGTTTCCCTAAGATTGGACAAATAAAATTCACATTTAATAATATTGCTTTTGATTTTCAATATTGATATAATTTCTGTGAATAAGACTAATTTTGTAAAAAATTGTGGAGGATAATGATGATATATTTTGATGATGTATGTAAGGTTTATTCTACGGGTACTGAGGCTGTAAAACATACTACATTACACATAGAAAAAGGTGAGTTTGCTTTTATCGTAGGTCCTAGTGGTTGTGGCAAATCTACTTTAATGAAAATGATTCTAAAAGAAGAGGAACCAACATCTGGAGAAATTTATATAAATGGCAAACCGATTACGAATTTATCTAGAAATAAAATTCCGTATTTACGTAGAAAAATGGGAGTTGTTTTTCAAGATTTCAGATTGTTACAAGACAAAAATGTTTATGAAAATGTTGCTTTTGCTATGAGAGTGATAGGTGCGAACCCTAATATAATAAAAAAACAAGTGCCAAATGTTTTATCGCTTGTTGGATTGCTTCATAAAGCAAAAGCTTATCCAGATCAACTTTCTGGTGGAGAACAACAAAGGGTTGCTGTTGCAAGAGCTATAGTTAATAATCCGATGATGCTTATTGCTGACGAGCCTACTGGGAATTTAGATAATGACAATGCTTGGGAAATCATGTCATTGTTAAATGATATTAATAGAAGAGGTACTACGGTAATTGTGGCTACACACGCAAAAGATATTGTTAATAAAATGCAAAAAAGAGTTATAGCAATATCTGATGGTGTTGTTTGCAGTGACATTAAGAAAGGTGTGTACATGGAATGAATATAAATAATTTGAGCTATTGGATTTCAGAGGCTGCCGTTAGTATTGTGAAGAACCAAAAGATATTTTGGTCTGGCGTTGCTATTATGACAGTTGCATTATTTTTAATTTCGTTTTTCTTTGTTGCTTATGAAGTGGGAAATTCTTTAGTAGAAGTTGTAGAAGATTCACAAGGAAAAATAGAAGTTTATTTACAAGATATTGATGAAGCAAAAACTGCGGAAGTTAGAGCTAAAATAGAAAATTTAGCTGGCGTTAATAAAGAAGAAATGCAATACATTTCAAAAGAAGAAGCAATGGAAAGAGCAAAAGAAAAATTACCAGCAGGCATTACTGAAGGTGTTCCTGCAGATATTTATCCAGCATCTTTCATTGTTCCGCTTCATGATTTGAGTATGGCACAAGATGTTGCGAACTCAATTAGAGAAATAGATGGTGTCGGTGATAAAGAAGAAGATGTACAAGTAAATGAAAATAGTGAGTTTATAGCAAAAGTTGCTATTACAATAAAAGTTTTAGCTATAACAATTTTAATATTAACAATCGTTTCAGCTTGTTTCATAATGATGAATTCAATAAAACTTATGCTTTATGCAAGAAGAAAAGAAATTTCAATAATGAAATATGTTGGAGCAACAGATACTTTTACAAAGGCACCATTCATTATTGAAGGTTTAGTGATTGCTGTAATAAGCGCGGGAATTGTAATTTTATTTACAAGTTTCTTGTGTGGTGGACTTGCTGATTTAGCAGCGCAAAAAGCAATGTTTAGTTTCTTAGCCTCAACGGGTGCTATGATGCCAACATTGTCACTAGCTCTTTTAATTATTGCAGCAGGTATTGGAACTGTTGGTAGTTCAATGTCTATTAACAAGTATTTGGATGTTTAGGTGTAATTAAAATTTTTATAGGAGGAAACAAATGAAAAGAATAGTATCCTTAATTTTAATAATGACGATTCTATCATCTACAGTTTTAGCGACTTCTGAGTCAGCTTTAAAGAACAATTTAAGTTCAACTCAACAAACAATTAAAGATAAAGAAAAAGAGTTGGGTGACGTAAAAAATGATAAAAAGCTAACTTTGAGTGATATTGATAGTTTAGATAAGCAAATTGGAAATACAGAAACAGAAATTGCTTATTTAGAAAATGATATAAAAAATCTAGAGGCGAGTATTGTTATTGCAGAGGAAAATATTAAATACTCTGAGCAACAATATGAAAAGAAAGATTTACTAAGACAAGAAAGATTGGTTGCTTATTATAAATGCGGTTCGCTTTCTTTCTGGGATACTTTACTTTCAGCTGAAAGTTTAACTGATTTCTTTTATAGATATAGATTGTTAAACTCGGTAATTGATTATGACAATCAATTATTAACAGAATTAAAAGAAGAAAAACAAGAGATAGAAGAACAAAAAGTTAAACTAGAAAATGATAAAGTTGTATGCCAAAAAAAGAAGGTAGAAGCTGAAGAAAAAAAAGTTGCTTTAAGTGATGTAAAAGAAGTTAGAGTTACATATCTAGCTAAATTAGAAAAGACGGAAGATTTGTTAGAAGAGTCAATTGACGAGTTACAAAAAAAAGCGGATGACTTAACAAAAGAACTACAAAAATTGGCAAGTTCATCTACGACAAGTACATATACAGGTGGTACAATGCAATGGCCGTTGCCAGGATATTATACGATCACATCGCCTTATGGCAATAGACTACATCCAGTTTTAAAAGTTTATAAAATGCATACTGGAGTAGATATAGCGGGTAGTGGATGTAATGGAAAAAATGTTGTAGCAGCTGCTGATGGAACTGTTTTAACGGCTGGTTGGATATCAGGTTATGGTTATACAGTTGTAATTGATCACGGTGGTGGAGTTGTTACCTTGTATGCACACTCACAAAAATTATTAGTAAGTAAAGGTGACCAAGTAAAAAGAGGACAAAATATAATGCTTGTAGGATCGACCGGTTATGCAACAGGACCTCATGTACATTTTGAAGTAAGAGTAAATGGAAAATATGTAAATCCTACAGCTGGATATATATCAGCAAACTAATATGAAAAGGCGGAGAGCTAAAGTTTGGGGATTCCAAACCCTACGCGCTCCGCTACTTTTAATGTAAGGAAAGTGAAAAATATGGAACATTATTATAGTGCAGATCCAACTGCAAAATCTGAAGAAAGAATATTAATTTACGAATTGAATGATAGCGAATTTACTTTTATAAGTGATAATGGAGTTTTTTCAAAAAATCATGTTGATTTTGCTACAGATTTTTTGATTAGAACTATTATTGATGAAGTTGAAGGGAAAGTACTAGATGTTGGTTGTGGATATGGACCAATAGGTATTTGTATGGCAAAAAAAGAATCTGTAAAAAAAGTTACTATGCTAGATGTTAATCATCGAGCACTAGATTTAGCAAAAAGAAATGCTGAAAAAAACAAAGTTTTAGATAAAGTAAATATTATTGAATCAGATGGTTTTTCAAGTATTTCTGGAAAATACGATGTAATAATTACAAATCCACCAATTCGAGCTGGTAAAGAAGTTATTTATAAAATGTATAGCGATGCAAAAAATTCTCTTAATGATGGTGGCGTGCTTTACTTAGTTATTAATAAAAAGCATGGGGCACCTAGTACGATTAGATATTTGCAAGAACTATATGGTAATTGCGAAGTGCTGGATAAGAAATCAGGATTTAATGTTTTGAAATGTGTTAAATAAAGTGGGGAATATAGATGGATAAAAAAAGATTTCTTCAGAGTGTTTTGGTTTTTTTGTTCTTTGGAACTTTTGTAACGTTAGCTAATATCACAGCAGCATCTTTAAATTATGATTTAATTTGGTGCTTTCATATTTCACAAAAAGTTGCTAATGGCTTTGATTTGTATTCGGAAATTGGGACAGTGGTTACTCCAATATACTTTTGGATAGGATCTTTGTTTATAAAAATATTTGGTAATAGTTTAATTAGTATGCAAATTTATTCTGGAGTTGTATGTGGCGGAATTACAACGGTTATTTTTAATATAATTAAAGAAACTATGAATAAAGAAAATAAGTTAGCACCATATATTTTTATTTTTTGGTCAGTTTTGTTATGCTCGCAAATTTCATTAACTAATTATAATTCAACTGCACTTTTGTTTGTGTTTATCGCAATTTTTATTGAAATTCGAAAAGAAAAAAGAAGAATAGATGCAAACAAAAATATTACAACAAAAAAAGAAAATTTATATAATTTGTTAATTGGTTTGTTTTTGGGAATAGCATTTTTTACAAAACAAAATGTGGGTGCACTTGGAGTATTTGCAACAGGTACATATTCTTTGATTTATAAATGTTTTATAAAAAAAGAAAATACGATAAAAGAAATTTTGCTAAAGGCAAGTGGTTTTCTATCTGTCTTTGCGGTAATGATGACATATTTTGCTTGTACCAATACAATTGTTGATTTCTTTAATTTTTGTTTTGGTGGATTATTAGAATTTGGTAATAAAAATTTAAAGTTTGGAATGCCGATTGGGTACACAGGTGTGTTAGTAATTATTTACTTGGCATGTGCAATTGTAAAAGATGAAAAAACAAATAATAATAATCTAATGGTTTTAGAAGTTTTATATTTGATATTTTTAATGTTTTTAATTTATCCGCTTACAAATTCATATCACATGCAAATAGGTATGATTATGGCATTCCCTCTTATGATACTTATTTTAAATAAGGTTGTAGGAAATCATACTTTTTATAGTTTACTTGCAACTTTATTTTTGTTATTTTTAAGGCTTGCAGCTTTACCAGGTGGTGTTACCGAAACGAGTACTGAAGTCATGTTTGGTAACAATATTAATAATTTTTGGTATATTATTAATATTTTTATAACATTTTATTTGATAATTTTTGCATTAGGAATTGTTGCAGATGTAAGAAATATTATGAAGAGTTTATCGTTTGGTTGTGCGATTTTAGCGGTTTTTCTTGGAGTTTCGATTTATATAGATAACATTAAAGCTAATTCATATTTGCCAGAGAGATTAAGTATATACAAGAATTTTGGTTTGTCTGAAGAAGTAACAAATTATATAAATGATGTTGTGGAATATATATTAGAAAAGGAAGCTCAAGGATACGATGTATATGTTGTATCTGCCGATGCTTCGTATTATATGGCTACGCTTGGACGAAATCAGTATAAATATGATTTGAATCTGTATGGTAGTTTGGGATATGATGGAGAAAATGTTTTGATAGAAGAAACTAAAATGCTGAAAAATGCGTTAATATTAAAAGATGAAAATATAATGCATCAAGAACCAATAGCGTTTGATGAATTTATAAAAGAAACATATACTGTAGTTGATAAAATAGGAAATTTAATAGTATATTCAACAGAAGGAAAGATGTAGATGGGAAAAATTACACCATCTTAGAGGGGAATGTAACATATTAGAAAATGTGAAATTTGATAAGATTTCACCCGTTTATAATGCGATATATGAAATTTTTAAAGGTAAATTAAATAAAGAAGAGCATGAATTAATCCAATATGATAATGTGCAGGGTTGGTCCATATTGGGAAAAATGTATAAAGGAATAATAGGGATGAAAAACCTCTAAAAGCTTTTAAAACAAGAGTTTTAGAGGTTTTTGTAATTTGTTTTAAAAACTTTTTAATATTTTAAAAAATAATTCTTGACAATAATTAATCACATTGCTATAATGAAAAAGCAGTTGGAAATGCGGGTGTAGTTCAATGGTAGAATCTCAGCCTTCCAAGCTGATTGTGTGGGTTCGATTCCCATCACCCGCTCCACAAAAACACCGAAAAACTTCGGTGTTTTTTAATACATATACAGGAGTCGAAAATAAAAGTAATAATTATGAATTTTTCTTGACAATTATTACTGGTTTTCGTATAATACTCTTGTTCGCAGATGGCGGGTTAGCTCAGTTGGCTAGAGCGACCGGTTCATACCCGGTAGATCGTTGGTTCGATTCCGACACCCGCTACCAAAAAGGTCAAGTGTTAACTTGACCTTTATTTTTTGCATAAAAGAAGTAATATTTAAAGATATTTGATATAATATTTATAAGTGTAAAGATTACTATGCAATAGTGGAAAAATTAATAAACTAATGATTAAAATGAATATTTGTTAAAATGCGGGTATAGTTCAATGGTAGAATGCGGTGCTTCCGACCCCGAGATGTGAGTTCGATTCTCATTACCCGCTCCAAAATTCAAGAAAGTAGAAGACATCCATACACCCCATCTGTAACGAGCAGAACTCGAACGGCTGGAGCGATTCCTCGCTACGAACATAATAAAAAAGATAGTTTTAATCTTTGATTTAGAACTATCTTTTTTGACTTTTATAAATCTTGAATTTTAGCCAAAAGATGATATACTAATGGCGCAAATATGTTAACAAATTTTGTCTTTCAAAATAATTTTAGGAGGTATAGATATGTCAAAGGAATATCTTGCGGTATCAGATGGAACGTACACGTTGACGGAAACGGATTCGCCAAATCAGTTTTATTTCTATCGGAATGATGATGGCGTTTTAGGCGAGATTGATCATGAGCCTATGGATTTATATCATGCGTATATCATGAACAAGATGATGAGTGGTGAAATCACTGATATTGTCGCAAACAATATTCGTTCTCAAATTTCAAGTGATGGTAAATGCATGAGACTTTTGGTTGCTCCAATCGGCGAAGAACCGAAGGCGCCTGAGGAGCTTGGCGAAGCAGTCCCAAATGTTCAGAGAAGAAAACCGAAGAAAAATGTGCTTCAAAGGATTAAGCGATTTTTTCTTGGTAAATCTGTCTAATCTGTGGAGGTAATATGTTTACAGGACTAAAAAAATCAAAAATTACAGATTGGTGGGTTGCCAAAAGCAACAACAAAATGGCTTTTTTCAACATTTTCAGCGGTAAGCAACTTGATGATGATTTGCTTATTGTAGGGTACTTAGATAAAGAAAATGAAGAACTTGCAACGAGCACTAATCTTGTCGCAAAAGTTACTAAAAAAGGCGTTGTAACCGCTAAAGGAACTTTTTATCCTTATGAAGAAGCTCATGATCTGTATTTGGACTTTTTAATCAAAGCTCAGAAGGAAAATACGATCATTGCCAAGAGCTGGGAGTACGCAGAAAAAGGCGTAAAAACACATATTGTAGCAGATATTGAACGTGATGGGGTGTTGGAGAAAGGTGTTGTTTTCGACTTCGAGCCGATGCGAAATTACAATGTCATGTTTGCCGGGTATTCGCACGCATTAAAATCTAATGTGATTTTGACAACCTTTGATAAACGTGGGGTTTGTATACTCATTAAGATTCCTGATTCGGTACGTTCGGATATTTTGAAAAGTTCGATAGCGCTCAAAGAGGAAACAGATGAGAAGGTTGCCAAGGTGAAAGAGTTATTCGTTCAAGCTGGTCGAAAAATCTATTAATTCATACAAGAAAGGTTAAGGATATGTTTACCAGAAGAGAATTTTCTTTGACAGAAGAAGAGTATGAGTCTATTAAAAATTGGGCTGAAACTCACAAGTGCAAATGCAGAATAGGGGATAGACCCAGTCGTTCGTGTTGTGGAGGTGAAATTTCAGTTATTTTTACACCTACAAGTATTGGCACGGCGATTTCTGCAAAGTGTATCTGTGGTGAAAAATTCGAACTCGATAATCTTTGAACCAATAACAGGCCTGGCAGTGTTAGCTGTCGGGCCTGTTGCTTTTTGAAGAATTAAAATACTTGGTGTACCATTGACAAGGAAAAAAAGAAAGAATAAACTAATTAAGGTCTTGGAGATGTACCCAAGTGGTTGAAGGGTCCGGATTCGAAATCCGGTAGGCGTCCTCATGGCGTGCCAGGGTTCAAATCCCTGCATCTCCGCCAAAAAACAGTAAGTTATAAGCTTACTGCTTTTTTATTGCAATATTGACTTTTTTCGATAAGTATTTTATCATATTTATAAGAATGTTATGTTGACAAGAGGTGGTTTTATGAAGAAAAAAATGATGCGTAAATTTTTATCACTATTTATGACAATGATGTTGATTTTAGGTACTTTTGCTACTCCTGTTTTGGCAGCTGGTAGTATAATGGGAGAAGTTTTTGGAGGAGCTCAAGTTACCCCAACAATAACTGATAATGATATAAACAAGATGGTTAGTGAAGTTTTGGGTATTGTTAAGTATGTTGGTGTTGCAATCGCAATTGGTATGTTTTTATATGCAGGTATAAAATATATGATGTCTGCTGCAAATGAAAAGGCAGAGCTTAAGAATTCATCTATTAGACTTATCATCGGTGCTATTATAATTGCAGGTGCTTCGGTAATGTTCCCTGCATTTTGGGAAATTTTCTCGAAGATTTCTGAATAGTAATTCGGGTATTTTGTTAACAAAATGTTGAGAAAAGTCTAAAATTATGTTAAAATCAAATGTAGAAGAGTACTTGGAGGTGGTAAAAAGTGAAGTTAAAGAGATTTTTTGTTAATATGTTTACGTACTCACTATTTTTCTGTGGAATGATGAGCAAAGTTTTTGCTAGTGCACAGCCAACTTTGAGTACAGCTGTAACAGGTAGCTTAACAGAAATTGCTGAGATTTTGTTTTTAGTTGGTGCTGCTGTTTGCGTAGGAAAATGCATCCATATAGGTATCTTGTATGTTACTTCATCTGCAGTTGAGAAAAGTAACGCTAAAATGGCGGTTTTGCCATGGGTAATAGGTACTTTTATATGCTTTGGAGGAGCGACAATAGGCAAATTTATAATAGGAGTGCTACAAATCGATCAGCCAGTACTTAGCTATTAAATATTGACAAAATAGTATTAGAAGATTAAAATAAGCATAAGCAGGGGGTGAAAAGGTATGAATAAGAAAATGAAAAAAATCATGAGCTTAGTGCTAACTTTTGTTTTGTTAATGTCAATGGGTGCAACAGTATTTGCTGTTCCAACTATTAAAACTCCATCAAACTCTACAATTGATAATGTAGCAGGTAATGCTTTGGGTTGGGTTAGATGGTTCGGTTATGCTATTGCTGTAGCTATGTTATTATACATTGGTATAAAATACATGATGGCATCTGCAAACGAGAAAGCTGACCTTAAAAAAGGATCTATTAACTATGTAATTGGTGCGGTTTTAGTAGCTGCAGCATCTACTCTAGTAGGAGCATTTGTTGATATCGGTGCGAAAATCGGTTCTTAATTATATAGCTTTATATCAAAAACAAGCAAAAGAAGTGCCTCATAAGGGCACTTTTCTTGTATGTGGGAGGTGACGAATATGAAGAAGTTTATGAGAATTTATTTGACAGTTCTATGCTTAATTTCAATGTTAAATTCCGTTGTTTTAGCTGGAGGTGCTACTCCTAGTACTTCTGTAGATCAATTAAAAGGAAAATTACCAGTTATTCTTAATGCGGTTGCATGGATAGGTTATGCGATAGCTTTTGGAATGTTTATTTATATTGGTATTAAATATACGTTATCTGCCGCAAATGAAAAAGCAACTTTAAAACAAGGTGCAATTAATTTTTTGATTGGTGGCATTTTGATAGCTTCAGCATCAGTTGTTGCGGATATCGTAGCTGGCGTTGCTGCTGGCGGCGGAAGTCTTGGCTCTAATAGTT
Source organism: uncultured Eubacteriales bacterium (assembly GCA_964515475.1). GTDB lineage: Bacteria > Bacillota > Clostridia > TANB77 > UBA1234 > UBA1234. The sequence continues at coordinate 75,418 of CAZEVD010000002.1, forward strand.
TGGCTACAGGCTTGATTAACGCTGCGCAAGGTGCTGCCGGATTTGGTGGGGGTACACCATAATAGAATAATAAAAATAAGAGATAACACTCGAAAGTAATTTCGGGTGTTTTTTATTGCTTGTTTTTTCAAAAAAGATGAGATTTGAGGTAAAAATTATTTTAGTTGAAACTTAAAAGATTTTTTGATGAAAAACGTGATTTTTGTGTTCCCCTAAGGTTTTTATTAATTTGAAACAAAATATTACAATGTAGTGAAAAAGGAGATGAGTATATTTAAACTTTGAAAACCTGCGGAAGCCAGTATTTTCAAGGGTTTTTACAATTATATTTCAATTTCGTTAAATTTGTGTAAAAATGCGAAAAAAGTGACAAATTTCTACTCATTTCAAGGATTGTATGGTATAATATTATTAAATAGGTGTATTCCGTGATAGAGTAGGAGGTGCAATTAATGGGAACACATTTAATACCAAGAGAAATAGATGGTGATGCTCGTATTTTGCTTATATTTACTCCTAAGGGGTTTGTCGGCACTTTGATTGGTATTGCAATTGGAGCGTTTTTCTATTCTATTTGTGATAAGTTGGGAGCTACTGTTGTTGGTTGGATAATACTTGGATTATTCGCATTGGTTGGTTTCATTATAGGTCAAGTAAAAATTCCAGACTCAACAGCTTTTTCGTTGTTTAAAAAAGTTGGTGGCGACTTAGTTCAAAGTGTTATCGTAAAGTATATCGCTTTCAAGAAAAATAGAAAGATATATATTTATGATCCTGGAGAAAAGGGATATACGAAAGATGAAGCACAAAAGAAATAAACAAAAAACTAAAGAAAATGGGAGGGAGTTAATACATGTCAATACTAGGAAGTGAAGCGGATTTACTGATTCAAGTCATAATTGTACTTCTAGGAATAGCATTTGGTGGAATTATCGTTTTAATTTTCATGATGGGACGAGGAAACGCAGATAGACTTGAAGATAATAGTGCTAAGGCTCAAAATAAAGGAAATGCTAAAGCAAACTTTAATAGAGCAGATGTATTAAAATTTATGGAGTTTGACAAGATTGAAGATGACATGATTATCCAAGATAATGGAAACAAGTTTGTTATGGCTTTGAAATGCCAAGGTATCAACTACGATCTTATGTCAGAAACTGAAATGTTAGCTGTTGAAGAAGGTTTTGGAAATTTCTTAAATACTTTAAAATATCCAATTCAATTATATGTTCAAGCTAGATCTTTAAATCTTGAAGAAGGTATCAGAGCTTATAAAGGTAGACTTGAAACATTAACTGAAGAGTATAGAAAATCTGAAGCTGCAGCTTACAATATGAAAAGAGCAAATAAACTTACTCTAAAAGAGAAAGATGCAATAGATTTTGAAGTTAGAAAGAAGAGAATTCTAATTGAGTATGGTGCAGATATTATCAACTATGTTGAAAAGATGAGTATGAACAAAAATATTCTTCAAAGAAAATATTACATAGTAGTTTCATATTACGCATCTGAGTTAGGACTTCAAACTAACTTTACAAAAGAAGAAGCACACAACTTAGCTTATTCAGAATTATATACAAGATGTAGAAGTATAGCTGGTGCTCTTATGCCATGTGGCGTAGATGCACAAATTATGAAATCTAATGAACTTGCTGAAATGTTATATGTTGCATACAACAAAGATGATGCTGACGTATACAATGTTCATAAAGCTATTGAAAATGGATTTTATAGATTATACTCTACAGCTCAAGATGTTCTTGAGAAAAAACAAATTGCTATTGATAACGCAGTAAGAGAGCAAGCGGTAGCAGATGCGGAACTTGCACTTAAGAAAGCGGTTGATAGATTAAGAAGCAACAATGATTTAACTTACGAGGAAGAACTTAATGATTCTGCAAAAGCGCAAGCAATGCAATTAATCTTAGATAACAGTGATCAATTTGATCCTGCGGTTGTAGATATAGCGCTTACAGATTTGAACTCGCAAATGAAAAACCCTGTTATTGATGTTGATCAAGCTGCCGAAATGGTAAGAACTTCATCGGGCATCGAATTACAAGGTGAAGTAACAGAAGATGATTTAAAGGAGGGTGTATAATATGTTTGGCAAAAAAGATAATAAAACAGCAACTGCTCCTGCAAATGTTGATGCAACAAATAATAGTTTAGAAGTACAAAAACAAGAAGAAGAGTACAACAATCTAGTTCGTAATAAAAAGACAATTAAAGACTTGATTGCTCCGTCAGGTATTGATGCATCAGAGGTAAATCACATGGCAATTATGTCAGGTGGTAACGTAAGATATGCAAGAAGCCATTATGTAGCAGGGCTTCCTAGAATGGCTACTTTCCCATATTTCTTAAGAGCGATGTATAACTTTGGAGATATTAATACATCGGTTTTTATAAATCCAATAAGTGAAGCTACATCACAAAATAGTTTGAATAAAATTATCATCTCGCTTGAATCAGAAAGAATCGTTGCTCAAAAACGTGGAGATATCAACAGAGAAAGACTTATCGAAGATAAACGTTTAGAAGCAGAACGTGTAAGAGATGAAATTGCAGCTGGATTCAATAAACTTTTTGAATCATCAATTGTTTGTACAATTTTCTCTTATGATCTTACAGAGTTAGATAAAATGTCTGAACTTTTAACTATGGAAATGTCAAAGAATTTGATTAATATAAAAACAGCATGGGCAATTCAAGAAGATGCATTTAAGACAAACCTACCATATAACAAAAACGGAATGACAAAAAGACATACTTTTGATAGAAGTTCAATGGGAACTGTATTCCCATTCATTTCTTCAGAAATAGGACACTCAACCGGTATTCCTCTTGGATTTGACAAACAAACAGGACTTCCAATCTTGTATGACAACTTCCATCCATCACTTACTAACTATAACATGGTTATTTTCGGTAAATCTGGTGCTGGTAAAGGTGTTACAATCAAAACAATCACTGCCCGTTCATCAGTTCTTATGGGAATTGAGAGTTTGGCACTAGATGCTGAAGGTGAGTATGGTGTTGTTGCTGAATCACTAGGTGGAATAAACGTAGTAATAAGCCCAACATCACAAACAATTATCAATATTTTCGATGTTGAACCTGAAATAACAAAAGACGAAATTACAGGTAAAGAAAGAACAGTATTAAATATCGAAAATAAAGTTGAAGACGTTACAAACGTACTTGTAACAATGGCAAGAGGTAGTACAAGATCTGAAGAAGTTAATGAAATTACAAAACAGATTATTGCTGAAACTGTTGGTGAAGAATATCAAGCTTTTGGTATTAACAATAATCCAAACAGTATCTACGCAGATGATAATCTTGAATTTGGTTCAAGACTAACAAGAAAGAAGAAAGAGTTACCAACTATTGGTTCATGGTATAGAAGACTTTTAAGAAAAGCAGAAGAAAATGATAACATTGACTATCAATTCCACTTTAGTTATTTAATTAAAGTTATGAGACAATACGTAAGAGAATTTGATGGACAAATGGGTTACTTCGATGGACAATCAACATTCGAACTTTTAGAAGGTTCTCCATTTATCAACTTAGATATTTCACAACTTGAAGAAAGATTTGCTAGACCACTAGCACAACAAATCTTACTTTCATGGATTTGGGAGAAATACGTTAAGAAGAATTCGGAAGATAAGAGTAAAGCTAAGAAAAAGAGAGTGCTTGTCGATGAAGCATGGATGCTTCTTCCTTATCCAGAAGCGGTAGACTTCTTAAATACAATGGCTCGTCGTGCTAGAAAAAGAAACGTTTCGCTAGCTGTTATTTCACAAAAGTTCCAAGACTTCTATGAGAGTAAAGAAGCTCAATCAGTTTTGACATCTTCTGATACAAAGTTATTCTTAGCGCAAGATAAATCAGAGATTCAATATATCCAAGAAGTATTTAAACTTTCTGAAGGTGAAGCAAACTACTTGCTAACAGCTTCAAGAGGTGAAGGTCTTTTAAAGGTTGGAAATGAAACCGCGATTTTGGAAATTCGTCCAACACAACGTGAGTTCCAATTCATTGAAACTAACGTTAACAAAATTGCAGAACAACAAAGAGCAAACGAACAATAAAAATAACGGGGCGATCAATTTAGATTGGTCGTCCCGTAAAGAAAATTTGAAGGAGAAAGGAGTGTGGCAAATGAAAAATAGAATTTTATATAAATTAATAACGATAGTTTTGATTGTTGCTACAGTCCTATCTTTTTCATCCGTAGTATTTGCGGCACAACTTACTGACGAACAAAGAGCAATGAGAGATAAATTTGGAAAAGCCAATGCTTTTGAAATGTCGATCAGTGAAATGTGTCTGGCCGTAGGTGACTACGCGATGGAGTATCTTACATTTTTACTTGGTGAAGAAGTTACAGTTGAAAGAATTGTATTTAATAAAGTTGATTCGCTTAATGCTAACTTCTTTGATGATTCAATCAATCCAAGTGAAGCTGGTCCAACAAGATATGTAAAAGTTGCAGTTAATAAGTGGTATGCACTGTTGGGTCAAATGGCGATAATAATTTTCATGATAGCGCTTATAGTTGTTGGTATTATGACAATGCTTGGTGGACCTGCCAAGAAAGCGAAAGCACAAGAATTACTTGTTAAGTGGATAATAGGAATTGCAATTTTCTATTTCTTCCCATATGTAATGAAATATGCATTTAATTTAAATGAAGCAATTATAAGAATGATAGAAAGTACATTTAATGGTGGTAATGAACTTGTTAATTCGTATGTTGGTGAATTGTCTGATTTAAGACATGATGATATTGAATTTAGAAGTCCTCAATATGTTACACAAAGTTCGTATGTTTTAACATTAGGAAGCGAAGAAGCAACAGCTGCATACATCAATAGACTTGAAACATATCAATCAAAAGGTGACATTATGAGAATGATGCGTGCGATGGCAGGTATAACAGCTTACCTAATTTACGTTATTTTATGGTACATCATGTTAATTCAGCTTTTGATATTTATATTTATATATTTCAAACGTTATTTGATGATTGCTTTCTTAATAGCAATATTCCCAATAACGTTATTTGAATACATAGCAGGAACAATTATTACCGGTAAGCAATCAGCAATAAGCGCATGGTCAAAAGAATTCTTTATAAACGTATTTTTACAATCAATACATGCGGTTGTATATGGAATAATTACTGGTGTAGTAATGAGTCAATTATTAGATATATTACAAAGTAATGAACCAACGAAGCTTAATTATTTCTTGATGATTGTTGCTATTAATTTCGTGTTTACAGGAGAAAAAATTCTAAGAGGAATTATAAATGCAATTGCTACAGAATCTGTAAAGACCGGTGATGATGTAATGAAGAGTGCTAAAGGCGGTATCAATAAAATCAAAGGTGCCGTTGGAAGCGTTGCTGGTAAGTTCATGAAAAAATAGAATTTAAGATAAAAAGAAGGGGGATGAAGCAATGAACAAGAATAAAAAATTGAAATTAATATTGTGCATCATACTAGTAGTTTGTTGCTTCATGTCTTCAGTATATGCTGCACCTGAAATGGTTAAGGAAACTATTGTAACCGAAGATGGTGAAAATCCGGATTTAGTAGAACATAAAAGTGCTATGGTTTTCTCAAGTGATGATGATCTAGCAGGATTTAAATTCTCAAGAGATGAAGATACGGGGGTTATTTCATTTAGTGATGGGACAACGGATGCATCAACAGGAACTATTATTATTACTGATAAAAATAATGTTTCGTATACTTTTAATATTTCAGGAAATGTAGTTTATGATGAATCAACGGGAAACTTCATGATAAATCTTGGGGAAAAATTCAAAGATTTTTCAGAAGGTGATACATTTACATTTAAAGTAAAAGAAAATGGTACGACTCATGATGGTGGAAATATATCTCTAACGACTAAAACGGCATCTAATAAGGAAGAGGGATTTCTTGCAAAACTTTGGGCTTGGGTAACTGATACTGCAAGCCAAGTTGCAACATTAGTAGAAGAAATTTTAGTTGAATTATTATTACCGCTTGGTGATGGTATTTTATACATAGTTTCTAAAAGTGTTGGAGAAGTAGTTACAACAAGTAAATTGGTTTATAACAAGGTTGATAAAGTAAGTATAGATTACTGGAATATTCCTGCAGGTGCTAGTACAGTTTCAGGAATGATGGCTAAAGTTGTTAACCCATGGTATAGCTTCTTTAATCAAATAGCAATAATCGTTTACATGATGTGTTTGATTATTGTTGGCATAAGAATAATGTTTAGTAGTACAGGTGAGCAAAAAGCGAAATTTAAAGAAGGTTTAGTTTCGTGGGTTGTTGGTGTTGCGATACTTGTATTCTTCCCATATGTAATGAAATATGTAGTTGTTATAAACAACACAATGATACAAAGTATTTCTGATTTTGCTCAAGGAGATGCAGATGCTGTTGTTTCTAATCCAGGAATTTTAAAATTAGATTTTGGCGACGCAAACGATACATTTGGAGAAACTGCTTTCGTTGAATTGATGGTAAAAGAAGATACAACTGCAGGTTCAACAATTGATGCCGGAACAATAAGAGATTCAATGATGAGATTAAGATTGTACGCGCAATACAAAAAGAAAATTATTTTAGTTGCGGTGTATTTTATCTTAATCGGTCAAATGTTAGTAATATTATTTATGTATTATAAACGTGCATTTATGCTTGCGTTTTTAATAACTATATTCCCATTGGTTGCTATGACTTATGTTATTGATAAGATGGGAGACAAAAAAGCACAATCATTTGAGATTTGGTTTAAGGAGTATATTGTCAACGTAGTAGTACAATTATTCCATGCAGTTGTGTTTGCAGTAATTATATCAATGGGTGTTGAAAGATATTTAAATGATGATAGTCAATGGCTATTTATGATAATTTCAGTATTATTCTTATTTGAAGGTGAAAAAATCTTAAGAAATATCTTTGGAATTAAATCTTCAGCTAACACAATTGGTGATTTAGCAGCTACTGGTCTTGCTGTTTATGGTGTTGCAAAATCAGTTGGTGGTTTAGCTGGTGGTGGCGGAGATAAAGCTTCAGCACAAGATACTAAAGATGAAAAAGGTATACAAGCTAGAATGGCGCAAAGAGCAAGCATGGCAAATCATGGTGGTGCTAATGCAGCAAAACCACAGGGTGGAGATCCTTCAAATCCTGCTTCTGGAGGTAATACTGCAGGAACTGGTTCTTATGAGGGGAATGATCCGGCAGGTGTAGGTCCAGCAGTACAAGGTGATACTTCTGCTGCAAGGGATACTGCATTACAAAGTGCCATGGCTAGAAGACTTAAGAGAGGTTTTGCTTCTAAGTCTATTAGTAGAGCAGCAAAAATAACTGGTGCAGCTGTTGCTGCAACATATGGTTTATCAAAAGGCGATACTGGTTCTGGTATAGCAGCTAATACTCTTGCTTCTGCAACAGTAGGTAAAGCTGTTGGTGGAGTTATTGCAGAACCGGTTGCAGCTGTTGCTAATAAGATAGAGCAAAAAGCGCAAGGAAATAAAGTATCAAAACAAATTAAAAATGGTGAATTAGATAGCGCTTTAGGATTAGCAGAGGGAACAGGTATTCCACCAAACTTAAATCCAGATGAAATCATTGGAAAACAAGGAGAATCAGTTCAAGAAATATACAGACAAGCTTTGGCAGAAATGGCAAAAGTTGCTGCTACGAAAGGTAAAACAAAAGCAGAACAAGCTTATTGGAACTATATTGATGAACATACAATTTCTAAATCATAAAAATGTTATTAATAATTGAAGCAAATCGCTGAAGAAAGAAGTGGTAAATATGAAAAGGAGATGTAATTTAATATTTAAGTTAATATTTGCAACTATAATTCTGTTTGCTGGTAACCTATGCATATTACCATCAACTTCTTTTGCTGCGAAAACAACAGTTACGATAACATATAATGCAGAGGATAAAAGATATTATTATGATGATGGAACTACGGAAAAACCAAAAGGTAATGAAAAAGAACCTTTAATATTTGATTTAGCAACAGATAAAATTATTTTGGATTATTCTGGTGCAGATAATTTAGCATATCCTTTCTATTTTGAATTAAAAAATACTGGTGATTCAGACTACATATATGGAAAGTATATGATAGAAGAAGTTACCGAAGATAAGAAATTAGTTTTTCAAAAAATAGGTATGATGAAAAAAGGTGCAAGTAATTGGTATACAGTTACTCCAGAAAATGAAACAACTGGAAAAACTTATGCGCAGCCAGGAGCGATTTATCATGATAAATCAGAAGAACTTGGATATACGCCACCATTTTTCAATATTTATTCTAAAGTTTTATTTCATCAAGATAAAGCGTATGGTACATTTTTAACATTATTTGATTCAGATAAGTATTGGTTATTTGAACAACGTTTAGGAAACACAACAATCTCTACTAATACAGTAGCGGCTACTGCAGCTTCATATCCTACGGCATTCGTATTCTGTGTATCCGATTTTGCTGAAGGAGATGTTGAGGCAAAAGATTTATTTAAGTTCTCAGCACTACAAATCGAAGATAAAGTAACAATAACTGTTAAAGAGAAAAAAGGTACAACGGTTTGGGATGTTCTGACTGGTATGTGGTTTTGGGATTTAGTTACAGGTGAGTATACACTTACACCAGCAGCATATAGTGTTGTTGGTGCGCAAAAACTTGAAAATTCAAGATTAATGATTAACTTCAATGAGGAGACAGTAGATAGAGTAACATATCCTGCTCCTGATATTAAAGAATTTGCGTATGTATTCAACGGTCCTTCCTCAGATGGGTTAGATGGAAGCGATGCAAACCCAATAGAAAAAGTAGTATCGAAACTTTTAATATCAATAGGTTCAGTATTTAGAGGAGCCATCGGTTTAATGGATGGTGGATCAGAATTAAGTATTGATGCTTTGATATTTAATGAATATAAACAAACAAAATTAGATTTCTTTGAGCCAGATGGTGGAGTTTACACTGATATGTTCTCAAAGGTAATTAACGCATGGTTTAATGCATTTAAACAATTTGCGATTATAATAATGATTTTGTTAATTCCGGCAATAGCAATAAAAATAGTGCTATATAGTGGAACTCCAGAACAAAAGAAATTCCCAGCAATGATTTCTGGTTGGATTATAGCAGTGTTAATGCTAATGTTTGGACCATATGTAATGAAATACGTAATAGAGTTAAACAATGCAATTGTAAAAATATTTAGAGACAACAGTGAATATTCAATTTACTCAGTATATAATGCAGACTTTATAGCAAGCCATGAATGGGCACAAGATTATCAAATTGGTGAAGATTCAGAAACTTCATTCTTAGATTGGTTACAACAAAATATTGACCAAACACAAAAAGAATGGGTAGACGCAGCACAAGCATTAGGTCAAGTAAGTGGTGAGATGGAAGCAAATCTAGCTGCCATGAACACTTGGTGGAGTAATGCAGCGCTGGATTTAGCTGAAATAGGAAAAGCTTTTGGTGATGCTCTTGGTAATACAATAGAGTTTGACTTAAGTTTTAATGGGGTGGAAGGTACTCAATTAAATGACGATTTTACCCTAACTAGTTATGTGGATATTGTTAATCAAATGGGAAAAGAAAAGAAATTTGTGGATGGTGCTAGTGCAGTAGTTTCAAATCCGAGAATATCTCTGGGAGGAACAGAATATTCTCTCGCAACTTTCCAAGGAATGTTGGATTCTACCATAGGAGCTGGAATAAGTGCGGCTGAAACTGTTGTTAATGGTGCGTTAGAAATTTACCAAGCAGGATTAAAAGAAATCGCTGATTTCATAAAAGGTTTAGCAAGTCTAGGAAATAAAATAGCAAGTTGGTTTGGTGTTGACGAACCATTTGATGAAGATAAAGCAGGAAGACTTCTATTAGAAGAATATGAAAGGGTTGAAAAAGCTCAAGAAGAGGTAAAAGCGTGGTTTGCAGGATTAAAAGATAGATTGCTTAAGTATATGAATATAGCAAATCAAATTCAAAATCTTGTTAACGAGCGTATTGCGTTATGGCAAAAATATTGGCAATTACAAAAAGATTTAGAAGAAATGGAAGATGCACTTGCGATATTCACAAAGAATTTAGACTTAGAGAATGCAATGAAAACAAGAGCATCAAAAACATATAGATTAGTACTTGTGGCAGTATGGTACATATTAATTTATCAATTAGTATTATTAATGTTCTTATACTATAAGAGATTATTAACAGTTGCAGTATTAATTATAATATTCCCACTTGTAATGATGATGTATGCGATAGAACAATTCTTGGGTAAAAACAAACCTGCATCATTTAAAACATGGGTACAAGAATACTTAATAAATGTATTCATTCAGTCTATACATGCATTGTTATACTTATCTTTAGTAGAAACAGGTTTGAGTATATATGAGGCTGATCCAGATAACTGGTTAATTTTGATATTTGCTATATCAGCAATATTCCCAATGGAGGCAATTGTTAAGTCAATGTTAGGATTAAAAGGAAGCACAGTATCAAACTTAGCGACATCAGCAGTAAAAGGTGCAGCAGCAGCTACTGCAGCTGTAGCTATTGCTAAGACTGCAACACAAGGATTAAATGGAAAAGGTATAGATGAAAAGACAAAAGCTAAGAATGGTGCTCTTGATGCTAAAGTTGCAAAACAAGATCAAAGAGCTGATATAAAATTAGCAGCTAAAGAAAACAAAATTAAAAAGACAGAAGCTCGTGGCGGTAATGTTGATGATGCAAAAAAACGTTTAGAAGAATCTAGAGCTAAGGCTGCTGCTAAATCAGAAGCTAGACATAAGAAGATTGATAAGATTAAGAAACGTAATGATAGAATGAAAAAATATAAAATGGCTGGTCAAGTTGCTAGAAACTTAGGTGGTGCTGCAGCTGCGGTAACAGTTGGCTTGGCTGCAGGTGGAGACCCTAGTGATTTCGTAGTGGGTAGCGGAATTGGTAAAGTTGTTGCTGGTAAAGTAAATAATAACAAACTAGAAGATGCATTAAAAGATAAACCAAAGGACAAGAAAGATGCAGAACAAGGCTATAGAGAAGAGATTGCTCAAAAACAAGCTCAAGCTAATGCGCCAACTCAAGCTGCACAAAATGCAAATGCTGCAACTCAAGAAGCTGCAACTCCAACACAACCAGTACAACCGACAACATCACCTGTTCAAGGTAATACACAACCACAAACTGGAGAAAGAACTGCTTTACAAGATTCAATTCAAGCATCATTACAAACAAGACAATCAAGTGGAAGTTCAGATCTAGATATCTCATCATCATCTGATACAATGTTTAATTTCCAAGATGATTCTGGTGGAGAAGAATAAAAATAATAAAAGAAAGGAGATGGTAATATGAAAAAGGAATTTTTATCTAAGTTAATAGCGTTTGGACTAGCAGTTGTCATTGGTTTCTTTGGCATATTACCAGTTCCTAATGTAGAGACTACTGTTTATGCAGCGGATAGCAAAGATGAAGTTACTGCAGAACCTGCCAACTTATTAGAACGTGCTATTTCAACAGTGTTTTTACTTGGTGCAACAGGTTTATTCTTCTTAATTAGTATTGCTGCTGGCAGTGTAATTACTGTTGAAACAATCATATTTAATAAATTTGAAACCACTAGACTAAATATTTTTTCGGGAATGGGTGGTTGGAATCCGTATGTAGGCGATCCGATGACAAGTGAATCGATAGGAGCGTATGTAAATACATTCTTTTCATTCTTTACAAAGATTGCGTTAGTTGCATTCATGGTTATTCTTGTATATGTTGGAATTAGAATTTTATTAAATGCAGGAACAGATAAAAATGCAAAATATAAAGAATATTTGTTATATTGGGTGCAAGGTGTATTCATATTGTTCTTCTTCCCTTATGTAATGAAATATACAATAGTTATTAATGATACTTTTGTACAGTACATATATGAGATGAAAACCTATAATCAAGCTGCTTTGGGTGACATGATAACTCATCCTTCAACATCCCCTTCTTCAAGTGGTATGTCAGATATGGAAGGTGGTTTAAAAAGTTTAATAGATTTCTTTAAAAGTGAAGGTAATACCGATTACATGTCAATGATGTTTAAACAAGGTTGGTCAAAAGGTTGGCTTGTTTATGCACTTTGTTTCTCTGTAATGGTAATGCAAATTTTACTTTTACTTGTTATATATTTTAAACGTTTACTTATAATTCTATTTTTAATAGTCTGTTTCCCATTTGTTATGATTTCATACGCTATTGATAAACTTGGCGATGGAAAATCTCAAGCATTTGGTAATTGGTATAAAGAGTTTGCTTTAAACGTATTTATGAATTCTTTCCATGCAATTGTGTATGTAATAGGAATGGCGTTTATTTCTAAACTTGGTACATCTGGTTCTAAGAACTGGCTTCTAATGGTTATACTACTTTCATTCGTTTCTAAAGGCGATGAAATGTTACGTGGTATTTTCCACATGAATGGTGGTGGCGGCGACACTGCAAAAGGTATTGGTAAAACAATGTTACAAGCCAAAGGTGCTGTCGCAGCAGCTACTACAGCAACAAGTGTTGCTAGTAAATTAGTTGGAAAAGATAGTAGAGTAGGTCAATTACGCCAAGGAATAGGAAATCTTGCAAGTGCTGGTAGAGAGCATACTTTAGCATCATTAAATGCTTCGAATGCTATGCTGGATGAAGAGATTACTCAAAATCAACCTGCAGATGCAGGCGCTGAAATGTCGGCACCACAAACAATGAGTGATGCTGCGGCTACAGCGCTTAATAAAGATGCTACAGAAGAAGAAAGAAATCAAGCATTAGATCAAATTTTAACTGTAATGAATATGGAAGACAGCTCTGAAAAAGATGCTTTACTTGCAGATATGTTTTCTAATATGTCAGAAGAGGATGTTAGTCAATTAGAAGAAATGTTAAAAGCAAGAGCTGCTGCAAATGCATTGCAAGCGGGAGGTTTAACAGAAGTTCAATTCAGAGAAAATATAGAAGTATTACTAGTACAATTAAAAAATCAAAAACGTAATCCTGCTGCAGCAAGTATTGCTAGCCAATTTGTAGGTGATGAAAAGAATTTAAATAGATTAAAATTAGCATCTCAAATGAAACTTAAGAAGCCAACATCGTCTGGTGCTGCAAACATTGCAAATACAGGAAAGAAGAGAGATGCTGCTAGAAAAAACGGCAGATATTCGGGAAGATTCTCTCAAATTCCATCAGTTCAAAAAATGGCTATTGCACGTGGAACACTAGAACCTAAAGATAATAGTTTAAGAGGAAGAGTTGCAAGAGGTGCTGGAAGTATAGTTGGAACATATAGACGAGCAAAAGCAGGTGTGAAAGATACTTGGGCAAGAGGCGGTATTGTAAGACGTGAAGCTTTTGCTTACTTAGATGCAAGAAATATTATTCATCTTGAAAAAGAATTACATAGATTGGGTAGACAAGGTAAAGCTGGTTCAGCCCAATATTTAAAAATTCAAAAGCAACTAAAAGAACTTAAGAGTGATAGCGGTAGAATTGCTAAATTAAGAAATAGAAGACAAGAGTTAACAAAAAGAGGTATTAAATTAAATAACAAGGGTCTTACACAAAAAGTATTAGATAGCCAAAGATCGCGTATAAAACGTTATGATAAGAGGTTAAATCAAAGAGATGCTTTAAGTAAGTTCATGGAACATCCTTATCAAAATGCAAAAGTTGAATTAAAAAGAAAGAGAACAGAAGGCAAAAAATTTGCAGAGGCTAAGAAGAGAATGAAGGTTGCTGAACAGCTAGCAATCAGAGATGCAAAACGTTCTCAAGTTAAAACTGCAAGAGAAATTGCAGAATTAAAACGTAAAGGAAAAAATGCTACTGCCGCTGATAGAGCTTCTTATGATAGCCAAGCAAAAGCTTTATTGAGAGCAAGAAATGAAGAAATTCAAAGTTTGAGAGCAAGAAATATTAGAATTTCAAATAAAGCTGAACGCGCTTATAATAGGGGTGTTAATCGCGCTGGGCGTAAACAAGAACTTGATGCGTTAATATCTTTAAGAAGACAAGATAAATCTGTTGCAAAAGCTATGGGCAAGGCTTATGAGAAAGGTGTTCAAAGAAATATTGAAATTTTCGATCAAGCAAGAACTACTGAGGCTAAATTATTAAGAAGCAGAGGTATTTTAGTTAAACCTCCTAAATCAAGCATGAAAAAAGCGAAGTCTTTAGATGAAAAATATGCAAAATATAATCTTGATAAGAAAAGAAAAGATGCTAAAGCAGAGGAGAAAAGTTACAGAAATACTGCTTATGATAGAGCAAGTGAAGCTCGTAAGAAAACTGATAGAGCAAAATCAGAATTAGAAGCTGCAAGAAAAGATATTAAGAAAGCTGGAACAGATCCATCAAAGATGAAAGCTGCTCAAGAAAAAGAAAGAAAAGCATTAGAAGCTCTTGCTTCTTCAACACAAGAATTAGCTGGTATTTCAAAACAACTAAAAGACAATAGAGCTAGATTAAAAGATAGTGGTGTTAAACTTACTCGTCCTTCTGGATTTGAAAAAGGTATTGATAAAGACTTAAATAGAGATTTACAAGACGCAATGAAACAAGAAAGAATTGCAAAAAAACAATCAGAAAGAGCAAGAAATAGAAAAGAAATTCGTGAAGAGTATAATAATAGAATCGAACTTGTAGATCTTAGAGCTATGGCAGATAAAAAGCAAGCAAAAAGAGAGGCAAAAGCACAGCAAGAAGCTGCAAGAAAAGAAAATTCAATGGCAGAAAAATTAAAACAAAGGCAAACAGAATCTCAATTGGCAGATTCTATATTGGGTTCTCAAAAGTCAGAGAGGGAAGCTCTTCAAACAGTTATGAGAGCTGGAGGAGTTGCTTTTGCCGATCAAACTGCTTGGTCAAAGGCTGGAGAAAAATTAGTTTCTGCATTTAATACAGTGAAGTCTGTACCAGGTAAAGTTAGTGATATTGGAATAACGACTTATGTAGGAATTGATAATGGCGCTACGGCACTTGCTGGTGCTATAAATGAAATTCCAAATGTACCAGGTAGAGTTGCAGATTCATTTAGAGAAACTAAAGGAAAAATTTCAGACGGTTTATTTGGAACTAATGCAAGTGGTCCGTTTAGAAAGAATGCAGATGGATTGACACTTGGTGATGAAATTATGGCTTATGCTGGAAGAAAAGAAGAAGAAAGAAAAATTATAAGAGGAATATTTACTGAAGAACAACCGGTATATACACCGATGGGCAAAGAGCCAACTTCATCATCTCCAACTGTTGTGGTTGTTGGTGGCGATACATCAGGAACATCAACTGAAGGCAAATGGGTAGTTCCTATAAATAGTGCAGCAGAAACTGATTTAGCAAGACGTAATGTAGAAAATGCGAAAAATGAAGCTAGAGAAAAAGCTAAAAAGGAAAATCCAAACCTTCCTGATGATGATAAGAAATTAAGTTCAATTGATGAAAATAATTTGTTCCAAATTTCTTGTTCAGTAGTTGCTTTAAATCAATTAGATTTAGGACAATATACAGCATCAGAAATGCTTGCACATATTGATAATATAAAAAGACTTAAATCTTCATTCCCAGCAGGATCGCCTGGATATGAAGAATTAAATCAATTGTTATCAGGATTGAAATATAATTTAGAAGATATTGAATCAAATGTAAGAATTCAAATATTAAATGATCCATCTCTTGTTGCAGGAAATGATCCAAAGAGAAGAGATATAGTTGATAGTTCTATTTCGTATGTGCAAAATATGTCTCAAGATGATGTTTTACTTGGAACATTAAGTTACAGTCCGGATGAATTACAAACTGGTTATACTCCAATTCATAGAACTCATGGTTCTCATGAAACAATTACTGGTCTTGCAAGTAGAGGAACTGTAACATTGACTGCAGCAGAAGAAGCTTCATTACAAGAATCTTTTGCTGCACAGCTTAGACAACAAGAAAGAGAAGCAAAGATTGCAGCGTCAGAAGCTCAAATGGCTAGTGCAAGTGAAAAATTAAGAAGTAGTTTTAGTGGACTTGCAAAAACTGCAACAGGTGCTGCGGTAGATTTAGCCGTTGGAATGCCTCTTGCAGTAGGTTCTGGACTTATGGCAATGGGTATGGATGGTGCTGATAAGAAAGACAATCCACTTGTTGTAGGTTTGGCTGGATATAAAATGGGTGATAGTGCATACAACGCTGGCAAAGGTGTTGTTACAAAAATTGGTGGAGAAGTAGCTTCTTCAGTCAAAGGTGCATTGTCAAAGAGCTCAAAATCTAGCGGAAGCTCTACACAGGAAAAAACAGTACAAAAACAACAACCAATTTCGTATGAAGCGGCTCGTGAACAAGCGATAGCTGCTAAACGTGAAAGATATCAAGGAATTACATCAGTTCCTAAAGCAGGTGAGAAAGGTTCTGTATCAGAGCTTTATAAACAATATAAAGCTTCACAAGGATCTAACTCATAAGAAAAATATCAGGAGGAAACGCGATATGAAGATGTTAAAATTTTTTAAGTGCATAGGGTGTATACTATTATTAGCGATATTATTCACATCGCTTTCTCCTGTTGCGGTTTATGCAAAGGCTGAAGAAGAGGAAGTTGGAACGCTCGAGTCTATGATAGCTAAAATGCTTACAGGATTAGCAAATGCTATAAATAAAATTATATCGCTAGTCTTGCGGTCGAATGGTTTCGATAGATGACTTCGTGTTTAATCATTACCCCGATACGAAAATTGATTTCTTTATGGATCCACCAGGAGCTTCGGCAATTGGTAAAGAAGACGGTAAAGAATCCATTTTGATTTGGGGATCAAAAGGTGATGGTAGTGGTGGTTTATATGGCACTATAAATCAATGGTATTCAGTATTTAGAATGCTTGCTATCATGGTGTACATGATAATGATTATTTACATGGGTATTAGAATTATGCTTTCTTCAACAGGTGATAACTTGGCGCAATACAAAACATTATTTATGTATTGGGTAACTGGTGTTATAATTTTATTCTTCTATCCTTATGTAATGAAATATGTGATTAAGATGAACACGGCTTTTGTTCAAACCGTAGAACAATCAAAAGATTCAATCTTAGTTGGAATAGACACTGGTACGCCAGCGGTTATAAAAAATGAAGATGTAGATAGTATGGAGACGTTAGATTTTACTGAAAGTCCTTTTGAAGGTGGAACAGACTATATGTCTCAAATAGCAAAAGATGCAGTAGAAACAAAACGTTTTGCACTAGCATTAACATATGTAGTTTTATCATGGCAATTATTAACGCTAGCGCTACATTATTACAAGAGAATTATGATGGTTGGATTTTTAATATGTATATTTCCAATTGTAATGACATTTTATGTTCTAGATAAAATTGGAGACGGAAAATCACAATCATT
Source organism: uncultured Eubacteriales bacterium (assembly GCA_964515475.1). Taxonomy (GTDB): domain Bacteria; phylum Bacillota; class Clostridia; order TANB77; family UBA1234; genus UBA1234. Next base: position 92,902 of record CAZEVD010000002.1, read on the forward strand.
TAGTAAATGGAATAAAGAGTTCATCGTAAACGTATTCATTCAATCTTTCCACGCAATAATTTATGTATTTGTTGTAGGTACTGTTTATGCAGCAAAAGATGCTTCGGGTGCATACGATTACGTATTATTAATAACTGGTGCAACGTTCTTGTTTACAGGTGAAGATATTATCAAGAAGATATTCTCTCAAGAATCTCAAGCTGGAACAATGAGTTCGCTTACTCAAACTGCAGCTGCTACAATGGCTACAGTTGGTGCTGTTAAAGCAGCTGGTAAGCTCGTTACATCACCAGTTACAAATGGTATAAAAGGAATTCAAAATATTAGTAGAACAAATGCAGAAGTAAAGAATGCACAATCAAAATTAGATGTTGCGGACAAACTTGGTTTGTTTTCAGCTACAGCTGCTCCTAATGCTGGCTTAAGACTAGATTCAGCTCAAGCTGAAATGAACAGAATCGATTCGGATACATCATTAACAGATGCACAAAAAGCAGCGCAAAAAGCAGAAGTTACAAGAGTTGCAAATGCTGTTGCTACAGTTAACAATCCAAATTCAAGAAGTGCACAAGAAATGGCTGATGCATTTAACACACTAAAAGCTGCTCAAGGTACTCCAATTGGAGATGCAATTATGGGTAGTGCAGGAAGTAAATTAACAACAGATCAATTAAATGATATGGCAGCTATTGAAGCTGAAATTGCTAATTCAGTTGCAAACGGAGTTACTGATACAGTTGAAATTGATCGTCAGTTAAAGATGAGATTGGAATTTACACTGGCTGGATTACCTGCAGAAGAACAAGAAAAATATAGAAGAATGATACTTGCAGATATGGCTCTTAGAGGTTCAGCAAGATATGCAAATCCAGTAACAAGTGCGCATGAAGAAATCGAAGAAACATTAAGAGAGTTGTCTAATGTAACAGGAAGTCTTAATTTTGCAAGTGCAAATGCAGATACTGCCGAATTGGAAAGAGAAGCAGATTCTTTTGCAAGATCATTACTTGCAGATGGTGAAGATTTAACAGATGAAGATAAGGCTTTAGCTGTATCTGTATTAGCGATAAACAGAAGAAGTGCAGGTGTTTATTCTGCAGAGCAATATATGGAATATTTAGATAACATTGTCGATAATGACAGCGATTCTGAGGTTGCTAGAAGATTAAAAGAAACAATGAATGTAGATCCAGAAGTATTAAGACATGCTTTGGCAAGTAAAATTGCTGGAGATTCTTCAATTGCCGACGATGATCCATTAAAAGAGAAGTCTAGAGAATTAATGGCAAGAATGTCGGGTGGAGAATCAAGAGAAGGTTTCTATGATGATGAAGTTTCAGCACACGAGTTAATTGATATTATGAGCATTGAAGATGAAACAGAAAAAGCAGATAAAATAAGAGAGCTAGAAGAAAGAATTGCTCAAGCTAGAGTTGAGTCGAATGCGACAGAAAGAGAGATAACACAAGATATAGCAGCAGATTTATTAGCACAGGCTTCAGCAGATGCAGGTTACAATGTTATGACTGAAGGTGAACTTGATACAACAACACAATATTTCGAAGGTATGACAAGAGAAGAGATGCTAAAAGAAAGACGTAATGCAAGAAGAAATGCAGTATTAAGTTACATTGGTGAAGATAGAGAAGTAAATACTGGATATAGTGAAGCATATGTAAAAAATCAACAAGCGAGAACAAAACATTTTTATGGAGATCATCCAACAGAATAAAGTTAAACAACCGCAGAATTATCTGCGGTTGTTTTTTGTTTATTTATAAAAATATATTCTATGCACTGACAATAATTGATTTTAGGGCAGTTCTATGATATTATTGCAATGCGAGGTGATAAGAGTGGAGAACAAAGCGGTTTTTCTTTCTGGAAAATTAACAGGTACAAAAACATTAGAAGGGGAACTTGAATCGATACAAAATCCAGATGAAATTGAAATGTTTTTAAAAGCATTAATACATGCCAAATTTACAATCGATTATGATAATGAAATTATTTATGTTAATGATGATGAAGAATTTACAGAGAAATTATCTGAAATTGAAAGCTTTGGAGCTGTAAGCATATATGTAAATGATTTGTTTTCTAGATTGTATATTACAGCGGATAAAAAAACGTATGCAGTACGTATTAATAAAATTGAATCAGATTTAATTAATAAATTTATTTCAAAAGAAAAACCAATTAAATATGCACTTAATGCATTCTCATTTGTAAAGTGGTGTAATCAAAAATCAATCGATTTAAGAAACGTTTATGATATTCCGACATATATAAAATTACTTACAAATAATGTTGATCCATTTTTGACTCATGCAGATTATATGAAACAATATGCAGATTTTGATTTAATCGAAGATGATAATGAACGAAATGCGGTAGCAATAGGTAATTTTATATTGAAATTTGGCGAATATTTAGCTGAATTTGTTGAAAAATTCGAACTTGGTAATGTTAGTCGAATAATAAATGAAAATTCATATTTTGAGGCTTCTGCGCTTTTAGAAGAGGGACTTTGCAAAGTATCTTTTACGTATATGGATTTGCAAGAAAATATTAGTGAACTAGTTAAGAAAAATATAAAAAATTATGAAGAACGTGCATATATAATTTCACCATTAGGACGAATTGCTTTAAAGTTTGGAAGTAAACCAGAAAAAATAATGGAAGAGGTATATAATTCAGATATTGAACTTATGGTTTTAAATGAGTTATATAATAACAACATAAAAGTTTTATTGCGCGAAGAAAATTTGTATGAAGTAACTTGCAAATACAAATCAGTAGGAAGTGTAGTGAATATAGTTACCGATATTATGAATGATATTTTCTTTACAATGTTTGAAAGAAATGTCGATATAAAATTAGAATGTATAATAAAACAATAAAGAAAAGAGATGAGAAAATTAAATTTTTCTTATCTCTTTTTTATTTTAGGAGTGTCCCGCGTGATATGAGGCACAGTCCTAAAAAGTACATTTTGCATGTATAATTTACCACATTTGGTTAAAAATATAATTAGTTTAAATGTGGAGGTTATATATGAATAATTTTTTTTACAAAACGATAGACAATGTGAATGCAACAAGAATTATTTTTATACTTGTTTTAATTCTGGTTTTGTTATGTTTCTTTTTGCAAATTAAAAATAATAAAACCGTAGAAACTTTACAATCATCTTATTCAAGGTCGTTATATGACTTAGTTGATTACATGGATAATGTTGAGACGCTGTTAGCGAAAGCTCAAATATCTAATTCTTCAGAATATTCTGCTAAAACACTAACTGAAATTTGGAGAAAAGCAGATCTTGCACAAAGTTCACTTTCACAAATTCCTATTACACATATTTCTCTTGAAAAAGTTTTACAATATTTAAATCAATTAAGCGATTATTCATATGCACTTTCTAAGAAAACAATTGAAGGTGAAAAATTAACTGATGAAGATTTTAATAATTTAAAAGATTTACATGAGCGTTCTAAAATAATGAATCAAACGCTTGTGGAAATTGTTTTAGATATGAATAACGGAAGCCTTTCGTGGAGTGAATTAACAAAGCAAGTTGAAAATTCAGAATTTGCCCAAGAAGTTGCAAATATTTCGCAAAATAGTTTTGGAAAAATAGAAGAAAATATGCAAGATTATACAGGATTAATTTATGATGGACCTTTTTCTGAACATATGACAAGTACTAATCCTTTGGGGTTGGGAAGTGGAGAAGTAGATAATAAAAAAGCAGAAGAAATTATATATCAATATATTTATAAAGATGCAATTGCAAAAATGACTTATGATGGTGTAAGTGATGCAAATATTCCTGTGCATAATTTCACTTTAGATTTAACTAATGGTTCGACATCATATTTTGACGTATCAACTCAAGGTGGAAAAGTCATTTGGTTTATGAATAATAGAATTCCTGCTGCGGAAGAAATTTCAACAGAGTATGCAAAAATGCTTGCAAAAGATTATTTAAATATGCAAGGAATAGAAAATATGAAGGAAACTTACTATATAAAACAAAGCTCTTGTATAACCATAAACTTTGCTTATGAACAAAATGATGTGATTTGCTATCCGGATTTGATTAAAGTAAAGGTTGCTTTAGATAATGGAGAAATTTTAGGAATGGAAGCGCAAAGCTATTATTCATGTCATACTGAAAGAACTTTTAACAAACCTAAAATAACAATAGAAGAGGCGAGAAGTAAAATTAATCCTGATTTAGAAATAATGTCGGCTGGAATGGCAGTAATACCAACGGATTTCAAGACTGAAATTTTAACATATGAATTTAAAGGTAGAGTAGAGGAAAATGAATTTTTAATTTATATAAATGCAGAAAATGGACATGAAGAAGAAATATTTATGATAATAGACACACCAAATGGAGTGCTTACTGTGTAAAATCTGAACAAAGGGGATGAATGGGACAGTCCTTAAAAGGACATTGTGATTTTTGAATTAACTTAAGTTAATTGTTGAACAATGTCCTTTTAAGGACTGTCCCCTTCATCCCACCTAATTATTTATCTTCTAATATGTATGTTGCCATGATATCTGCCATATGAGTGTATACAGCAAGTGGATATTTTTCGTAAGCTTTTGAAATGTAATTGTGATTTTCTTTGGCTTCGAAACCTCCCATATGCCAGCGAATTGCGTATAATTCTTCTTTAGATAATTTTATAAATTCTGAAATAAGCATTACAGATTTTTCACCATGACCAAGTGGCATTAAGTCATCAATTGTATAATATGGTTCTTTAACCCAAGTTCCAGTTTCATCTTTTTTATTTCTAAAATCAACTTTATAAGTATTGATTTTGCACAAATCATGAAGTAAAGCAACAATGATTATTGTGTCATCTGACCATTGTTCGCCAACTAATTGTTTTAATGCTGTATAAACATTTAAACTATGAGATAGTAATCCACCTTCAAATGCATTGTGAAATCTAGTACTTGCGGGAGCTGTATAAAAATCTGTTTTTTCTAAAAAATCTATAAGGTTTTCAATTCCTTCTCTTTTAGTACTTCTAAGTAATTCTATAAATTTTTCTTTCATGTTAAACCTCTCTTATTTAGTTGTAATATCTGTCCAAAACTCAATATAAGTTTCGAAATCTTCTTTGTGATGTTTTAAGCAGGTTGATAATCTGCAAAATAGTAAGGATACTAACAATGCTTTTACTTTTTCTATTGGTTCTCCTGTTATATTTGCAATATTTTCAGGTGTTGCTTGTGATAAACAATCAACATTACTTAATAATGCGTATATTACATCGTATAAATAATCTCCAGCGATAGGAATTGGATCTATTGCTCCAACAAATTTTCCACCTTGTTTAATAAAGTTATGAGTACCAAAATCACCATGAATTAATTTCTTTTCAAAATCAAAATCTTTTAAAGTTTCTACAGCTTCATATGCTTGAGGTAAGAATTCAAGTAATAATGAAGATGTTAAACTACATGCGTTTACTTCAGATTTTATAAATTCTGCCCATGATGGCATTAAGTTGTGTAAATAACCAAAACCTTCTACATCACATGTTGTGTACGATTTTGTTATTTCTAAAATATTTTCAACAAGGTTTGGAACGTCATCAACAACGTGCATAACATCACCAGGAATAAAGTTATATACAATGTAACTATAATCTGGTGCATTAAATATAACGTGTTGAAGTTTTGGAAGTGGATAATTTGATGAAAAAATAGTTTCACTTTCCAAAGTTTTAGGGTCGTTTTGTTTAATGATGTATGAACCGTTTAATAAAATAATTCTACTAGAAGTTCCATCGCGGAAATATTGCAAAGTTGAAAGTGAAACTTCAAGTTGTTTTAACACTTTGTTAACTATATTCATATCCTTAATTTCAGGTGTTATATAGAATTTGTCATCACTATCGAATGCATATGGAATAAGTGAAACGATAGCATCAGTAGGAATAGGTTTAGAAATATTAAATGCTTCGCCACTATCTGAAATTATATTAGGATCAAGTTTGTCTGTATTAATAGCTAAAATAATGTAACTCATAGTAGTTGGAAATGAGAAATTATCGCTATTTACATCAGAAGGTCTATAACAAGAAAAATAACCTTTTGAAGCAACTAAGCTAGTTCCGTATTCTCCAGTTGAAGCTGCTAAATCCCATGCTTGTTGTAATGCACAATGTAAAATAATCATAAAATCAACCTCCTATTAAAGATTATATAATAGTGTATTTAAAAATGAAATAAATATTTTTACATATGTTTTTTTCTAAAAATAAAGTATATATCTACGAAAAATGAAGCTGCAAGTTCACAAAATTATGTAAATCTATTGAAAAATTGGTCAAAAAATGGTAAAATAGGCATTGCCAAAAGCAAAATAATACATTAACGGAGGTAAAATACCAATGGC
>CAZEVD010000002.1:99434-101897 GCA_964515475.1 uncultured Eubacteriales bacterium
AATAGGCATTGCCAAAAGCAAAATAATACATTAACGGAGGTAAAATACCAATGGCAAAAAAAATCGTACGTGTAATCCTGTGGGCAGTAATCATTGTAGGCGTAATTTCTTTGATCTACTTCTCCCTGACACCCGGCAATGCGCTTAATGACTGGTGGACCAACATTTTCGCAAAGGAACAGGGCGACGATCAGAGCGGCAGCAACAACAATGACACCAACAACACGACTTCTGACGACAAATCAGGAGACACAAACGGTTCTTCGGTAAACGTTACAATCGAAGACATGACTGCGGCAGAAAGACTCGAAGCTATTCTTGAAATTCGCGAACAGATCAATGCGCGAACTGATAGTGACCGTGAGTTTAATCTGCAGGAAGCTATGATTATGTCCATGCATATCAAGGTGGACAAGGATGGTAAATATCTGGAGAATGGCCATAATATGCCGGCTCCTGGAGTTACGACCTATCCTATGGATGAATTCCCTGGTGGATGGACCTGGGCTGATGATGAGACTAAGGCAGACGACGGAACAATCAAGGTTCCTATGTTTATCTGCGGCGACAAAATCACAATTTATCAGACTAAGTTAGGAAATACCGAGTTTAAAGCTGCGGATGTCGACAATCTTGAAATCATGCTCTGTAATCATGCAGATGGACTTCTCAGTCCTTCGTGGGAGCGAAATCTCGGAGAAATCGCCATCGTGAAGTTTGATGAAGCTGGAGCAACTGCTTTTGAAAACGTATTTAGATGGTGGTGGGAAGTCGATGAAAACGGCGACAAGATTGCAGCTGTAGGATTTACGTACTGCAACGATGCTCCTGAGGGCGTCGAAATTGTACCGGTTATCGTTCCGACGGTCGATAAATCTACCGAAAAGTAATCTTTAACCCAAATGCGAAAAGAGGTGTGTAAAACACCTCTTTTTTGCGTTTCTTAGCAGAAAATGAGCTCCAAAAATGAAATTTAAGTATTGGATATATGATAACTAGTAAAAATGAGGCTAATCGTTGAAAAAACAGCATTTACATAATATAAAACAGTTGCAAATTTGCCCATTTCATGGTAAAATGTATCTGTATCCATATGTTTGTTGATACGTTTCCGAAAATAATCTGGAATGCACAATTGCACACCAGTTCAATATAGATCGCAGCCCCATAAATCTTTTGGCAACATGAAGGGAGGTCATAAAGGCCAAGACTAAAAGAGTAAAACACACCAGAGTCCTTATGGACTCGAAATGACACTCGCCCATACTATTGGGCTCCAATCTACCGGGCAATTGCCCCGGAAACTAAATTTAAGGAGAATCATCATGAAGAAAATTACGAAAATCGCGATTATCGTCGTTGCAGTTGTTGCAGTCCTTGCAGTCCTTTTCACTAAGGTTGAGGTACTGAACAACTTTGCAAGAAACCTGTTCAACAGCAACCAGCCGGCAGTTTCTGAAACTGTAGACACCAATAATGTCACTGGCGACATCACCGCTGACACATCTGATGCAACAGATTCTGTGGAGAGTGAAAACTCTGATGCTACACAGCAGCCCACTGAAGACACGAATGAATCCGAAACTGAACCCGCCGAGAGCGAAGAAGTAAAGGCAAACATTCCTGTGTATGTAGATGTAGAAGCTTATCTCAACGCAATCATTGCTAATGAGTACAGCGCAATTAACCTGGCCCCTGAAAAGGCTCTGGTATACGATGTACGGCCCGACCAACTGCTTAATGCCGAAATCCCTGAGTACATCGAAGTGCTCATGATGGTTAACGGCGAAGGCAAGTTTACCGTTCTTCAGGAAGGTTTCGACCTCGAAGAAAAAGTGGAGTATGATCTGGAAACTCTCCCTGTGTTCAAGATGTGCTCTGACAAAGAGCATGTAGAATTTTGGGATGAGGACATGGGTCCTTTCCACTACCACGTTGTAGAAGGTAACCAGTCTTTGGTCGGTAACATGTTTACTCGTAACGAGGGTACTGTTGCAAAGGTCATTCTCGACGCAGAGGCAATCGAGATGCTGATTGCTGCAGGTCAGTACTGGTACAATGGCGAAGTTGCTACTACTGGTATCCGCATTTGTGGTGCTTTCGCATCTAAGCCTGTTGTTCCTCAGGATAAGCCTGAAGATAAGCAAAACTACACTGTTTCCTATAGCTTCAAGGCTTCCAATGGCGCTCAGCTTCCTGTTGGCGTAATGAATCAGCTGCCCGCATCTGCTTCCTACACGGAAGGCACCACTGTTACTGCACCTACCAGCTTCAACGCTGTACAGGTCAATGGTGGCACTTGGACCTTTAAGTCTTGGGACAAAGCATCTGTAAAGGTTACTTCTAATGTTACCTTCGTTGGTACTTGGATTTACACCGCTGATGCTCCCGTTGCTAAAAACTACACCGTTTCCTATAGCTTCAAGGCTTCCAATGGCGCTCAGCTTCCTGTTGGCGTAATGA
>CAZEVD010000002.1:101997-116217 GCA_964515475.1 uncultured Eubacteriales bacterium
GTTTCCTATAGCTTCAAGGCTTCCAATGGCGCTCAGCTTCCTGTTGGCGTAATGAATCAGCTGCCCGCATCTGCTTCCTACACGGAAGGCACCACTGTTACTGCACCTACCAGCTTCAACGCTGTACAGGTCAATGGTGGCACTTGGACCTTTAAGTCTTGGGACAAAGCATCTGTAAAGGTTACTTCTAATGTTACCTTCGTTGGTACTTGGATTTACACCGCTGATGCTCCCGTTGCTAAAAACTACACTGTACGTTTCGAAATGAGCTCCACTGTTAACGGCAGAACCCTGCCTTATGCAGTTACTAAGCTCACTCCTGAAGCTATCACTGTTAAGGAAGGCACCAACCTGACTTTCAGTGAATTGGCTGGCAAAATCGTTGATGTTAATGGCGGCAAGTGGATTTGCACTGGTTATGATCCGAAGACCTTAACTGTAAATGGCGACATTACCGTTAAGGTTCTGTGGACATACGAATCTGACACTATTATCATCATTCCGGATCCGCAGCCGGAATACCATACTGTAACTATTAACTACGAAACCTATGATGGCAGCAACGTTCCCGCGAAGGTTCTGGGTGGTCTGACTAAGGCTATGACTGTTAAGGAGGGCGACAAGTTCTCTCTGAATATGTCCGGCTTCAGCTATGACTACAATGGCAAGACTTACCTGTATGATACTATCAGCAGAAACAACTTCATCGTTACCGGCGACTGCGAAGTTACCGTGTATTTCATCGAGAAGCTGACCCTTTCTGACGATTATCCTACTGACAATGAACCTGAGCATACTGTTCCTGAAACTAACGAACCCGAGCACACTGTTCCTGGCACTACTGAAGATCCTAGCGACGACAATCCTCTGGACGATGACAGAACTGACCATCCTGAAGATGACAATACTGACGTAATCCCGGAGGAAGATTACAACGATCCTAAGGCTGACGAAGGTACTCAGGAGGAACTTGACGATCTGTTCGGTGAGCGTACCGATGAAGTCGAGGATAACACTCCTGTGCATACTAAGCAGCCTGAACTTACCTTTGCTCCTGTGGTGGAAGAAGTTGAAGAAGAGGAAGAAGTTGTTGAGGAAACTCTGACTTTCGCTCCTGTTGTTACTGAGACTGAATCTACTGAGGAGATTGGGAACGTGCATAGCGCAATCGTTACCGAGAGCAATGACGCTACTAATGTTGACGAAACCGAAAATGCACTTTCTCTGGCACCCGTTGCTGAGACTACTGAAGTTGAGGAGGAGACCGAGAGTCTTTCTCTGATGCCCGTAGCTGAAGAGGCTGCTGAAGAGACTGTTGAAGAGGAGCAGGGCCTGTCCTTTGCACCTGTTGTAGACGACTCTGAGGTTGCTTCTGAAGAGGTTCAGAACGAGCTTGATGCCATGTTTGATGGCAGAGAGTAAGTTTGCGATTGATCAACGTAATTGATTATTTAACTCTGTACTAATTCGCAACTAGTACAGGGCGATCCCCCGTGGCTCCTTTCGGGGAGTAAAGATTAACAATAAATAATAAAAATCAAAATATTCGAAAGAATATTTTGAAAAAATAAAAACTTTTGAATATTTTGAAAATAAAAATTTATTGTTTGATTTCTTTTTCTTCATCTCTCGTCTTCCGGTGGCCCGAAAGGGCCGCTGGAAGCGGGGATGAGGAGAAAGACCCAGCCACCGGGTTACGGTGGCACACGGGGACTCCCCATAGTTGCGAATATGCAGACCAAGGAAATTCTTTCTAAGGTCTGCTTTTTTATGTCTAAAATTTGAAGTTGATGTTTTACTATGTTATAGTTTTATATAGATTAAGGAGTGATGAAATGTCTAAGATTATTTACCCTGAGAAGGTTTTGGAAAATAGTAATATTGGTACTACAGCAATGTCTTGTGGTGCGGTAGATGAATATGGAATATTGAAAGTTAAAAGTTCAATTGAAAATTTTGAAAATAGAGGGTTTAATGTTATCAAAACGAATAATGTTTTTTCGTGTGAAAAGTTTGTAAGTGCAAATGGGGAAAAACGTGCCGAAGAATTTATGAGTTTGTGGAGTAGAGATGATATCTCATATATTCCAGTGCTTCGCGGTGGAGAGTTTTTAATGGAAAGCATACCATATTTAGATAAATTTGATTTGAGTAAGCATAAAGCGAAATGGGTGCAAGGGTATTCAGATGTAAGTTTGCTTAATTTTTATTTAACTACTAAATATAATTTAGCTACTATACATTCAAATTCATTTACAGGTTTTGCAATGAAACCATGGGATGAAACAGTAGAACTACCATTAAAGGTTGTACAAACTCAAGAAGATTTTGAACAAGAAAGTTTTGATAAGTTTCAAGCGCAAAGTGAAAGAACATTAGAAAGTGCATGTGCGCAATATAATTGTACAGAAAACGTTGTGTATAAAAACCTTTTTGGCGCTCAAGAAGATGAAGTTAAAATTACCGGAAGATTAATTGGTGGTTGTATGGATGTTATAAAACTTTTAATAGGAACACCATTTGATAACACCAAAAAATTCTGTGAGCAATTTGAAGAGGGAATGTTGTGGTATTTAGAAAATTGCGAGCTATCTGTTCTTGAAATGAAACGTGTGTTATGGCAGATGAAGATGGCGGGTTGGTTTGAAAATGCAAAAGGCTTTATAATAGGTAGAACAAATTCTAAAGAAACTATTTGGGATTTTACATATGAAGATGCGTTAATTGACACATTAAAAGATCTTAATGTGCCAGTAATTTATGATGTAGATGTTGGTCACACTGATCCACAATGGACCATGGTAAACGGCGCATTTGCCGAGTTTGAATATAAAAACGGAAAAGGAAAAATTACACAACATTTTAATTAATAAATTTCTTGTAGAAAAAATAAATTTGATATAATATATTTGTATATTAATGATGGAGGCGAGTAGGATGAAGAAAATTTTATTAATGATGTTAGCTGTAGTAATGTGTTTTTCTTTGGTTGCTTGTAAAGATAAAAATAAAGTTGATGAAAAAAATGATGTGAAAGAAGATGTTGTAATTTCAAGTGGTGAAAGTGAAAATGATTCAAATATAAAATACGAGTTTAAAACTGACACAATTGAAATTGATTATGCAGGACAATATACAGTTATATATTATTTTGAAGATAATATTGCTGTTTTTTGTGATATGATCTATGAATTTGATACTGAGGATGAAGCAATTTCGTATGAAAATTCTGCTGGAACAGAAGGCAGTACAACAATTACAAGAGCTGGAAAAACTGTAACAATAAGAAGTGATTATTCAAGTCAAAACTTACCAAGAGAAACAATCGAAGCAATGGCTCAAACGATTGCTTCAAGATAAAAAACAAAACCGATTTCAAAATGAAATCGGTTTTTATTTTTTATTTCATAGGAAAGTAACAGAAATTCAATTAATTATGTTTCTTAAATACTTTCCGTATGAAACAACGAAAAATTCATATTTAAAGTCGAGCTTGACTCGACATATGAAAATCAAAAATCTTTGATTTTTAGATTTTCATTTTTGTTATTTTATCTCTAAATATTTTAATAATTGTTCGGAAGATACTTCATTGCAAATGTTGTATCTTTTTATTTTATACAGACAATCTGGATTTCCTTTTTGAATTAAGTTGTTTCCATTTTGTGTAGTGATTGTCATTACAACTCCTAAATCTTTTAATACATTTTCAGAGAGTTCAGTATATTTTCCATGTGGATATGTGAATACTAAAGTATCTTTTCTTAAGTAATCGTTAAATATATTTTTCATAGTAGTGTAGTCATTTTGCATTGATAAAATATAATTTTCTTCAGTTTCATTTGATAATTTAGTTGCGTTTTCACGGATGTATTCATCATCTTCTAGCCAAGTTACTTGGTGCATGTCATATGTGTGGTTTTCGATTTGTATTAAGCCTGATTCTTGCATTTCTTTTGCTTGTGCAAGTGAGAAATGAGGAATCATTGGATAAGAAGTATCTTTGTAAGTATCCTTGCCAATTGCATGTCCAATTATTGAAATGTTCGCTTTAATATTATTCTCTTTTAATATCGGATATGCATATTCATAATTACTTAAATAACCATCGTCAAAAGTAATACATACCGCTTTTTCTGGAAGTCTTGTATTTTCTTTATAAACAAAGTTTATCATATCATCAAATAGTACAGGTGTATAACCGTTATCAATTATGGTTTGTATATGTTCTTTAAATAACTCTGGTGTTATGGTTGCGCCATTTGAAAATTCATCAGTTATGTGATGATACATTAAAGTTGGAACATATACTTCTTGTTTAATTGGCTCGGGTTCTATAACTTCGGGTAACATGGGTGTGCCGGTTGTAATTGTTACCATTAAACATACACACATTACAATTGTATTTAAATTCATATTTTCTCCTTTGTTAAACAGGTCTATTTAAGTGACCGTTTGTATAATTTTCGCCACTTAATTTTTTCCCTGATTTATGAGTGTTAATTATATGTTGCAATTCATTTGCAGATTCATCAATGCTGTCGATACGAATTGAATCAACGTTTAGAAATTGAGTTTCTATAGATGTTATTTTACTATTAAATATTCTACTTTGGCAATCTATATTGTCTGGTAAAATTCTAAAATCGATATTCATTCTATCTCTTAAATAATATTTATCTGGATTTTCTTTTTTATAGCAAGCTACACATGGTACACTACATTTTTGTGATGCTGAAAAACCACCAACGATACTTCCTAGTGGACAATATTCAGAAGTCATTACACAAGTATTTCCGTACGCAATGATTTCACGTGGTAGTTCATCTCCAAGTGAATTAATTTGTTTTTCTGTAAGTTCTGGAGAAAGGATAACTTTTGAAAATCCTAGTTCTTTTAATTTTGCTATTGTGTAACTATTAAATGTATTAAATGTGTAATTTGCAATTAATGTGGTTTTGATATTTTGAAAATATTTTAATTGTCCAATATGAGATAAAACAAATCCATCAAAGTTTTCAGCGAGTGCATTTATATTTTCTTTAAGTAACTTTTCATAATTATTTTTTGTGATTGTTGGTAATAATATAAATTTTTTTGCTGATAAATTTTTGGAAGTGATTTTACTAATTATTTCTGATTTTTTGATTGCGTCTTTAAGTGAAAAATAATAATTATCTATTTCTTTTAATGTAACATATTCATCTTTCACAATATTAAAAAATACTGAAACTTCTTTTTCGATATTTCTTTGATGTGCAGAAATAGATTGTAATTTTGTTTTTTCAATTTTTCGAATATCGTTTTCAAGCAGATGTTTTTCATAAGCTTCAAAGGCGTTTCTACGAATTTCATTTTGGACGCTTACTGGCAAAAACAAGTCATCATCTAATTTAATGTTAATATTTTTTATTTCAAAAGGTGTGTTTCCCAATTTTGAAAATTGTGTAATTGTTTTTTCTAATGTCATAGGTTGTTTCTCGGATTTTTCTGGAATAACATTAGATGCAAATGTGAATTCATTAATCTTAACTTTTACGTTTTGTCCAGATAATATAAGAACTTCAACGTCAACTGGCGTATGTCTTACAAAACCTCTTGAAAAAGTTTCACGAGCGCGAGTATTTAAATTTTTATCTAAAGTTTTATATACTTTATCACCAATGTGAATGTTACCATGAATTCTTCCAATTTTATTTTTAACAATTTCACTAACGATTGTTGATGGAGAATTATTGTCGTTATTCCAAATTTCAATACCATCACCAATTTGTATTTTTGAGATGTCATCTAATTCGATATATCTTTTTCCATCATAAGCAGTTATTTTTCCTACATAAGTTCCCCAGTTTTTAGGTTTTTCATAACACATCATATCTTTACCAGATTTTCCGTTTAGATATCCTTTTGAAAATCCACCACGATTAAATATTTGCATTAAATCTTTTTTATCATCAGCAGATACGCTAGCATCTTTATCGTCGATTATTTTATCTAAATATTTTCTATAAGTACTAATAACTGTTGCAACATATTCTGGAGATTTCATACGACCTTCTATTTTTAATGAAGCTACGTTAGGTAAGTTTTTTAATATTTCAATTGAAGACAAATCTTTTGGACTTAATAAGTATCCTAATGAAACTTCTTTATCGTTTTTTATTAGTTTATATGGAAGTCTGCAAGGTTGTGCACATTTACCACGATTACCACTTCTATCACCAATCATGCTGCTCATTAAGCATTGGCCAGAATAAGAAACACAAAGCGCACCATGTGCGAAAATTTCTATTTCTGTAGAAGTGTTTTCACAAATATATTTAATTTCTTCTATAGATAATTCACGAGCTAAAACAACACGAGAAAAACCAAGTTTGGCAAGCTCTTCAACACCTTCTAAAGTATGTGTGCTAAGTTGTGTGCTTGCATGAATTTGAAAATCCGGAATATATTTATGAATGATTGTTGCAAGACCAAGATCTTGGATAATTAATGCATCGACACCGATTTCATATAATTCATATGCAAATTCTAAAGCTTCTTTTAATTCATCATCAGCTAAAAGAGTGTTCATTGTTATATGAATTTTTACATTTCTAAGATGTGCATATTCTACAATTTTTCTTAATTCTTCAATGTCAAAATTTGTAGCGTTTGCACGTGCATTAAAAAGCTTGCCACCCATGTATACAGCATTGGCGCCGTTTTCAGCTGCAGCCAAAAACGATTCGTATGTACCAGCAGGGGCAAGAAGCTCGATATTTTTGTTCATGGTAATACCTCCATTAAAATCGAAAATATTTTATCATTTTATTGTAGATTAATCAACATAATATCGTAACCTTGGAACTCAAGTACCGTCCCCTAAGTACGAAAATGGAGTGAAAAGTTGAAAGAATTTACAAAATATGGTATAATTATAATAGGTTGTTTTTATATAACCGGCAGAGATGAATAGCGTTAACTGACAACAATTCAATTCTCTGTGGTGATGAATTTTTTACAAATCGCCGAAAAAAGGTCAGTAAATCCGCATTAAATAAAGAAATGACCCCTAGGAGGACCTACAATGAAAAAGTTTACAACAAGTCTGATAATCACAATCTTAGCTATAATGATGGTTTGGGTAGTACCCGTTAAAGCATATGCGCCTGCAAATGATACAGTAGGTATGGTTAATAACCTGGTTGAAGAAGCAGATATGTCTAGCAAAGCAGCGTTCAAAGAAGTTGCCGAACATGTTCGGTGGTTACGGTTTGATGCATGCGTTCGGGCGATGGTTTCAAAGGTAAAAGAAAAGTTTAAACCTGAGAAGAAGTCAAAAGCCGAAACTGTTTATATTATGAAGGTTGATGATAAAGATGAGCTTAAAGAAGTTTATAAATTATATAAAGCTTGTCTAGAAAATAACTGACCAAAATGAAAACCGACTCGTAAGAGTCGGTTTTTTATGTTAAAATCCGTGAAATTAGGGAAGTAAGAGAAGTGATGTTTGCTTCAAAAATTTGAATAAATTTACATAATGTGGTATAATATTGGCAGGTTGTTTTAAATAACCTGCAGGAATGAACCACGTTAACTGACAACAGTTCAATTTCCTGTGGCGATGAGTTTTATGATAAACGAATTGCCGAAAAATGGTCAGTAAAAATATCTTAATTTATTGGGGCAAATAAACCCCGGGAGGAAACTCAAATGAAACGGATTACAACACGTGTAATCACCACAATCCTTGCCATTGTTATGCTTTTCGGAGCAACAATGCCGACCTATGCAGCATCCTGTGTAACTCAAGCAACGTATTACGCAGAATGCCAGACTGAAGACGCAGACAAGCATGTACAAGAAGTCTTTTTCGGGTTTCTGGAGCATATTCGGTGGCTGCGGTTTGACACATACATTCGGGAAATTCTTGCAAAGCAGAAAGCACAAAGCTCAGACAAAAAAGAACTTTCTAATATGGAAGGACCGAGTGTCTCTGTTGCGCCTGACAAAGAGCTTCCTGATGAAGATGTTGAAGCTGAGCCTGACGAAATTCCGGAAGAGAATCCTGAACTAGAAATTCCAAGTGAGGAAGAATCGGTCGAAAAATCTTGGGTTTATCCCGAAGATGTAATGGATGCATTTGAAAATGAACTTGGATACCGTCCAGAATATGAAGAAATCAAATGGTATCAGGGGCATTGGTCTTTGTCTGTTGAGTTCACACACCTTGATGTTTGCTGGGATTGGGAAGTAAAAGATTCTGGTTATGAAGGTTGGAGAACAACTAAAAAACAGTTCGAAGAAACGTATGCAGAAATTTGTCAGATGTATCTAGAGCCGGGCGTAGACATTGATTCAGACATATTTTTCGATACTAGTGATATTGAAGAGCTTTTTGATGAAAAGTATGGTTATGAAATTGATGTTTATGTATGCACCTATCATCATCCTGACTCCATTACCGCAGATTTCGTAGTTTGCGATCGATTCAATGGCGTTGAATATGAAATTGATGCAGTACAGACAACGGAAGGCTGGATGGTTCCTGCAGCTAACTGGCGTTGGTTCGTTAATAACTTCGATTTTACAGATGATATTGAATACGCAACAGGTAATATCGGCTGGTGGGACCTTGATGAAATTCTTGAAGAGTTCAAATATATGCTCGGATATGTGCCTAAATTTGAAATTTGGCAAGATCCTGAGCTTGAGTGGTACAATACACTCGATTTTGAATTTGAGCATCTTGGAGGTAAGAGCTATTCAATCGAATGGACATTTATGAACCGACAAGGTGAGATCATGGTATCTGATAAAGTATTCGAAGAATTCTTAGAAGAAAACCCGGAAATTACCAAGCTTTTAGACATCCGTGATGAGGAAGAGCTGGAAAGAATGTATGCATTTTATAAAGCTCGCCTCGAGTAACTGACCTACGAAAACCGACTCGCAAGAGTCGGTTTTTCGCGTTCTATAGAATGTTTTTGTAAATAATGAGCGAGAATTGGATTATAAAATTATGTATAAAAATTACTTTGACGTAGGATAAAATACTAAAAATGACCTATTTAAGGCCTTATAAAGCTATTTTAAACAGGTATATTGACAGATGTAACACATGTATATATAATTGTACTATCACAAGTAGTACAAAGAGGAGGTTTGTGTATGATAAAAATTACAAATTTGAACAAATCCTATGGCGACAAAAAAGTTCTTGAAAACTTGAATTGTACGATTAAAACGGGATCTGTTTATGGTTTGATTGGTGCTAATGGTGCTGGTAAATCTACACTACTTAGAATAATTATGGGAATCTTTAAAAAGGATTCTGGTGTGATTGAAATTGATGGTAAAGAACTTGTAGATGTAGAAGAGGTTAAACAAAAATTAGTTTATGTACCAGATGATGTATTCTTCTTTAAGAATTACACAATCAAAGACATGGCGATTTTTTATAGTAAATTATATCCTAATTTTGATATGGATTTTGCTATGAATTTTGCTGAAAAGTTAAAACTTAATACTAATCAAAAAATTCAAACTTTTTCAAAGGGTATGAAACGTCAAGCAGCGCTTATATGTGCGATTTCAACAAATGCAGATTATATGTTTTTTGATGAAACATTTGATGGTATTGACCCAGTAATTAGAAATTATATGAAGAAAGTTATTGCAGAACAAATGCAAAAGAAAGAAACAACAATTATAATGACAAGTCATAACTTGCGTGAACTTGAAGATATATGTGATAATCTAGGACTTCTTTATAAAGGTGGAGTTTTATTTGAAAGCGATGTGGATTCTTTAAAAACAAATATGTTTAAGATTCAAATTTCTTTGGATAAAGACTTCGATGAGAAAGACTTCCAAAATTATAACGTACTTAGCTTTAGAAAAACAGGAAGCGTAGCAACTGTTATTATGAAAGGCGATAGGGAAGGTTATGAAAAAGTATTAAAGGAAATGAATCCAATAATTTTAGATTTCTTACCTTTAACTTTGGAAGAAATATTTATATACGAAATGGAGGTTTTAGGTTATGAATTTAATGAAATTATTTAATTTTAAATACTTAATGCAAAACATTAAAAAATCTAAAATGGCTATAATTTTATTTTTGTCAATTGTTCCGATATTTACAGCTTTGACAATTATATTAAATAATTCATATTATTCTGCTTTAGAATTTTATGAATTAGGTTTAGCAAATATTATTTTCATGTATATCACTCCATTTATTCTATCTTTTTGTTTGTTTGGATATGTGTTCAAAAAGAAAGATATAGACTTTATGTGTTCGATGCCGATTAGTAGAAAAAGTATTTTTGTTACGAATACAATTGGTGGAATTGTTTTAATTGTAATTTCACAATTTATAACATTTTTACTTTCTTTTATACTTGGTGCTGTTACTGATACGATGGTGTTTACCGGTATGATATGGGACTTATTCTTATATCAAAGTTTAGCATATATTTTTGTGTTTACTGTTACAAATCTTGCTATGACTGTTTCTGGTAACGTTGTTACACAAATAATTGTTACTTTATTAATTTTATTTTTAGTACCAACAACAACTTTTTATTATGATTTATGGCAAGGTTCTTATTATGATTTAGTTGATGGAAACTATACTGTTAACGCGGATTATACAATTAGAAATGTAAGAACATACACGGCACCTAGTATGATTTTTGGAGCTGTTAATTCAAATTGGCAATATGAACCAACTGTTGCATCAAATGTGAAGATGATAATTTTAAGTATCGCTTATATAATGCTTGGCTACTTTATGTTTGAAAAGAAAAAGATGGAAAATGCAGGAGAGTCTTTTGAAAAGCCAAATACACATTTCTTTGTAAAAGCTTTAACATTGATTCCTTTTGCAATGATTCTAGCTCCTTGTATAGATGAAGAAGAGTGGGAAGGCGCGTTATTCCTAATTGCAATTGTTGCTGTATATTATTTTATTTATGATTTAGTTACGAATAAAAAACATAAATTTATGAAGAGTTTAGGAATGCTTGCGTTATCTTTAGCTGTTACAACTGGCGTGTATGGTGCTATTGGTAAGATTGCGGAAGATATAGATCCTAAAATAGATATGGATGATATAAAATCTGTTACAATCGAAGCAATTGGGACATATATGACAGGATTAAATTATGAAATAGAAGATAAAGAAATTTTTGAAGTTCTTCTTTATGAGGGGGGACAAAGTTATTATCCTTACGAAAACTATTATTATAATTCAAAAGTTGATATAGCTTACGAACCAGTTCCTAGCGATAAAATTAAAACAGCAAGAGTGAGAGTATTGTTAACAATTAATATGAAAAATGGAACTACAAAGAATACGAGAATTTATATTAATGAAGACTTATTTGTTAAAGTTATTGAAAAAGCAGCTTACGAAACAACTGATGTAGGAATTGTACAATATAAAGAAGAAGTTGAATTTACATCAGAAGAAAAAGTAGCATTAAAAAATGCACTAAATAATTTGTTTGCGGAAAAGAATTTTGATGTGTTATATGAAGCTTTAAATATAGGTTACTATGATTCAATAAGAACTTATAGATATGTAGATCATGGAGTTCAAAGTTTTAGATTTCCAATAAATACAACGAGTGAAATTTTTGAAATCATAACTACAGCAGAAAATAGACATACTTCAGAATTTTTAAGAAAACGTAAAAATTTAGAAACATATTTATATTTGGAAGTGTATGATTCTCAAATCGCTTTTGATTATAACGGAAATTGTCCAACATCATTGAAAGAATATGTTATAAATAACAGTGGAGACGTATGCAATAAAGATGAAAAATATATAACATTAGTTTTAGACGGAAATAACTTCTATACTAACGATATTGATACAGTTATAAAACTTATAAAAGAATCTAAAGAGTATGAAGTGTATATAGAAAATGGATATGGCAGAGTTTATGAAAAAACAATATATGATGATGTAGGTATTCTTAATGATATGGTATATCCAGAAGTGGTATATGAAGAAAATACAGAAATGATATATCCTGAAGCAACTTCTACTTCAGTAATAACAGTGATAGATTAGGAGGTGGGAGCTATGTTTAATTTAGATTATCAAAGTCGTTTGCCTATCTATGAACAAATAGTTGAGCAATTCGAAAGATACATCGCATACGGCGTATTAAAACCTAAAGAACAAGTCCCATCAATCAGAGAGTTAGCAGCATCACTTGGAATAAATCCTAATACAGTAAAAAAAGCTTATGAGGAATTAGAAAGAAGAGGCGTAATAATAACGGTTTCTACAAAAGGAACTTTTGTTACAGAAAAAACAGATAAAGTAGTTGAATCGAAAGTTACAGAAAAAATAAAAATCATTAAGGATACTTTCAAAGAACTTGAAAAATTAGGAATGACAAAAGAGGAAATAATTAAAAGATTAGATTAATAAAAAAGGAGTACGGGATACATCCCGCGCTCCTTTTTAACGTTTGTTCAAGTTGAATTCTAGAGATCTTTGAGATTGATAGATGCCCAGAAGTTTCTAAGCTCTTCTTCGTATTTGTGATCATCGGCTTCGAATGCACCCAAATCTTCCGCAGATCTAATTGTGGCTTCGAACTTTCTTTTAAGAGTTTCACGAATTGTGTTGAGATTGATATCGCGTGCATTGACGTATTCTACGATTTGCTCTTGAACCCAGTCAATGCAAACTTTTTTGTACATGGGTCCGTGATGGAAAAACTGATGACTTGTGTATTGAGGGACAGCACGGATGATGTTGCAAATATATTTTTCTTTTACTTTCTTTACTGTCTCGTTTTCAGCAGGAAGAGAGTGAAAACAAAAATATACAGCTTCTTGATCGGTTGCTTCTCCACGGGAAGCTACTTCACGTTGGAGTTCCAAATTTGCAAAACAGTTGAGAATCATAAGCTTGATTGCAACGGCATACTTTTCGGGGAAATGCTTTTGAGAACATACGCGAACCAGTTCGCTTGCAGATGCTAACCAATTGTAATCAGATTTGCTGTCTTCAGCGATTCGTTCGTACAAATCGCTAGCTGTGAATTTGTGTGTCCGTCCAGTCCAGTCAGTGACGACAAATGTTCTTTCAAATAAACTCATTGAAAAAAACCTCCTATTTGCTGTTGTACGTGATGTGAATTGTGTGTGAGAGAGACTTCTCACAATATGTGGTACAAAATTTGTTTGACAAGGTGATTATATATTTGTAAAGAAGATAAATCAATATAGGAGAGATGATTTCTGTGTTCGAATCCTACAAAATGGCAGGATATGCAGTTTGCTATGATAACAAAAAGAAAGAGTCCTGTTTGAGATAAATAAAACAGGACTCTTTTACATTTTTAAATTTTAAGATTTTTTGAAATACGCGACAATTGAAATTGCAAAATTTCAACTTCCATGCGTGATAAATTTTGTGTTGAAAATTGACCGTTACTATATACAAAATCAACAATTTCAAAATATGAATTTAAAAAGTTATTATTATCTGATTCGCGAATTGAATTTAATAATGTTGTTACTTGTCTTTGTGTTAAATGTAATTGGTCATTAGTGGTAGGAACGAAATTATTACGTTCGTTTAAGTAATTGAAAACAGATTCAATTTTATTAAGCAATAATGTGTTTTGTTCTTCTTGAGATTTAGAACGGATTCCGTCAGCAATATAATCCATAAATTTATAAAGTTCAAGTCTATTTAATTCCATAAATTTTCCTCCTATAAATTGGTTCGAACACTATTATAAATCAAACGTAGAAATTAGTCCAACCGAAAAAAGGTGGTAACGTAGTGAGCAAGTGATGATTTTTTAGAATAAAAAAATCGGAACAAGTTAAAACTTGTTCCGACGTGGCTGGGATGGTAGGATACTCTCACTTCGTTCGAGGATTCCTGCGGAATGCGTACCCAAATCTCTGCGCATTATATGCTTGAGATTTCTGTGTTCGAATCTAACTATTTAAATGCAATAAAAAAGTATCACTTTTTAAAGTGATACTTTTTTATTGGCTGGGATGGTAGGATTCGAACCCACGGAATGGCTGAGTCAGAGTCAGCTGCCTTACCACTTGGCGACATCCCAACAAATAAAAGAAAAAGACGTTCACATGCTGAAACTGTAACTCACTGCGTTTCGAACAGTTTCATGTATGCTTGGCGACACCCGAATGAACATATTGCTTTTAACACGGATATAATACACAAAT
>CAZEVD010000003.1:0-92058 GCA_964515475.1 uncultured Eubacteriales bacterium
AACTAGGGTTTCGATGAGAGCTTTTTTATTGTCTACTTTTCATTGACAACTTCACAATCAAAGATTGTTAGCTCTTTTTCATATATGTATTTACTTTTTCTTTTTAGTATCCTTTTTATCAAACATTCCTGGTAGAGATGTAAGTATTACTACTCCTAAAATACCTGCGATTAACATCATAGCAACTTTAAATAGCTCCGGATCTGATTCCGTTAACGTTTGAACGAATTCAGAATCTTTGACTGTACTTGCTACATCACCAGATATCAAGTCACCGCTAATTATATTTTTATCTGATGAACTTTCATCACTTTTTGATGCCGCAACAAAAGTTTTTCCATATTTAGCATAATCTTCAATCAAAGTTTTTTCAGCAGTTACTTTCCCTACAAATATCAAAACTAATAAAATACACGCTATAAATATTAATATTTTTTCCCAATTTTTAGATATAAAGCTTTTCAAGGATATCTCTCCTCCCTCTTTCTTTCACGTAAATCATGTATATTATATTCCAGATTACATAATTTAACAAGTGCTAATATTAAAAAATTTTTTGGTTATCATATATAAAGAGGTGTTTTTTATGAAACTTATTATTATATCAATTTTAGCTTTATTTACATTTTCTGGATGTTCAAACATTTCAAATAACGAAGACGTCAATATTTCTAGTGGAGAAACGCTCTCTGCAGAAATTCCTAGCAATCAAACATACAGAATTTCGCCTAGCACTTCACGTATATTACACGATAGTATTGTAACTATAGAAAAACGTGATGAAACAAGCAAAGACAATGATTATATTCATCTTATTGGTACCTACACAAGTCCTATTTTAACCACTGATAACAATCGTTATACAAATATACAAATTGTATCGACAAGGTTAGATGGCTATATTCTAGAACCAAACCAAGAGTTTTCATATAATAAAGTTTGTGGTCCTTATGGTCAAGATGATGGTTTTTTAGAAGCAGAAATTCTATTAAGCGATGGTACAACCGAAAAAGGCTTTGGTGGTGGCGTTTGTCAACTTTCATCAACGCTATATAATGCTGTTAAAAATTTAAATATTGATATAACAGAGCATCACCATCATAGCAAACCCGTAGCATATGTACCATTAAATCAAGATGCTACAGTAAGCCTACAAAGCAATTTAGATTTCAAATTCAAAAATACCTATAATGGCAATTTACTATTCGAAACCTTTTGTGATCCCAAAAATCTTACTGTAAACGTATATTTAGAAGAATTATAGCATCAAAAAAAGGAATGACGCATCTCGCATCATTCCTTTAATTTTTAATATTTAGGTATTTTTCTTCTCGCATCTAGTTTCATAAGCATATCTACATTTTCCAGAGCTTTACCAGTTCCTAATGCAACACAAGAAACAGATTCTTCAGCAATCATTACATTTATTCCCGTTCTCTCTTGAATTAGTTTATCGAAACCATATACTAAGCATCCTCCACCAGTCATATAAATTCCTCTATCACTTATATCAGCAGATAATTCTGGCGGTGTTCTCTCAAGAACAGACATAACAGCCTCAACAACTTGTGTAGCAGGTTCTGTAAGTGCTTCTAACATGTCATCTGAATTAACAACTAAGTTAACAGGAAGACCCGTTGTAAGATTTCTTCCTCTTACATCCATTTCAAGTTTTTGATGTCTTGGAAATACACAACCTATATTTATTTTAAGTTCCTCAGCTGTTCTATCACCAAGAATTACATCATATTTTTTCTTTATATATTTAATAATAGCTTCATCAAACTTGTTTCCTGCAACTTTGATTGAAGTACTAACAACAGCTCCACCAAGAGAAATAACCGCAATATCAGTAGTTCCACCGCCCATATCGACAACCATACTTCCACAAGCTTTATTTATATCCATTCCAGCACCAATTGCCGCAGCAATAGGTTCTTCAATTAAATATACTTTTTTAGCACCAGCTTGCATAGATGCATCAATAACCGCTTTTTTCTC
Organism: uncultured Eubacteriales bacterium; assembly: GCA_964515475.1. GTDB lineage: Bacteria > Bacillota > Clostridia > TANB77 > UBA1234 > UBA1234. The sequence continues at coordinate 2,002 of CAZEVD010000003.1, forward strand.
AACTTCAGTTACACCAGAAGGCACACAAACCATTATTGTAGGAGAAATTATAAATTTGCCACAAACTTTTCTAATAAAATATTTAAGCATTTTTTCTGTTGCAGCATAATCAGAAATTACACCATCTTTAAGAGGTCTTATAGCAACTATATTACCTGGAGTTCTACCAAGCATTCTTCTTGCTTCCTCACCTACTGACAAAACTTCTCCTCTATTTCTATCTATAGCAACAACTGACGGTTCTCTAAGGACAATCCCTTTACCTTTTACGTGCACAAGTACAGTCGCTGTACCTAAATCTATTCCTATGGATTGGCCGATTCCAAACATCAGTATCACTTACCTTTCTTTAATAATTTTACTCTATCTTTACGTTTCTGTTACGATTATATTACATGAATATATAAATATCAAATAGTTTTAAAGTTTTTATTTATCAGCGCTCTATATTATGTAATCTCAATCAGTTTCAATTTCTTTTTCAAGCTCAAATGAATAAATATATGTTTTTACAACTTTATTTCCAGTAATATTTTCAAGAGCTTTTTTGTAATACTCTAATTGTTTCTTATATCTTTCCAAAAACTCTGATTCGTTTTTTAACTTATCGCTTTTATAATCAATCAAAACTAGACCGTTATCAGTTTCGCAATATAGATCGATTATACCTTGTATCATTATTTCTTCATCTTCCACAGTATCATCAAAAATATTAAAAACATCTTTAGCAGATAATTCTAAATTAAAAGGAACTTCTCTGTGAATTCTATTAGCTGATGAAATAATTTCATAAATTTTACTCTTTGAAAATTTAATTAAATCCTTTTCTAATCTCCTCTTTGCTTTTTCATCTTCAACATCTTGTAATAAATTTTCAATATCAAAATTTGAATAATCTATTTTTTCCATTTTACTATGAAGTAAAGAACCATACGTTGCACCAGATATCTTAGTTTCCTCAATAAAGTTTGGTGTTTCTACTGCTTTTGTTTTTTGAATATTAACTAAATCATCAATATTGTGCAATCTTTTCAATTCGCTAACTGAAAGTTTAGAAGGTATCTTAGTTGCTAAACTATAAGGATACTTGTAATTCATCCTATTATTTATAAATACATATTCCTCTTCATCATAACTATTTTCTATAACTTCCTTTTCTTCTATTGACTCTTCATTATTAGATAATGAAAGTACATCATTATATGACCATTTATTTACCGTCCAATTATTATCAGTAGATAAAACAACATTACATATCCAATCAGCAAATGAAGATGCTGAAGATATTTTATAATTAGTAATTTTAGAAGACCACTCATCAATTCTTTTCTCTATATTTTGTGCTAATGTAGTAATAATAAGTTTTTCTTTGGCACGAGTCATGGCAACATATAAAATTCTCATTTCTTCTGCAAGAAGTTCTTTTTTGCATTGTAATTTTAATGCTTGTTTAGGAATACTTTCATAAGTAACTCTATGTTTAGAATCTACAATATCAAATCCAAACCCTAAATCTTGATGACATACAATTTGCTTTTGCAAATCCTTTTTATTAAATTTTCTTCCCATACCAGAAAGTATTACTATGGGAAACTCTAACCCCTTACTCTTATGAATACTCATTATTCTAACAACATCATCGGCTTCAGATAATTCTGCCGGAGAATCTATATCTCCAGATGTTTCCTTTACATTCTTTATAAATGTTAAGAAATTATATAACCCTTTAAAACTAGATTTTTCAAAATCAGTAGCTTTCTTTAATAACGCTTTAAGGTTATTTTGTCTACGTTCTCCATTAGGTAATAATGATACATAGTAATAATATCTAGTTTCTTCAAACAAGAAAGTTATAAGTTCATTTAAACTTAAGTATCTAGACTTATCTCTCCATGAATTCAACTTATCTAAAAACGCTTTTACTTTTTCTTCCCCGTTAGTTGCAGCTATCATCATCGCTTCATAAAAAGGTGCTTTTCTTTCGTATAAACGTATCTTTGTTAATTCGTTTACATCAAAACTTCCTATACAAGATCTTAATACTGAAAGTAAAGGAATATCTTGATATGGATTATCTATTATCTTAAGTAGTGATAACATTATTTGTACTTCTGGATTATCAAAATAGCCAGTTTTTACATCAGCATATACAGGTATATTTCTATTACCTAATTCTTGTACAAAAGTATCTGCTGCTCCTTTAGTCGCTCTTAATAATATTGCTATATCTGAATATCTTGCTTTTCTCTTCTCTTTAGTATATTTATCATAAACTTCAAAGTTACCAACTAATTCTTCTATACGTTTTGCAACCACTCTTGCTTCTAATTGTAATTTTTCCTCAATATCATCTTCAACATCGCTTTCATCCTCTTCATCATTCTTTTTCTCGATGATATTTAATTCGGCAGGTTCACCTTGATATCCATAATATGAAGCACCAAATCTTAGATATTCCTCTTCATCATACTCAATCTCTGCGGTATCTTTATGCATTATATTCTTAAATATAAAATTAACATCATCTACTATATTTTCATTACTTCTAAAATTCTTAAATAATAAAATTTTGTTTTCTAACTCTTGTTTCTCATCATCTATATAATGAGAATATGTATTATATTTTCCTAAAAATAGTTCAGGTCTTGCTTGTCTAAACTTATATATACTTTGTTTAACATCTCCAACCATAAACATATTTCCAGTAGAAATTTTATTAAGAATAGTTTCTTGTATAAGATTACTATCTTGATACTCATCTATTAATATCTCTTGGTATTTGTCTTTATAATCTTTTAATACATCCTCATTATCTTCAAACAACTTCAAACACAAATGTTCTATATCACTAAAGTCTAATGAATTTCTATCAGCCTTTTTTTGGTCATATCGATTTATAAAAGCTATTATTAGTTCCTTTATACCTATAGCGTGTCTATACGCAATTTTTAAATCAGATACTATTTCACTAGATGAAGATATAAATACATTATCTCTTAAGTCTTTTTCAATAATATCTTTCATCTTAGCTCTAACAGATTTAACTTCTTCTTTTAACTCTTCATCCATTTTGTCAGCTCTCTTCAAGCCTTCAAACTTAATAGTAGCAAATACGTTATAATAATCATCCCATGTAAAATTATTTTTTCTTAAAGCTTCTAGTTGTAAAATATCATCTTGTACAACGTTTAAATAATTTTTAGTATCAGGATCATTAATCATCATATCTTCAAGATTTTTTAACTCTTCTACTATTTCTTCTATTACTTTTCTTGCATACCTTATCAGCATATCTCCCCATAATGTTTTAGAAAAGTCTTCATCATGTACATTATACATTTCACACTTTTCTTCAAGCCATTCAATTGGTTTAGGACAGCTACTAATAAAACGCTGTATAGACAATATAAGATTTATTAAACCTTCATCTGATTTATTACTAGAATATGCTTCTAATACATCTGTAACAATTTCATCACTTGATTCATAATATTCTTCTAAAATTTCATCTATTGATTCAAGCTTTAATAATTCTGCTTCTGTAGAATCAACAATTTTAAAATTAGGATCTATATCTAATTTATAAAAATAATCTTTTACTGCTTTCTTACAAAAAGCATCTATTGTCATTATGCTTGATCTATTTAAATACAAAATTTGTTTTTGTATATCTCTATTTTGACTAGCTTCTTGATATAGTCTTTCTCTTATACGTTCTTTCATTTCACTCGCTGCTGCATTAGTGAAAGTAACGATTAGCATTTTGTCTATATCAATACCATCATCTATAATTTTTCTAATAATTCTTTCAACGAGAACAGCTGTTTTTCCACTTCCAGCTCCAGCTGCTACAAGGGTTTTAGAATTTCTAATTTTTATAGAATTTGATTGCTCTTTTGTCCATTTTACATCTGCCAATTTCTTCACCTCCATTTGATGCATATATTAAAATAATTTTGTTTGTTCAAAAACTTCTTCGTTTTTTAGTTCTGCTACTTTCTTAAATCTATTTCCTAACTCTCTATCAAAATTACAAATTTCTTTATAATCACAATAAGCACATGGATTTTCTTTTTTTATTCTTAAAGGCTCATTAGCAATACTTCCATTTAGTATTTCCTCTGCAAACTTCTTAAGAATATTCTTAGTGTGCTTACACAAACTTTTTAATTCTTCTCTAGTTGCTGTTGGCATCTTAGAATATGTACCATCTTTTTTAACACTAAGATTCAAATTATTAGATTCTTTTTCCATCTTGGTATCCATAGCTTGTACTAATCTAACATCAGCTAAAATTATTCCATTCATTTTTAGCTTTTCACGAATTTGCGATTCGATCTCTTCAGGAGAAATATTCTTTTTAGATTTAATCATTGGATCATCTAATTTTAAATATAAAGCTCCACCTGAAATTAAATCAGTAGAAGTAGCAACATCTAAGTATGTTATAAGTTGTAACTGCAATCCGTAAAAAACATTAGATAAATTAATTGCTTTTGAAGAGGATTTATAATCTATTACTCTTACAAAATTGCCCTCTTCAGTTTTAGCAATATCTATTCTATCAATCTTACCATTTAAAACTAATCTATTACCTTCACTTAGTTCCAAAGTTACTGGTGGGTAATTTGAATTTTCTCCAAATGTCATCTCTGAACCAGAAACATCAAATTCACTATCTTTTACATGAAGAGTTATAATCCATAAAACTCTTTTTACAATACGTTTTAATTTAATACTTAAAAATCTTAATCTATTGTTACTAGTGAAGATATTATATTTTCTCTCGCTTAATGTTTGATCTACTATTTGCGATGAAATTTTATCTAAATCTTCTTTTTCAATCTCTCTCCAACTAATATTATGGCTTTCTAGATATTTAGAAAATTTGTCTAATATATCATGCATGAAAATACCGACATCTGGAGTTTCTAATTTAAATGTTTTTCTTTCTTTTAAATTAAGACCATATTTTAAATAAAACATAAAAGGACATGATGCATACGTTTCCATTTTAGAAACACTAGATTTCATTACACTACCATATAAGTTATGAGATAAGTCTTTTGAAATATTTTTTGTTCTATTAGTATAGCTAAGCCCTGATTCAATTATTGAAATAAATTCTGGGTTATTATCTTTATACCATTTATACACAGCATTCCATCTTGAATCTATATTTTCATTATCTGCTTTTTTTCTAGACTCACTTGCAAAATGTACAAATGTTGATTTTTTCGTATTTATAAGATTTTCGAACAGATGTTCTTTTAGTATAAAATTATGCTCCGCTATATTAGGAAACATGTTTTTGATTTCATTTATCATTGAAGAGGGTCTTAATGTAGTTCCTGTATTATCTGCAATTGGATACGATAAATGTATCTCTCTACTTGCAACTGTTAATATTTTATATATATTAAAATTCTCTTCTAACAAAAGCATCTTTGTATCTTTTGCAATTTCGATATTATCCTCTAACAATTCATTTCTTTCAATATCTGATAAGAAACCTTCGCTTGTATATGGCATCGGGAATATTCCATCATTCACACCTACAACATACAAAATTTTTATATGAGAACTTCTAGAACGCGAAATATCTCCAACGGTTAAACCATCTCTTGTAGTAGGAATCAAACCAATTTGTTTTGTAGAAATACCTTGTTTTAATATTTGAGCAAATTTATCGAAAGTAGTTTTCTTCTCGCCTAATGAATTAACCATTTCATCAAGTAGCTCAACAAATATATTCCATACTTGAATATATGTATCAGCATAAGTATTTTCCATACTACTTATAACATCTGCATCTTTAATTTGATTTAAAAATTCATCTATATTTTCTTTTATATGTATCTCATTTAAAAAGTTATATATAGCTACAGCAATATCTTTTATAGTCTTTTTACCTTCTAAAGACTCTTTAAATTTTATTATTGGAGTAACTACTAATTCTCTTATAGCATTTATTGAGTTATTTGTTTCTTCACTATCATAATCCCAATTACTTAACCACTTGTTTCCTTTAATGCCATACTTCAAAACGTAGTTTTCTAATTTATCTATATCATTAATATCACTAACATTAGTTAGACCTGTTTTTAAGTATGTTATAACATCTGCAGTTTGAAAATTCTTGTTACAAATATCTAATAACGATAAAACTAAACATATAAGCGGTTGCAAAGATAACTCTGTTTTTGAATCTATAAAATACGGGATGTTATATCTTTCAAAAATCATTTTAAATATAGATTCATAACTTTCGCTATTTCTTGTTACAACCATGATGTCATTATATCTATAACCTTCATCACGTATCTTTTTAGAAATGTCATATGCAACCTTTTCGACTTCATCATATAAATTTGGCATTATAGAAATATCTATATGTTTTGTTTTATCTATAAATTTAGAATTAGAAAAAGAATTAAAGTTCTTTTCTAAGTGACGAAGTTCGTCATTTTCAAATCTTTTTGGTTCATCTAGTGAAATTACATCTATGTTAGAAAAACGTTTTAATTTTTCAAACGTTTTGTTGTTTAGTAAAAACAACTCACTTGTATCCGCATCAGATGATAACTCAATAGAAATATCTGAAACTTTATTAAGCGATTTTATAACTTCTAATTCTTGCGGTGTAAAACCATCAAAACCATCAATCCAAATCTTCGCATTTGCCACAATTTTTGATTTTTCTATGTAATTCGTAACTATTCTCAGGTCATCATCATCGTCTGTAAATTTACCGCAAATTTGTCGTTCGTATTCTTCATAAATATACGCTAATTCTTTTAGTTTATTTGTTAACCTTGAATCTTTAACATTAGAGTTTAATAATATGTCTGGCGTTACATTATAACGTTTAAATTCTGAAATTAAATCACAAACAGTTGTAACTAAACCCTGTTTTTTGTCTACACCTTTTAATAAAACTAATTCGTTTTCTAATTCTTTCATAATAGAATAAACAAGCATAGCTTTACCAGATTTAGAAATTGATTCTTTCTTTACTCCAAATTCGTTATAAATCCTATGACATAATCTTTTAAAGGTTAATACCTGAACTTCCAAAATACCGCCTTTGCCAATAACCTTTGAAATATCATATTCCGCATTTAGTGAAAATTGTTCAGGAACAATATATATTAATGGACCTTCATATGAAGCGATTAATTGTTCTTTTATCTCATTCATACAAAAATAACTTTTACCAGATCCACTTCTTCCTCTAATAACTCGCATTTCTTCACTCCTTTTTAGTCAGATTTTCTTTAGTGAATTCCACGAAAATCATATCATAAAGCCATATTTAGAACAAGCAAACAAAAAAATAAAGCTACAGTTCCCTGTAGCTTTATGTAAATCTCTATAATACATCTCCAGTTTTTACATCAGTATCTTCTTCAGCATAGATATCATCAAAATTGTTTATATCCGCATCTTGTGCATTATTTACTCTATCTCTTAAATATTTATCACCATTTCTTAGTTGGTCATAATATATTACAAATGTAACTAGCATGTATGGGAATAACCAAATATATAAAATGAAAAATGTTAATGGCGCAAGCATTGTCCAACCAATAAAGCTAAGCATCAAAACAAAAAACTCCATTTTATGACCACGCATCATTTTCTTGCTTTCTGAAATAGCTGCTAAAGCAGATAAATCGGAATCAACTACTAAATAACCAACCATAGAATAACTAAACGCTGCTATTATACCTGGTATTACTAAAAGTAAAGACCATAAAAATGTAAATAATCCTACTAGAAATCCTGAAATTATAATAGGAAGCCATCTTTTAGCAAAACAAATTGTAATGTCATTTAAACTTGCATCTCCCGTTCTTACGAATTTAAGTACATATGCAAAATATGAACCATTTAAAGCTACACCTAAAATACCAACAACTAAACAGGCAACCCAACCGATTGGTCCTCCTATTTTTGCAACCAAAGTTGTCGCAACAGAAGATATTATCGCAACTAAAAGTAGTGGCCATATTAAACGCCATTTGTTTCCTTTGATTTTTTCTCTTGCTAGTGCTTTTATTTCTTTTCTTGTCATCCTTTGTTTCCCCCTCTAATCCAAAATTTATTAAAGTAAGTATATATCAATTTATTCAACAGTGTCTATAGTTAATTGACCTTCTGCTTCTGCCATTATTTCTTTTATCTCTGGAAGATCTGGTAAATCTTTTAATGATGTATATCCAAACATTTTAAGGAAATCTTCTGTTGTCTTATACATCATAGGTCTACCTGGTGCATTCATTTTTCCAGCCTCTTCAACAAGATTATATTCTAATAATTTATTAAGAGCACTATCAGAAGAAACACCTCTAATTTTTTCTATTTCCGCTCTTGTCGTGCATTGATTATATGCAACAATAGATAATACTTCTAAAGCCGCTTGAGATAACGTTGGCTTCGGTCTATTATCTAACATCCTACAAACATATGAATAAAATTTTTCTAATGTAGCAAGTTGATAAGTATTATTTACTTGTATAAGTTGTATACCGCTATTTCTTTCAATCAAAGATTGACGCAATATTTTAACAGCCTCTTCAACTTCATTTATTTCAACTTCTAATATTTCAGATATTGCTTTTCCACTTATTGCTTTTCCACTAGCAAATATAAGAGCTTCTACAGCTTGTACTAGTTCTTCTTTTTCCATTCTTATCCTCCTGTTACATTTTTATATTTTCATCTGTAAATTTATTTTTTTAATCTTTGTCTTAAAGCCTCAAATACAACAATTCCACCAGAAACACTTGCGTTAAGCGAAGTGATTTTACCCATCATAGGAATCTTAACTAAGAAGTCTGAATTCTTCATTGTCAAATCACTCATTCCTCTTCCTTCACTTCCAATGATAATAGCAATAGGACCTGTCATATCTTGATCGTAGTATAAAGTTTTAGCACTACCATCAGTACCAACAACCCATACTCCTCTATCTTTTAATTGTCTAACAGCTTCATTAATGTTATTTGCTCTAACTATAGGCACGTACTCTGTAGCGCCAACTGATGTTTTAGCAACAACTTCTGTAACACCAACAGCACGTCTTTTAGAAATAATAACGCCATGACAACCAGCACATTCAGCCGTTCTAATTAAAGCACCTAAATTGTGTGGATCTTCAATTTCGTCAGCGATTAGTATAAAAGGATCTTCTCCTCTTTCTGCTGCTAATGCAAAGATATCATCAATTTCTTTGTATTCAGTAGCTGCAACAAAAGCAATAACGCCTTGATGATGTTTTGTATTAGATAATGTATCCAGTTTAGACTTTTCTACTTCTGAAAATACAACGTGATTCTTTTTAGCAAGTTTAATAATTTCATTTATAGAACCTTGTCTTTCTCCTTTTTGTAAAAATATTTTGTTAATTGGTCTACCAGATTTAAGAAGTTCAATTACCGCATTACGACCCTCAATTTTAAATTCATCCATGTTTAAATTCTCCTAACTAAATTAAATATATTTTTATTCATCGTCTAACTTCAAGATAGAAAGGAATGCTTCTTGTGGAACTTCTACAGTACCGAACTGACGCATCTTCTTTTTACCTTCTTTTTGTTTTTCAAGTAATTTCTTCTTACGTGTTATATCTCCACCATAACATTTAGCAAGTACATCTTTACGCATAGCAGAGATTGTTTCTCTTGCAATTACTTTACCTCCAATAGAAGCTTGAATAGGAATTTCAAACATTTGTCTTGGAATAGTAGTCTTAAGTTTTTCAGCCATTTTTCTTCCGCGTCCATACGCTTTATCTTTATGAACAATCATTGAGAAAGCATCAACTAAATCTCCATTAAGCATAATATCTAATTTAACAAGATCAGATTGTTGATATCCGATAATCTCATAATCAAATGATGCATATCCTTTAGTACGAGATTTAAGTGCATCAAAGAAATCATAAATGATTTCATTAAGTGGCATCTCATAACATAAAATTACTCTAGTTTCATCTAAGTATTTCATATCTTTATAAACACCACGTCTATCTTGGCATAATTCCATAATGTTACCTACATATTGTTTTGGAAGCATTATATCTGCTTTAACAATAGGTTCTTGCATCTTAGATATTTCTTGTGCAGATGGCAAATCTGTTGGATTATATAAATCAAACTCTTCACCATTTGTTTTAGTAACTTTATAAATAACACTTGGAGATGTTGTAATAACATTTAAATCATATTCTCTATCTATTCTTTCTTGGATAATTTCCATGTGAAGTAATCCTAAGAATCCACATCTAAAACCAAATCCTAATGCGACTGAAGTTTCTGGTTCCCAGAATAATGAAGCATCATTTAGCGAAAGTTTTTCTAGTGCGGCTTTTAAATTTTCATAGTCACTTCCATCTGCAGGATAAACACCACAATATACCATTGGTACAATTTTTTTATATCCTGGAAGAGGGTCACTTGCAGGTTTTGTATTTAATGTAATAGTATCACCAACATTAATGTCAGATACATTTTTAATACTTGCTGCAACATATCCAACTTCACCAGCTTCTAATTTATCTACTGCATTATATGTACCAGCTCCAAAATATCCAACTTCTGATACAGTATATGTTTTTCCTGTTGCCATAAATTTAATTTCATCGCCAACTTTAATTGAGCCATCTTTAACTCTTATAAATGCAATAGCACCTTTATAGTTGTCATAGTAAGAGTCAAAAATCAAAGCTTTAGTAGGAGCATTTACATCTCCACTTGGTGCAGGAATATCTGTAACAATCTTTTCTAAGACTTGATCAATATTTAAACCTGTTTTTGCAGAAACTCTAGGAGCATCTTCAGCAGGAATACCAATAACATTTTCAATTTCATTTATAACGTTTTCTGGATCAGCATTTGGCAAATCAACTTTATTAATAACAGGAACAATTTCTAAGTTATTATCTAAAGCTAGATAAACGTTAGCTAATGTTTGAGCCTCAACACCTTGTGAAGCATCAACAACTAATATTGCGCCTTCACACGCAGCTAAACTTCTTGAAACTTCATAAGTAAAGTCAACATGTCCCGGTGTATCTATTAAATTTAAAACATATTCTTGACCGTCTTTAGCTTTATATGTTGTACGAACTGATTGAAGTTTAATTGTTATACCTCTTTCACGCTCTAAATCCATATTATCAAGCACTTGCTCTTGCATTTCTCTCTTTGTAAGAGCCCCTGTAGCTTCTATAAGTCTATCTGCTAATGTAGACTTTCCATGGTCTATATGTGCAATTATACAAAAATTTCTAATATTCTTCTCGTTAGCCACTTATTTTAAGCCTCCTTTAACCACATAATAATATACCAAAATGGCTAAAAAGTAAACAAATACTGGTAAAAAAAGCCCTATTGAAGAGGGATATTTTTTGTATTAAAATAATTGCTAAATAAGGAGTGATAAAAATGTCATCTTTTTGGCTAAAAATACTTGGCATAATCTTAATGGCAATCGACCATATAGGACTTATGTTTTTTCCAACAGAATTAATTTTTAGAGCACTTGGAAGAATTGCATTTCCAATCTTCGCATTTCAAATAACACAAGGCTTTAAATATACTAAAAGTAAAGAAAAATATATGTTCAAGTTGCTATTATTCACAGTAATTTCGCAATTACCATATTGGTTTTTCTTAAAAACAGCGATTCCAGAAAACGAATTTATGATAAATGTTGGCGCAACGCTAACTTTAGGTGCTTTGTGCTTATACGTTATGGATAAAATTCAAGTTTTACCAGTAAAAATAATTCTTGTTTCCCTACTTGTTTCAATGGGTTACTTTATACCTATGGATTACGGTTGGACCGGAATTGCAATGATTGTATTGTTTTATTTATTCGAAAAAAACACAATATTATTATCATCTACTTTCTTTTGCTTAATAATAATATATTGTGTAACACATCAATCGCCATTTGAATTACCAGCGATATTAGCGTTATTCCCAATCTTAATGTATAATGGAAAACAAGGTTTAAAAGTTAAAAATCTATTTTATATATTTTACCCTCTTCATTTCTTAATACTATTCGGAATAAAACTTTTAATTGGATAACAAAAGGGACAGTCTTAAAAAAAACGAATCAATCAAATTGATTCGTTTTTTTAGGCATGTCCCTATCTTTTTTCTTAAATTTTATCGTTGCAACCTAATACATCAACAATTTTATGTTTAACCATTTCTTTGATAGCATCTCTGCCAGCACCTAAATATTTTCTAGGATCAAATTCGCTTGGTTCATTAACAAAGATTTCTCTAATTGCACTTGTCATAGCAAGTCTTAAGTCTGTATCGATGTTTATTTTACAAACACCACGTCTAGCTGCTTCTCTAAGCATATCTTCTGGAACACCTTGTGCGCCAGGAATATTTCCACCATATTGATTACATTTAGCAACAAATTCTGGAATAACTGTAGAGGCTCCATGTAATACTATTGGGAATCTGGGAACATATGATGTGATTTTTTCTAAGATATCATATCTAAGTTTTGGTTCGCCTTTAAATTTATATGCACCATGGCTTGTGCCAATAGCAATAGCCAAAGAATCGCAACCTGTTCTTTGAATAAACTCAACTGCTTGGTCTGGATCTGTATAAGAACTGTCTTCTGCACTTACTTTAACATCATCTTCCACACCAGCAAGCTTACCAAGTTCAGCTTCTACTACAACTCCTCTTTCGTGAGCATAATCTACTACTTTTCTTGTAAGTTCTATATTATCTTCAAAATTATGTTGAGAACCATCTATCATTACTGAAGTAAATCCGCCATCGATACATTTTTTACAAATATCAAAATCTGCACCATGATCTAAGTGAATTGCTATAGGCAAATCTGTATCCTCAACAGCAGCTTGAATCAAATGCATCAAATAGTTATGTTTAGCATATTTTCTGGCCCCTGCTGAAACTTGAAGAATAAGTGGACTATTTACTTCTTTTGCAGCTTCAGTAATACCTTGAATAATCTCCATATTATTTACGTTAAAAGCACCAATAGCATAACCGCCCTTAGCAGCTTTTTCAAACATTTCTTTTGTCGTAACAATACCCATAATTTACACATCCCTCTTTCTTTTGTGCGAAAACTCGCAAATCTTTTTTACATATAAAACTCTATCACAAAATACAAAAATATCAAATAAAAAATAAAAAATGTCCAAAAAAGGACGTCCCCATTTGGACAAAAATGAAAAATTTTCTAATTATATATTTTTCATTTTTGATAATAATATTATTAGCACGATAAAGTTAATGTTATTCGAATTTAAATTGGTCAAAACTTAATTTTTATTTCGTGCTCAAGAAATTTATCGGAGTTGATTTAAAATGGCAAAAATCAAATGTTCTGTATGTAGTTGTGCACACAACGTCGCAGAAAAAAACGAATGCAATTTAAATGCAATTCAAGTATGTCCTTGCAAGAATTGTAAAACAGGTAGCCCTGAAGACGAAACTTGTTGCAGTTCATATATAGAGACAAACAAATAAAATTCATTGGATATCCTTTATATAGCACGCCCCTTCGTGTTAAACTCCTATGAATAAAAAAGCATCTGCTTGCTTAGCGCTTGCAGATGCTTTTACTTTTTACTATTCTCCAAAATAATCTGTATATAGTTTAATAGCTGTTTCAGGGCTATCTTGTCCTTCTTTATTTTTAATAGGTGCAAAATTTTTCTTTCTATCTACACTTAAAACAAGCATATCGTCTGCAAAACCAAAACCTTCAAAAATAAACATTTCAAATTTATAAGTATTTGGTTCTGCTCCAATAACTTCTCTTCCCATTTCATCGATATAATCATTTTTCTTTTTAGCTACATGATATGTAAGCCCTTGAGCAATTTCTTTTAAGAATGAAGTTTTGTACACAGCAAATCCATAATAAGATTCGCCATAAACAAGATTTCCATTTTCATCTCTAAGATTTGCCATTTCTTCTGTAATCTCAGTATATTCAACAACTCCTGGTTTTCCGTTAATTTTACAAGCAACGCCAACTTTTTCTTCTGGTGAAACTTTTGTAACAGACTTCATTGCTATATCTCTATTTTGTGCAACCATCATACCTAAAAACATAGGTTCAAAGAAATCTATAAGGATGTTATCAACATTACCAATACCTAAATATTCGATTCCGTTTTCTTCAAGCTCCTCTAAAATATAATTTTTCTTCAAAGCTTCATAAACACCACCATTGCCATCAGCAGCCATAAAAACTTTAGATTTTGATGCAAGTACAGGGTTTCCTTTTTGGCTTAAAAGTGGTAATTCACCTTGTTTGAAAAATGTTACATTTTCTCTACCATAGTTAAAGAAAATATTTTCTTCAAAAAAGTCTTTTGTTTCTTGATCATTATCTTCAGAAGTCATTATGTACCAATGAATTTTAACACCATATTTTTTGTGAACAGCTTTTAACTTATCTGCAAATATTTCAAAAATACTTTTTGGAACAGGTAGTTCAACCATAAAAGTACCTTTTGGACCTTTATGACCAAGTCTTGAACCTTGACCTCCGGCAAGTTGACAAACTGCAAGTTTTTTATTTTTTATAAGTTCTTCACCAACAACTATGTATTTTTCTCTGTCTTCTTGCGAAACATCATCTTCTTTTACAAAAGGAATTGGTTCTATATTTTTTTCTCCATCTGGCAATACATTTCTGTTCAAATACAAAGATTTCATAAACCCAAAATCAATTTTTTCAATTTGAGCAAATAATTTTTCTTGTTCTTCAAAAGACAAATCCTTATAAAACTTTAATAAATGCGTTGCATTGTTTCTTCTTAAATATTCATACATATCATCATAACTTTTCATAAGATTACCTCCTATAACTTTTACATTTTTTCTGGTGTTTTAATTCCTAGAATACTTAATCCGCTCTTAATTACATGACCAACAGATTTAGTAAGTGCAATTCTTGCCTTCTTAGTTTCTTCATCATCACAAATAATTTGGTGTTCATTGTAGAATCTACTAAAGCTTTGAGCAACATCAATAATATGTCTTGAAATAAGTGATGGTTCATTTTTGTTTACCGCACTTACAATTATATCTGGGTATTCAGATAATTTCTTAATAACTTCAATAGCTTCTTTATCTAATAATTTTGAAGCATCCACATTATCTATTTCTACATTCGCATTTCTTAAAATACTATTTGTTCTTACATAAGTGTATTGAAGGTATGGACCTGTTTCTCCAGCAAAGTTTAATAATTGATTCCAATCAAAAATTTCATCTTTGATTCTATTGTTAGATAAATCATTAAATATGATAGCTCCAACACCAACCATTTTAGCAACTTCTTCTTTGTTTTCCAAATCAGGATTTTTTTCTTCGATTATCTTTAAAGATTTTTCAATTGATTCATTTAAAATTTCTTCTAAAGTTAATAAAGCTCCACCTTTTCTTGAACCAATTTTTTCTCCGTTTTCATCTAAAATCAATCCAAAAGGAATATGTTCACAAGTTTTTGCGTATTTTTCATATCCCATAAGCTCTAGTGTTTTAAATACTTGTTTGAAGTGTAATGATTGTTCACTACCTACAACATACAAAGCTTTTTCAAAGTTATAGTTATCTATTCTATATAACAATGCCGCTAAATCACGTGTTGCATAAATTGTTGTACCTGCAGATGTGATAATAATACATGGTGGCATGTCATCTGGCATTTCAACAACTTTTGCTCCCTCGCTATCTTTCAATAAACCTTTAGCATTAAGTTCATCTACAACTCTGTCCATCTTATCATTATAGAATGCTTCACCATTAAAAGAATCAAATTCGCTTCCAAGTAAATCATAAACTTTTTGATAATTTTCTAAACTAATATCGATAATCCATTTCCAAAGCTTAGTAGTTTCTTCATCTTTATTTTCAAGTCTAATAAGAACTTCACGAGCTTTTTCTGTCATTGTTGGATCTTCTTTTTCAAGTTTATTAAATCTTACATATATAGCTAACACTGAAAGAATTGGATTTTCGTCAAATGAATATTCATCCTTCCACATCTCGTAACCAGCTATTGTTTTTGATATACCCATTCCCCAATCTCCTAAGTGGTTGATACCAATTACATTGTATCCAAGGAATTTATACATCTTGTATAACGCACCACCAATAACAGTAGTTCTTAAATGCCCAATATGGAATGGTTTTGCTATATTAGGTGATGAATAATCAATTACAATATTTTTACCAGCACCTAAATCACTACTACCATATAAATCTCCTTTTGTTAAAACTTCATCGATTACATTCTTAACTAGTCCTTCTTTGCTAATAAAGAAGTTTAAGTAACCACCGGCTACATCTATTCTTTCGATTACTTCATCTGTAGTTAATTGTTCTTTTAATTCTGCTGCAATTGCAGGTGGAGCTTTTCTTAATTCCTTTGCTAATTTAAAACAAGGAAAAGCAAAGTCTCCCATTTCTGGATTTGGAGGAATCTCAATATATCCTTCCAAATCGCTAACATTAACATTTGTAATAGCACTTATTTTTTTAGCGATTTCATTTTTGTAATTCATAATGTTCTCCTTTCAAATTGTATGATTTTTAAGCCATTCAATTCGTTCATTTCTTAATTTTTCTTTTAATACTTTATATTCCATATCCTTTGGATAATTTTTTGCATTAACTGTTTCTAACATCTCTTCGCCCACATCGGCGAATCTAAGTGGCTTCGCCTTTGTATTATCCGCGTTAGCTAATATCTCTAAACCTTTTAAACCAATTGCTGATTTAGCTATTCTCTCTATAAAATCTACTTTAGTGGGAATTCGCATTTCATTAAATATCCCGGCTTTCATATGCTCCTTGCATGCCACAACGCCAACCTTTTCATAACTATTAGGGAACTTCAATCTTTTGCAAAACTCTTTAACCAAATTAACGCCTCGTTCTTCATGACCTAAATGTCTTGGAAGCATTTCTTTTGGCGTTGTTCCTTTTCCCAAATCATGCACTAGCGCAGCAAAAACTAATTCATCGCTATCCGTTTCAGTTGCTACTTTATCAAGTACAATCATCGTATGATTAAAAGCATCACCCTCTGGATGGTACTTTTCAGGTTGAGTTTTCCCAATCAAATTATAAATTTCTTTAAAATGTATATTAAGCGAATTACTCCTTCTTAATACTTTAAAAAACTCACTAGGTTTTGATGATTTAAAAACTTTTACTAATTCTGTATATATACGTTCAACAGATAAAGTATCTAATTCGGAATTTATCTGCTTCATCAAATCAATTGTATTTTCTGAAACTTCAAAATTCAATTGTGCTGCAAATCTAGCAACTCGATACACTCTTAAAGGATCTTCTATAAACGCATTACTCGTTGCTCGAATAATATTGTTTTTAATATCTTCAATTCCTCTAAAAGGATCAATGTACTCTCCTGTTAGTACATCTTTTGCAATACTATTAATCGTAATATCTCTACGAAGTAAATCTTCTTCAATAGTAATATTTTTATCTGCAATAACGTCAAAGCCTTTATGGCCTAATGAAGTTTTTATTTCTTTTCTGGCAAGTGCATATTCATTCCCGTTAATATTAAATACTGGAAATGATTTACCGTATGATAAAGCTTCCGGAAACAATTTTAAAACTTCCGTATTAGAAAGACCTACTATACAGTAATCATAATCATTTATAGGTCTATTCATAATTTCATCACGTACGGCACCACCAACAAGATATAATCTACCACCATTATTCGCTATTAGATTTGCTATCTCTATTGGACTCATTTTACGCACCCCCAAGCACGGTCAATTATATCATTTAAAGCCATTTTTTGCAATATTTTACTACTAATCATCCAAATATTGGAATACAAAAAGAGATGCGCATCATAAATACGCATCTCTTTTAACTTGTTTGCTTAATCAAGCCACACAATGTCTGAAAATTCCAGACCACACTTTTGATAAATCGCCTCGACTTCCGCTCTCGAAACATCCTCCACATACCAATTGAAATATTTCTGGTAAAGTTCACGATTTTTCTTAAAAAGAAGAACTCGGCCATCTACAGTAAAAAGATCGATAACATTCTCGCCTTTTTCCACATCTCTGCTGAAACCAAAACGTTCCAAATTTAAAACGCCATCGAGCGTAGTTACAGATTTCATAGAACACGGATTGATATCAGGACGTTTCTCGATAAAATCAGTCAAATATGACAAAACTTTGAAACCATCTTCTCGACTCATCCCTTCTGGCATCTTAAAAGGATTGCAATACCAGAAAATAACACCAACGTTATCATCCGCACGACCAGAATATTCTTGAATCCGATGATAATTGACGTAATACAATCTGTAGACATCGCCCTCCGGAATAGGATGATCTTCAAAATCTGCTTCAAATTCGTAATCTCTGCTCAACGGATCGCAAGACCGGAATCGTTCTTTTAATTTCTCAAAAAATTTCATACATTTCCCCCTCAATTGAGTATTAAATACAAATATGACGAATATGCTATTTTAGGTTATTATATCATCATTCGTTATAAATACAAGCTTCAATGCCATTACCATATTTTGGATAATTGACTTTTCACGCGGTTTAGAGTAACATATGTAATTGACTCTCTTTTGTGTTTATGAGCACAAGACGAGACGAAATTTACTTAACAAAGGAGTAATGATAAATGGCTTTATGCTCAGTATGTAAAAAGAATACTGCTGTAGTTTTTGTAAATAAAATCGTTGATAGCCAACCTCAACTTGAAGGATTATGTCTTACATGTGCCAAAGAAAGAGGCATAAATCCACTTGCTTCAATGATGAAACAATATGGTGCTACTGAAGAAGATATTGCACATCTAAATGAAGAATTTAACGAAATCGTTTCTTCTTTATCTGCTGGAGAGGAACTTCCTGAAGATATAGCTGATGAATTTAAAAGCTTAGATAATCCTAATGCTTTTTCTTCAATGCTTTCAAACTTATTTCCTCATGCACAACATTCTGAATCTTCAGATAGCAATAAAGGTACAACTACAAGCACTAAAGGAAAGAAAAAAGACAAGAAAAAGAAAGTTCTTGAAACATATGGTGTTAATTTAACAACGCGTGCTAAAGAAGGAAAAATAGACAAACTAATTGGTAGAGATACAGAAGTTGAAAGAGTTACACAAATACTTAATCGTCGTAGCAAAAACAACCCCGTTCTTATCGGTGAACCTGGTGTTGGTAAAACTGCAATCGCTCAAGGTTTAGCTTTAAGAATTGCTAACCACGATGTCCCAGCTAAACTTCTATCTTGCGAAATTTATCAATTAGATATGACTTCTATGGTTGCGGGAACACAATTTAGAGGACAATTTGAAGCTAGAATGAAAGCTTTAATTGATGAATGTAAAGAACTTGGAAATATTATTTTAGTAATTGACGAACTTCATAATATCGTTGGTGCTGGCGGCGATGTTGAGCATACAATGAATGCAGCAAACATTTTAAAACCGGCCCTATCTTCTGGAGATATTCAAATTATTGGTACTACAACTTTAAAAGAATATAGAAAACATATTGAAAAAGATGCTGCTTTAGAAAGAAGATTCCAACCAGTTATCGTTGAAGAACCTTCTATCGCAGACACAATCGATATCATGATGGGCATTAAAGAATATTACGAAACATATCATCATGTAAAAGTTTCAGACACATTAATCAAACAAATCGTTGTAATGTCTGAAAAATATATTCATGATCGTTTCTTGCCAGATAAAGCAATTGATATCTTAGATGAAGCTTGTTCGAAAGTAAATCTAACAAATAAAGTATTAGCACAATTACAATTATTGAAGGATGATTTAAAAGAGGTTCAAGAAGAAAAAACAGAATTAGAAGAAATTACAAACGAAAACACTACACCAGATTATGAAAAAATTGCAAATCTTAAATCACGTGAAACTGCACTACTTAATCAAATTGCAGACATGTCACAAGGAAATAATATTGAATTAAATTTAACGATTGATGACGTTGCAAATGTAATTGAAAATTGGACTAAAATACCGGCTTCAAAAATTTCAGAAACTGAAGCTGAAAAATTATTAAACTTAGAAAAAAATCTTCATAAAAGAATTATCGGTCAAGATAAAGCTGTTACTGCTGTTGCAAATGCAATTAGAAGAAATCGTGCTGGACTTAGAAATAAAAAACGTCCACCTTCATTTATATTTGTTGGACCTACAGGCGTTGGTAAAACAGAACTTGCAAAAGCAATTGCTACAGAATTATTTGGAAGCGAAGATTCAATAATTAGACTTGATATGTCTGAATACATGGAAAGTCATTCAGTATCAAAATTCATCGGTTCTCCTCCAGGATATGTTGGTTATGATGATGCTGGACAATTAACTGAAAAAGTTAGAAGAAATCCATATTCATTAATATTACTTGATGAAATCGAAAAAGCACATTCAGACGTATTTAATATATTACTTCAAATATTAGATGACGGAAGATTAACAGATGCTCAAGGTAGAATTGTAAACTTTGATAACACAATAATAATCATGACATCTAACGCTGGTTCAAACTTAAATACAAACGGTATCGGATTCAACAAAGATTCAGAACCACTCGTAGAAGCAAGAGCTACGGATGCATTAAAATCTTCATTTAGACCTGAATTCTTAAATAGAGTTGATGAAACAATTGTGTTCCATTCTCTATCTAAAGAAGAATTACTACAAATCGTAGATTTAATGTTAAAAGAAATCACTGACGAATTAAGCGAAAGAAATATTCACATTACATTCTCTAATGAAGTAAAAGAATATATCCTAGAAAAAGGTTATGAAGCAAAATATGGCGCTCGCCCACTTCGTAGAGCAATTCAAAAATATATTGAAAACGAACTTGCTGAATCATTACTAAGAAATGAATTATTACCAAATGATTCAATAATAATAAACTTAGAAAATGATAAAGTAGTTTTAAGCAGATAATAAAAAGGGACAATCCATTGTGGAATGTCCCTTAAATTTTTCTATAAACAGGGAAAATCCCCAAAAGCTTTCGACATTAAATAGCTTTGGGGATTGACACCTTACTTTTTGGTTCTGATCACGACACGGTAACCAGACTTACGGTACGGATCAAGTTCAACCACAGCAGGGTTCCATTTTGCATCACGATCATAAACGCCATGCGCATCATCTACTGCAGCCTTTTTCTTCATCGCCTCTTCGTGAGTAAAGCCATGCTCATTATCCCAGTTCTTAGAAAAAACAGATTCGTACATACTTAATTCCTCCATATAATAAATATATTGTTGATTGTTCTTGGTGCACTTCCGAAGGTAAATGCAAAAAATAAAAGTGCATACAATAATTATACCATGTTTTACATAAATTTCCAACTATATGGAGCTTTTTATTTTTAAATAATACCATAAAATTCCAGTTGCAAATTACAAAAAAATAGACCTCTTTTTCAAAGAAGTCTATAAAAGCATATTATTTTTTTACAGAAAATCCAAACTTACCTATGTGTTCTCCTATCTCATAATATTGACCGTGCGAATACGTTATAGGTTTTGCTTTTTCTAAGCAGAATTTACCTGTTTCATCAAAGTACTTCTCATCAGCATTTACTGCAACAACTTCTGCAATAAACATATGGTGAGAACCAAGTTCTTTTATTTCTTTTACTTTACATTCAATACTTATTGGCGCTTCTTTTATCATTGGGCAATTTACTATCGAAGCTTTTTCTTTAGTAAGATTAAGAGCTTCAAATTTATCTACATCTCTCCCACTTTTTACTCCAGCCCAATCAGTAGCATATGCTAAATCGTGTGTTGTTAGATTTATAACAAACTCACCTGTCGACTTTATAAGTTCATATGAATATCTCTCAGGCCTAATAGAGACATATGTCATTGCCGGATCAGTGCATATTGTTCCTGTCCATGCTATTGTTATAATATTTGATTTATCCATATCTCCGCAGCTAACCATTACTGCTGGTAACGGATAAATCATCGTTCCTGGTTTCCAAACTTGTTTACTCATTTATATATCTCTCTTTCTTTATTAGCATACTAATATTAAGTATACTTATTATCTTTTTAATCTTCTTAACATTTCTTTTTGTTCTTTAGTTAATCTATATGATTCTATAGATTTTTGAATACTTTTATTATGCGTCCAAACATCTAATTTAGATTCTTCTTTTAAAAACTTATATGTCATATCAAAATACTTAATTGCACAATATGATATAAGCCATGCATTTGCCATTTTTACATAGTATTTATCTAGTTTTACTTTATTAATAATTTCAAATACTTCGTCAATATATTCATCAATTAGGAAATAATTCAAAATCATAACTAATGTAAATCTAACCTCAAACTCCTCATTGGATTTTAAATATTTCTTAATCATTTCCCAAAGCTTTTCTAGATATTTCTTTGAAATTTTTAGTCCACTACAAAAAGTATCACACAGTGCCCAATCAGTTATCTTAGGAACGTAATATAAAATATATCTTTCAAGTTGATCCCAAGACAAATCTTTTTTCAATGCTATTAACATGCCTTTAAGCATAACTTCTTCATAATAGTTTTCGTTAATATTATCTAATAAATAATCTAATTCATATTCTTTTATTAAATCTTTAGCAAAATTTCTTAATACAGGAATCCTAATGCCGAGAGCTTCTTCACTTTCACCATTAGCAACTCCTGTACTTTTACTAAACTCTAAAAAATTTGCATCTGAAAATTCTATCAATTGTTTTTCTACATTCTTAGCAAAATTCATATTACACATCCTCATTAATCAAGGAATACATATGCATATCATGGTAACCATCTATAAGTTTTACATTAGCTTTCAAAATACCTTCGTGATTCATTCCTATTTTCTGCATTACTTTACTAGAAGGTATATTTTCAATACAACACCCTCCTTGAAATCTTTTTACTTTTAATTCTTTCATGCAAAATTCTTTAACACTCATAAGAGCTTCTGTCATATATCCATTATTAATATAACGGTTATCTATTGCATAATTAAATTCAACCGAATCGTTATAATCATTTACCCTTAAATTTATAGCACCAATTATTGCGTTAGTATCTTTTAAAACAATGCACCATTTATAAACATTTTCTGACTTATATCGTTCTAATTGTCGCTTAATATATGCATCAACCTCTTCAAATGTCTTATATTCTTTATTCGCATAATATAAAAATTCATCTTGATTTATATATCCACCATATAATTCATTAACATCTTTTTCTTCAAATCTTCTTAACAAAAGACGTTTAGTATCAAGTAGTACAGTTCCTTTATGATTCATAAACTCACTCCTTTCAAACTAACACATTAGAATTATATCATATATTACCTAAATATACATTCACAAATTTTCATATTACCTAATATACTAAATTATAATTACCTTTTTAAGGAGGATTTTATGCAAAATTCTATTTCTTGTAGTCTACCATCTATTGCATTAGCCGAAATACAAGGAAGTTCTGCTTATCCTAATATCAAAGGAACAGCTATTTTCAAAAAGAAAAATGATGGTCTAATAATAACTGTTGAAGTACTTGGATTGCCAACATCACAAGGAAATTGTAATAATAATATTTTCGCTCTTCATATTCATTCTGGAAATTCTTGCACTGGTAATGCAAATGATCCATTTGTCAATGCTGGTGTACATTATAATCCATATAATTGTAAACATCCACAACACGCAGGCGATTTACCTCCACTTTTTGAAAACAACGGCTACGCATACCTTTCTGTCTATACCACTCGACTTACCTTAGATGATGTTTTAAACAAAGTAATCATTATTCATGATAAACCAGATGATTTTACAACTCAACCAAGCGGAAACTCTGGAACAAAAATTGCTTGTGGAAAAATATTACCATTTAAATAATTACTATTTTATAAAAAAGACTGCTTAAAAACAGTCTTTTTTATGATTTATTAAGCATTCTTTAATAACACTTCTTCTACGCACTCTGCAATATTTTCACATGCGTCAAAACAATTTTCTATTCCCTCATACATGTTTGAATATTTAATAAGTTGTATTGCGTCTGTTTCCGTTTTATATAATTCTCTTACTGAATTTTCATATAGCTTGTCTGCTTGTTCTTCTATCTTGTTCACTTCAACAACTTTTGCTTTTATATCAGCACTTGCTTTTAAGTTTTTCATAACTATTATTAATTGATGTACTAATTCAACGCATCTTTCTAGTAAAGTTATTCCTGCTTTCATATTTTGTTTAATCTCTGTTATTACAAATATATCAATATTAATTACGATTTCATCGATAGCATCAACCAAATCATCTATTCTATGAGATATTGCAACTATATCTTCTCTATCTATTGGTGGCAAAAAATCTTTTAGTAAATAAGTTTTTGTTTCATGTAATATGCTATCTGCCTTATTTTCAATTTCATGTATCTTATTTTTTTCTGTTTCCGAACTTTCACTATTAAATTCTTCTATGTATTTTTTTAATTCTTTTACAGCAATTTCTGCTAATGCAGCAGCTTTTTCAAACTGTGCATAATAATCAAACTCGTTTTTCTTTTTCATACTATTCTCCCTTTATTAAAATATTTTCATAAACAAATATGTCGATAAAACACCTAACAATCCGCATCCTGGGAAAGTTAATACCCAAGCTAAAAGCATTTCTTTTACAACTTTCCAATTTACGTTTTTCAATCGTTTAGCAGAACCAACACCCATTATTGCAGTTGTTTTTGTATGTGTGGTACTTACTGGTATTCCAAACATCGTTGATAAGAATAAACAAATCGCACCAGCAATATCTGCTGCGCAACCTTCATAAGGTTCCATTTTTACCATTCCAGAACCTACAGTTTTAATTATCCTATATCCACCAATCGAAGTGCCCAACGTCATAACTGCCGAACATAATATTATTAGCCACATTGGAATAACAAAATCAGTAATTCCCATATTACCATTTGCTAAACATATTCCTAACAAAAATATTCCCATGAACTTTTGTCCATCTTGTGCACCATGCATAAACGCCATTGCTGCACCGCCGAAAACTTGTGTTTTCTTAAAGAAACTATTAGCTTTTTGTCTGTGTACATTTTTAAAGACTTTTCTAATTAATTTCGTTACTAAAAAACCAAAACTAAAACCTAATACTGTTGATATTACTAACCCATAAATTACTTTTATCCATTCAGCACCATTTATTCCAGCAAAACCTTTTTGAATTGCTATAGCTGCACCCGAAATGCCCGCAATTAAAGCATGGCTTTCACTTGTTGGTATTCCAAAATACCAAGCAGCAACAGCCCAAACAACTATAGATACCATAGCCGCAGCCAAAGCAATCAAAGCTTGTTCAGCATTATTTCCAAAATCAACCATGTTGTATATTGTTTGCACAACTGTAGCGTTAAACATTGTCATAATAAAAACACCAAGGAAATTAAAAATCGCTGCCATTATTATCGATTTCTTTGGCGACAAAGACCTTGTTGAAACACATGTTGCAATAGCATTTGGCGCATCTGTCCAACCATTTACAAGTATTACCCCCAAAGTAAGCACTGTTATTATTGCAAGTGCTGGATTAGTAATAAGTTGTCCTATAAAATTTACAAATGTAATCTCCATATGATCCTCCTTATATATTTACATACAAATTGTATCATAAAAGATTATTTAATACCATTATTGCGTTTAAGAAGTATAATTTTCTTTCCACTTTTCTAAAGCTTCTTTTCCATATAATTTCACACCATTATTTAAGGCTTCTTTATCTTCTTCCGTCAACAGATTTACATTTATATCTATTTTTTCTATCAAATTACTTTTATATTCTGTTAATTCTTTATACACCAATATTTCACCATCGTGCTCTTTTATAACATAGTGATCCTCACAGTTAGCATCAATTTCACGAGATAATATAATTTTGTCTTCCGAAAACTCTTCTATATTCCAACCACTATACTTTTCTTGCAATTCTTCTTTGGTAAAATTAATAATTTCGCTAGGCACATCTACAATATTTTCGGATAAATGAGCACATTTTTTGTATTTTTTCTTTATTACCAGTTTTGCGTAAGGTGATATTTTTATTTCAGTTAACGAAACTTGAACCATATCATTATCTAGCTTTTCAGAAAACTCTTCTTGGACTTTTCCAATAACAATATCTTGTATATTTCTTACCTCCCCAGTTTTAGCTTCATTCACTTTTTCTATGGTTACATTAGCATTTGGATTATATTTTACACCTGCAAATAATCCTACTGAAACCCCTGCAATTAAAGTAATCATCATAAAAAAATATTCCCATACTCTAGACATAAAACATTCCTCCTTGATAACCTTATTATTTCTAGTTTTGGAAATCTTATACTTTATTATTTCAGGTATGTTTTTACTTTAATTTTTCCTTTTCGGTAGATATAAAAATTTATTTCACCAGAATCCTTTGTCATAAAAACATTTGAATATTTTTTTAATCTTTCAACTACATTTCTATTAGGATGTCCATATAAATTATTTTCCGAAACACTTATTATTGATATCTTTGGATTGACTTTTTCTAAAAATTCATTAGTACTAGATGTATTAGAACCATGATGTGCTACTTTCAAAATATCTGCGGATATATCAAAATCAATTTGTTTTTCAACACCTTCTTCCAAATCTCCTGTAAAAAGTATTTTTGCGCCATTGACATTCGCTCTAATTAATAATGATAAATTATTTTCATTTATTTCTTTTGAATCTAATTTTGGACATAAAACTTCAAAGTTTATATCATCTATTTTTATTTCATCGCCAGCTTGAACTTGTATGATTGAAATATTTTTAGCTTTGCACAATGCTTTCAGTTTATTTATGTATTCATTGTTTTCGGTATATGGTCCAATAATGATTCTCTTTACCTTTAAATGTTCAATAACGCTATATATTCCTTCAATATGATCTGCATGAGCATGAGAAATGAAAACTGTATCAATGTTTAAAATCCACCTATCTAAAAAATATGGTATCAAAACACTTGCTCCAACATCATATTCGCTTGTTTCACTACCGCCACCATCGATCAAAATATTTTTTCCATTTGAAGTCCTTATAAGAAAAGAATCTCCTTGTCCAACATCAATTGCAGTTACTTCGACAAACCTTTTGGGAAGTGATATGAAAATCAAATAAAAAATTAATGCACCAACTAATAATAAGTATACTAACTTTTTTATATGTTCTAATCTTTTTATTTCATAATCATAAATTGCATTTATATTTTTGTTATTTTCTTTATAATGTAATTTTCTAAACTCAATATATACAATCACATAATAAAAAACTATCATCCACCATTTTGGTGTTGGAACATTTATGTTTAGCACGTCAAAAAGCGTACAAAACTCAGACATTTTAAATATATAGTTAATTATCAATTCCGGTATATAAGCTAAAATCTTTGAAAATTTTATAGAAAATAATGAAATACAAAAAACTATAAGTCCAATTAAAGTTATGTACTCCGTTACTGGAACAATTAATAAATTTGAAAGAATAGATATTAAGGAAATGTTATTGAAATAATACGCAAGTACTGGCAACAACATTATTTGAGCGGCTATAGTTAATGACAATGTTTCCTTTATTATTTTTATTCGAATAAAAACGCCCAATATTTGTTTTATTGGATTCGAAAGAAAAACTATACCAATAGTTCCAAATACAGATAAAATAAGTCCAATATTTTCAATACTGATTGGATTTAAGATAAGAATTAAGAATAAAGATAAAGAAAGATTTAATAAACTATTAGGTTTCTTTAGAAATAAATTTAAAATTATATTGGTTATTGCCATAATAGAAGCTCTTACTACAGAAGCTGAACCTCCCGCAATAAAAGTAAAAAATATTATAAAAGAAATAGAAAAATAAAAATCAAATTTTCGTCCAACAAAGCGAGAAAAAATGTAATTTGAAATACTAATTACAAGCATAACGTTTGCACCGTGAAACTGCTAACAAATGCGTTATGCCAATCTTTTGAAAGTTTTCTTTTATTTTAAAAGATATGTCGTTAGTTTCACCAATTAGCATTCCATTTAATATACCAGCCGTTTCTTTCGAAAATATTTTTAACATATTTTCTCTAATTTTGTTTTGTACCACATAAACTAAATTTTCTGAAGTTAAGGATACAACTTCAACTTTTTTCGCTTTGATTGTCCCGTATATGTTATTTGAATATAAATACATTCTGTAATCAAATCCACCTTTATTTCTAGCTGTTTCTGGCATTTTAAAACCGCCTACTATATTTAATTTATCTCCAATTTTATAAATATTTTCAGGTTTTAATTTTAAATATAATATAAATTTGTCTTTAGAGTCATTTTTTACTTTGTATTTATAATAATACCCATCTGATGATACCTCCTCATGCGTTAATATTGTTATAGAAGTTTTAATCTCGCCCTCATCATATTTGTGTTGCATATAATCAAGTTTTTGTCTAGAATAAATTGCTCCTATAAAACAAACAATGCAAAGAAATGAAATAATATTCTTCTTATTTTCAAAAAATATATGCGTACTTATTGATAAAAAAATAAGGACTAAAATCAAGAATTTTAGTTCTTGATATAGTCCCCATTTAATACCAAATATATACGCTAATGTTATCGTTAATATTGACACACTAGCCCTCCATATTTATTTTACGTAATCTGCAGAAACCCAACCAGTTACTCCATTTACAGTTATTTTGTACCATCCACTTGCTGAATCCTCGATAGTTACTGTTACCCCTTTATCAACTTTTGTAAGAATTGTAGCTGATGTGTTTGGATTTAGTCTAACATTTAAATAAGGTTCTGCTGTTACAACACCAGTCTTTGTATTTGTAGATGTTGTTAAGTTAGAATTATCCGGATAAGATACATTAGTTGTTTTAGTCCAACCAGAAATTTTTATTCCACTTGCATCGTTTCCTGTAACTCTTGACCAGCCTTGTTCAAATTTTTGAGCAGTAACCGTTGTATATTTCTCAAGTTTTCCTACAATTTCAGATGTTTCATTTGACTCAGAATAAATATTTGTAACAGCCGCCGAGATTGTTGCATCTTCATATATTTTGCTTATTGGATCTCCTAATTTATTTTCAAAAGATTCTCCACCCATTTGAAGAATTTCACCAGACTCTTCGCTTTCACCAGACTCTGTATCAACATAAGGATCACTGATATCTACAATTATACTGTTACCTTCATTTTCTGAATCTTTATTTTCATCAGTATCATCACTCCAAATATTTCTAAGTACTATTGTGCAGACAACAATTGGCACCACAAAAATAGCTATTAAAAAGAATTTTTCTAATCCCTTCATAAGACAATACCTCCATTTATATATTACATATAATCTTTTAATTTTTTGCTTCTACTTGGATGTCTTAATTTTCTTAAAGCTTTCGCTTCAATTTGTCTTATTCTCTCTCTTGTTACTTGGAATTCTTTTCCTACTTCTTCAAGAGTTCTAGCTTTTCCATCATCTAGACCAAATCTTAGTCTTAGCACTTTAGCTTCTCTAGGAGTAAGTGTTCCTATAATTTCATCTAATTGCTCTCTAAGTAAAGTGTATGCAGCAAGTTCTGATGGAGATGGAGCATCATCATCAGGAATAAAATCACCTAAGTGGCTATCCTCTTCTTCACCGATTGGTGTTTCAAGAGAAACTGGTTCTTGTGCAACTTTCTTAATTTCTTTTACTCTTTCTACTGGTAATTCCATTTCTGCAGCAATTTCTTCGATAGTCGGTTCACGACCTAATTGTTGTAATAGATGTCTTGATGTTCTAATAAGTTTATTAATTGTTTCAACCATATGAACAGGAATTCTTATTGTTCTTGCTTGGTCTGCGATAGCTCTTGTTATAGCTTGTCTAATCCACCAAGTAGCATATGTTGAAAATTTATAACCTTTTCTATAATCAAATTTTTCTACAGCCTTGATTAAACCTAAGTTACCTTCTTGAATTAAATCAAGGAATAACATTCCACGACCAACATATTTTTTAGCTATACTTACAACAAGTCTTAAGTTTGCTTCAGATAATTTCTTTCTAGCATCTTCATCGCCATCCATCATTTTCTTAGCATACTCAATTTCTTCTTCTGCGCTTAAAAGTGGAATTTTACCAATCTCTTTTAAGTATAGTCTAACTGGATCATCAACACTAACAGAATCAGGAACATCCATTTTTTCTACATCTTCTATTTTGATGTCTTCTTCTTCGATATCTTCTAATTCTTCAAATCCAGGTTCATCTGCATCTTCTATAATTGCAATGTTTGCATTTTCAAGTCCTTCATATATTTTCTCAACTTGATTTGCTTCTAATTGGTGTTTTTCTAGAACATCAATTATTTCTTTGTACGTAAGACATGCATCTTTTCCAGCTAAATCAACAAGCTGTTTGATGATTTCTTTTAAGTCTTTGTTTTCTTCACTCACTTTACTCACATTCCTTCCTAACATTTTTAAAGATCACTTTCTTACTAGACTTGTAACTATTTCATTAAGTCTTTCTTCTAATAATCTTTTTTCATCTTCTGTAATAGTCTCATCTTGAAGTTTTTGAATAACTTCTTTCTTTTCCTGTTGTAATTTATCAATTTTAATGCTTCTTATAAGTTCATACGCGTATTTTTCTTTGTCATCTCTAATGTTCATTTTCATCATTATTTCTGACAATAAACTTTTTTCTTCATCGCTCTCACAAACAAGCATAAAATCCTTATTCATAATATCTCCAGAATTATATAAGTTATATAATCGTTCGATAATATTTTTATTTATTGCCGAAGCAATATCAGCTTCTGAATATATTTCTTTTAAGCTTTCAAAAATATTTTTATCTTTAAGTGTAAGTAGATATATAACTATTTTTTCTTGCTGTAATTTGTTTTTTTCATTTTCTCCAACCTCAGTTTTTATAACTATCGGTTTTTGAGATTGCCAATTCTTTGTTTTAAAAGTATTTCTAATAGTCCTTTTTTCAATTTCTGCAATAATAGCTTCTCTGCCTACTTTAAGTTCACTTGAAAACTTGTTAACGTATACATCACGTTCAATATTGTTATTTACTTTGGCAAGTATCTCAGACATCTTAGTTAAAAAAGTAATTTTCTGAGAAGTATCAGATAAATCATATTCTTGTTTTAGTAAGTCTACTTTATATTCAACTGGTGAAATGCTATTATCTATAAGTTTCTCAAATTTTTCAGGACCATACTTCAAAACATATTCATCCGGGTCTTTTGCATCATGTATTTTTAAAATTCGTGTAGGTACATCAAGAGACTGCATTATCTCTATCCCTCTTTGAATAGCTTTTTGCCCAGCAGCATCTGAGTCATATGATAAAACAACTTCATCTGCATACTGTCGAAGCAATCTTCCTTGTTGCTCTGTTAAAGCCGTACCCAAAGAAGCAACAACATTTGTAACCCCTGCTTGATGCGGCGATATAACATCCATATAACCTTCAACAACAAGTAGTCGTTTCATTTTTTGATTAGTAGTTTTTGCTACATTGAGTCCATACAAATGTCTACCTTTTGAATAAATCAAATTTTCAGGTGAATTGACATACTTCGGAATTCCCTTTTCCTTCATTACATCAGATGGCTCTAAAGTTCTTCCACCAAAGGCAATCAAATGCTTCTTAAGATCAAATATTGGAAACATGAAACGATTTTTAAATTTGTCATATAAATAACCTTTTTCTGTTTTTCCAATCAATCCTGTAGCAAGCATACTCTCTTCACTAAAACCTTTTTCTTGAAGCAACTTTGTAAGTCCATTATCATCAAGAGCAAAACCGAAGACCAAATTTAGCTACTGTCTTTGCATCAATTTTACGTTTTCGAATATATTCCTGCGCCATAGAGGATTTTTCTATATTATCATAAAAGTATCTACCGGTTACTTTGTTGATTTCATACATTTCAGCTTTTTTAGCTTCTCTTCTTTGAAGTTCTTCTCTTGAAATTCCCAAATCATAATTATCCACCGGCAAAGTGATATTAGCTCTTTCCGCAAGAAACTCTATAGCTTCTTTAAAGCCAATATTTTCAACTTTCATAATAAAGTGAATTACATTTCCTCCTAAGCCACAGCCAAAGCAGTGAAATATCTGCTTGTCCGCTGTTGCAGAAAAAGATGGTGTTTTCTCACGATGAAAAGGGCAAAGCCCAAAATAGCTGTTGCCCTTGCGCTGTAGATTAACGTAGTGCGAAATAACATCTATAATATCATTCGCAGCTCTAACCTCTTCAATTACATCATCAGAATAAAACGCCATTTATATACTCACCTTTTTATAGTAGTTTTCAAAAATGTTTTAATATTTTAGCATAAATTTTCATTTTATCAACCCATAATTAATATAATTCGACTTAATTTCATAAAATCCTGCTTGTTTACCATAAATTACTCATAAAATATTTTTAACTTCATTTTCTTTCCTTTTAATGCAAAAAACTGCCATAAAAAGTAAATGGCAGTTTTTATCGTCATATAGATATCTTATTTTCAAATAACTTGTCTATCTTGCTAACAAGTAATGCATTTTCTTCATTTTCTAATTTAGGATCCTTTTCAATTATTCTTTTTGCAATTTCTTGTGCATTCTTTAAAATCGGAATATCAGTAAATAAATTAGCAACCCTAAACTCCGGAATACCATGTTGTCTTGTACCAAAAAATTCTCCTGGGCCTCTTAACTCTAAATCTTTCTCTGAAATCACGAAACCATCATTACTCTTTTGTATAATCTCCATACGCTGTCTTACAACATCTGAGTTTCCTTCATATTTTAAAATACAATATGATTTAAACTTACCCCTTCCTACTCTTCCTCTAAGCTGATGCAATTGGGCAAGTCCAAATCTTTCGGCATTTTCGATAATCATTAATGTAGAATTTGGAACATCAACACCAACTTCTATTACCGTTGTTGAAATAATTGCATTAATTTCTCCATTTTTAAAACGTTGCATTATATCATCTTTTTCTTTTGCTTTCATTTTGCCATGTAACATTTCAACTTTATATCCGTTTAGAACTTTTTTATAATACTCAAATTGCTCTACTACAGATTTTATACCTTCCATATGTTCTGATTCTTCTACTAATGGACATACTATATACGCTTGTCTTCCACTTGCTAGTTCCTTGTTTATAAAGGCATTAATTCTTTCGTCCATATTTCTCTTTACAGCATAAGTATCAATCTTTTGACGTCCCGGTGGTAATTCGTCAATTATAGAAATATCAAGATCTCCATATAAAATAATAGCAAGTGTTCTTGGAATAGGTGTTGCAGTCATTACTAAAGTATCTGTTAAATTACCTTTTGCAGACAAAACACTTCTTTGTCTAACGCCAAATCTATGTTGCTCATCCGTTATAACTAAGCCAGCATTTTTAAATTCAACATTTTCCTCTAATAAAGCATGTGTTCCAATTAAGATATCAATATCACCATCTTTTAATCGTTCTAATAATATGTTTTTATTTTTCTTTGTTATATCACTAGTTAATAGCTCTACTTTCATATCAAAAGGTTTTAGCATTTTACTAATCCCTTCATAATGTTGCCTTGCAAGTATTGCTGTAGGAGCCATCATTGCTACTTGGTAACCATTCTTAACCGCCTTGTACATTGCAAGTGTCGCAACAACTGTTTTACCAGATCCTACATCTCCTTGCACTAGTCTATTCATAGACTTTTTACTTTTCATATCATTATCAATTTCTTTCCAGACGCGAGCTTGAGCTCCTGTTAACTGATAAGGTAAAGTATCTAATAAATCTTGAATTTTTTCATCTTTATTAAATTCTATCCCTTCTCTTTCTTCATTTCCTTTATCTTTAAATCTAAATAACGCAAGTTGCATTGTTAACAATTCTTCGAATGCAATTCTTTTTCTAGCTTTTTCAAAATCTTCTAACTTTTCAGGAAAATGAATGTTTTTTATCGCCCATTTTATTTCTGGCAATCTATTTTCAGTTATAACCCATTTAGGTATGGTTTCTGAAACATTTTCTAATGATGATTTAACTGCAAGTTCAACTATTCCCCTGAAGACGTTTTGAGTAATACCTTTCGTTAAGGGATATATAGGAATTATCTTACCAGTATTTTTATTTTTATCTAATTCTTCAAAAACTGGCGATTGTATTTCAATTCTACCTAAAGAATTTTTCACCTTTCCATAAAAAGCATATTCTTGTCCCACACGCAACTGTTTCTTTATATATGGTTGATTAAACCACGTAAGTATTATATTACCAGTTCCGTCTTCTGCGATTACTTTATATATAGCCATATTTCGACGAATTCTTTGTTCTGAGACATTCGTTTTAATCACGGCAGTTATCGCAGCAGTCTCACCATCTATCAATTCATATATTTTTTTATAATTTCCTCTATCTTCATATTCCCTAGGAAAATAATTTAAAATATCTTCAATCGTATTTAATTCTAGTTTTTGTAAAATTTCATATCTTGCAGGTCCTACACCTTTAAGATATTGCAAACTGCTATCTAACTCTGCCATAAATCCCCCTTTCGCCTGCTTATTTCTAGAATTTAGAGTATCACAAACCTTTGTTCTTAGTCAATGTATTTGAAATTTCTTTTCACTATTATCACTTATAAAAATTAACAATAAAAATCTCTTGTTTTTCCTTATTTTAATTGACAAAACACAATAAAAGTCATAAACTAATCGTGCACTCAAGAGAGTAATTCACAATATATTCCAATTAATGTGTTTTGACTTCAATAAATTGTAAAAATTGTTGTCAAAATCTATTATTTGTGCTAAAATATCAAAGAATGATTTTAGAAAACCCTAAGGAGGTGCTAGAAATGGCAAAATGCGAAATTTGTGATAAAGAAGTAGTGTTCTTAAACCAAGTAAGTCACTCACATAGAAGATCTGCTAGAACTTTTAAACCAAATCTAAGAACAGTTAAAGCTGTTGTT
Source organism: uncultured Eubacteriales bacterium (assembly GCA_964515475.1). GTDB lineage: Bacteria > Bacillota > Clostridia > TANB77 > UBA1234 > UBA1234. The sequence goes on from CAZEVD010000003.1 coordinate 37,155, forward strand.
AATGGTACACCTAAAAAATTAACAGTATGTTCAAGATGTTTAAGAGCTGGAAAAGTTGAAAGAGCATAACATAGAAAAAGAACTCAAATAAGATTCGAGTTCTTTTTTTATACCCTTTTTTCTATGTAATCTCTTTTGGTTTTATCTTAAAAAATATCCTTAAAACTTTTTTCATGAAATTAGATGGTTTATATACCACAATTTTCACTAGACCCCCTCCTTTTATTTGCATAGCCAAATTAGTCCTAATATTAAAGTGATTGCTCCAATGCTGAAAACCCAACCTGAAATTGGCAATAGTAATACTAAAAGCATCCCTATCCCAAAACCAATTAGACAAACGCCTATCGTCTTTTTTAGCAAATTCAAATTCTCAGCATCCCCTCTCCTAACTTTGATTTAGTATATTATATGTGGTAAAATACGAATTGTGATACTTTAATTAGGAGTTTAATTATGAAAAAAATAGAATTAATAATAACTGAATTAGCTAAACTTTACGATGGCGAAAAAGGTTCGTTAGATTTTACAACACCATTTGAATTATTAGTTGCAGTAATGTTATCTGCTCAATGCACTGATGCACGTGTAAATATTGTAACTAAAGATTTATTTAAGGTAGCTAATACGCCAGAACAATTTGCTAAAATGAGCGTAAAAAAGATTGAAAAACTAATCTCATCAATTAGTTTTTATAGAAATAAAGCCAAACATATAAAAGAATGTTCAATACAACTTATCGAAAATTTTAATGGTATCGTCCCACAAACAATGGAAGAACTTACAACCCTTGCCGGCGTTGGTCGCAAATCTGCTAACGTTATAATGCTTGAAGCTTTTAATAACTGTCAAGGTATTGCAGTAGACACTCATGCACACCGAATCTCAAATCGCCTTGGCCTTTCAAGTGAAACAGATCCTTTAAAAGTCGAACAAGATTTATTGAAAAAGATACCGAAAAAATACTGGCGATTAATGAATCATTTATTGGTATATCATGGTCGTGCAATTTGTGATGCAAGAAAACCAAAATGCGAAGAGTGCACCATTTCTTCTTGTTGCAAATATTACAAAAAAGTTTTTCTTTTACAAACTAAATAATAAGAAAGCCGTAGCTTATAGCCACGGCTTTTATTTTTTATTGTAACAATTTTGTTAATTCATTTACATGATAAATATCTAATGTATTCATCGCCCTTGTTATACATACGTATAATAATTTAGTATCGACTTCTGATTTAGTGTAATTATATATATCTGCGTTTGTAATAATTACGGCATCAAATTCAAGACCTTTTGATAAGTATGATGGAACAATACTTACTCCTCCATTATACTCAGCATCTTTATCAGTAATTATGTGTATATTCTCAAAATCACTTAATTGTTCGGCAAGCTTCTTACAATCAGGAACAGTTTTGCAAATAAGTGCGATATTTTTCATTCCTCTTCCCTTTAACTCTGTAATTCTATTCTTTATTTGTTCTAACATATCAGATTCTGCATCAAAACCTTTAACGGTAACAGGTTCACCACTTTTCATTACTGGTTCACCCAATGAACAATTTATTTTTTCTATAACATTTGTGATAACATGGTTTGCAACATTCATTATTTCTTCTGTTGTTCTGTATGTCTTCTTTAATGTTAGATATTGTGGCTCATTATCTATACCGAATACCATGTTCATTGTTTTTTGCCAATTTTGTGTTCCACGATAGTAGTAAATACCTTGCGCTAAATCTCCTAAAATAGTAAGTGAATTACTATTTATAATCTTTTTGAATATAAAGAATTGGAATTCACTAAAATCTTGCGCTTCATCGATTACAATATGCTTAAGCGCAAATTTAGTTTTTACACCATGTACTCTATATTTTATATACATTAGCGGTGCGATATCTTCCATTTCAATTTTGCCTTTTCTTTGCGATGCTTCAAAAGAAGATTTTATATATTTTATTTGTTCTTTTGATATTCTACCTTCAGCAAATTGTTCTAAGTAATGATCCATAAATTCTCTATAATACTTTATTGGTTCTAAAACTTTGAAGTTAGAAAAATAATTTTGAATATGTTTTTTTACATCCTTTGTTACTGTATTTTTCTTTTTCTCAGCTTCAGCATATTCAGCGCGGATAAGCTCAAGTCTTATTTCTTCTATCGGTTCTTCTTGTTTAATTTTAGCAACTTTATAATTACGTTGTTCTTCAATATCTTGCAGGATATCTCCATTTTTCAAAGCAACTCTATTTTTCATATGCTTAGATATTTCTTCTATTCTGCGACATATCGGAAGATTACCATACTCTCTATAATAAAGATGTGCGATTTCCTTTTTGGTCATGAAAATATATCTATCTATTTTAAAATCTTCATCCGGTAAAACTCTTTTTTCAACTTCGTATATATAATCATCTATAACATTTTTATATCTAATAGAAGATTTAAACATAGAAGCTTCTTCAATATTCTTGCAATATTCAATTTCTTTTTCAGATTTTTCATTATTAATAAGTCTTGCAAGTTTTTCGTTTGGCTCTTCTATTTCAAAAGTACTACCTATAACCTCAAAAGCAATGTCTTCATATGTGCTTTGTCCAACTCTATCAACACCAAGGTCTGGCAAAACGTTTGAAATATAATTTAGGAAAAATTTGTTTGGAGCTATAATTAAGAATTCTTCTGGAAAAAAGTTTTTATCATAATTATAAATTAGATATGCAATTCTATGCAAAGCAATTGTTGTTTTACCAGAACCAGCAACACCTTGTACAACAAGCGGTTGCCACATATCCGATCTAATAATTTTATTTTGTTCTGCTTGAATTGTTGAAATAATATTTTTAAGTCTTGTATCAGAATTTGCAGAAAGGAACGGTTGAAGCATTTCATCGTTTGTTGTAATGTCAATATCCATTACATCTTTTAACCCTTCATCATCAAAGAAATATTGTCTTTTTAATTTAATATCTCCTTTGATTTCTCCACCAGGACACACATAAGAAGCTTCTCCTAAACGGCCTTCATAGTATAAATCAGCGATAGGAGCTCTCCAGTCAATAACGATTTGCTCTAAAGTATCATGATCTGTTACCATTACTTTTCCGCAAATAAAAAGCATCCCTTGTTGAACTTCCATCTTCCACAAAATCTACTCTTGCAAAGTATGGTTTTCCGTCTAACCATTTTTAGATTTTTGATTCTTTGGTTAAACTTTTCCTTAAGGGCTGCTTTCATAAAATCGTCTTGATAGTCATCATCAAAGTTGTAGTCATCGAAACCTCTTTCAAGTCTTTCTTCACTTTCTTTGATTTCCTGATCAATAAAACGTGTTGTTTTTTCTAGTTTTTTTCTTTCAGCAATCTCATCTTCGTGTGTAATGTTCATTCTAAAACACCTCCACTAATATAAGTTATAGCTTTTATTCGCAAAACACGAATGAACGCATTTTACCACACCTATTTTCAAAAAGCAACAATTTATACAAAAAACGTGCCGATAGATAGTTTTTATCCATCCAGCACGTTTTTACCTCTTGCTATTGTGTTAATTTAAAATTATTGCAAGAAGTTTCTAGCTCTGTTAAGCTTATTTCGTTATAATTAGCTAACCATTCTATATTTGCCACCATTTTTTCTAAATTAGCAAATGTTGACTTCCCAAGTCTTTGTACCACAATTCTTTATTATTAAAAATTACATTTAATTGTTCTAAATCTGTTTGTGTTGAAACATTTTCTGAATTATGCAAATTATCTTCTTGATTTAAATTTCCCATAGGACCTTTACTTAATAATTGTCTTGTTATAACAATAGCACAAACAATCATTATAATTATTATAATGATTTTCTTTTTATTCATAAGTTTTCCTCACTTTTCTAGACTTAGGGGACATCCCTTGTAATCAAATTTTCGAACATGAAGGAGTGTCCCCTAAGTACGAAAAAAAGAAACCTGCTTATTTGGCAGGTTTCTCATATTTTTAAGAATCTCTTACTGTTGCTTCATATTCACTTGTTACTTTGTCGATAACTTTATTGAATATTGCAAGTACCTCTTCATCACTTAAAGTTTTTTCTTTGTCATTGAATGTTAATGAGTAAGCAATAGATTTTTTGCCTTCACCAACATTAACACCTTCATAAACATCGAATACTTCAAGATTAATTAATTTCTTACCAGCAGCTTTTCTAATGATAGCTTCAATGTCAGCTGATTTAGCATCTTTAGATACAACGAATGCAACGTCTTTAGATACATTAGGGAATTTAGAAATTTCTTTGTATTTCATATTTTCATGATTTGCATTTTCTAATTCTTCAAGATTTAATTCCATTACATATACATTATCCTTAGTTATATTTGGATGAATCTTTCCTATTATACCTAGTTTCTTACCATCTACTACGATAGTTGCGGCTTGACCAGGATGTAATTCAGCAGGAATATCTTCAACTACTAAAGAATATCTATTCTTGAATCCTAAGTAATCAAGTAATTCTTCCATAACACCTTTTAATACATAGAAATCTACAACTTTCTTTTCAAGACCTACAGTATATACACCAGTCATTAAAGCAGCAAGTGATAAGTGTTCACCGTATTGACCATTAATTTTATGGAAGCTCTTTCCGATTTCAAATAATGAAATATCTTTTTCATTACGAGCTTTGTTATATTCATAAACCATCTTTAATGATGGAATTAAACTATTACGTAATGCATTTCTTTCTTCTGTCATTGGGTCTAATATTTTTACAACTTCAAAATCCATTGTTGAATATTTAGGAACCTCAGCAACTGGAATTAATGCATAACTTAATGTTTCGTTCAATCCAAGTTCAACCATTTTGTTTCTAGCTGATCTCTTGAATTTATCATAACTACCTGGAGTAACTTCAAGAATCATTTTCTTACCTTGTATATTATCCATTCCATAGTAACGACCGATGTCATGAATCACGTCTTCTTTGATTTGTAAATCCCATCTTCTTGAAGGAATCTTAACAATAATATTTTCGTTATTAGCTTCAGCTTCAATTCTTAATCTCTTTAAGATGTGATAAATTGTATCGTTTGATACATCTATTCCAAGAATATCTCTTACAGATTGTATTGAGAATTCTAATACTCTATCATCTGAATTTGTTGTGTTATATTCACACATACCGCCAACAACTTTAGCGTCAGCATATTTTTCTAACAATGCACAGCTTCTTTCGATAGCAAGTAATGTTCTCTTTGGATCTAATCCTTTTTCAAATCTGTTACTAGCTTCACTTCTTAAAATTTTCTTAGAAGTTAATCTTACTTTTACAGGGTTGAATATAGCAGCTTCAATAACGATATTCTTTGTATCATTTTCAACTTCTGTAGATAAACCACCCATAACACCTGCAAGACCGATTGCTTTTTCTTTATCTGCAATTACGATATCGTTTGTAGATAAAGTTCTTTCTTGTTCATCAAGTGTTGTAAGCTTTTCATTTTCTTCAGCCATTCTTACAACTAAAGTATCGCCTAATCTATCAGCATCATAATAATGTAAAGGTTGACCAACTTCTAACATTACGTAGTTAGAAATATCTACAACGTTATTTATAGGTCTGATACCAGAAGCGATAAGTCTATTTTGCATCCACTTTGGACTTTCTTTAATTACTACATTTTCAACTTTTTTAGCATAGAATAAAGAACAGTTTTCTGTTTCAATTTTCAAATTAAATTTCTTTGAAAAATCATCATCAGATTCTGTATAGTTTGTATCAACTTCATTCATTGGTAAATCATATAAAGCAGCAACTTCATAAGCCATACCTAATATAGAAAGTAAGTCACCTCTATTTGCAGTAAGTTCAAAATCAATTACTTCATCATCCATACCAAGGTATTTAACTGGATCTCCGCCAATTTCAGCATCTTCACCAAGTTCGGCAATACCTTCTATATCTTCAGGTTTTAGGAATTTGTGTTCTAAACCAAGTTCTTCAACTGAGCAAAGCATACCACAAGATTCTACACCTCTAATTTTTCCTTTTTTAATTGTTCCACCTGGTAATTTAGCATTAACTAATGCAACGATTACTTTGATACCAACTCTTACGTTTGGAGCACCACAAACAATATTTAAAACTTCTGTACCAACATCAACTTTACATACATGAAGGTGATCAGAATCAGGATGCATTTCACATTCCAAAACTTTACCAATAGTTAAACCTTCAACTTCAAGAAGTTTTTTGGCACTATCATATTCGTTTCCTATGTTTGTCATGTCTTCGCCAAGAGTAACCATATCAACAGGAACTTTTATATAATCTCTTAAAAAATTAAGACTTAGTTTCATATCAATCTATATCTCCCTTCTACACATTTTCAACGTCTGTTTCATCGAATTGTTTTAAGAATCTAATATCGTTTGTATACATGTAACGAATATCAGGAATTGCATATCTAAACATTGCAAGTCTATCAAGACCTGTACCGAATGCGAATCCAGTAAATTTATCTGGATCATATCCACCCATTCTTAAAACGTTAGGATGAACCATACCAGCACCAAGTAATTCTATCCAACCTGTTTTCTTACAAAGTGGACAACCTTTACCACCACATTTGAAGCAAGTTACATCAACTTCACAAGATGGTGATGTGAATGGGAAATAACTTGGTCTGAAACGTACTTTAGTTTCTTCACCTAAAAGTTTCTTTGCAAATATTTCAAGTGTACCTTTCAAATCTGCAAGAGAAATATTTTTATCAATTACTAAACCTTCAACTTGTCCGAATTGATGAGAGTGAGTTGCATCATCATCTCTTCTATAAGTTTTACCAGGACAAATAACCCTGATAGGAGATTTTTCTGTATTAGCTTGCATAACTCTTGATTGAGATGCAGATGTTTGAGTACGAAGTAAATACTCTTCATCAATATAGAAAGTATCTTGAGCATCACGAGCAGGATGTCCAACTGTATAGTTTAAAAGTCTGAAACAATGTTCATCATCTTCAAGTTCTGGACCATCTACAACGTCATATCCCATTGATACGAATAAATCTTCAACTTCTTCAATTATTCTATTAAAAGGATGTTTAGAACCTCTCATGTTTTTAACAGAAGGTAAAGAAATATCAATAGTTTCTTCTTTTAATTTTCTATTAACAGCTTCTTCTTCTAAACGTGTTTTGATAGTTTCATAACCTGTATTAAAAGCTTCTCTTAATACATTAACTTGCATACCATACTCTTTCTTTTCTTCAGCAGGTACATCTTTAATGCCACTATTAAGCTCCGTTATGATACCTTTCTTTCCTTGGTATTGAACTTTTAAATCATTTAATTCTTGCATTGTTTTAACAGCATCGAATTTTTCTAAAAGTTCTTTTTTCAATAGTTGAATCTTCTCTTCCATTTGATTTCCTCCTTTTATATTTGAAAGATTATTATTTTTATATAAACAAAAATCCCAAACACAATTAAATGTGTTTGGGACGAATTAACTCGCGGTACCACCCAACTTCCGATTTTATAAATCGACAGCTCGTAGGAAGATTAACGCTCTTCGCACGTACTAATTTCTTAGCAAGACTCCCACATCCGAAATTCATTTACATGTTTATCTTGCAAAGGCTCTCAGCCGGTGACCTTCACTTTCTTTAAAGAACTCACGTAAACTACTAAATATGTGATCTTTGTCAAAAACTAAAACTATAATACTATCTTTTATAAGAAAAGTCAAATTATTTTTCAAGATGTCCAAACGAGGACGTCCCTAGTTGGACAAAAAAAACGGGCCCCCGAAGGGGCCCTGCTCACCAACCGGGAGCGAGTGCTTGGATTATTTGGACTTTTCAACCAAGTCCATTGCATCCTCGAGCGAGTAGCCCAGAGCCATAAGACGCTCGATCTTTTCCTTTGCCTTATCAACAGGCTTCGGTGCAGCAGGTTTCGGTGCATCCTCATAGATATTCTTATCAGGATTGTACACCTTACCAGCCGGCGCCTTGGTCGGGTCGAGTTTCACACGCTCACCATAACCAACAATCTCGTTACCATCCTTATCCTTTACGGTCAGGAGAGTCCAAGCGTTCTTGGCAGGATCTGCGAGCAGTTCGTCTGCGGGCTTTTTGAGCATTGCATCATCGTCATCTTCAGGTTCTTCTTCAACCTCAGGCTTTTCCTTGCGGAATCTCCCGAAAATATCACAGAAGAGTTCGGAAATCGAAGTATCGCGGATTGCGGCTACGACTTTCAGACCGATGATTACGAATGCTGCGATGCGGAGAATCGTCTTGGCTGCTGCCGGGATCGGAATCAGATCGGGGATGAACAGCCATACGAGGATTACTGCGATTGCGCCAATGAAGGCAAACTTTTCCCAGCGGGGAATATTGTTCTTCTTAGCGGGTGCGGAAGGGGTTGCGGTGGGTTTACTTGTCTTCTTCTTAGCCATGGTAGGCTCCTTTCTGCGCCTTTAGCGCTTGCAAAAAATGTCACTGAATCCAAGCTTTAGAAATAACGGGAAAAACCCATCATCTCATGGAGTCTATAATGCAGTCAGTGCGTCCACAAAATATATCCAATACCACAAATCGTTATGATACATCTTATATTTTAGCATCTTCTCCAGTTTTTGTCAACATAACAACTCTACATTCGCGCTCTATAAAACAAATTTTAGTACCTATTTTATGTATTAACTTTTTCTCTTTATATTCAAAACATAAAAAGATACAGAGAAATATTCTCTGTATCTCTAAAAAACGAACTATATAATTTATTTTCCATCTATAATTGCACTTATAAAGCAGCAACCCAAAGAATCTGTTTTCACGGCTTTTATATTCAATGCCTTTTCTACTTCTTCTAATGTTACATTATCTAAGAAGATATCTGCATCATCTTTAAGCATTTTTCTATCTAATATTAAATATTCACCCAGCTCTTTATCCTTTAAACCAGCTATCAAATCTCCTCCAGTAATTAACCCTGTAACTGTTATTTCTGGTCCAAAAAAGTGATTTTCTATGGCATATACATTAATTTTTAAGCCTTCAAATTTTTGTTCTAAAATATTGGCTTTTTCGCGGATAAACTCATGAGCACCTTTACCTGTTGCCAACGAAACCGTTTTGTTTATAACTCTAGCTTTCTCTTTCTTTAAAGCTTCTTCAAAATTTGCATTAAAATAGGCCAATAAACCTATCCCATCTTCTAATTGTTCAAAATTTTCGTATCTTTCATATTCAGGAATATGTCTTTCAGCTTTTATATAAAATTCGTCTGCGCAGAAAACTATATTAGAATCAAAGTCCTTTTTGAATTTTTCTTGCCATTGCTCAATTTGCTCAATAGCTTTAGCAGCAGATTCCTTCGTAAAGCCTTCCAGCTTAGCTAATCCTTCTCTATGTTTTGTAAGTCCAACTGGCACAATTGCTATAGACAAAACATTTGGATAAAAACTTGCAAGTTCTCTAATTGTTTTATCCAAAACCTCTCCGTCGTTTATCCCTGGGCATAAAACCACTTGCGTATTTAGCTGTATATCATGCTCCGTTAAATATTTGATGTAATCTAATATCTTACCTGCATTTCTATTATTAAGCATTTTAACTCTAACATCAGGATCTGTCGCGTGAACAGAAACATTTATTGGACTTAAATGATAGTTTATTATTCTATCTAAATCTCTATATCCAGAATTTGTAAAAGTAACATAGTTACCCGTCATAAAAGAAAGTCTGAAATCATCGTCTTTAAATATTAAAGTTTCTCTAACGTCAAGTGGCAGTTGATCCATAAAACAAAAAATACATTTATTAGCACAATTTCTTGGTTTATCTATTAATTGTTCTTCAAAAACTAAGCCAATATCTTCATTTTCTTCTTTTTCGATTTCAACATCCCAAACTTCACCATCTGGCTTTTCAATTTCTAAAGTTACTACTTCATCAAAAATTTGAAACTTATAATCTAATATGTCATTTATCTCAACACTATTCACAGAAAGCAAATAATCTCCACCAGAAATTTCCATTTCTTCAGCAATTGAGCCTTTTTCCACATCTTTTATTAATATTCTTTTCATGATTTCACCTTCTTATTATGTAAATTCGCCAATTAATTAAAAAAGCAACTTAAATCATTATAAGTTGCTTTTTCTCTTCTTATTCAGCTGCTTTTTTCTCTTTAACAGCTACTACCTCTTTACCATTATAGTAACCACAGTTTTTGCAAACTCTGTGTGGTTCTATTGGTTCGTGACAATGTGAACATTCAGCAAAACTTGGTTTTTCTAATTTCCAAGTTGATCTTCTTAATCCAGTTCTAGCTTTTGACCATCTTCTTTTTGGTTGTGCCATTCTTATTCCCTCCTCTTAAGGTGTTTTTTTATGTAAGTGCGCTTTTCAGAGTGTTTAGCCTCCTTATACACACGTAAAACGACTAAACTCCAAGTGTCAACGTACGAAATTATATCTTGTTTTCGTTACTTTGTCAAGCATTTGAGTTCATCCAAATTATCTATTTTTTATTTATAGGATAAAACTTAATTGAAGCATCTGGTATTGCCCCAGAATACTTAGGCTCATCTATACTTAAATCAAATGAGGCAATCGTTTTGTATGGTTTTACAGAATATGAAGGCGCATCTAACCCTTGTGCTACTGTTGAAGCAGTTTCAACAGGTGCAGGTAACCCTTTATTCTTTTTCGCCAATCCAAAAGATACAAAAAACTTACTAAATACGTTTCCCATAAGTGATTTCCCCTTCTCTTTTGTATTTCTTGTTATATTTTATCTTTAAAAGCTTAATATTGCAAGGTTTATTTTAAAATTCTCGATTATAAGCCATTTACAAGTTCCTTGAATTTATTGCCTCTTTCTTCAAAATTTCTAAACATATCAAAACTAGCACTTGCTGGTGAAAAGAATATTATATCGCCAGGCTTTGCTTCTTCTCTTGCTACATTTATTGTTTCTGTTAAAGACTCACATTCCACTATTTTTAAATCTTTTATTCCTCTAGCCTCCAAAGCTTTTAATGTCGCCTCTTTTATTTTTGTTTTTGTTTGTCCCATCAAAATAAGTGTTTTTACATGATTTACAACAAACTCTCCCATGCTAGTGTAATCTAAATGTTTATCATATCCGCCTGCAATCAAGATAACTTTTTCTTTAAAACTTGCAAGTCCTGCGATTGTACGTGTAGGGCTGCTTCCTATAGAATCATTGTACCATTTAGCTCCATCTAATTCTCTTACAAATTCCATCCTATGTGAAACACCTCTAAAAGAAGATAGCACTTTTTTTATAGAATCTAGCGAAACTAAATCTCTAACAGCAGAAATTGCTGTACATGCATTTTCGATATTATGCATACCTAATAATGAAATATCGTTTATATTTATTACAGATTCTTTTCTACCATCTGTTACTATTTTTATTTCATTTTCCTCTAGAATTACGCCATTTTCTAATTTTGCTTTTGTACTAAAGAATCTAACCTCACCTCTTGCGTCTTCTGCAAAAAGATTTGTTATTTCGTTATCATAATTTAATACGACAACTCCGTTCTCAGATTGAGTTCTAAATATATTCTTTTTAGCATCTATGTATTCTTCGTAGGATTTATGAACATCTAAATGATTTGGAGAAACATTAGTAACTACAGCAATGTTTGGACTTTTTTTCAGAGTCATAAGTTGGAAACTACTAAGCTCTAAAACGACTAAATCTTCCGGTCTCATTTTATCAATTTCAGCAAAAAGCGGTGTTCCTATGTTACCACCCAAATAACAATTATAACCTTCTTCTTTTAATATGTGATGAATTAACGTTGTTGTCGTAGTTTTTCCATCACTACCTGTAACAGCTAAAATTTTAGATGGACAAAGTTCAATAAGCATCTCTATTTCAGAAGTAAGCTTAGCACCTCTTTCTAATTCTTTTTCGATAACAGGAATATCCGGTCTCATTCCTGGTGTTCTAAAAATAATATCATATCCACGAAGCTTTTCTAAATATCCTTCACCTAATGAAAAATTAACACCTTGTAGTGTGTATTCTTCAATCAATGCTTTGCCTAACTCTTCTTCGCTCTTTTTATCAAATACCGTAATATTAGCATCTAAATCCATTAAATATCTAATAAGGGGGGTATTGCTAATACCCATCCCCATAATAGCTACATATTTATCTTTTATATATGACTTAAATTCTTCTAGTTTTTCATTTCTATACATATCTTCACTCCTATTAATCTCCCAAGCAAACTCCTATACGTCTAGCTGTTGTTATCCAATCACCATCTAAATCAACTGGTTTGATATTTGAAGAAGCTGCACCAATTTTTGTTTCTTTTCCAGCAACCTCATCCAAAGGTACATGTGTAATTTTTCCGTTTGTGAATGTAACCATTTCATTAAATTTTCCATCAATTGCAAGTTGCATTGCCATAGAACCATATTCAGTAGAAAGTATTCTATCATATGCACATGTATTTCCACCTCTTTGCAAATATCCAAGAGTCGTATTTCTTGCTTCAATACCTGTAAGCTTTTCTATTTCTTTTGCTACATAATCTCCAGCACCACCAAGTCTTACTGAGTCTGGACTATCTCCTACAGTCGCTTTAACCATTAATTCTCCATCAACAGGTTTAGCTCCTTCTGCAACAACTATAATACTATGTCTTTTTCCTAGTTCTCTTCTTTGTCTTATTTTTTCCGCAACTTTATTTAAATCATATGGTATTTCTGGTATTAAAATTGTATCTGCTCCACCAGCAATTCCTGCAGCTAGAGCAATCCAACCTGCATATCTTCCCATAACTTCAAGAATTAAAACTCTTCCATGAGATTCTGCAGTTGTTCTAATTCTATCTATAGCTTCAGTTGCAACATCTACCGCTGTATAAAAGCCGAAAGTTATATCTGTATGTGGAACATCATTATCAATTGTTTTTGGAACACCAATAACATTTAAACCTCTTCTAGTAAAATCCCTTCCTGATTTTAAAGAACCATCTCCACCAACAACAATCAAACAATCAAAATTATCTTTTTTCAATCTTTCTACAATTTCAACAGATTTATCAATATATTCTGTTTCGCCTTTTTCATTTTTTACAGGAATAGCAAAAGCATTTGTTTTGTTATTAGAACCTAAAACTGTTCCACCTTTTGAAATAATACCTCCTGTAACACGAGGATCTAATTTGATGTATCTGTTTTCAATCAAACCTTTGTATCCTTCAAGAAAACCATACACTTCAACACCTGCATATTCCGCAGTTTTTACAACACCTCTTATTACAGCATTAAGACCTGGGCAATCTCCACCAGCAGTTAAAATACCAACTTTTTTTACCATTTACTTTTCCTCCTTAGTTTTTTATACAATGTTATTATTCCCACCAGAATTTTTCTTCATCGTCTTTTTCTTCTGCTTTATCATCTTTATTATCGCCACTATCTGGCTTTTTATTATCATCATCTTTTTCGTCATCTTCAGATGATATATAATTTCCGTTTTCATCAACTTCACAATAATGATATTCACAATAAGTACTTGGTACTTCGTATTCATAATCGTTAGGTAATACAGAAGGAGCTTCTTCATATTGTCTATCTATAAATACTAAATCAATCGTTCCTACTGTTGATTTACAAGTTGGGTTTGCCAACTTAAATGTTTCTGGACATACAGCCATTGATACATGAGTTGTACATTCTTCTGTAGGAACTGTTCCTGAAACAAAATATTCAGTAGTTGTTCTATCTCCTCTTCTATCAGTTCTACAATATTCAGTTGGTAATAATCCAGAATCCAAACAAACTTCTGCAGTCAGAACACCTGAAGGTTTATCGAATTGTTTTGTAGCTAAATTAGCATGAACCTTAGACATAACTGCTTTCCAAAGTCTAGCCGAAGGATTTCCAGTAGCATTAACTCTTTGTTGAACATCATATCCAGTCCAAACAGATGCAACATAATATGGTGTATAACCAGCAAACCATCTATCCATCGAACCATTTGTTGTACCAGTTTTACCAGCAACAGGCATATTAGAAAGTGCAGCGGCACTACCAGTTGCGCTAATACCACCAACAACATCTCTTAACATACTTGTTACTATGAATGCAGTTTGTTCTGAAACAACTTCTTTTATTTTACTTGTTTTTTCTAATATAACTTCTTCATTTCTATCTACAACTTTTGTATACAACTTAGGTTCTATATACATACCACCATTTGCAAGTGTTCCATAAGCTGCAGCATGTTCTAATGTTGACATACCTTTTGTTAAACCACCCAAAGCAAGTGCTCCAGGATATATATCTGAACTTGTTATCGAAGATATTCCGAAAGCCCTTAAATAATTAACTGCTGTTGAAGAACCAACTTCTTGGAATGCTTTTGCAGCAATTATATTACTTGAAATTTCGATCGCCTTTCTTACTGGTGTCAAACCTCTATATCCTTTATAACTGTTTGATGGTGTCCAATAATCTACACCAACTTTTGTTGTATAAGGGACGTCATCAAAATTTGTTGCAGCTGTAAACGCACCAATTTCTATACCTGGAGCATAAACAGCTAAAGGTTTAATTGTTGAACCTGGTGCTCTATATGTTTGTGTAGCTCTATTAAGTCCTCTTTGTGTTGTTTTTTCACCAGCACCACCGATAAGACCAACAACATCACCTTTTCTATAATCAATTATAACCATCGCAGATTGAAGATCTGGATCATATTCACCATTACTTAATTTAAAATATTTTTCCGCTTCATCAACATATATAGATTCAATTGCTTCTTGTATTTCAGGATCAATTGTTGTGTATATTTTTAAACCATTTGAATAAATCATTTTTCTAGCCATTGCAGCAGTTACACCTTTTTCTTCTTGTAAATCTGCAATCAACTCATCTATAAGTGCATCTACAAAATATGAATTACTAGAAGTTTGTTGTAATGTACCTTTTTCATATATTAATTCTTTTGCCTTAGCAGTTTCATACTCTTCAGTAGAGATATAGCCTAATTCTTTCATTTTTCCTAAAACCAGCTCTTGACGAGCTTTTGCTTTTTCTGGATGAACATAAGGATTATATCCTTCAGGCGCTTGTGCTAATCCGGCAATCAATGCAGCTTCTGCAATATCTAAATCAGCAGCACTCTTATTGAAATATGTGTATGCAGCTGTTTCAACACCGTATGCACCACTTCCTAAATAAATCATATTCATATATAATTCAATAATTTGATCTTTTGTTAGCCATTGCTCAACTTGAATAGCTCTAACAATTTCTCTGGCTTTTCTTTGCCAATTACGTCCATTATCTTCAGTAACTTTTTTTATCAACTGTTGCGTAATTGTACTTCCACCAAATTCAGAATCACCCGTAAAAACGAATTGAACAACAGCAGCTGCTGTACGTTTTATGTCTATTCCAATATGCTTTTCAAAACGTTCATCTTCAATTGCAATGAAAGCTTTTGGTAAATATGGTGACATATCGCCCATCGCTGAATACAATCTGTTTTCTGAACTATATAAACTTACATATTCATTTCCATATTTATCGTAGATAATTGTTGTAAAATTACTAATTTCAAAATCTGCTCTTGATAAGGCGCCAGCTCCATTTAATATCGACATTACGAAGCCAACAACTAAAGCGATACCTACGAACATACATATCAAAATAACTGCAAAAAATATTTTCCAAAAACTCTTTTTGTTTTTCTTTTTTGTTTTTTTCTTCTTGGTATTATTTGGCATTTTTTCGCCTCCCTCAAAATTCTACTAGGTAATTATATCATAAAGTAGAATACATGTAACTATTTTTTATATAATTAACCAGCATATTTTCAATCTTTCAAATCCTTGATACAAGTATATATTCCGGCACCTTCTTTTATTAATTTGTTAGTTCCTACACTCATATTAGAATTAATATTTCCTGGAACTGCATAAACATCTTTTCCTTGTTCTAATGCATGATTTACAGTTATTGATGTACCACTATTTATCGCAGCTTCAACCACAATAATTTTATCTGCAAGTCCACTTATAATTCTGTTTCTCATTGGGAAATTTTCTGGGCAAGGTTTTGTACCAACAACATATTCTGAAATTATAAGTCCTTTTTCCATCATTTCTTTATATAAATTAATATTTACTTTTGGATATACAATATCTAATCCACAGCCTAAAACTCCGATTGTTTTTCCTTTATTTTGTAAAGCTCCTTTATGAGCATACGTATCAATACCTTTTGCTAATCCGCTCACTACTACATAATTTTCTGTAATTCCATCTTTAGCTATATTATATGCATTTCTAAGACCATAATTACTTGCATTTCTTGAACCTATTATTGCAATACTTTTTTTATTTAACAAGTTTATATCGCCTTTATAAAATAGTGTAATTGGCATACTATAAATATTTTTTAATTTTTCTGGATATTCCTCATCAAAGAAATTAATATACCTTATATCACATTTTTTATTTTTTTCGATTATACTATCAATCTTTGTTATATCCTTGCTAGTTTCTATCTTTTCACAAATTTTTTCATTAAATCCTTCAATAGATAAAATCTCTTTTTTAGTTGCATTATAAAATTTTTCTGGACTTCTAAATTTTTGCAGCGCTCTCAATTTTCGCACAGAACCTAAACCTTCAATACTTGCTAACCAAATCCAATAATCCATTTTACCTCCCAAAAAAAAGAGTGCTTTGCACATTTGCAAAACACCCCATTAATATTATTTTTTATTTTGTAATTCATAAGCTTTAATTACATTCTCCATTAAAGCCATGATCGTCATAGGACCAACACCACCCGGTACTGGCGTAATATAACTTACTTTATCTTTCACACTTTCAAAATCAACATCCCCAACGATTTTCTTAGTGCCTGGTATTCTATTTATACCAACATCAATTACAACTGCATCTTCTTTTACCATATCTGCTTTTATAAAATCCGGATTACCTATCGCAACAACCAAAATATCTGCAGTTCTAGTGATTTCTTCTAATTTTTTTGTTTTTGAATGACATATTGTAATTGTACCATTAGCATTTAATAAAAGTTCCGCCATTGGCTTACCAACTATGTTACTTCTTCCTACTACAACACAATGTTTTCCTGTAACATCGATATCATACTCTTCTAATAACATCATTATGCCAGAAGGTGTACACGCTCTAAAAGAATCTTGCCCTTGAACTAATCTTCCGGTATTAATTGGACTAAATCCATCCACATCTTTTTCAGGATTAATTAGTTCAAATGCTTTCAAAATATCTAAATGGTATGGAATCGGACTTTGTAATAAAATAGCATTTGTTTTTTCATCATCATTTAACTTTCCGATAAGCTCCATTAAATCCTTTTGTTCAATTTCTTTATCTAAATGATACTCCGTAAAATCAATTCCTACTTCTTCGCACATTTTTCTTTTTAAGCGAACATAAATCTCAGAAGCAGAATCTTCTCCAACTCTTATAACAGCTAAAGAAGGTACACCTGGCAACTCTTTAATTTTAGCTTTAATTTTTTCTTTACGTTTTTCTGCAACTTTTTTTCCTTCGATTAAAATCATTTTCTATTCTCCTTATAAAATAAATATTTTCATCAATATAAGTAATCCAAAAATAACTCTATAAATCCCAAAAACTTTAAAACTTCCTTTTTGTAAATACTTTAATAAAAATTTAATAACAAGAATTCCAATTAAGAAACTAGCAAAAACACCTGCAAAAAACGCACCTGAAAATACGAAATCACCAAGATTTAATATTACAGCGCCTAAAACGATTGGTGCAGATAGCATAAAAGAATATTTTGCTGCAGATTCCCTATCGACTCCCATAGCTCTTGCTGTTGTCATTGTTATTCCAGAACGAGAAACACCTGGAATAAAAGCAAGTGCTTGTGATAATCCAATCAAAAAAGTTTGTTTCAATGTCATCTCTTCATACTTTACAGTTGATTTAGACTTTTTATCTACAAAATATAACACAATACCTAAAACAATTAGAGCACATGCAATAATTGTCATTGCAAGTTTTACACCTCTTGCTTCGATAAAACCATCTATAATATCATCTAGTACAAATCCTATAAGACCACCTGGTATAGTTGCAAGAACTAAATACCAAAACATAGTCCCTTCTCTGTTTTTTTCTTTTTTAAAAGTTGTTTTATAAGCACCAACCAATAAATTAATCCAATCCTTAAAAAAGAAAATTCCAATTGCAAGTAATGTACCAGCATGTAACGCAACATCAAATGCTCCTATATCTTCTATTCCCCATAAAAGCCAAGGAAGCACTGTTAAATGTGCAGAACTTGAAACTGGTAATAACTCAGTAAGACCTTGAACAATACCCAAAAAAATTGCTTGAAACATTGAAATGTCTAACATTTTTTCCTCCTTAGTAATTTGTATATTTTACAGATTATATTTATCCATAAAATTAAATTCTACCTCTTCTTCTTCAACTTCTTGAATTTCTATACTTTGCAAATCAACATCTTTAGTTTCTTCTTTTTCAAATTCACTTTTTACCTTTTCATCAATAGCCTTTTCCAATTTCATTTGAGCTTGCGAAACCATGTGCATACCTGTTAAATATTCTTTAACATTCTTAAATAGAGGTTCCGTTTCTGCTTTATATCTATAACTTGGTTCTCTTTCGATAGAGTATTCAATATATGAAATAGCTTCAACCTCATTATTTTGAAGCATAGCAATTTTCGCAAGTTGATAATAAGATTTAGCTGCAATCTCCGTACTTTGAGAAGCAGATGTAAATGCAGTTTTAGCTTCGTCCAATTCGCCTTTTAATAAATGAATTTGGCCAATACTAAAATGAGCTTCATAAAGTTTTGGATTTAATTCGATAGCTTTTTGATAGCAATTCAAAGCCTCCGAAAAATCTCTTAACTCTGTTCTCACGATACCCATACTATAATACAAATCATAATTTTCCAAATCATATTTTATTGCTCTTTGATATACATTAATAGCTTCATCATACTTATTTTCAGCACATAAAACTAATGCTAATAATTCAGAAGCTGGCGTAAAATCTGGTTTAATTCTTAGCGCATTATCCAAAACAATTTGAGCATCAGCTTTTTTATTTAACTCGTTAAAAATGATACCAATCTCATAATATGATTTGTAATCATTTTTATTTAGTTCAACCGCTTTCGCAAATTTATCAAACGCAGTTCTTCTATCTCCAAGTGCATTATATGCCTTACCTAATTTAACATATATCGCACCGTTTTTTTGATTCTTTTCGGCTGCAGTTTTATATAGTTCTATAGCTTTGTTATACTCATTTTTCTTTACGAAATAGTCCCCTAACTTTATTAAGAAATATTCACTAACATCAATTTTTATGTACTCAAATACAAATAATGTTGAAGGTATAATAACCGAAAAAACAAGGATAAACGCTTGTATCGCATAGTTTGGAAATACACCTTTAAATAATGACAAAATTTGTACCATAAATGAAATCACTTGAAAACTCAATAACATTATATATGGCATCTCTTTTGTTTTAATGTATTTGCTTGCAATATATACAAGCATCACAGCGCACAAACAACTATAAACTATTCTTTCAATTAACATCTTACTTGCTTCCTTTCAAAACTTCTTACAAATTCTAACCTTTAGTTATTTAAAAACTTTTCTTCATAAGCTTTTAAGCATTTTTCTATACAAGCTTTAGCTTCTTCGGCCCCTTTCATTTCTTTTATCGCAGTTTGTTTTTCTTCTAGATATTTATAAACTTCAAAAAAATGAGAAATTTCATTTGACAAATGTGCTGGTAATTCACTAATATCGCGATATTTAGATAAGTTTGGTTCTCTAACTGGTATCGCTATAATTTTTTCGTCTTCTTCTCCACCATCAATCATGTTAAGCATTCCTATTGGATAACACTCAACCAGTGTCATTGGTGTAATCTCTTCTTGACATAGAACCAAAACATCTAGTGGATCATTATCTTCAGCATATGTTCTTGGTATAAAACCATAATTTGCTGGATAATGTGTAGCTGTATACAAAATTCTATCTAATTTCAACAAACCCGTTTCTTTATCAAGTTCATATTTATTTTTGCTACCTATTGGGATTTCAATAACAGCAGTAAAAATTTCTGGCTTGATTCTGCTAGGATTTATGTCATGCCAAATATTCATAAAAAACACTCTCCCTTATCATTAATCGAATGTATTTTATATCAAAAAACCTCAAAATGTCTACCCTTTTTGGCAAAACCAAGAATAAATTAAAATATGTATTTTTCTTACATTTATTTATGTTAAGTATTGAAAATATTTCATGAAAATTATATAATTATGCCACTATGAAAAAGATAATTGTTGATAAAAATAATGTGATGGTAATAAACTACCTTCAAAACAAATTTAATAATCTAAAAATTGGTACAATTCACAAAGCTTTGCGTAATAAAGATATCCGTATAAACGGAATCAAAATTTCAGAAAACACCCTGTTAAATCAAGGTGATGAACTGACAGTATATATAACCGACGAATTGCTTTATGGTGTAAAAAAAATAACTAAGGAAAATATTGTATATAACGACGATAATATTGTTGTCATTTATAAACCTCAAGATATGTTAGTTGTATCACAAGATGATGAACTAGGATTAGATGTTCTTGCTAAGCAACTTTTAAATTGTCAATTATACCCATGTCATCGCATCGACAGAAATACTTCTGGAATTGTCATATTTTCAAAAAATAAAGAAGCAGAAATGGCTATGAATGAAATGATAAAAAATCATTTGCTTAGAAAATTTTATAGATGTACTGTTGTTGGCCATCCAAAGAATAAAAAAGCTACACTTACCGCATATCTATTTAAAGATAGTAAGTCAAGTCACGTAATTGTTGCAAGCGAAAAGAAAAAAGGTTATGTAGAAATAATTACAAAATACGAAGTTATTTCATACAATAGTAATGGAACATCTGATTTAGAAGTGCAATTAGTAACTGGACGTACACATCAAATAAGAGCTCATTTAGCATTTATCGGTTATCCTATTTTAGGCGATGGTAAATATGGAAATAATGAAACAAACAAAAAATTCAAACTTACAAAACAAGAATTAGAAGCTTATAAAATAATATTTGATGCAGGTATTGGATGTTTAGAATACTTAACTGGAAAAACAATTCAAAAAAAAGACTTAATTTCTTAAGTCTTTTTTTGTTTTAAATTTTTTATTCTTATGTTACAAGATGCAAAGAACAATTCAACAATTTATAATATCATGAAAAAGATGCGATAACTCGCATCTTTTCGCTTTTATTAATACATTGAAACTCCTACGAATGAAATTATAAAATATACAACTATCCAAACAGCTTCAACTATTACAAATTTATTGAAAGCTTTTTGGTCATCTTGTTCATTACTTAAGAATTTAATCGCAAAGAACAATAACACTGTTGAAATAAGTCTTGCAAATGTATAAACTTTTCCAGATATTTTTGAAAATTCACTTACAAAAGTACTTACTATTGCTACTGCATCAGCAGCAATCAATGGTAATTTTACAGTTGTTACAGTTGTAATATATGTAATTAAAGATTTTTTCTCTTTTTTATTTAACCATAATAGAATAACTGACATTCCAAGAACAGATACAATTGGTGCGAAGCCTACTTGAATAAAATCAACAATTCTATCAACCAGCTCACCATAACCATTAATTAAATATTTTAACTTTTTTACAAGTTCAATAATTACCCATGCAATTAATAAAACAAGTGCAGTTTTAAAGAATTTATTAGAAGCATCATTTGCAATTTCATTAACTTTGCCCAAAGGATTTTTTATCAATTCTCCTATAAAACCTTTAGCAGCTTTAGCTTCTTCTTTTACATCAACATTCTTTAAATTTTCTTTTACTTGATTAATAGTTTCTTGAGTTTCATTTTTTAACTCTTCAGCATTAATTCCTTGCTCTTCTTGATTTACGTTTTCATTTAGATTTTCATCCATTGGTATATCCCCCTTTTTCTCTTTTGAATAACTCTAAAAATATTTTACACTTAGGAAATTTAAGTGTCAAGATTTGACAAAAATAAGTAAATAAAAAAGCGATTTAAATCGCCTTTTCTTATTACGTAATATTTTCAAATTCAAACGCACTCCAAGCACCAACTTTTTTTGGATAACAATTAAATTTCATTATTTCATCTTTTGTTGGATGTTTAAATTCTATTTCATATGCCCATAAAGCAATTTGTACTCCTGGATTTGTTCGTCCATATTTTTGATCCCCCACCAAAGGATGTCCAGCGTTTGAAAATTGAACTCTTATTTGATGATGACGTCCTGTTTCTAAATCTATTTTAACAAGTGATTTTCCATCTACTTCACTTATTACTTCATATTTTAATTTTGCAAGTTTAGCACCATTCTTGTCCTTTGAAACAACTTTGCTTTTATTTAACGCTTCATCTTTAAATAAATAATCTTCAAATGAACCTTGCGTATTTTCAAATTTTCCTTCTACTACAGCTAAATATCTCTTTGAAAAATTATTTGTTCTTATTGCTTCGGATAATCTAGATGCAGCTTTAGAAGTTCTTGCAAAGACCATTATTCCACCTACAGGTCTATCAAGTCTATGTACTAACCCCAAAAATACTTCACCAGGTTTATTATATTTTTCTTTTATATATTTTTTTATAAGCGTCAACATATCTTCATCTGTAGTCTTGTCGGCTTGTGATGGAACATTACAAGGCTTCTCAACTACAATTATATGATTATCTTCATAAATAACATTAAGCATTATAAGCTCTCCCATCTTCCATAAATACCACAAGGTAATACAATTTCACTCTCTTTCATTGGTAGTCCTACTTCACCACAAGAAATTTTACCTTTTTGTTTTATATTCATTTTTAATAAATTAGCAAGAATTGTTGGAGATAATCCTGTTGTATAAGAATTTATTAAAAAGAATAAAGGTTTATCAGATAATACTTCTGTACATAATTTTATTAACGGTTCCAAACATTCTTCTATATTCCAAACTTCACCATTTGCTCCTCTACCATATGATGGAGGATCCATAACTATAGCATCATATTTATTACCTCTTCTTATTTCTCTTTGAACAAATTTATTAACATCATCAATAATAAATCTTACCGGTCTATCTGCTAGTCCAGATGAAGCAATATTTTCTTTTGCCCAAGCAGTCATACCTTTAGAAGAATCAACGTGACAAACCGATGCACCAGCCGAAGCACATGCAACAGTCGCACCACCTGTATATGCAAATAAATTCAAAACTTTAATCGGTCTCTTAGCAGCTTTTATTTTTGAAATCATAAAATCCCAATTAACTGCTTGCTCTGGGAATAAACCTGTATGTTTAAATCCCATTGGTTTTAAATTAAAAGTCAAATCTTTATATTTAATTTGCCAACTTTTTGGAACATTCTTTATATATTGCCATTCGCCACCACCAGATTTACTTCTGTGGTAATGCGCATTCGCTTTTTTCCATAAAGCCGGAACTTTCTTATCACTCCAAACAATTTGTGGATCTGGTCTTATTAGAATGATATTCCCCCATCTTTCTAATTTTTCACCATTTGCCATATCTAAAATTTCGTAATCTTTCCATTTATCAGAAATTATCATATATTCCTCCAAGAACTATTTTAGGGCCGTTTAAACAAAAGCCCGAATTCATAGGTATTATATCATAGAATACATAAAAAAGGAAGAAAGTGTTAAATTTAATCAAAAATACTGTAAAATCCTTGATTCCGTAGCTTTAAGCGTTTACATAACCAAAAGGGCGTGATATAATATAAGTGCAAAACTGCACAAGTTTTAGCAAATCTGCAGTACTATCAAAACTGCAAAATTTTGAAAAGGAGTGTATCAAAATGCACAAAAACCCGCATGTACAAACCCAACAACTTTTCCGGTATCCGCGCGACATCTTCAAGCTTTTCTGCAGTGTACTTCTTTTAAGTGGCCTTCAAGTAGTGATTGCCGACCTTTCATCATTCCTGCTTCAAGTTAGCAAAAACCTTATCTCTGACGGGTTTATCACCCTTTCTTTGATTGTTTTTGCAATCTACTACGCAAGAGATCCTCTTCGCAGTTTGATTTACAACTTGCTAGATGAAAAGCGTAGCTTACTCGACGAAGCAGAAACAATCCATCTAAGCAGTATTGGCTCTGAAATTTTGCTTTCTGTTAAAGACAAAGTAAAGCGTCACGATGCAAACTGCGGATGTGAGGAAACCATGACTTCCAGCAACATTTTATCCACTTTGAAAAGTTACGTGCAACTTTCTTGGAAACAGCAACTTTTCTGGTACAAAAATTCAGTAGAACTCATTTCTATCATCATCATGTTCGTTGGATTTTTGTTAGTTTCAACGGTTGAAGTTTCTAATGTCCTTTTCTTCTATCTTATTACACTATTTGGTATCGCCATCGAAGTTTTCTTTAGATACCAATGGAT
Source organism: uncultured Eubacteriales bacterium (assembly GCA_964515475.1). Lineage (GTDB taxonomy): Bacteria > Bacillota > Clostridia > TANB77 > UBA1234 > UBA1234. The sequence goes on from CAZEVD010000003.1 coordinate 61,739, forward strand.
TAAGATTAGAAACCGTTCTCGTAAACAACGAAGAGAATGCAACATGATTACTGACAACGCATTGCAAGACATCAAAGAACTTGAACCCTTTGATAATCGCCACGCAAAATACATGATTGAAAATTATGTATCTGCGAGCTCCGAATCCTTCAAACTTATTCGAAAGATGCAACGTGAAACCAATTGGTATAGAGTTCTTCACAGCGTTCTTTCCATGTTCGCTATCTTAGGCATTGTGTCAATCAAAGTCCTAGAAAATGGAATCGGCAATTTTTCTCTCGAAGTTTTAGTTGGCGCAATTGCTCTCGTATCAATTTATAACCAATTGACGCAAAGAGTTGCATCAATCGTTGAAATCTTTTTTGACTATCGCGAGTTAAAAGAAGAGCAAAAGGTTCACAAGGAAGACTTTGACAACATCATGCAAGTATACTACGTTGAAAAACAAAAGCGTGAAGCTCCAGCAGCAACGCTTAAAAAGTTAACACTTCCGTCTTTCGATGTTGCATACGCAGAAGAATCTAACAACACCCCGTTCCGTCTAATTAACAACACTCATATCACTCTGAATAGAGGTGATTTTGTAATGCTTAGAGGCGTAACTGGGTCTGGCAAAACAACCATGATCAATTTGTTAACTAGGAACTTAGTTTTTGACGAGTTCAAACCTTCTATCGAAACCGAAAATGAAGGCGTCGTTAAAACACTTACTCACCAGGTCTTCATTTCACTTGGTACCAAACCGCTCATCACAGAGCTTACCCTTGGAAAAAGTGAGTATGACCAAGAGAAGTTAATCGCAATTTTGAAAGCGTTCCATTTGTACGAAGAGTTCGAACAGAAAAATGAAGATGTTTTGAAACTTCTTTCTTCGACTACTAAAACTCGTTTTTCTGCTGGTCAACTTCAACGTCTCGCTTTGACAAGAACCCTCTTCAACTTGGAAGATGACGTACAGATTGTTGCTTTTGATGAGTCCATCAATAACTTGGATGATGGCATTGCCCAACAGGTACTCGCTTTCATTAGAGAATACTGCAAAGATAAACTTGTTGTTTTCTCGTCTCATCAGGTAGCACTGTGTAAGCAAGTTGCAAACCGCGAACTCGTATTTACCAACTCTTCTCTGAATACCTATTCAGTAAAAGAGGCTTAACACTCCGAGAGGTCAGTTCACATTGTGAACTGACCTCTTTTAATATGTTTTTTTAATTTCACAGAATACTACTTATCCCAAACTAAAAACTCTTTTTCTTGATATTTCTTCTTCACTCGTATATCATAATTTTTAGACTATACAAGGAGATAAAAATGAACACATTAAATATGGAAGAAGTAATAAAAGAAGATATAAAAATAAATAAAAAAGAACCTCTAATTATGTATTCTCTACTAGTAGTTCTTCTAATAATTTTAATATACATAGGACTCATTCTTGTAAAAACCAATAAAAGTTTAGCCAGTGAAAACAAATTAATTTTTTCAGAAACAATCGAAGCTAATTCTTCACATTTTAATATTACCTCTGGTAATTTGTCAGGAGAAAATCAAGAAATCATCATTACTTTATCTAAACAAATATATGAAATAGATAAAGCAAAAGTTGTTTCGTTATTACCTCATACAGCAATTTACAAAACTTCAACAAATCTTCCTTATTCAGGAGAAGTGAATCTAACTTCAACTATGCAATATAATAAATTTGAAGGGATATCAACTTTTAGAGGTAATAATTATAGAGATACTGCCTTTTATGGAGAATTAGAAGTAACAGAAAACAAGCTTTCAAAAGTTTGGACTAATGTAATCGGTCAAACAGATAGTTGGACTGGTGTTGGTTGGAATGGACAACCCGCTATTATTAAATGGAACAAAGAAGTTCGTGAGCAAATGAACTTATATGATGAATTTAAAAATAAAGAAAACTTTATCGAAGTAATCTATGGAGCTTTAGATAGCACTGTACATTTTTATGACTTAGAAACAGGAAAGCCATCACGTCCAGTAATAACAGTTCCAAGTTCAATTAAAGGTAGTGTTACTATTGACCCACGTGGGTATCCTCTACTTTATGTTGGACAAGGTATTAACGCCGTTAGTGGCGAATCTGTAAAAATGGGATATCATATTTTTAGTTTAATAGATGGTTCTGAGCTATTATTTATTAATGGTAGAGATTCATATGCATATCTTGGTTGGGGCGCTTTTGATGGCAATCCAGTAATTGATGCAAAATCAGATACTATGATTTTACCTGGTGAAAACGGCCTTATTTATATCGTAAAACTAAATACAAATTATAATAATGTATACGGAACAATTTCTATAGATCCAGAAATTACAAAACTAAAAATAGCAACCAATGGAAAAGCTGGCGGAATAGAAAATTCAATAGCCATCTATAGTCATTATGCTTATCATATGAACAATAACGGAATAGTAGAATGTATCGACTTAAACGATTTATCTGTAGTTTGGAATTACAACATGGGAGATGATTGTGATTCTACTTTAGGATTAGAAGAAGAAAATAATCAAATTGTTTTATATGCAGGTTCTGAAGTTGATAGACAATTATCAAATGCACCAGCTTATGCAAGAAAAATTGACGGCTTCACAGGTGAAGTTATTTGGGAATACTCTTGTAATTGCTTATATGATTCAAATGTAAACGGCGGAGTTTTATCTTCTCCTATCATCGGAAAAAACTCAATTTCAAACATGGTAATATTTAATTTTTCAAAAGTAACAACAAGCATGAATGGAAAAATGGTAGCTCTAGATAAAGAAAACGGAAATGTTATCTGGGAAAAAGATATGCCTTATTATTCTTGGAGTTCACCAGTTGCTGTTTATACAAAAAATGATAAAGCCTATATAATTTTCGGAAATGCACTTGGACAAGTTTTGCTAATCGATGCAACAACTGGTGAAACACTTTACTCTTTAAATACTGGTGGTGGAAATATTGAAGGTTCACCAGCAATTTACAATAACAAAATAATAATTGGAACTCGAGGAAAAAGAATTTATTGTATTGAAATCAAATAATAAAAAGGAGCTCTCTTTTTAGAGACGCTCCTTTTATTTTACTCATATAATGTTGCACTACCATCTTTTGAAACTTTTATAATACAAGATCTATATATTGTAGGATTAATCATTATTCTAAAATATAAATCTTCATCGATTTTATTTACTTCTGCAATTTCAACTGTTTCAAAATTTTGATTTGCAATATTAATTGATGCAAGTTCTGCTCCTGATTTAGAAATGGTAATTGTTGAATTATCATTAAGTTTTACTTCGTAGCTATATATACTTAAATCACTTTGCTCAGATTTTTCTTTTTTCAATTCTTTTTTACTAATTTCATATGTATAAAATTCTTGTTCTTCTAAATTATTTATCGCCGTAAAATAAACATTATCATCATATTCTTTTTCGTTCAAAATATAACTTTTTTTAATAAATTTAATATCAGTCAAATCTTTTAATTCTATATTTTCTTTTTTAGTTATATCTTTTCTTTCAATTGTTCTTAAATAAATAGTTTCTCCTTTTTGAATAATTTCAAAAATATAGTCTTTGTTACTAGAAGCTGTCAAAATCTTTTCTGTAGAACCTTCTGTTGTATCAAAAACCGATATAGACAAATCTTCTTTTTTTAATCCTATTAAAGAACGATAACTTCTATCCGTATATGCAATGTAATAAAGCATTTCTTCATCTTCAAAACATTTTTTTACATCACCATTCTTAGTAAGTTGCGAAACTGTTTTTGTATTATAAGTTTTAGGATAAAACTCTCCTTTATATAAAGTGTCTTTATATAACGTTACATACCAATTTTCATTTAAATACTGTATACTTCCTTGAGCAAAATCAACAATTTTTTTAGTTTCTATATCATAATAATATGTATTTTCATATGTGCTAAAAAAGATTTTATTGTACGCTGCTATCATAGGATTTTTTACATATTCATTTCCAAAATCTCTTATAACTGAAGTTTCTCCTGTTTCATCATTTTTATTTACAAGTTTAAACGAAATCTTGTCATCTATAAATGTACTATTTAGGAAAAATTTTTCTGGTCCATATGCAACAATTGTAGAATTATTATTTCTAATTTCTCCAACTATAAATTCTTCATCCTTCACATGAGATTTTGAAAAAGTTACTATTAAAAATACTATTAATATTATACATATAACAGTAGCTGCTAGTTTTAATAATTTTAATTGCTTAGTATTCATATAAGTCACTCCTTATTTTAATCTTTATGAGCTTTCAACCTATTTATTTTGATACCCTTGCTACTAAATTTCTCTTCGTATTCTGTTGGAATGTTTGACTCGTCATTTTCAGCATATAAATCATAAGTATACTCATCAATTGTATAACCGTAATTTTTTATACTTTCTAAAGAAAAATCAAAAAATTCTTTATTATCTGTTTTTTGAATAATCTCTTTTGTATTCTTGAAAATTGTATCATATTTTTTTAAAAAAACTTCACTTGTCAATCTTCTCTTTTCATGTCTTGCTTTTGGCCAAGGATCCGAAAAATTTAAATACACTCTTGCAACTTCTTTATCAAATATTGTTGCAATGTTTTCTGCATCAAAAAGTAATAATTTTAAATTTGGAAGTTCTTCCATCTGGTTAAGGATCTCAACAGCTCTTACCAAAACGCTATCATATTTTTCTATTCCAACAAAATTTATATTTGGATATGCCTTCGCCATACCAATCACAAACTTTCCTTTTCCCATTCCAATTTCAACATGTATAGGATTGCCGTTAGTAAACAAATATTCCCATTTTCCCTTGTGGTTTTCCGGGTCGGCTACATAATATGTAGACATTATGACATCTTCTTTTGCATTTTTAATTTTTTTTAGTCTCATTCTTACCTCTTATTTATATTTTTTCTAGACATTTAAGTCAAAAATATTATATAATACACACGATAGTTACGCAAACATAATTATCAAATTTTACGAGGAGGCATGGTTAATATGGCAAAGAAAATAGCTCTTTTACTTACATTAGTAATGATGTTTACTATTTCTTGCGTATTTGCAACAGACGCTGACGTTGCTCCAATTTCTGAATCAGTTGTTTCTAACGAAGAAATTACTGATGAAACAACAGATACAGTTGAAGCTACTTTAGAAGAAGAAGTTAGCGGCGAAGAACTACCTACTTCTGGCGAAGATGTTACTACTTCTAATGATTCTGAAACAGTTCAAGTTCAAGATCAAAATCAAGATCAAGATCATGAAGAAGAAACAAGTAACGGCGCTGTAGTTGGTGCAATTATAGCTGTTGTTATAGTTGTGGCAATCGTTGCAATCGTATGGATTCTTAACAAAAAATAATAAGTAAAATTTGTTAAAAAATAAAAGTATCACTTCTCTCTTTGAAGTGATACTTTTTATATTCCACTCTATTCTTGTTTTTCATTATTCTTATTTTCTTCTTCATTTTTGTAAAATTTATAAGAATATGTTGTACCGTTTTCTTTGCAAAACTCGCTAAGCTTATCTAATAAATTAGGTACATAATCTAATAATTTATCTACAGCATTACAATGATCCACAGGAATAAATTTAGGACACTTACACTCATCTCCTCCGGGAACAATTACAAATCCAACAGGAGTAATATTTACTCCTGCTCCGCTACCTCCACCAAAAGGTAATCTATATGAAATTTCTTCATCAATTCCTTCTTTTGTGTATTGATTAACAGTTTCACCATTAAATTCGCTTCCTCCAGCAACAAAACCAAATCCAACTCGTGAAATAGGAATTATAACCGTACCATTCACTGTCTCAATAGCTTCGCCAACAATAGTATTTACATCAATCATATCCTTTAAATTTTTCATCGCACTATCCATTAAATTTTCAATATGACGCTCGTTCATCAAAATCCCTCCTTAATATCTTCTATTAATTTGTACAGATTTTGAATTAATATACTTGTTTTTTCTAAACTTCAAGTAAATAATAAACAAATCAAATAGAGTTAATTCTACTTCTGTTTTTACATCTATTAACAAACAAAATTTATCATAATATGGTTTTATATCAAAAGATAAATTCTTTTTAGAATTTGCAGAAAAATTGTATAGCATAGGTATAGCAGTACTTAAAAATACAAAAATGCCATTAGTCAAAAATACAAATTCCGTTCCGATTTCGACGTTGGTATTTAATTGATTTACATTAATTACTGAACTAATATCTTTTACAAAATCAAAATCCACTTTCCCTCCGCCACTTTTTATAAAATCAAAAACATTTCCTTTTGTAATTTTCTCTTTCGAAAATATATTAAGTTTAAAGATATATTCAAAATTATTTATATTTAACTCTATATTTATTTTGATTTTTTTCAAAACAAATACGCTAAATGTAGCTAAAAAGCACAAAAAAATAATAAGTGTAATCATACACTTATTATTTCCTATTTTACCAATATAATACTATTTGATAGTTGCCAACTCTAATAATAATTCTCTTACTAAATCTACTGCCCATTTAACATTTTCTCTGTTAAACTCAATAGGCTCTTCAACTTTTTCATAACCTTCAATTGGTTTAAATGTAGCTCTGATTTTATGTGTTTCCTTTACTTTCTTGAAAGTATATTCTTCCATAGGACCTTCTGAAACTCCATCAACAATTACATCTTCTACTTCATATCCTTCATCAGGTATTATTTGCACAGTAAAATCTTTACCATGAGGTGCTCTTATCGTCTTTGGTAAAATTTGACCATTTGTCGTGTAATATACAGTAATAACATGTGTCATCACTGAAGAATTTACAGAAGTACTCGAAGATGTATCTGGATATGTATAACTTAATACCAAATACCCATCTTCATCAACATAATAAGAATCTGCAGGATTTCCGTTGACAGTTATTGCAACAGTGTCAGCAAATTTTTGTGTATACATTGCTGGTCTTAATCTTATTGTAGCAACATATATCCCTTGATCGTTTTGAGACCAAGAAACTTTATTCACAGCAGCTTTAGAATCTTTAGTAATTTCAACGTCTGTATCTAAAGTACCAGCATATCTGTATGGTGTATCTAATCCAGTTATAGTAACCTTTTCTATTAGATCGTAATCAATAGCAAAACACATTGTAAATTGAATTGTTAAAATCAACATTAATAATATAAAACTAACCTTTTTCATAAAAAACCTCCTTAGGTTGGTTTGTCTTGTTTTAGTCTAACATATCCCATTTCTCTCCAATAGTTGTAGTCCAAATCAAGTTTAAATAATAAATTAGGTTTTGAACCCGCTCTGTTTTTATCAACTACACAAGCATAATACTTTGTGTTTAAAGTTTCAAGCGGTTCAAACTCTTTGTATTCTACAGCCTCTTCTTTTTCAGCCCACTCATATAAATGATATGTATCTTTCTTAATAGCTTTTATTAAACAAAGTGTATCCAAAACCTCTTTAACAGTTCTATTACTTTCAATATCGTTAATAGACATATTAAGTGGTGCAGTTGCATTATCATTAAGCTGTAATGTAGAACCAATAAATAAATTAAAACTTTGAGCTAATGTTGAAAGAACTGTTGCTGTTTTCTTAACCTCTTCACCATTACCGATATGTTCAATATCAGTTTTTAATGTATCGTAGAAAAAGTATTCAATACCTTCTTTATAATAATAGTCCATTATAATATTTCTAAGTTCATCATTTGTATGATCTGCAGTATAAACAAAGTATATACCACAATCTTTTTGTGAAGATAACCAATTTGTTGCTGCAACAGCTTTATTAAACTGTGTTGAATTTTCAGTTAATCTTTTTGTAAACTCTTCCATTGATTCATCATCTTTTTTCAATATGAAACCATCTTCATCAACTTCAATATCTTTACCTTCATCAGGCAAAAACTTAAGTGCTAATATCTCTGCTTCTCTAATATGCAAATCTTGCTTATGAAGTTTTTGAATAAATGGTGCATTCATAATTGTAGTAATCAAACAAAGTTTCATTTTATCTTCTGTCATTTCGTTTGATATAAGTAAAACTTTTTTCTTTTCAACATATGCAAGATACGAAAGAATATTTGTTACAAATCTACTCTTACCTGAGTTAGATGGCATAGCAAAAGATACTGTTTCACCTTTTCTAAAACCTTTAAAAGTTTTTGTAAGTACTGGGAATGGCGTTGATATACCCGTTTTTAAGTTGTTGCTTCTTTCTAACATGAAAGCAGTAATATCTTCATTTAAAAGACATTCACGAATACTACTTGTAAAACTTATATCATTAAGTGTATTGATAATTTCATCAATACCCATTTCGTTATATCTGGCATATCTCTTAATATCTACTATTTTATCTTGAATTGTTTTAGTTGGAGCATTTGCATAGCTCATTTTTAATAAGAATAATTTTCTTATTTCATAATAAGCTTGCTCTATATTATATCCAGATTCAATAGCATACTTTTTACAAGTTTCCATATAAGTATCAGTTTTTTCTGTAATTTTTGGGAATGAGAAACCTTTTTTTGCATTTTCTGAAGCATACGATTGTCCTTCACGGAATAACACTAATTTATATACATCCATCATCCAAGGCACAGAGAATTGACATTCTGGATATTCTAAGTAAAACATACCTATACCTTTTGGATTTAAAATTAACAAACCTACATAAATAGCTTCTAATTTTTCATTAGTTAATATAGGTGGAAATTTTATAACTTCTTGCCTTGCACCGCCTGTATAAGCCATTAATAATCCAACTCCTATCTTAAGTATAAATTAAACTTTCATACATATTAATTATAAATTTCATCAAAAAAAGTGTCAATAGAATTAACTGTTTGTAATAGTTATAATGTCTAATTTTGTTCGCTATCTATATGAAAGAAATCGTAAATTGCAGTTGCAGTTTTGGTATCCATACCTTCTACATCTTTTAATTCTTTAAAAGAAGCCTCTGATATTTTTTTGATAGATTTAAAATATTTCAAAAGTGCTGTTTTTCTTTTTTCTCCAACACCTTCAATTTCATCAAGAATAGATGTGCTAAGTTTTTTCTCTCTTAGTTTCCTATGATATTCAATTGCTGTTCTATGAACTTCATCTTGAATATATGTAATAAAATTCATTACATCGTCATCTTTAATTTTAATTTCTGAACCATCTGTTTTTATAATACCTCTCGTTCTATGCTTATCATCTTTAACAAGTCCATACACCGGAATATCAATTCCTAAACTCTTAAGTACTTCAATAGCAACATTTACTTGATTAATACCACCATCCATCAAAATTAAATCAGGTGGTGCACCGAAAGGATTTTTTTCGAATGTACCAGCTACATACTTTAATCTTCTTTCAAGAGTTTCCTTCATGCACATTAAGTCATTTTGACCTACAACAGTCTTGATTTTTATTCTACGATATTCATTTTTCTTAGGCTTACCATTTTCAAAAACAACAATACCCGCCACTGTATCAGTACCAGAGATATTTGAAATATCATAACTTTCAATTCTTATCGGTAATTTTTCTAAATTTAATACTTGTTTTAACTTATTGATATTTGTTTCAACTTGAATAACATCTGATTTGTTTTGTAAAGAAATTAAAGCATTCTTTTCTGCCATCTCTATAAATCGCATCTTTTCACCTTTTTGAGGAATTTTAAACTCTACATTTTTCCCTTTATTTAAATCTATTAATCTTGCTTTCAAAAGTTCAATGTCTTCAAAGGTATGTCTAAATATAATCTTTGAAGGTACATTTTCTTCATTATAAAATTGCTTCATAAAATCCGAAATTAAATTTCCTTCATCAATATCTTGCACTTCATCAAAAATAAAATTTTCACCAGCAATCATCTTTCCTGAACGTATTCTAAACAATTCTAAAGATGCTTTATTTAAAGATTTTACTACACCTATTACATCTATATCATTTTCATTATAACTTTCAATTTTTTGCCTTTGAGATAAGTTTTCAATGCTATACATTTTGTCCCTTAAAAGTGCAGCTTTTTCAAAATTCATTTCTTCTGAAGCTTGCTTAATTTCAGCTTTTAAATTTTTTAAAATATCTTGTGCCTTTCCATCTAAAAATAGCATCACTTGTTTTATCACTTCCATATATTCTTCTTTTGAAACATGCTTTGCACAAATCCCAAGACATCTTTTTATATGGTAATTTAGACATGGAGTTTCTATTTTATCTGTTTTAAATATTTTTCTACAATGCTTAAGTTTAAATGTTTGATTCAGAAAATCTACAGTTTCCTTAACAGCAAAAGCATTAGTATAAGGACCGTAATATTTTGCACCATCATTATATTTTTTTCTAACAACTCTTAAAGTTGGGAAATCTTCATTTAACGTTAATTTTATATAAGGATACATCTTATCATCTTTTAATAAAACGTTATACTTAGGTCTATGTAATTTAATAAGATTGCATTCTAAAATTAACGCTTCCATTTCTGAATCAACCACGATATATTCAAAATGATCTATTAACGAAACCATCTTTTGAATTCTAATCGTCTTTTTAGTATTTTGAAAATATTGACGAACTCTATTTTTTAATACAACGGCCTTGCCAACATATAAAATGGTATCGTCTTTATCTTTCATTATATAAACACCTGGTTTTTCAGGTAATTTTTTTAATTCTTCTTGAATATCAAACATATAAAAAAATCCTTTGCTTTTAATATATACATATTTTACCGCATAAGCAGAAAAAAGTCACATCTTTTGATGTGACTTTTCTTAAAACCAAATTTATTAACCTTCAACTGTCCCTTCAGATGTTTCGCTAGATTCGATTGGTAATTTGTTATACTCCTCTAGGATAGCATTTTCAATCATAGTTCTTGTCTCAGAATTAATTGGATGAGCTATGTCTTTCCATTCTCCCTTAGGAGTTTTTCTGCTAGGCATAGCGATGAATGGCTTTTCAGCTGCAGATGGTTCGATAACTTTGATATCGTGTACTGCGAAAGCTCCGTCAAATGTAACTGAAGCAATAGCCTTCATTCTGTTTTCAGATTCAACTCTTTTTACTCTTACGTCTGTGATTTGCATTATAAAAGCACGCCCTTTCTATTTCTGTAATTGCTGGTTTTAAACCTCAGCTAAGTTTATATTACTACAAAATTCAAAAAAATCCTGCTAAATTTAGCAGAATATTTTAATTTGTTATTTATGTAAATCAGACTTGTTGCATTTCAAGTTCGTAAAATTATGTAACTGTTTCTATTTTCCCTTCAATATGTATGTTTTTAATGTTTTTTGCGTATAATAAATATAGACATTATTTTACGAATTATGTATAATTTACTTGTTGATTGGAGGTCTTTTAATGAACATTAATATAGATTTGTCTAAAAAAATACATATGATTGGAATCGGCGGCGTTAGCATGAGTGGCATTGCAGATATATTACTTAACCTTGGCTATACAGTTACTGGTTCAGATATGAATGAAAGCGATGTAACAAAACGTCTTGAAAATCAAGGAATTAAAGTAACTATTGGACATTATGCTGAAAACGTTCATAATGCTGACATTGTAGTATATACAGCTGCTGTAAAACAAGACAATATAGAACTAGTAGAAGCTCGTAACCTAAATATTGAAACTATTGAACGTTCTGATTTTTTAGGTTGGCTTACAAAAGCATATGAAGAAACAATTGCAATTAGTGGTACTCACGGTAAAACAACGACAACTTCAATGATTTCTTCTATTTTTGTTGATGCTCAAGTTGATCCAACAATTCAAGTAGGAGCAGATTTATCTGTACTTGATAATCTAAACTATCGTGTTGGAAAAAGTAATATTTTCATAGTTGAAGCTTGCGAATATGTTAGAAGTTTCTTAAAGTTTTCACCAAAAACAGCCCTTATATTAGATATTGAAGAAGAACATCTAGATTGCTATAAAGACTTGGATGATATAAAAAATACTTTTAATGATTTTTTAAATATTCCACCTGAAAACGGCTCAATAATTTTAAACGCTGACGACGCTAATTGTATGGATATATCTAAAAATCATAAAGCTAAGCTAATTACTTATGGTATAAAAAATAATGCTGATTGGCAAGCAACTAATATTAGTATAAATGACGATGGAACATATTCTTTCATCGCAACTAATAAAGATGAACAAATAAATATCAAACTTTCTGTACTTGGATATCACAATGTATACAATGCACTTGCAGCAATTGCGGTTTCAAAAGTTTACAATATATCAAACGAAGCTATTATATCTGGTCTTGCAAAATTTACTGGCGCAAAAAGACGTTTTGAATATGTAGGAACATATAACGGTACAAAAATTTACGATGATTATGCACATCATCCAACAGAAATAAAAGCAACTCTTGAAAGTGCAAAAAATATTAAATCAAATAAAAGATGGGTTGTTTTCCAACCTCACACTTATTCTAGAACATACACTTTATTTGATAAATTTGTTACAGCTTTCGAAGATGCAGATGAAGTTATAATATTGGATATATATGCAGCAAGAGAAAAAGACACCGGACTTGTTTCTTCAAAACAATTAGTCGATGAAGTAAATAAGCATTCACAAAATGCTAGATATATTGCTACGTTAGAAGAAACAGCTAAATATCTAAAAGAAAATTTAAAAGAAAATGATGTATTATTAACTGTAGGCGCTGGAACTGTAACAAAATTAGGTAGAATGATAATTAAATAAATTTAAAGAAGGACATATTTTAGAATATGTCCTTTTGTGATACTAATATTAGCCAAATTTACTATAACACAAAAAATAACGACAATTTCTAAAAAACAAAAAAATCTCTTATCAAAAGGAATAAGAGAATTTTTTGTTTTTTTAAGGCTTGCACTTATTACATGGAAAATATCCTTGTGATGCAGCATCAAATCGATTTATGAAAAGATTGTCCATATTTGTACTAATTCCATTTAGATAGTCTTGTACTTCTTGACAAGATTCATCGTGATAATATCCTACACCACCTTTTGTATTTCCATATAAGTAATTGGCTGCTATTATTTTTGAACCACCAAGCGCATAGTTGTTATAATACATATTTACACCAATCGGAATTCCTTGAATAAATGAAAGTACCGAAATATCATTTATTGAGTTGGTCCAATCATCATTTGTTATTTCTGGAAGTGAAAAATCATAAGAAGACCCCATTATTCCAGCATAATCTGAATGTGAATTCATTTCATCTTGTAAAACCTCTTTTATTGTATTTATAATAACTTCTCTTCTTTTTGTATGAAATTTACTTGCTGGTACAGCATCACCACCAGATCTCGAAGTATCTTGAAGTAACGGAATTTCTCCAGGACTAGCTTTTAAGAAATCCGGAACTCGCGCTGTATGACCTGCAGGTGTTGTTCCATAATTTTCAATAGCACAAAGTACTAAGGACATATCCTCTGTTAGGTCTGGTAAATATTGAAACATTTTATTTTTTCCAAGCGAGCCACCACCAAAAGCTAATATATATGTTTCTACTTCTGACAAAGAATCATTTGTGAAATTTTTTGTTAAAGAGCCCTCATAATACTTTCCATTAATAAAAATTCTTATATCATTTCCTAATGTAAAATTAATTATTGCTCCAGTTGACGGATCTTCATAAGCATACGGAATTTTAGGTGACAACCTTGGCTCAAAACTATCATTAAACTCCGTCACTGAATATACAAAAAAGCCATCATAACCAACGATCACTATAGCAGGAACATACATACTAAAATAAGCTTCTGTTTCCCCTTCTACATACGGCATATTAAAGTTTATCGCTAAAGTTTGAAAAAAAGATTTTACAGCTTCACTAGCTATATTATACGTAACATTAAATTCTGTACCAAAAGACACTGTTTGAAATTCATCATTTAATTCGATTAACATTTCAACCGCATCCTGGGTCGCATTATCAATTACACCGTTTAACCTCGTTTGATCTCTTAAAGCTAGCATATACTCTCTTGTAGTATTTCTAGCTAAAATAGAAAAAGGCATAATGACAATCAAAAACCATATACAAAAATGTTGCAGTTTCAAATCATTAATCCTCCTTCCACAAAAAGATTTCGTGTCAAAAATAGCATTTAGTAAGTTACTAGATACCATTTTTCACACGAAATCTAATAACTTGATTTTATTTGACCACCATAAGGTACACCTATTGAAAATGATTCCATTGCTCTTCCATATATAGTTTGCTTCATCACTGTTGCTTGTGTTTTATTTGTATTTTGTACAGATACATAAATATAATCACCTTTATCAAAAGTATAATTATTTCCTGAATCCAAAATCCCTTCAATTTCTGAAGTATAATGATATAAATAATCAATCTCCGTTTCTCCTGCTGCACCCGCTTTTGGGACAACCAAATACTCTCTATGTTCCAATGTTACCTTATACGTATTAGTTGTACCTAAAAGTTGTGTATAGAAAGAATTATACATGCTAGGTGTTATTACACCTGTATTTCTTACTGCATCAACAAAATCTGTTGTTGCAGAATATACAGCCATATAAGATAAATCATCTTGTCTTTCCCAAGTATCTAAAGTTGGAAAAATAAACATTATAACTACTGCAACAATCACTGTAAAAACAATACTTAACGAGTCTCCCACTCACTACATCTCCTTTCCTTTTAATATTTTCTTATGTATACAACTCTATCAGCTAAGAAGTCAATTTCAAATTTTGTATCATAATTGCTTCCAGGAAGATATAGTGTGTTAATATCTTCTATAAACTCTTCTGCTGTTGGTTGTGTATGAGAGGTTGATGAGATACCTTGGATAATATATGGCTTTGCCCATGTTGAGCTTAAAGAATTATCAACACCCCAAAAACCATTTTCTCCTGAAGGTGAGTTAAGGGCCATAAACTGAAATTCTTTAGTTCCATCTTTTATATAAACGCTGTAATCTTGATTGTTAACTTGAGCTACAGTATCTGGCAAATTTAAAATAGACATTATTACTTCAGCACGACTTGCTTCTCGCGCCACTTCTTCTGCTTCTAAATAAACACCCGTACCGGTACCTCTATCATTAAACATATTGACCGCTACAAATTGGTCTATTACCGCATCCATACGACTATATTGATAAATACCAAAAGAAAGAGCGAATATAAATAGAAATACCCATGCAGCATATTGCACAGACTCAAACAAATTCTCATCCATTCACATTCACTCCTTCTTTTTGAATTATATTATAAATTTTACTTTTTAGTCTTGAACCAAAATAGTAGATACTTGACCAACAGAATCTTTAGTAAAACTATATTTAACTAATCTTGTATAATACTCCGTATGATCTCCTACAATGGTATAATAATCTCCACTTTTTTGAATCATACTAGAATTTTCAACTACATTAGCAGTTAAAAAATCATCTTCGATTGCTCTATTCAATACATTAATAGCATCTATACATTTAATTTCTTTTGGGGGCTGACCTAAAGAATTATGTGCTGTATAAAATCTATTAAAACTTTGAATTTGAGAAGCAGAAAGTAAATCTTCAGCCGTACTTGCATAGCCTCTACCAATACTAACTGCATAAAGGGCTACGCTAATAACTGCAATCGCTATAAAAACACCAGCGGCCATTACCAAAGCCCTAGATGCGTTATCCATACAAAATCATCCTTTCAAAACTAGTTTTGTATAATTGTTATCGTGTCATAATAATAATCATCATCTTCATCTAACATTTCTACCACATAATATTCAGAATCCTTAACTTCTCCTAACATAACAATTGTCACGTTATTAGGCATTATCTCATTCGTATTAATAACTTCGACATAACCTATAAGTTCATTAACAGTTGTTCCTTTTATATGTGTGCCAGAATATTGTTTTAGCGAACTATTAATCATTTGTGCTTGAGTAACATCAAGTTTTTGAGTCGTTTTGTCTACAGCATTCATTGAAGAATTATATGATGTTAAAGTAATAAACAATCCAGCCGCCAAAGCTATAATTAAAGTTTTCATATTAAACTCCTAAAATAAATTAGTTTGTTGTTATAGCAACAGCATCTAAATATCCATCTGGAGTAGTTGATGGTTGTGTATCTGTAATTTCGATTGTGTAATACGCATTAGCACTTATTGCAGCTATAGCAAAAGGTTCAGATAAAGTTGCTCCATCTAATGAAACAGTTACTGGATATGGAAGTGTATTCATTGTATTTAACGTATCTAAATATCCTAAAAACTCTGTTACTGTTGTTCCTTTTGCTCTATCACTTGCATATTGTCGTAATGTTGAATTTGTCATTTGTGCTTGTGTTGCGTCGATTTGAGCGCCTGCTGTATTTCCAATTGAGCTTGTGCTTGAGAAAATATAAACACCTACTCCTACGATTGCGATTGAAATAAGAATCGCACCTGCCATAATCAATGCTTTTGATGCATTATCCATAATAAAATTCCTCCTTTAAATTAAAACTTTACTAGCTTTTCTAGTAAATTGCCCCCTTTTATGTAAATATAAAAATGAAATCAATTTTACTTTTCGGATGCCGATATGGCATCCGAAATCTTTATTACAACATCGAAGACATTTGATTGAAATATGTTCCCATATTACCAACACTAGTCCAAATTAGTGGTACAATCAAGTATCCAACAAAAAGTAAAATCATTGGCGTAAAACCTATAAATTTACCTATTCTTGCTTTCTTTTCAATTAATCTTTCATTAGCTTCTTTTCTTTTTTCTTGGAAGAAAGCTCTTTCAGATTCCAACTCATCGAAAGCATCTGTTATTTTAACATTTTCTACCGCTGATTGTAAACTTTCAACTATACGAATAAATGGTTTAAATGAAACCTCATCTTTTAATTGTTCTAAAGCTTCATAAGCTCCACTTTCATAGTTATTTATACAACGTTGCAATGGTTCTCTAAATATATTAGAGAATCTTCCTAACCAATCAAGTATATATTCAACTGAAACTCTTTCAATATGCATTAACATAAGGATAATTGTTTGGAATTGCATAACTTCATTATCCATATCCATTTGTCTCATTTTCTTTTGGAATACTAATATCATATTAGGTGCCATATAAGCAACTAAAGCAACCAAAATCGAAACTAAAAGTTCCGTCCATTTGAAATATTCACTTGTAAGGTTTTTTAATTTTTCATATATTCTTGTAGCAGTTGTTGAAAGCTGTTCTTCTGTAAGTTCGATACTATAAATAACTTTTGTTGCTACCGCAATATCTTGCTCTGTTATCTCTACTCTACCATCATCTTTTGTGACATCAACAATTTCTCTAGCTAATTGAACAACGAAATTATTTCTAGGCATCTCAATGCCCGCTTTTAAGATAGCATCCTCTAAATCTACTTGTGCATACGAAACATGTCTTGATCTTTCTGTTGTAAGATACTTATATATCTTAGCCGCAATCTCTGCAGCAGCCTCATCACTAAGTGGTCTAGAATTCATTAAATACATTTGAGATTTTATTGCTTGTATAGCTACTATTTCCTCTTCTTCTCTTACTATCTTTACAATTTCATCGCTGTCTAGTAAACCAGTTATAAAATATCTATCAGATGCAGTTAAAGTTTGCGCCTCCGTGACATCAACTTCAGCCATCTGCCCCATGATATCACTTTCAACAGTATCGCCATAAAGAACATCCTCAATCGCCATTCTATGCATTTGGTTAACAATCAATAATGTAACAAAAAATGCAATTATAAAATACATAACCTTGTTAATATATAACCACTCAATTTTAAGGGTTGATGCTGTATCTTGTAGCAATCTATTTACTTTAGCCAAAGCTGGTTTATCTGAACCAGGTACAAGACCATCAATAAATTTTTCAACTACTGGTAGTCTATATACTCTTTCTTGCCAAGCATCACCAGAAGTATATTTTATCTGTTTGTCTTCATTATCTTTAATTCTAACAATCAATGAATAAGATAAGAAAATTGATGCTATCAAAATTACCTCGCAAAGGAAACCTGTTTTTCCTTCATAGAAAGATGCTGTAGAAGCGAAAGCACTTAACGCCCACGCTTTAAGTGGATTAATAAGAAGTATTGGTGCTACAGCAATATAGGTCAAACTCTTAAACAAGTAATCTAACTTATCTCTTTTTAAAACTTCAAGTTGTAATTCTTGCGTAATGTTATTCATATCTTTTAAATATAAAGATATACCGCCTACTTTTCTATCACCAAATTCTTTAGTTAAATATGATACACCAGCAAAAATCTTTAAAAATCTATTTGGTGCAACATCATAATACTTTTCTAATTCTATTTCTGGATCAGCAGAAATTAATATATCATATATCGTATTTGCTTGTGATACAATTTCTGAATCCTCTATCAATGAAGCATCATAAATCGCTTCTTCAACCATGTTTGATACATGGAATGCATGTCTTACTTCTGAGAAAAATTCAAGCTCTTGTTCAAGAAGTCGATTTTCTACTTTGTTAATCATTTGCTCCGTCATATTTTCTATTACAATTAACACACCCAGTAAGGAAGTAATCATAATAAATAAATTTTCTTTATTCAGCCAAGCAATCAAAATTGAAATGCCAAGTGTCAAAAGAATACTTCTTACAGTAATCTTAGCAGTATTTCTTCTTAACATATATTCGTCATTTTGATTAACAAGTTCTAATCTTCTTCTAATCTTTCTAAGATATCTATTTACAATTGGTAATGTATCTAATTTTGTATATATCTGTTGTAAAAATACATCTGTAGAGCTACCACCCGAATTGGCAGCTCTCATTTTTTGTAAAACAGCACTTTTTGTTCCTTGCTTTTTCTTTTGCAAAATTGAAAAAGCAAGCAAAATAACCAGAAATAAAATAAGAGGAACACCTACAAATATAATAAGTAATGTTTTTGAATCTATTTTATGACCCTCCCTTCCTGTACTTTTATAATTATTCTACGATTCTTCTCATTGAATAATTTGAACCTTCAGTTTGAAGTGTACTGAAATAATTTTCACAGAAATTATCAAATAACACTTGATCTTCTTCTGACATATTCTCACGCATTGCAGAAATATTTTCAGGAGAAATTGGATTTTTTACAACATATTGGCCATCAATATATTCAATTATATTAACGTGTCTATATGTTTCTGTTTCTGTTATCTTTGTAAAGTATTCTGTTGCGTTATCCATAAATTTATCAAGTTTTCCTTCAAGCGTTTTTTCGTTTCTGTAATCTCTTGTGTAATTATTCTTTGGTTTTACAGGAATACATTCTGTTATTCTTTCTATAAATCTTTGTCCATCATAAGATTTCTTTAAATGTACTTCAAAATTTATAACTCCAACAACCTGTATTTCAGCAACTTTTTCATTGTTGAACATACCGATTTTAAGAAGTGAGTTACGTAATGCTAAAATTAAGTTATCAAATGTTTTAGCGTGGTGAGTAAATAATGTAAACTTACTCGCAACCTGTGCCATCTGAATCATCCAAGCAGCAACCTCGTCGGTCGCAACCTCTCCAAGGATATTAACAGCACCGTCAGTTTTCTTTTGAACATCAAGACCTTGTTGTCCAGTAACTGTATCAGTTTCTCTAAATGTTAATATGTTTCTTTCTGGATAAACTTTTCTTAAATGCAACTCGAAAGCTGTTTCTTGAACTCTCAGGTTAAGAGATGTGTAAATGTACTTAATCATTGCTAGTAGCATTGTTGTTTTACCACAACCTTGCTCACCAGTAAGAGCAGTAACTCTGGCACCTTTTACTAAGAATTTAAGCATATCTATAACTGGTTCTTTACCAGGATGTCTAACTAAGTTTTCAAGTACCGCATTTGGAGTATCGAACTTTCTTACGAAGAACGCCCAAGACTCTGACATACTTGGTCTAACTACAACGACACGGGAACCATCTTTCATTTCATTGATTTTGTAACCATTTGTATCAGATAATTGTCCAGGATTATTGTATTTATATATGTTTTGACATACACGACGAAGTTCTGAGTATGAACCAAAAGATACACAAGACATATAAATTGATTTACCATGATAGAATATCCAAACGCTATCATAAGCTCTTGGTATTGTTCTTTCATTTGTTTGTCTTAAATAATCACCTAACTGTGCGACTTGGTACATGAACGATTCTGGAAGACCAGATACACCACCCGAAATACCATCGATATTCATATCTCTTATTTCATCAATAACACTAAACCCTTTGTAGTTTTGATATATTCTTTGAGATAGGATATTTAATCTATCTTCAAAAGATAAATAATCATATTCTTTTTCAAAAATTTCACTTATCTCCTCTGGAGTAATAACATAAGATGGTTGAGTTGATCCATAAACAAGTTTTTGCTCATCCAACTTATATTTTTTGATAAGTTCTCCTAATGCATCATATCCATATTGTTGTTTATACATATAAAGCAAAATATCAAACTTATCACCAGAAGTTAATTTCTCAGGATTATCAAAATCAATAGCATTTGTAATATTAACTTGGTTTACACCATACTCTCTATGTAGTAAATCAAAAATCAACTCTTTAACGTATTTTTTATCGTTTACATCACCATAAGTACAGTTCTTAAGAGCTTTTTTAAGCTCATATTTTTTCATTTTTCTTCTTTTCAATTCATCTTCTGCAAGACCCGCATCATACAAGTTTGTTCTTGTTATTTCATCCATTCTTGCTTTAATGAACTCTGTCATTCTTTCAACACTGTAAATTCTAACTTCTTTTTTCAAGTCTTGCATTACCGTTGAATTGTTTGACTTTGAAAATAAATAACCAACAAAAACAAACAACATGGCTATTAATATGAAAATTAAAAGATAATTAAAAAACATTTGGAAATATCACCCTTTCCACATCTTTTGCTTTTGTAGTTTATTTTTCTACAATCTTTGGTTTGATTACTTCAATAATTGCATCTGTTAATTGTGCAACCTCTGAAATAAAGAATCCGTTTCTATCTGTTCCGATATCTGCATTTGCAAATTCAATAAAGAATTTATCTACAATTCCTTCATTACAAGAATCAAAAAATCTTGTGTTATAAGGTATTGTGTATATTTTCTTCTTATAATTATATGTTCTAGAAATATTCTTTTCATTGAAAGTTGAATATCTATCAAATCTTCCAAGTACAGGTATTACCGGTTTTTCTTGTAATACTTTCAAAGACTTCAAAGAATTCATTGATTTCTTTAATATCATTTTGTTTTGAGACATATTAAATACGATCAAATCTGATTTTTGAAGTATTGAATTAACTTCCGAACTATCAACCCCCTTATTTAAGTCAACCAAAACAATGTCATAAAATTGGTTTGCGTAATCAACAATGATTGGCATTGTTTCAAGAATTCTTGAATATGAGTCTTTATCATTTTTAAAAGTTCCGTATAACAATTCAAGCATTCCATTTCTCATTATTGGAGTTGCATAGTTTGGTATATTTTCTGGCGCTAGTTTGTTACTTCTTAACAATCTATCCAAAGCATCTATACCAGTATCAGATGTATCAAATTTAGCTTTCTTATCTGGATTAAAGAAAGAATTTTCTAATGACATATCTGAATAATGAGTTTGTGTTACTAACGTTCTATATTTACCACGAATTGTTAACATCATCGCAACAGCAGCAACTGTAGCTGTTGTGCATAATTGAGCCGAATCTTCAGTACTCCAAAATGCAACTATAGGCATATTAATTACCTTCCTTTCTTAACCTGAGAATTTTGCATCTTTCTCAATGTTTTTAATAACTTTTCTTACTTTTTTCACATCTTCTTCTGTTATCTCTTGAACCGTTAAAGCTAAAGCCTCTTTATATTGTTTTGATAACATTCTAAGATCAAATTTAGTAGAATATTGATTTTGAATATTTACTGATAAATCACCTTGATCATTTGGAAAGTTTAACGAAGTTCCTTTCCACTCGATAGGTAAATTGTCTGCAAGTCTTTCAATATATTTACTATCTGCTGTATTTATATCACTATAAAAAATACATCTGTTAATTACAACTTTTGCTTCTGTATCCGTTCTCCTCTTTACAGAACATAAAAATCTCAAAAGATCTATTCCTTTATGAATATAATATTTATCATAAGATGATACAAAGAAATTAACGTTAGAATCTTTCAAATCATATTCTTCTATCATTTCATTTAGGTCAGCATCAACGATTACGTAATCGTAATCGTTGAAATCTTCACCTTTTGAAAGAAGATATTTCTTTAATTCAAGGATGTTTGAAAAACCAATAGCAATTTCAACACCATCATGTTGAACTATGTATTGTGCTTGATCTTCCATTTCACTCATAATAGGAATTGTATATCTCGTTTTTTGAGCTGATGTAGCATCAATCATAATAACTTTCTTACCCATAGCAGATATTATTTTACTAACATAAGAAACCAAATCTGTTTTATCAGCTTTTCCAATAAAGCCTACACTTTTCATATTATTTCCTCCTTAACTATTGAACTGGTGTTGTTGTAGCAGTACCACTAACCAATTCTTTACGAACTAACGCTTGTAGATACTCGCTTCTTTCTGACTTTTGAGTAGAAATTTCGTTATCTAATCTTTCTTTGAATTTTTCCATAATTTGTTCATACTCTTCGTATGTTGTATTATCATTTATTATACCAGCATATATTTCAAGATTTTCTCTTTGGTGTTGCAACTCTTCAATATTAGCGTATTTAACTTTTAAATCATCCAAAATATTTGGGTTGTTAGCTATTACAGCAGCAACTTCTTTTCTTACTGGATATGTATCTTTAACTCGAGTTTCAATTAAAAGACTCTTTTGTTTGTATAAAGCAAGTAAAGGTTCATCGTTTGTTCTAATTCCTTTTCTGATTGCTTCAACATCTTCAAGTGTTAAATTTGTATATTTTGCCCAATCAGGATTTTTAACACCTAAAAGTATTTTTACTCTAGCAAAGATTTCTTCATTAGTTAACTCTGGTTCAACTTTCTTTGTTACAATCGTTTTTGTCTCTGGTTCTTGTTCTTTATACTGAATTTCGCCACTTTCATTTTCAATTGGATCTCCACTTTCGTTTAGTTCAGGTTCTCTTTCTTTTTCTATAATTTCAATTTCTTCTACTTTAGACTCTTCAATCAATTGAACAATCGCCTCATTTGTAAATTCAACATAGTCAACTGATACTTCATCATACATTTGTTCATACCAATCTGAATATTTAACCGCATATAAATTAATTGCTTCAGACATATATGATTCTACAACAGCACTTGACATTCTGTTAATTTCTTCTTCTGTTAAATCCAAAAAGATTGCGCTTGAATCATAAGTAGAACCAACTTTTTTTACTTCCTTACCTTTTACTACTATAAAATCTTCTCC
The DNA here is from genome assembly GCA_964515475.1 of uncultured Eubacteriales bacterium. Lineage (GTDB taxonomy): Bacteria > Bacillota > Clostridia > TANB77 > UBA1234 > UBA1234. The sequence continues at coordinate 85,227 of CAZEVD010000003.1, forward strand.
TGTTGGGAATAATATTCTAACGTCAATGTAATCTCCAACATTCAAATCACTTGGTAAAGAAATCATATTAAATTCTTTGCTTCTAACTCCTATTTCAGTTAAATCATCAATTATGTCATCAATTTCATAAAACATAGCAGCATTCATTATTGTTCCTGTATATACTGGAACTTTTAATTTTTCTCCAAGTAAACCATTAATATTTTCAAAAGAGTTAACCGGAGCACTAATTTCTTTAACTTCTGCAAATTCAATATCAGCAGAAGTAACGATGTGTCCTATTGGCATATCCGTTTTCGCAATCCATCTAGGCACCGTTGCAACTTGTGTTTCTAAGTTTGCAATCTCTTCATTTTTATTTTTGGAATAGGCAATAAAAATACCAACAAAAACGACCGTTGGAATTATAAAAGCTATAGCTCCTGTTGTTATCAATCTCTTTTTCATAGGTCCTAACATCATAATAAAATCCTCTCCTCTACATGAAAAAACTCTTACATAAGCATAGTGTAGCATAACGCCAATTTTTAGACAACAAAATCACTTTTTTTTAACCAAAATGTAATATCATTGTAATATTACAGAAAAAACTTTATTTGCATAGGCTTTACGCTAAATTCTAACATGTAACAAAATACCATTTTCGCCATAAAATATTACAAAGAAAGGATGGTTTTTTATCATGAAAATTTATTATTTTGACAATGCTGCTACTACCAAATTAGATGACAAAGTTTTAACTCAAATGCTACCTTTCTTGTCTGAAAATTATGGTAATCCCTCTAGTCTATATCAACTAGGAACCTATTCAAAAAAAGCTATTGAAAATTCGAGAATAAAAATTTCAAAAATTATAAATTGTAAACCTCACGAATTATATTTCACGTCAGGAGGTTCTGAAAGTGATAACACCGCAATAAAAGGAATTGCCCGTGCAAATCGTAAAAAAGGAAATCACATCATCTCATCTGTAATAGAACATCCTGCAATTCTAGAAAGTCTAAAAGATTTAGAAAGCGAAGGATTTAAAGTAACTTACCTTCCGGTTGACAGAGTCGGATTAATTAACCTAAAAGAATTAGAAAAAAATATTACTCCTGACACCATATTAATCAGCATCATGTTTGCTAATAACGAAATTGGAACAATCGAACCTATCGCACAAATCGGAAAGATTGCAAAGCAATACAACATCTTCTTTCATACAGACGCTGTTCAAGCGGCAGGTAATATTCCCATTAACGTGGCCGAATTAAACATTGATGCACTTTCAATTTCTTCACACAAATTTTATGGACCTAAAGGAATTGGTTGTTTATATATTAAGGAAAATGTACCTTTTGAAAGGTTGATTTCGGGTGGACATCAAGAAAAAGAAAAACGTGCTGGCACAGAAAATGTTGCTTCTATCGTTGGTATGAGCATTGCTTTTGAAAATGCATATCAAGAATTAGAAAAACATAATTTGCACGCAAAAGAATTACGAGATTATTTTTTATCTTCAATTTCTAAACGTTTTCCAGACATAAAAATAAACGGAAGTTTAACAAATCGTTTGCCAGGGAATATTAATATTTCTTTCAAAAATCTAGATCGAAAAAAGATTTTAGATGAATTAGACAAGTTAGGAATTTGTGCATCAGCGGGCAGCGCTTGCTCAGCCGGCATATTACAACAATCACATGTCTTAAATGCAATTGGTATGCCAAAAGAATATTCAAATAACTCTCTAAGAATCACAATCGGTAAATACAACACAAAAGAAGAAATAGACTATCTTATATCAGCTTTAAATAACATTATACCTCGCTTATATAACGAAATTTAAAAACACAAAAGCACGCTAAGCAAATTAGCGTGCTTTAATATATTTTTCATTACATAGCTTGTCTATATAAATCCATGAAGATTTCTTTCGTAACTTCTCTTGGGTTACCAGGCATACAAGGATCTTCCATTGCTTTTTGAGAAAGCATTTCTAAATCTTCTTCTTTGCATCCTGTATCTTTAACAGTTTGTGTAATACCTACACTCTTAGATAATTCTTGAATCATCCATACAAATGTATTTATTACATCATCTTTTCCTAAATCTTTAGCATCTTCTCTTCCTAATGCTATCAAGATTTCTTTATATCTTTCCCAAGATATTTCTCCGTTATATCTCATAACTGTTGGTAATAATAATGCATTAGCCATACCATGAGGTGTGTCATAAACAGCACCTAATTGGTGAGCCATTGAATGAACTATACCTAATCCAACATTACTAAATCCCATACCTGCGATATATTGCGCATATCCCATTTTTTCAATTGCAGCATCATCTTTATCATTAACTGCTTTTGGCAAGTTTTCGAATATTAATTTAATAGCTTCCATGTGGAACATATCAGACATTAAGTTATGTCCTTTTGTAATATATCCTTCAACAGCATGTGTTAAAGCATCCATACCTGTATATGCAGCAAGAGATTTTGGCATTGTCTTCATAAGATCAGAATCAACAATAGCTAATACAGGAATATCGTTAGGATCTACGCAAACCATTTTGATTTGTCTAGATTCATCTGTGATTACATAGTTAATTGTAACTTCAGCAGCTGTTCCATGTGTAGTTGGAAGAGCTATTAAAGGTAAACCTTTATTAACTGTATTTGACAAACCATTTAGTGATGGTAAATCTCTTTTCGGATTTGTCATAAGTATAGAAATACCTTTTGCAGTATCTATAACAGATCCACCACCAACAGCAACAATTACATCAGCCTTGAATTTCTTGCAAACTTTTAAACCATCCATAACGTTTTCAATCGTTGGATTTGGTTTGATATCCGAAAAAGTAGTATATTTTATTTTAGCTTCATCCAAAACTTCTGTAACTTTAGTTGCAACATTAGCATCTAATAAAGTTTTATCAGTTACAAACAGAACTTTTTTAAATCCTCTTCTTTGAATTTCTCCAGGTAGCTCAGTTCTTGCTCCACTACCGAAATAAGATGTTTCATTTAATACAAATTTCACTGACATTTACATTTCCTCCTTAGTAATATCTTTTCTCTCACAAAATATTTTATCTCTTATTTTAAAAAAAGCTAGTCTTTTTTATATTTTTATGGATTACAAGAACCACACGCTTCATATCCTTGTGATATCAAATCATTTTTATATCCACTATAGTTCTTCTTATTCTTTTCGCTCATTTGATTTATTCCTTCACAACTAGGCAAATGAAATTTCTTCGAACTTGTATTTAATACATATTCTGCTTTTTCCGATGTTTCATTAGTAACTTCTTGATTGTTTTCAATTTTATAATTCGCGCCAGTAGCATAATCTATTTCTATTCCAGGTTGCACGTTATAACAAAAAACATTAAACATTACACCTTCACCATTATCTTCTACAGATTTTGCTTCCATCAATACTCCCGACGCAAGTAAATTATCTCCTTCAAAAACAGGAGTCACTCTATACATTACATGATTATCTGTTGTTTCAACATAATTTGCAACTTCGTTTTCAAAAGATAACATTCCTTGTACATTCATATATCTTGTACCTGTTATCAAATTCTTTTCATTAGCATTTTCGCCAGTTAGTTGGAAACCAATCAAATGACATCTATTATATAAATATGCACCATCAATCCCATCATATTTTGACACTTGCCAACCAGTTGGTTTTATATGTCCAATATATTCACGATTTTCAGTCGGCATTAAATCCGTCCCTATACTCGCATGAACAACTCCACATCTTTCTAATTCATCTAATTCGCTAAAAAATTCATAAGAATTTACTGTCATCTCTTCTTCTGTAAAGAATGGAACATTGTCATTTATAATTACATATGGTTCATCTGTATATTCTGGAACATGTTCCAAAGAAAAAATTCCATTAGAAAAAGTTTCACTTACTTTGTTTTTATTTTCAGATTCCGAAACCTTTACTTCTTCCTTATTATTTTCAATTTGTATTTGATTGCTATCAATCGAAATTCCATCTTCATTGTCTAAACTAAAACCAATTCCTGCTAAAAATAAAACTATGATTGCTAATATAACTCTTGTTAACGTAGAACCTTTTTTCCCCATTATTTCCTCCTATTTTTCATTAGTTATTATTATTTAAATTTATCAAAATCCAATTCAAAATTCATACTCTTTTCAGTAAGTTCCTCATCAATTATAAACGTTCCATTTTTACTTCGCAAGATAAAACCTTCCGCTAAATTGTTTTTAAATTCTTCAGAAACATTATTTAAAAGTTCTAATTTGTTACTTCCGCTCTTAGTAATATATATTTTATCTGGGGTATATGAATAAACGTAATATAAATCGTCTTCATTTAATTCAATAATTTCAAGTCTTTTTTCTAAATCATCTTTTACCCCTTCAAGTTTTTCTAAAACGTCGTTTAAAAAATCCTTTTCATCACTCACATTATTTTCAATATTTAAACAATCTAAATTCAATAAATTTCTCCTTTCATATTTTTGTTTTCGGAAATTGTACACAAGAAGATGTGCATTAAGAATAAAAAGCAAATTCTATATATCATAATTTACATTCAACTTCAATAAATTAAGAATTCTTTAAAGTTTTTTCATCGACGAATTACGACAAAAAATACGTGTTTAAATTTATCAAAAATTCAAACACGTATTTTCTTCACAGCCTTAATTCCATTTATATTCCGCTTTATCGTTTTCCCATAAATTTGGTTCATACACAGTTCCAACAAACCACACTTCGCCCGTTGCCACATCTCTTATTAAATACATAAATGGTTTATCTATATTTATATAAACATATTCCGGTGGATCTTGAATCATTGCATTTCCAGCCATTATAAATACAGTAACCGCCGCAGCTTTTATTCCTTCTTCTGAAAATTCTATATCTGCTTTATGTATTGCATTTCCAACAAAAAGATCTATATCTTGTGAAATTTTTGAAAAATCTGCGGAATTAGGACTAAATGCATCTTTTATTCCTAATCTATTTAAATCTTGTTTCAAATTCAAAGTATAATCATAAGAAAATTTAGGTATTGTTATTTGTAAACCATCTTTTGCTTCTTGGCTAGAGGCCGGTTTCAAATCTGCTATAATTTCATTTAGGTCCTCCATTGTAACTTTTGAAACATACTCACTTAAATTTTCTTCTGGCATAATTGCAACAAATTCTAATTGTATATCACCATATTTTTTCAATTTTTTTGATAAAACAGTTATATCATCATCCACATAAAAATGTGTTTCATCTGTGCTTGCACGCGTACTCATAGTTGTTGCTACCATAGTTGTACCATCACTTAATTCAAAATTTCTACCATAAGTATTTGCTTCATCAAATTGATAGCCCCACTCCATATCTATAGCTAAAGCATTTATAAGTAACATTATAACAGCAGGATCTTGAACAGCAGAATCATCTAATAAATTTTTAATAATTCCTAATGTTTTCTCTTCAATCCAATTATTTATATTTACTGCACTTTCAAAAGAATCATATTTCAATTCAGCATTATAGTTTTGAGCCAAAGCATCAGTATATTCTTTTAAAATATTTTCTTTATATTTTTCTCTTACATAAACACTATTAGCTAAAGATAAAACATCTTTAATATTTTCATATTTAGTTAGACCTAATTCCTTTATTAAATCTTCAATTTCTGCTTTTGTATTTCCATCCGCACCATCCTTTAACATCTTTAAAGCATATTTTATAGATAAAGGACTATACACCATATTTCTTTCGTTATTTTCTAGTTTCAAAAAGCTAAGTGTAAAATCATCTAACTCAATTTCTTCTACAGGTAAATTCAACATATTAGAAATTAATATAGCTGTATCACCTCTATTTAAATTTTTTTCTGCATCTACCCCAGTAATTTCAGTTAACAAATTAATGTTACTAGCTTTATTCATATATTTGTTATACCATGCTCCAGTTGAACTTAATCCAACATCTTTCCCAATAGCGCGCATAACCATTGTCACAGCTTCCGCATAAAGTACATTATCTTCTGGTCTAAATGTACCATCTTCATATCCGTTTACAATTTTATTAGCACTAGCAATATTGATATACTCAATTGCCCAATGAGTTTTATCTAAATCACTAAAAGAAAGATTTGCAGTAGCGCTCTCTATGTCTAAAGCTTCAACCAACATTTTAGCAAATTGAGCTCTAGTCACATTCGAATATGGTTCAAAAGAACCATTTGGCATTCCATTAATTACATTCATATCCGCTAACGAATCAACTGCAGTCTCGTACTTAGTATTTGCTACATCTTCAAAGCCTGCAAATACAAAACTAAAAGTACTTAAACATAGAATCAAACTTATAATCATCAAGAAAAATTTCTTCATCTGTTAGTCCTCCTTATACTTTTTCTAATAAAATGATATATTAACATTCTTAATAATTCAATAAATTTATCTTCCTAATTTGTATAAAAAGTTAATTAATTCACCTAGAAAATCTCCCCACTTCTTCTTCTCTATTTTTTCGTTAACAACTAAATTCACCTCTCCAATTTCTTCTCCATTCAAATAGCATTTTTGCACACCAACAACTTCATAATATTCTAAAGGTGCAATTATATTTTCGTTTAAAATAATTTCAGTAGTAATATTCTTTTCATCACCTTTATTTAGTAAGACAGCTAAATCATTTTCTGTAATTATATCTACTGAATTTTTATTTGCCTTTGAAATTTCTATCGTTGTTATTTTTTCTCCAGCATTCACAATTACTTTATTGCTAAAATTTGCAAATCCAAAGTCTAATAATTTTTTAGCATCATCAAATCTTTTTTGA
>CAZEVD010000004.1:0-74407 GCA_964515475.1 uncultured Eubacteriales bacterium
TCTCTTATGGCAGCTTCTCTCTTAGCTTGCTCTAAAAGTTTTGCTTGTTCATCTTGCTGCGCTTGTTGTCTAGCTTGTTGTTCTTTAATCATAGCTTCTTGTTTAGCTTGTTCTAAGAGCCTTGCTTGCTCTTCTTGATAAGCTCTTTTCTCTTCCTCAGCTTTTTGTTTTGCTTCTGCTTCAACTTTTGCTCTTGCAGCCAATTCTGCTTCTTGTTTAGCTGCAGCATCCTCTCTAGCCTTTTGTGCTAATTCAGCTTGTCTTTTTGCTTCCTCCTGAGCTTTAGCTATTGCTTGTCTTTCAGCTTCAGCTTGAGCTGGATCAACATTATTAGAGTTATTTCCACCCAAATCAACTTTACCTTTTTCATTAAAAGCATTCATTGCATCTTGTGAAGATGGCGGTGTCGCTTTATTTTTTCTAAAAGCAAATAAACCTTTTTTCTTATTATCTGCTGGTTTATTTTGCGGCTTAGACAAAACTTGTTTTTGAGGTTCTTTTGGCGTTAAAGCACTTGGTGGAGCAGCTAAATATTTATATCTATCTACTTGCGCAATTGCAGCTTTAACAGCAGGTGGCAACCAATTATAGATAATTATAAGTTGCACTCTACTATATTGTTCTGAAATTCTATCAAATGTTTCAACATACTTTTCAGGTTGATTTTTTATACCATCATAAAAATTTAATATACTTCTTATTTGATATTCATCAACTACGTCTCCGCCATCATTACCGTCCATTCCTTCAACAGAAAAAGGTGAATCTATTCCTAAATATTCTTTGGCCTCTCTTTTGTTTTTTGGTTTTCTTAAAATTTCACAAAGAGGACCAACATTTCGATCTCCACCTATTAAAAAATTATATATACCACTACTAAATAATTTTTTAATAAACGTATCACTTTTGGTTCTTCTGTTTCCACATATTATGATAACATCTGCACCAGGAATTTCATCTGTTATTTGATCTATATAATTAAATATTTTTCTATCAATTTGCTCTAAATCTGAAGCTCTATATTCTTCAATCTCCTCATTAATTACAATTCGATTATAGGTTTTATCTTTCTTTACCTCTTCTATCAATGCTTTAAAGAAAAATACGTTTTTATATTCTAGTACCTCTCCATATTTTTCGTAATACTTATCAGCAATATTTTTTGAAAGCTGATCATTTCCAACTGCAAATAGTACCTTCATATATCAATCACCTTCCTAATTATTCTGCTTACTTCTACTTACGTTTTTTATCTACCTGCAGCAATAAGTGCAAGTATTAAAGGCATTACATTGAATACTACCAAAGCGATTGTAAATCCCACAATCATGCTAAATCCTTGTTCTTTTTTATCAAGCTTTTTATTTCCTATTATTAAGAAATTGAACGCACCTATAGTTATTCCAATAAAACATATTGGGAAACTATATTTTTGTGCAAGTTCAAAATAATACGCAACTGTACCAAATAATTTATCGTTATATTTATCTGTAAGTTCCGCTATTCTTTTTGTTTTTTTGTCAACGCTACCAATTATAGTTTCACTAGCATCATTTAATTTCTCTTCTTCATCTTCTGAAGCAACCACTTCATCTTTTTTTACTTCTTCATTCTTCGATGCGTCAGAATTTTCAGTATTTGTATTTTCAGTATCTACAGATTCTACAATATCCTCTCTAGGCATGCCTAATTCTATATCTATTGAATCGCTTGTTCCTAATGTATATGTTCCAAAAACTAAAAGTAATGCTGAAACAATCACTATCATTATATTTCTTTTTAATTTTTTCATCTCCATATATTACCTCCCTCTAGCATCCGAAGACACTATTCCACAAAGTATAATACTACATTTTGGTATATTTTTCAACACTTATTTAAGATATCAAACATTATATCATATGCCTTCTTTTTAGTTCCATATTTTTCCTTATTTTTTTATTTAAATTCTATATTTTCTAGCTTTTCTGTCATAATCTCTATAAAATAATCTTTAATATCTTTTCTTTCGATAGTTTTGTTATTAATTATTTTTACATTTTTTTCCTTTTTATTATCGATATATATTTCTATTTCCCCTAATATGGTACCCTTTTGTAATGGCGCCTCAAAGTTTCTAGTTATATTATATTCATACTTTATTTTTTCCAAATCATCTTTTTTCAAAATCCACATTTTTTCAGCATCTACATTAAATTCATAATATCGTTCTATTGATTTTTCAACTCTTACTTCAAAAATTTTGTCCATTTTTTCATACAAATCAATTTCTACAAATTCGTTATATGCATAATTAATTAGTGAAATGGTATCTATTGTTCTTTCTTTTTTAGTATTAGCTCCCATAACAATAATAATTAATGGTCTATTATCCTTTTCAATTGAGGTAATTAGACACCTGCCAGCATTATTAGTAAAACCTGTTTTTATTCCATTTGCTTCGGGATAAATTCCTAAAATTTCGTTAGTCGTCCTTATATTTTTTACATTTCCATTAATAAATATTTGCGTATTTCTCATATTAACAATATTTTTTAAATATTCAACGTTAAGTAAATATTCCGAAAAAACAAGTAAATCCTTCGCAGTTGTGTAATGTGCTTCGTTATCTAATCCGTGAGGCGAAACAAAATTAGTATTTTCAGCGCCCAACTCTTTTGCTTTCATATTCATCATTTCACAAAATGCAGAAACATCTCCAGCTATATGTTCAGCAATTGCAACAGCCGCATCATTTCCAGAAGATAGTAATAATCCTTTCATCAAGTTATCCATAGAAATTTTATCTCCTGTTTTCAAACCAATTCTCGATCCACCTATAATAGCTGCATTTTTCCCCACTGTCACAATATCATCTAGAGATGAATTCTCATAAGCAACAATTGCTGTTAATATCTTTGTTGTAGACGCATTCGGTATTCTTTCATCTACATTTTTTTCATACAATAATTTTTCATATTTTCGATCAAAGACTAAGGCCGTTTTTGAATTAATTTTTAGCTCTCCGATTTTGCGAATTTATAACTTCTAATAAAATATCATTATTAAATACCTCTTCTTCCTCTTCATATGCAAAAACACTTGTATAAATAAGAGAAAAAATAAGAGAAAGAATCACACATTTGCTTATGTATCTTTTCAAGATAACCACCTCACAAAATAATATGTTCTTTCTCCTCGGATTATTTCACATTATTAATATAATTAATTTCTATTTTCCAATAAACATTTGAACTAATATTTTTCCGTAAGTCTTCGACTCGACAATTCCAATTCCAGTATAATTAAATGTATTATTTAATATATTGGCTCGATGACCTTCTGAATTCATCCACGCAGTTACCGCTCCACTTAAACTTGAATTTCCAGCCAGATTTTCACCAGCCGTATTGTATGTTATTTTAAAAGATTTCATCATTTCAAAAGGAGTTCCATATGTAGGTGAATTATGAGCAAAATAATTATTTTCTACTAGATCCATAGCTTTTGCTTTAGCAACTCTTTGCAACTCAGCATCAAATTTCAATTCTTCCAAACCATATTTTTTTCGTTCATTATTTATCAACTTCAATAATTCTTTTTCATCTGTCGAATAACCAGAAAGGTTATCTGTAATAGTTGTATTTTTATTTGTCGATGAACCATTAGTTAAAGTTGCATTTCTAATGTACTTTTTACTAACAGTTCCAATCAAATCGTTATTCGTTTGAATTACATACCAATCTCCTATTTTTGCAAAAATCCTTACATATTCATTTTTTGAAATAGTACCAATTTTCAAATAATTAGTCCCGCGGTCCACTCCTTACATTTAATACACTCGCGTCTACAATTCCCGTTTGAAACTCAGGATATTCATAATATGACATTGCAAGCACACTGCTTCTAGATACAGAAATAATACACAAAAACATTATCATTATCTTCAAAAACTTTTTCAACATAAAAGAAAACCTCCCTTAAGAATATCATTTAACTTTATTCTTAAAAGAGGTTTTTTATTCTTTTATTAATATTCAACTACATCTTTTTCTGCTGGAAGATTTATTGAAATCTTTTGATTAATTTTTGAAGTTTTTGATGTGCCTTCAAAAGAAAGATCTAATGTTTCACTTTCAATAGTAACAACTGCTGCAATCTTAAAAGCACTTGATACATTTACTCCATTTTCATATTTTGAAGAGAATGTAATTTCACCTGATTTTGCAAAGTCTTTTAGGTCAATTGGCATACCCATTTCTTGTAATAATCCATTTAAATCATCTAAAGAAATTTCATATGAGTATGTCTTTGTTGTTCTTCCACTAACTTTAAAGTAATCATCACTTACAAATTTGCAAGCCATTTCTGTTAAAATTTCTAAAGCAGGATATGTTGTTGGAGTCATTTCAACTTCATCCAATAAAGTATTAACTAATTCTTTTGTTGTATATTGTTTTGGGTTTGTTAATACAGCTTCAACACCAACAGCTTCTTCTTTTACTTTTAACCATTTATCTTCAATTTCACTTTCTAATAAAGATGATTTGATATAACCAACCATGTTTTCAACATCCATTACCATGTTTATATCAAATTTGTCAAATTTAGCGTCTTTAATTTCTTGGTATAAAGGACCTTTTCCTGTTGTTTTGCTATTCATTTTTACTTCATACAATTCATTCATCGCATTAACAGTAGCATCTATAACAAATTTAGCATTTGTATTTTGTGTTTTATCTTGACTATTTGTATATTTTACATTAAAAATCATGTCTGCTGTTCCAGCAAATGATTCTGGAATTGTATATTCATTTGTCAAATATTCATAAAATGTTGGAGCGTTTTCCTTAACAATTTCTAATAAACCTTCAACATCAATTATAATAACAGAATTAGTTGTTCCATCCCAACCAACTTTTAATTCTAAAGATTCAGCAATAAATCTTACTGGAACTAAAGTTCTGCCATTAACAATTACTGGTGCAGAATCTAATGTTATTTCTTCTGTTTCTCCAGAAGCATTAATTATTTTCGCAACATTATTATTAATTTGTAAAACTATTGTTTTTTCATCAGTTATAGCTGTAACTGTTTCTGTTTCGCCTTCCCATTGTACATCGGCTTCAAAAACTTCAAATATTTTTCTCATAGGAACCATAGTTCTATCATTAATTAATTGTGGTTCTACAACATTTCCTTTTTCATCTGTAAAATCAATCACATCATTGTTTAAATATACTTTGATCGAATCATCTGCAAATGGATTTGCACTTATTAATACAGGTCTACTTGTTGTAATCATTGGTTCTTCAACAGCTAAAGAAACACTCGCAATTGAAAATACCATTGTTAACGCTAATAACATTGAAATAATTCTTTTCATTTTTCATCCTCCTATTATTTAGTTATATTAACCGTGTAAACAACTTTTTCATCAAAATCATTTAAAAGTTCTACAACAAATGATGTATTGTAAACACCCTCGTTAACCGTTGTATTCATCGTAACATTTATGGTTGAAGCATCATATAAAAGAGCATCCTTTTCAACATCATAGTTAAATATTAACTTGTTTAAAATATTATATACTTGCACTATGTCATTTTCAAGTAACACATTATCAAATTTAGTATAGTCTAAATATTTAGTAGTAGCATTCATATAATTTAAACCATTTCCCTTTATTACTGAAGAAGTAGCCGTATTAGAAAAATTAAATAGTTTTAAAAATTCTTTATATTCTGAATCTAATCTATAGAAAGTCACAAGACCAACATCCGCTTCCTCTAAACCATAAATATTTTTTATAAAGTTCTCCCACGAATCATCATATGAACCTTTTAAATTTAAACTTTCATATGTTCTATATTTTTCTTCCAACATTTTATTAATTATTGTTGATGACGAACTATATGTAACTCCCTTTTCCGAAAAATCTAATACTATATCAAAATTCGACCAACCTTCATTTACTATTTCTTTAAACAATTCAGATGTTCCACTTAAATTAACAACAACTTTTTTATTGTTATTTGAATTATTATATATTTGAGCATTAACAACAGAATTAGTATTGTTAGCAGAATTTTTCAAATCATAATATTCTTTAACGATTTTCAAATTAGTTTGCACTGATTCTTTTTCAAGAGCTCTTCCCAATACAGGAGCTTTATTTTTTATTTCATTTATAAAATATTCATAATCAATTATAATTGCAGTTTGTGTTTCTTGATCCCAAGCAACTTGTTTTTCCAAACTTTCTGAAATAAATCTTAAAGGTACTAAGGTTCTATTTTCAACAATTACAGGTTTAGAATCTAAAGTTATCTTTTCAGTTACACCACTTTTAGTAACTTCTGCAATCGGATTATTTATTTGCAATTTAACAATAGTATCACCTTTTGTTGCAATTACAGTTTCTGTTTCTCCATACCACTCAATTTGTGCTCCAAGAGTTTCAAATATTTTTCTCAAAGGTACCATCGTTCTACTATTTATAATTTGAGGATTAACAGTCAATCCATTTTCATCTGTAAAATTTATAGTTTGTCCATTTAGTTCAACCGTTACCCCCGCCATTACAACACTAGAAAATGATAAAATAAAACATACAGCTAATATAAATTTTTTCAAATTAATTCAACTCCTTAAAATGATTTAAACTTCTATTTGCAAGATATTCATATTTTTCGATTTTATTTTTTATCTTTTTATCACAATTTAAAATTCCAAAGTTAGCATTCATAGGTTGAAAATCTTTATTTGGTGTAGAAATATAATTGGCCAAAGCACCTATTACTGTTTCTGCATGAAACGTTATTGGTTCTTCGTTATTTATTTTTTGAACAGCATTAAGTGCCGCAACAAGTCCTGATGCAATAGATTCAACATATCCCTCAACTCCAGATATTTGTCCTGCAAAATATACATTGCTTCCCTTCAAATTATATGTGTTATCCAAAAGTTCAGATGAATTTATGTATGTATTTCTATGCATAACACCATATTTAATAAATTCCGCATTTTCTAACGCCGGAATCATTTTAAAAACTCTAGCTTGTTCTCCATATTTCAAGTTAGTTTGAAAACCAACCATATTATATAAAGTGTCTTCTTCATTATCTTGTCTTAATTGAACAACTGCATAATACTTTTTATCAAAGCCTACTGGCTTCAATGGTCCATACGTTAAAGTTTGAGAACCTCTTCTCGCCATTTCTTCTATCGGCATGCAACCTTCAAATAATCCACCTTTTTCAAAATCATGCAAAGTAACAACTTCTGCATTTATAAGTTCATTATAAAAAGCTTCATATTCCTCTTTTGTCATTGGACAATTTATATAATCACTCTCGCCTTTTCCATATCTATCTGCTGTAAAAGCTTTTTCCATATTAATACTTTCTTTAGAAACAATTGGTGCCGCAGCATCATAAAAGAATAATTTTTCACTTCCTGTAAGACGAGCAATTTCTCCTGACAAAGCATCAGATGTTAATGGTCCTGTTGCAATAATAGTTATTTGATTATCATCAATTTTAGAAACTTCTTCATTTATAACTTCTATATTAGGATTCGATTTTATTATTTCTGAAACTTTTTTAGCAAATTTTTCTCTATCTACAGCCAAAGCCTGTCCTGCTGGAACTCTTGTTTCATCAGCACATTTAATTAACAAAGAATCTAATCTTCTTAATTCTTCTTTAAGTAATCCACACGCATTTGTTAAATTATTTGACTTAAACGAATTACTACAAACTATCTCGGCCATATTTTCATTAGAATGAGCTGGTGAAAACTTAATTGGTTTCATCTCATATAATTTAACACGAATACCTCTTTTAGCAATTTGATAGGCAGCTTCACAACCAGCCAACCCACCACCTATAACAACAATTTCCTTCATACAAATCCCTTTCTGTCATATATTAAAATAGTACTTTTTTCAAGAAGTATATTATCATAGTAAAACCCCAAAAGTCTATAAAACAAGCAAAAAAATAAGAGCGATTTAAAATCCCTCTTTAGCCATAATTTATTTCTATTTTTTGAACAAACATCTCTCCTATTTTTGTATTCAATTTAATATCTTGATTTAATTCTACTATCTTTTGAGCACTCCATAATCCTAATCCATGATTCTTTGTAATATCTTTCTTTGTCGTATATCCTTTTTGATAAATTTTATCTATATTTAACTTTTCAGCATCATATGAATTTTCTATCACAATTACCTTTTTACCATGTTTCTTATTTTCAATAATTTTAAAATTTACTAATCTTTCTGAACTTGCACTTGCTGCTTCTATAGCATTATCTAATAATATACCTAATAGTTTACTTACATCATAAATTGAATTGAAATTTCTATTAAAACCTGTTTTTATTTCTATGTTCAATCTTACATTATTTTTCCTTGCTAATTCATATTTGCCTATTATCAAATTTGTTAGTGCTGGATTATTTAGTTTTCTTAACAAAATGATTTGAGAATCTGAAACATTAATCGTTTCTTTAGTAGCACTTTTACACATTTCTTCTATTCCATGCAAATCTTTTACAGCAACATAACCGTATAATGCTTGTATAAAATTTGAAAAATTATGTCTTATTTCACGCACACCATCATATTGTGCAATTAATATTTCGTTCTTTTGTTTTACAGCATTTAACTTTCTTTGCATTATAAAAAATATTAAACCAAAAGCTGCTAAGATAACAATTAAGAAAGCTATCATTATCTCATAAGACAGCAAAGCCTCCTTAATATTTCTCAAAAACATTTTAATCACTTCCACTTTTTTATTTTTAGGGTGGATTTCCTATTCTAATATCAAAGTTTTGAAAAAACAACAAAATTTAAAAATTTGTTTTAAAAACGTTCAACAAAATTCGACAATGCCTAAAACTCTATCCTCAGCCAATAATCCCAACATGCTCAAATAATATCTTTATTCCCATAGTAACTAATATTATTCCACCAACAATTTGTGCCTGTTTTTCATATTTATTGCCAAATTTATTTCCAATCCAAACGCCAATTGCAGAAAGAACAAATGTTATTAATCCGATTGATAATACAACAGCTAATAAATTAGTTTTCAAAAAAGCAAACGTTATTCCAACTGCTAAAGCATCAATACTTGTTGCTATCGCTAATACAACCATTGTTTTAAAATCTACTGAATCATTAAAATTTTCACATTCGCAATCTGATTTTAATGCGTCATTTATCATTTTTATTCCTAAAAACGCTAATAAAACAAATGCAATCCAATGATCTATTTTGGTAACCAAGCTTTCAAAATTACTTCCAAGCAAAAATCCAATCAAAGGCATAATTCCTTGAAAGGCCCCAAAATACAAAGCTATAATAATCGTTTTTTTGAAATTTAATTTTTGCATAGCTAAACCTTTGCAAACCGAAACAGCAAAAGCATCCATAGCTAAGCCAATTGAAATAACAATAACCTCTAAATTTCCCATATCATATTCCTCTTATTCCACAAATTTTCTAGGAACCCTTGGTCCTATCGTACACAAAATTTCATAATTTATTGTATCGCATCTATCAGCTAGTTCTTCTAATTTTATATTTTCGTTATCCCAAATTATAACTTCGTCACCAACTTTTACATCTTCTAGTTCAGTAACATCAGCCATAAAACTATCCATACAAACTTTACCTATTATAGGTACTTTTTTACCATTAATAAAAACATTCCATCCATTAGAAAATGCTCTTCTAAAACCATCTGCGTAACCAATTGGAATCGTTGCAACTTTCGTTTCTTTATCAGTTATAAAACTTCTACTATACCCAATACTAGTTCCAGCATCCACCACTTTCAAAAAAGTAACTTTGGATTTTAATTTAGCAATAGGTTTTACGTTAATC
This sequence comes from uncultured Eubacteriales bacterium, assembly GCA_964515475.1. Lineage (GTDB taxonomy): Bacteria > Bacillota > Clostridia > TANB77 > UBA1234 > UBA1234. Next base: position 9,881 of record CAZEVD010000004.1, read on the forward strand.
TTTTCATACGTTTCTTCTTCCGATGGATAACCATAAATAATCAAACCTGGTCTTACAAGATTAAAATAAGACTCTTCATAATTTAATACTGCATTCGAAGCGGCTGCATGAACATACTTTATCTCACCTAAAATTTCCTTTGCAGTATCTACTGCAACATTAAATGATTTTAATTGTTTTTTTGTATATTCATCATCAATATCTGGTGACGAAAGATGAGTATATATACCTTCAACACAGATATTGCTTGGCAGTTTTTCTAAATATTCTTTTATCTTATATGGATGAACTCCCGTTCTTCCCATTCCTGTACCAATTTCTACATGTACAGAAATTTTATCATTTTCTCTTCCCAAAGCTTCAGCAAAACCATAAGAACTTATTCCCGCAATCAAATTGTATTTAATAATTTTCTTTATTTCACTTTCATATGGTTGATTTAAAATAAATATTTCTTTTTCAAAACCAATCTCTCTTAAATAAATACCTTCATCAACATTTGCTACAGCAACAATTTCAAACTCATTTAAAACATCTACTCTAGTATTTATCCAAGTACCATAACCGTTAGCTTTAATAACAGGCATAAGCTTTACGCCTATGCCTATCTTATTTTTTATTTGTTCTATATTATATTTAAAATCTCTTAAATTAATTTCTAAAAATGTTGGTCTTGTAATTTCCATTTGTAACTCCTCTTTTATTAATATATCGCAATTACACTTCTAGCAAGTGCCTCATCTGAACCATTTGAATTTGTAAAATCAAATAAACTTGAACCATATCTTCTTATAATGTAAGGCTTATCTGTAGTAGGATAATTTGCTATGACTCTTTGCCATGGAGTTTCTTTAATTGCATCTCCAGTTAATCTATTATTAATTTCTCTTGCTTCATACACTGTTACAAAATTAGAATCAAAAGGTCCAGGACCTCCTACATTTGCCGCAACATATTCATTTTGATTAAGTTCAATCTCATCAAGACATTCATAAGCATAAAGCAAATACATCGCAGCTCCGGCTTCCATGTTTGTCATCATGTGCAAATTAGAATGAGTCTTTCCTTCGGCACCTGTTTGAGTTTGAACAATAGATCCCGAATTCAAATTAGATATTGTATGCACTGCAGTTTCTTCAAACCATAAACCAGAATATTCTATACCTCCAACTGAGAATGCTGGATGAATTTTATATTCAGTAGGAAGTCTTTCTTCATTACTCATGTAATTAGAATTTCCTCTAACAAATACAATATCAATCGCAGTACTAGGCACTTCTGGATACGAATTTCCTAAGTAAAACATTTGCATCTTGTATGCAAATCTAGGAATCCACACATATATTTTCCCATTATATTCTACTCTTGCAAAACTTCCTGTTTTCTTTTCATATGAATACCAATTGTCTTTAAAAACATCTTCAACTTCTGTCTTTCCATCCATCATAAGAGGTTTCATACCTTTTAAAACAAGTGGCATATTAACGCCTTTTTCAACATCAAAAACAATATTATAATTTACTACTTCATTTTGTATTTCAAAAGTATATGAATGTGTATACTTTTTAGTACTATTTATTTCTTCATATGTCAAAGAATATTTTATTGTCTTAACTTTATTAGTATCAATCTCTTCTAATTTATTTACACGAACTATTACATCTGGACTATAATAGCCTTCCAAATCCATGTATTTGAAATTGTTTTCAGTTAACACACAATCTCCACTTGCATCTAATACAAGAAAACTATCATCTCTAGACATAGCATTACAAATTATTTTTAAAGTATCAACAGCATTCTTTTCTTTGGCAGATTCCAAAGCATCTATACCATTATATACGGTAATAGAAGTAATTATTATTATAACTATAATTGTTATTATTAAACTTAATATTGATATACCACTTTTTTTATTCACGGTTTCCTCCTATCAAATTGTTATCTAAAAGTTAACAATTTTCAGCTTTAGTTAAAATCTTAATCTTATTTCCAATCAAAATAATTACATTTATTACTGCAACAGTAATCACATTAGAAGCAACATATCTAGCATTAAATAATAACCCTTGATAAATATATTGAAAAATAGTTAATGTTCCTGTAAAAGCTGGATAAACAAAATAACAAATACTATCTATAACTATACTCCAAATCAAAATTGAAAATATTGATAATACCGTATTCCAACCTCTGTTTTTTATTTTATTAATACAAAATGTAATAACTAAAAAAGTAATCGCATTTACAACAGGAAATGTTATTCCTAAAGATAGATTACTTCCAAGTAGCATATATGCAACCCACGCTAGCATAAAAATGTTCGATATTGTTTTATTTTTGTTGTACGAACTTCCCAACATAAATAATGAATTAATCATACTTCCTCCTAATAATTAAATTGTTCTATTTTAAAATCATATATAGCATCATCTGTAAGCTCACAATTAGAAACACCCGTTGATGCATACTCATTATTTATATAGTATGACCAGTAGTAATTGTTACCTTGCTCGATTCCCATCAAAGAAACAATGTACGCTCCATATTGATCATCTTCATATACCATATTAATTTCTTCTTTATTTTCTAGTAACACATCAAACAAATATTTTTCATCTGTTATTATTTTTTTATTATAAATAGCATCCCCAGATTTATTAAATATGTTTAGTGTAATTTCATCTATATTTTCTGGATCTTCGCCAAAGAATTCAAGATTTTCACTACTTGTTTCTCCGCTTACTTCTTCACTAATATTATTTTCTACTCTATTGTTATTTTCTACAACAGATGTTCCAACTCTAATTCCAACAAATAAAATTGCTATTACGATAATTATTATACATATAGTTTTCTTTTTCATTAATTTCCTCCTACATAAACGCTTGATATACAAAACTTATTATAAATAATATTGAAAAAATATAAATAAGTGGCGAAACTTCTTTTCGCTTATCTGATACAAGACCTACCAAAGCATAAAAGATGAATCCAAATTGAATACCTGTAGTTATCGAATATGCAAGTGGCATCATAATAACTATAAAAAATGCAGGTATAGCAATTAATATATCTTTCCAATCAATCTTGCTTATATTTTCTATCATCGAAACACCAATTAAAATTAATACTGGTGAAATCGCAGCCATCGGAACACAAGCAACTAATGGGGCAAGGAATAATGAAACTCCAAAACATAAAGCTGCAAATACAGCAGTTAAACCTGTTCTTCCCCCAACTTCTATTCCTGCACTACTTTCAACATACGTTGTAACATTACTTGTTCCTAGCAAAGCACCAAAAGTTGTTGCAAGCGAATCTGAAATCATAGCTCTTTCTAAATTTTTAGACATGTTTCCCTTTTCATCAATTTGGAAAATTCCTGACTTCTTACCAGTTCCAATAAAAGTACCAATAGTATCAAATAAATCCGAAATACAAAGTGTAAATATTGTCATTATAGCAACTATAATTCCCGACTTAGCTGTAAACAATCCTGCAAAATCTAATTTTAAAAACGTTGGTGTTACAGATGGTAAAACTTCGTAGTTAGCAAAGTCTGGTAATGGTGTAACCCCCATTGGAATACCTATTAAAGTAGTTAATAATATACCAATTAAGTAAGCACCTTTAACTTTCTTTACAACTAACACTGAGGTAATAATTAAACCGATTAAAGATAATATAACAGCTGCCGTACTAAATGGGGCAAGCTGCGGTACAACATCTGCAGCATTTGCAATACCATTATTAACAGCAGAAACTGAATACTCAATTATTCCAGAACTTTTTAGTCCTATATATGTTATAAACAATCCTATTCCAACAGTTATAGCTTCCTGCATAAATGAAGGAATTGCCTTAATTATTTTCTTTCTTACACTTGTTAATGTAATTATAAAACTAACAAATCCACATATAAAAACCATTGCAAGCGCTTGTTGCCATGTGTACCCTAAACTACCACAAATGGTATATGTAAAAAGTGCATTTATTCCAAGTCCTGCACTTTGCACATATGGAACATTTGCAAACAATCCTAAAATAAGAGTACCAATCATTGATGCTAAAATTGTCGCCATATACACGGAATTATAATCCATGCCCGTTTGAGAAAGGATTTGTGGATTAATAAAAATAATATATGACATTGCCATAAATGTTGTAAGACCAGCAATAAATTCTGTAAGGACATTAGTATTGTTTTCTTTTAGCTTAAAAATTTTATCAATCATAAACTATTTACCAAATAAAATTTGGTCCCTCCTTTTTTATAAAATCATATATAGTCTCACAAGAATTATATATCTTTATTTAATATAAAACAAGAGCTTAAGTACTCATTTATAAGCTTTTATAGAAAGTTAAAAGAGTGTTGTCTTAAAACCTCTTACAGTTTTTTAACAACACTCTTTGTTTATTTGCTTTAGCTTTTTTCTTCATCTTCATCACTTATTTGTTCTAAGCCGATGTTGTCGACTTCTTCTTTTTTGGTTTCGGTTACGTCATATTCATCTTCGCTCCAATAACTCCATTTGTTTCTGTCTTTTTCGCGTCCAATTCCATACTTGCGTTTTGCCCGCAAATAAGCAATGTACCATAAAAGCATGGCCAAGGAAAATACCCCTACACCACCTATAAATACGGACGACAATAATTTTTCTGCAAGCGTAGAGCTAGGTTGAGTAAGCACTACGATAAGCAAGCACGCACATCCAAGGATTGCACATATGATGACCACTAGCGTTGAATACTCCTGTTTGCTAAGTTCGTCCTTCGGCTTTTTCATTTCGAAATCTCCCTTCTCAATTATTTTATTGATACTGGGGTATTATATTACAAAAAGTGGTTAAAATCAATACTGGCAAACTGCATAAAATTACCTTTTTATTTGTTATTTAACTTGTTTGATGAAAATTTTTACTCATAATAAAGTTCTAATTCATTTGTATAAAAAGCATCTTCACTTACAATTAATTTATATTTAGTCTTGGCAAGTACACCTGTTTCTTTCTTATTACGTTCTACTATTATCCCTTCAATTTGCATATTTATAGTTCCTTCTTTAGTAACCATTTCAAACTCTGTCACTTCGCCTCTTGTAATTTCCATTACGTTTTCACCGCGAATATATGTTATTCTATCATCTTCTATTTCTATATTTCCTTCTTGAAATGTTAATAATGTAGAGTTTTCAAGCTCTGTCTTTATACATTCCATTTCTTCATTAAATTCATCTACATAGGTTCCATAATCTTGTTTTGATTTTATAATTAATTTCATTATCATATTCCTCCTACTCGCTTTTGCTTTTGAAAGTATATCATAGTTTCATATTGACAGCTAGTCCTAAAAAGAGTATTATGTTCTCGTAATCTTTTTGTAAAGGAGAAAAAATAGAATGATTAAATCAGTATTATTTTTAGTTTGTTGTTGTTGTAGATAAACTTATGCCTCTTTTGCGGGCATAGGTTTTTTCTGCCTGCAACGGATGTATAATAATACTAGATTATTATATATGAAGAGTTATGCAGGCATGCATAGCTCTTTTTTTGTAACTGTTTTTCGGCTTATCGAATAAATATAAGTATGATTATTTATTGATATAGGAGGAATTAATATGAATATAAAAGTTGGAAATACACCATTAATAAAAATAAACTATAAATTTAATAATAAGGAAAATTACGTTTACGCAAAATTAGAATCTTATAATTTAACAGGAAGTATCAAAGATCGTGTTGCCTATTATATGATAAAAGAAGCGTATAACTCCGGCGAATTAAAAGAAGGAATGGAAATAGTCGAAGCAACTAGCGGAAATACTGGAATCGCTCTTGCTGCTATGGGCGCTCGTTTTGGAAATCCAGTACATATTTTTATGCCAAACTGGGTTAGCATAGAAAGACTAAATCTTATGAAAATGTATAACGCCAAAGTTACACTTGTTTCAAAAGAAGAAGGCGGATTTCAAGCTGCCATAAAAATGGCAAAAGAATATGCCGAAAAAAACAATGCTTTTTTAACTAACCAATTTGAAAACAAAAACAACGTTCTTGCCCATTATGAAACAACAGGCAAAGAAATTTGGAATTCACTTAGAGAATCAATCGGTGGATTCGTTTCTGGTATTGGTACTGGTGGAACTTTGATGGGAATTGCAAAAAGACTAAAAGAAAATAATCCTAATGTAAAAATATTTGCTTTAGAACCAGATAAAATGCCACTCTTATCTACTGGTAAAATTTTAGGAGATCATAAAATAGAAGGTATTGGTGATGATTTTATTCCAAAGATTGTTGATCGCGATTTAATTGATGAAGTATTAACAGTAAACGATGAAGATGCTGTAAATATGTCTAGAAAAATTGCCTTAAATCTTGGTATTGGCGTTGGTATATCTTCAGGTGCAAATTTAATTGCTAGTATATTGAAAAACGAACATACACAAAATTCAATAGTGACAGTTTTCCCTGATGACAATAAAAAATATCTTTCTACCACACTAAGTCAACCAATTGATACTAACGAAAACTTTATATCAAATCAAATTGAAATTTTAGATTATGAATTTGTAAATTAATAAAAACCCGCAATCCCTAAAATTCAAGCCAAATTTAGGGGTTGCAGTTTTTTATTTTAGTGTGTTATAATGACCATGTCGAATAAAATCTGCAAAGAAAGGGGATTCATCATGTCTCAGATCAAGTTGGTTAATTTCCAAGTTGCTCGGATTCTGAGTGAGTGGTCTCAGAACAACAAACCTACGTTCAGAAGACTAACTCTCATTGCTGTAGAGCGTAAGATGTACGAAGCTTACTGTCAAAAAGATGTGGACACACTATCTGATTGTGAGCTTGTTGAATTTCAGAAACTCTACTGCAAGAAACGACTCACCCAAGCAATTAATGCCGGCAAGTTTTTGGTAACACTCAATTTCTCCAAAGAACTTCGCCCGGAAGTCAAACAGTGGCTTAAGGACTACGGATTCTACCTCGCTCCTGATAAGCCGATAGACTACGACAAAGGGTGGCTTTACGAAGCTATGCACCCTACGCCCGAGTCGAAAACCAAATTCGAATTGCGTTGGTAACGCACCCCAAAAAAGATTCATAGCTGTTCTAGCGAAGATGCAAAAAGAGCGAAGGCTCCAACCTTATTGGTTGGAGCCTTCTTGTTATGGTTATACTTCAAAATTTTAAAGTTTAATCTTCCTTTTTATCCTCATTTGTGGTGGTTTTGTAGAACTCATTCCTGAGTGTCAGGAATGTTACTAGAATGTTCCGGGGAACTGGTGATAATCTTAAGAATGGTTTCGTTCATGACATCTGCCGACCTCTTTTCGATTACGGCAATGTTTTCAATGGTGTCTTCAATTGTGTCAAACACGATGCCTACCCGTTTGGTAATACATCCAGTTTTGTTCATTGCGAGGTTAGCGGCATAAATAGCCATGGAAACACACGCTGCGACTTTGAGTGCACAAGTGTTTTTAGCGCCATCACAAAACATTCCGACCACAGAAGACAAAACATTCGTGATAGCAGCTTCTGCCTGAATATGATTTCCGCCGAGAACATAAGTCATACCAGCTGCTGCACCAGAGCCTGCAATCACAGCACCACAAAGATGCGAAAGAACATTGAGATGTCTCTTAACATAGATTGCGGAAAGAATTCCAACCGCAACAGCCTTAAGCATCTCTTCTTCGCTCAAGCCCTTCTCCTTTGCGAGCTGTGCAATAGGAAGGGTAATTGTGATTCCCTGATTTCCGCTACCAGTACACGCAACTGCAGGTTTTTCAGCTCCAGCCATTCTAGCATCGACACCAGATGTGGCCGCAGCAACCACGCGAGAAAAAGTAGTTTCCTCACCAAAGGGATGCATCTTACCGACATCAAGTCCCCAGTGAGTCTTCTTGCCTTCCTCACTAAGTTCGAAGTTTTTGGAAACCGCCATCTTGAAAAGACCGAAATCCTGAAGCTCGCTTACATAATCATAGATGTCATTCATCGTAAACTTCACATCTTCATCCGAGCTCTTCTCTTCACCAGCAACGTCTTCAGTAGCTTTAGCAGTCATAACAGAAACGCCATTGAGTTCATTTTCAACAACATTCGTATGACTTTCGACTACCAAAACACGGGCGGTGTTGATACATTCAAAAGCTTTGCCAGTAAGAATCGCTTCGATGTAAAGAGGTTCGTTGGTGTCCGCAATCTCGAAATTGACATGTTCTCTCGAGAAAAGATACGCATTTTCCTGCTGTTCCTCAGTCATACCTACCAGAAGTTCGAAACCTCTGTCAGGATTTGCATAAAGAGCACCAAGAGCCGCAACAAACGCAGCGCCCACATAGTTGGAACCAGGAACGCCAGCATCCATTGCATTTTTAGCCATGTTTCCGCTAAGCCTAAGGGTGATATTTACAGGCTCATCACCCAAAGTTCGCCGTGCTGTTGCTACAGCATACGCGATAGCGATAGGTTCCGTGCAACCTGTCGAAATTAACAAATTTGCACGAACCAGTTTGTCGAGGGTTTGTTTCAGACGCAAATTCATAATCTCTCCTCCTTAGAGTTTTTACAGATTTGTTGATTTGGGATATAAGGTTTGCCTAAAACAGTTCGCTTATTTAAGCTCGCCGTTTTGTTCAGAAGTTGTGCTGCCCTTAAGTTCTGCTATTTCTGCATTGAGACGCATAATCTCATTGTAGAAAGATTCGATATGAAAAATTAAGGGTTCAATTTCAGCCCTAGCTGCGTAAAAAAGATTTTCGTAACGCGGGTATCTGTATCTGCTCTCCTTAAAGAAAGGCAAATAATAAGTCTTGGTTTCCATCGCCTTCTTATATCGAGCCTCAAAAGTCTTCTCCTCGAGAGTCATCATGTTATGCATCCGATCAGCAGTTTTAATTGCCGCCGCATTCATATCCGTGGTGATTCCCTCAAGATACTCTTTGATCTTTTCCGGTTGTTTGTAATCAACACCCTCTTCTTTAGTAACAAGCATTACCAAGCGAGCGATGTTTTCATTAAACATCCGGGCAATTGTGATTCTTCTGTAGCCTTCAACATCTTCGATGATATCGTGAAGCAAAGCTGCACAAATAACATCCTCGTCCGTGATACCGAACGAAATAAGAGTGTTAGCCACATCGACACAATGATTGTAATAGTCTGTACCGTTGTCACGTTTGAAACCTTTTTCAACACACATCTCTTCACGGATTAAGTCAAGAGCTCTAATTGCCATGGAGTTGATTCCGTAAATCGTTGCTAGCCGTCTCTCCAAAAACTGGCTAGGGCTTTGGTTTTGGTCTAAAAATAATCCTTGGTACTTCTCGTGTTCCTTACTCATAGATCCTACCTCCTCCTAGATTTTTGGCGGGTGTTTTTGTGGTTGCATAGGCAGCAAACTTTGAACTTATATAATAACCTTTACAGGATATTACACAACAAAAAAACCAGGGAAAAATCCCCTGGTTTAAAAGCGCATTAAATTAAGGTCGCCAAAGCAGCAATCATCTTTAACAATAATAATGTATTCATTTACCATTGCTACATTAGCTCTTACTTCAATACCCATCATTTAACTCTCCACTTTATACTTGAAATATGTTTTTCAACATGGGTATATATTTATCATACTAAAAATTTTAAGTCAATATCTTTTCTCCAAATTTTTTGTAAGCAAAATTCAAAGTATTCTCTTACAATATTTATAAAGAAAAAATTTATTTTTCTATAGTATTTACAATACTTTCAAACATCATAGCCCTTGAAGCCTTTACTAAAACTGAATCTCCGATTTTTAATTTTTTCATTTATAATTTGACATATTTCGTTTGCATTTTTATACATAAAAATTTGTTCTGCTTTCATTCCATTTTTTATTGCTCCGTCTTTTATGTATTCTACATTTTCACCGGCCAATATTAACAAATCAATTTTGTTATCAGCAACTTTTTTTCCAACCTCTTCATGAACGTCTTTTGTATATTCACCTAATTCTAATATATCTCCTAATATTGCAACTTTTCTCCCTTCATACCTTGCAAGCGTGTCTAAAGCAACATTCATCGATTCAATACTCGCATTATAACAATCATTTATCAATGTATATTCTTTTACTTTTTTTATATTCATCCTCATTTTTGTATATTCACAATTTTTTAAAGCATTACATCTATCTTCTGGAGAAACATCATACAAAGCACCTATTGTCCAAGCAGCAAGTGCGTTATGTACAAATTCTTTTCCACTTAAATTAAATGTAACTTTGTATTCATTATTATTTTCCTTTATAAAAAATTCTGTTTCAAAATCATTTACTTTTATATCATAAGCATAATATTGAGCATCATTTTCATATCCAAAGGTAACAATTTCTTGAGGAATATCTTTTACTGTTGAAAGCAAATCATTATCTATATTTAAAGCAAGTTTTGTGTTAGGAGCCATTCCTTCTATAATTTCCATCTTTGCTTTTAAAATGTTTTCTCTACTACCTAAATTTCCAATATGTGATTTTCCAACATTTAAAATCAATGCTGTATCTGGTTTTGCAATTTCTGAAAGCAACGAAATTTCTCCAAAACTATTCATACCCATTTCTAAAACCATCATTTCTTCATCTTTATACGAAAGCAATGTAAGTGGTAAACCAATACCATTATTAAAATTACCTTGAGTTTTTAACGTTTTATATTTCTGCGAAAGCACTGCGTAGATCATATCTTTTGTAGTAGTTTTTCCAACACTACCTGTTAAAGCAACAATTGGAATGTTCGAATATTTCTTTCTTAAATTCCTTGCCGTTTCTTGAAGAGCAAGCAACACGTCGTCAACCTTTATAATAAACTTTCCTTCTGAGACATTAACATCTTGAGAAGAAAAAGTTCCAACAGCACCTTTTTCAAATGCGCTATTTATATAATTATGGCCATCTGTATTTTCACCTTTCAAAGGAACAAAAACACAATTATCACCAATTACTCTGCTATCTATACTAAAATTTTCAATATTGATTTCTAAATCAACATTTCCTATTAATTTGCCTTTTGACATTTCAACTAATTCTTTTAATTTCATATTTACACCTCCACTTCATACAATTTATCATACAAAAAAATTTTCTTCAACTGACCACTTAGTAAATTGACATCATTTATCAATCTATTTATAATAACTTTTGACAAGGAGGTTAATATGCAAAGAACAAAATTAAAAGATAGAATTCTTCCATCATATACAAGAGGGGAAGAAATATTTAATATGACATCCCACATTGTTGGTGCAGCAATAGGCATTACAGCCACAACTTTATGCGTAATAATGGCAGCTGTTCATCACAATGTTTATGGAATTGTAAGTGGCGCAATATATGGTTTTACATTAATTGTGCTTTATACAATTTCTAGTATATATCACGGATTAAAACCACATTTAACTGCGAAAAAAGTTTTTCAAATTTTAGATCATTGTTCTATATTTTTAATGATAGCAGGATCTTACACTCCAGTTGCACTTTGTACAATTCGAGAACAAAATACCGCTGCCGGATGGTGGTTATTCGGAATTATTTGGTTTATGACCGTTTTAGGAATAACATTCAATTCAATCGATTTAAAAAGTACAAAGAAATTTTCAATGATTTGTTATCTTGTAATGGGTTGGTTTATATTACTTGATTTACCAATGCTTATTAAAGGTATTGGTTGGGGTGGTTTTACACTCCTTGTAGCAGGTGGTGTTGCTTATACAGTTGGAGCAATATTTTATGGACTAGGTAAAAAGAAAAAATATTTCCACTCTATTTTTCATTTATTCGTACTTGCAGCAAGTATACTTCAATTTTTAGCAATACTGTTTTTTGTAATGTAACTTAAATGATGTCCTTTCAGGGACAGTCCTAAAAAGGACATCAAAAAAACTCGCGTATTAACATTACGCGAGTTTTTTTAGACTACCATAATTGCAATTGTTCTAAAATGTCCTTTTTAGGACTGTCCCCTTCGGGTTATTTGTCTTCTTCTTTTTTTATAAATTCAAATTTAGCATCATATAGTTGCAATTTGTTTAATCTTTTGATTTTTCTTTTATTATTATCAATCAATATTGATTCTAGCATGTCCCAAAGAAGAACCCAACCTATTATAAGCAATATTTCTTGAACTACACTAAAAGCTGTTCCATCTACAACATACGCTAATATTAACAATAAAATCCCCAATATTGTCATTGCTATCGCAATATAATTATTCATTCTGTTTTCGTAATCGATATCATCAATTTCCATTCCAAAATTATTTTTTACAATTCTTCTAACGCGTTCTTGATCCTCTGATGTCATCTCTTCTTCGCAATGAAATTGCAAAACAATATCATATTTAAATGGAATAATTGATGCAACTTCTTCGATGTAATCAATCATTGCATCTGATAAAACTAATCTTCTACGATCATGTTTCATGTAAATATCATCAATCTTTTTTAAATAAATTGGTATTACTGCTTTTCCATCAGACCTAATATAATTTTTTTCTACATAATCTTTTTCTCTGAACTTAATCTTTCTGTTTACTGATGAAAATAATTTCATATGTATCTCTCCTCATTTAATTCTTTAGTTACTATTTTTATATCACATCTAAAGGCTATATATCAACTCTTTTAATTATACACCACACAAAATTCATATAATGTAAAGAAAATTTAACTTGTCAAAGAAAGTTAAATAGTGTAGTATTTTTCCTGTTAGCAAATTCTCAAATGGGTATATCTACAGGTTATGTAGAAGAAAGGAGCTCGTATGTATTCCAAAAAGATTGCATACTTTTCCATGGGTTCGGGAATCTACAACGATTTCTTAACTTATGGCGGAGGCCTCGAAATCCTTGCCGGAGACATGATCAAAGAAGTAATAGATAATCAGAATCTCTATCCGATTACGTTCTTCCACCTTCTCTGGAAAAAAGGATATGGCCTGCAGCGGTTAAATGACCGCGGCGAAATTCACGACGAAGAATCCAGCAACGAAAACTACGAAAAGTTCGTTGAAGACACCGGCAAAGAAATCAACGTAACTATCTTCAACAGAACTGTTTACGTCAAGATTTGGAAACTTAAGAATGGTCCTGTTTACTATCTTGACACCGACCTCGAAAAGAACGGCGATCTTTGCAACATCTCGCACAATCTTTACGGTGGTGCATGGAACGATTCTGAAAAAGAGCGAATCGCTCAAGAAATCGTTCTTGGTGTTGGCGGCATCCGCGCAATCGATGCACTCGGACTCAAAATCGACGGCTACCATTATAATGATGGTCATCCCGCTTTTGCCGGTCTCGAACTCATTTCTCAGCGCATGAAGCTTTACAAAGAAACAGATCCCGAACTTTCCGAAGAAGAAAGTTTCGATCGCGCACTTCGTCACGTGAAAGAAAGAACTGCGTTCACCACACACACAAATGTCCCTGCCGGCAACGAATCTCATCCTATCGACATGATGATCGAAGTCGGTGCAAATGTTGGTCTCACTTATCAGCAGCTCGAGAAAATCGGCGGAAATCCTTTTGGTATGACTGTCGCATCTTTGAGACTTTCCTCGATGGCAAATGGTGTTTCTAGAATTCAGGTTCTTGCCGCAAGAGACATGTGGCATTGGGTTCAGGGCGCACCTAACATCATCGCAATCACAAACGGCGTTCACAAACCTACTTGGCAAAATGAAGATATCGCAAGAGCATTTGCTCAGAAAGATATCGACGGTATCTACGAAGCTCATCAATCCTGCAAACGCGAACTTATCGACGTTATCGAACAGAAAACCGGAGTCAAATTCAAAGAGGACAAATTCCTCATCGCATTCGCAAGACGTGCTACCGAATACAAGCGTTGGAACCTTATCTTCCGCGAAAGAGAACGTTTCGAATATCTTATCAAAAACTTCGGTATTCAGATTGTTTTCGCCGGTAAGGCTCATCGCCACGACCAGCATGGTAAACGTTACATTTCCGAGATTTATCATCTTTCCAAGATGTATCCTGAAAATGTTGTTTTCCTCGAAGGGTATGATATTGCACTTGCTCAAAAACTTGTTGCCGGTGCAGATATCTGGCTCAACAACCCTCGTGTACCCCTTGAAGCATGCGGCACTTCTGGTATGAAAGCTGCAATGAACGGCACCCTGAACGTAAGCACACTTGATGGCTGGTGGCGTGAAGCTGCACAGCACGGTATCAACGGTTGGAATATCGGTAATGGCGAATATGGCACCGCTTTTCAGGACGAAAACGATGCAAAAGCACTGATGCACCTTCTCAAATATGAAGTTCTCCCCGCATATACCAATAAGGATATCTGGAAGAATATGATGTTTGCATCCATTGTCACTTCGAATCAGTATTCGACTGGCAGAATGGTCGAAGAGTACTTCGTAAACCTTTACAACTACCTTCGTACCTAATAATCATACTTGTTGCAACTCTCGTACCACAAAGCACGAGAGTTGCTTTTTTATGCTTCATTTCACCCATTTCCTTGCATTTTGTAAACCTCCGTGCTATAATCTAAAGCCGTAAGATATCGACACATGAGGGAAAACACGTGAAACTTCCTAGATTTCCACTCGTTCCACATAATATTTTTATTAAGAGAGGTAATTTTAATGATAAAAGACAACTTACGTCTAATCTCCTACGATGCTGTTGTTTGTTTCACAATTCATCAGCACTTCACATTACCCGAAGACATCCGCTGCACTCGTGATTGGATCCATATTTTCGCGAAACTTGCAGAAGATGCAGAAAACTCAGAACTCATCAAAACGTACAAAGCATATTGGCATCTTTTCAAAATTGCAAACAACAAAGCTACAATAAAGTCTCTAGTAAGTGACGGCAGAGGAAATCTTCAATTCACCTTGTCATTTAAAACCAGATCAGGCTTTAATTTCTTTGTCAACAAAGTTGGATACCTCACGAACGATCGTTAAACACACTAAAAAAACCGTCTGCCTTATTTTATTTAAAAGGCAGGCGGTTTCTCTTTAAAATTTTAATTCTTTTATTTTAGAACTATCTATCCCATATATTTCTTTATAAACATCACTACAATTTAAGTAAGTAACCTTACTTTTTTCTACTTCCAACAACTTCTCAATCGCTTCTATTTCTTCTTTACTCTTCCCCTCAATCTCCATGTATGGCGGAATTAAAGGCCATGAATCCAAATCAATTTCTGTTCCGTTTAATAAATATCTTATTCGTTTATTTTCTTGAAATGCTTTTGGTAAGTATCCTAATATTTTTAACATTTCATTTGTCTTTTCAAAATCTTCCACTTCTATTTCAAGCTCTTTTGTTCCGTCAATTGTGTTTTTTTCAACATTTTTATATGTAAGTGTTGTAGTTATTCCATTCGTCCTAAGTCTTATCCATTCATTTTCTCTTACAGGATTAAAATCATATACATATCTTTTTTGATGCCATTCTCCTACTTTTTCTGCGCCTAAACTTTCTAACTTAGATATCATTTGCTCAATATCAATTTCTAAGATTCTTTCTTCTAATTCAATATTCATAAAAGCTCTCCTTTTTATAAATCCCTTATAAAGCTACTTTTCCTTTATTTTAATACATTATCCATACAATTTCTACAATTAGTATTCTTCCAAAAGTTGCACTTTACATAATGTTATGGTAAAATACCTTTGCAAAAACTATTAAACTTCATATAGAAAGGACGTTTACAAATGGCAGCTCCATACCCTAGACGGAAGAAAAACGAAACCGTCGCAAATCAAATTTGCGGCAAAATCATTTGGGGCAAAACAGACCCCACCATTTTAAATCAAATGGTAAACTTTGAAGAATACCTCGGAACGCAGTGTTTCACGCAGGAAGAACTTAATGAATATCTTCCCTTCTTGAAAGATCGTTCATACGATGATATGGTCGAAATTTTCAAGAACGTTTATGAACAGCTTTCGGAACGTATCAACAACCGTGAAAACTCTGTGCTTCAAACTTTCCGAATCTACATCGCTCTTACAGTAATGAAACCCGATAAAGCAATTCCTATGAACAACCCAATGATTAAGCTTTGTCGATACGCTTGGGAAAACGACAGCAATACCTCTACGAAAAAAGCTTTGAAGAACATGGCCCTCGTCGACCAGTGTATCATGATGAAAAAATGTCAAACCTAAAACTAAAAAACGCACGCCCTGTTTTTTCAGGACGTGCGTTTAATTTTATTTGCTTATAATTATAACCGGAACTTCCATTTCCGATTGGGTAAGTCCACAATGGGTAGACTTCTTCACAGGCTTACCTTCTGCTAAGAATGTTTCGAGTCTGATAATGCTTGTTGATGTCGAAAGCGCGATATAGTTGCCTATAAAATCGTCAACTTTCGGATGCTTATCTCCAAATCCAAGCATGTTTTTTCTCAAGAATTCTTCTCGAGTCATAAGCCAAAATTCATCTTTAAATTCACGATTGAATCTTTCAACAAATTCCGCTTTCATATCTTCTTTTACCCAGAAAGCAACAGATCGAGATTCCAGCGATGGCGGTGTAATAAGGCATTCCATAATTTGAGGATAATCAAGAAGCGTATACGCTTTCTCAATATTCTTGTGGCCATGATCTGCCGAAATAATCAGTAACGTATCTTCCGGAAGCTCTTCTGCCATCTGTTTTATTTTCTTTTCGGCATCAAGCAAATATTCTTTTACTTCTGAAGAATCTGTTCCATATTTATGAAGCAATCCATCCGGATTATCAGAATACGCCATTACAAAAACATCGCTAGGCAATTTAGTAAGTATCCTTACATTATCGATGATTTCATCGATATCATTTGCAGTAAGACAATTATACGAACGACGATCAGAATATTCAGGAGTTACCTCGAAGACTTCTGTTTCAGGAGATGCTTTCTTAATTTGTTCAAATATAGTTTGATAATTGACAATCGTTTTAAACACATCAAGATTTGCATCTTTTAAAGAATCGCCTTTGTAGGACTCTCTGTGTTTCAACATATCAACCGCTCTGCCATATTCTCTAAAATATTGAGACCAAGCAATCCATCCCGTTTCATAAGGTGGTTTGCCCGAATAATACGTCGTAAGTGCAGCTGTTGTTGTCGATGGATAAACTGATGTGACTATAGTACTTTTGTTTTCTCTTAAATAGCCATTAGGAGAAATTGCTTTTAAGATATGTTCTCCCATGCCATCCATGATTAACAAAATTACCTTTTTATATTTCTTGTCACCATTTAAATATGTGTCTAACTCTTCCAAAGATTTGTGTTTAGTATCAACATTGTAGTATTTCAAAATCGAACTTATTGTACTCAAAATACTATGATCATAATTAGGCATAACTATTTCCATGTCTTCACCTCACATTTTTTCTAAGTATATTACAAGTTTGCTTAGATATCAAATTTGTCTATATGGAAAAACCTGCCTAGAAAAATCCAGGCAGGTTCACAGTTAATTAGTCGCAGTCGCAATCACATTCGCAATCGCAGTCACAGTCGCAATCATTATCATCGCGACAATCGTTTCCGAAATTGCCAGCAGCTCCGCACTCCATCATTACCACGGCACCATGAGCGCCTACCGCAAGAGGAGCGAGCTTTCTTGTGCCCATAAATTTTTCAAGCAAAATGTCCAACTTGGTCATCATGAAAGTTTACCTCCAATTTTTATTTATTTCACAAATCAAATCTTGTTTCTAAAAACAAATGAACCTCTGCCCTCCTTTATTGTTAGTTTTAAGAAAACTTGATTCAATCTATAAAATCACTTGATGTATTCTTCTGGATTTTCGCAAAGCCAACGTGTGAAACATCCTCCACCGCAAATTTTCCATCGCTCACAAGTCACGCATTTTTCTGCCGGATACGATCTTGCAAGTTCTCTAAATCTTTTCACCTGATCGCTTTCATAAAGTTCATCCAAACTACCTGGATTTGAGAAATTAATCGGCTGATCTGAAAACGGAAATTCTGCAAAATGGTTACAAGGAATCACACGAAAAGCCTCATCTAAATTTATACCGGTTCCTTTTGGTACATGACAACAATTAGAAACACGATGTTCTGCAACAAGCTTTTCCCAGATTACATCTTCAATCAGACATATCGGGAAAGATACCTCGATTGTATAATTGATAGGCGAAGCTTCCATCTTCTCGTAAATGTAAGAAACAAACTTACCCATCTTGTCAATCTTCATGATGTCATCCTGCTTATCTAAGCTAAGTGTAGGTTTTACAAACTGAATAAGTACAGATTTGAAATTTTCCCTTTCGAGAAATTCTACAAAATCATC
The DNA here is from genome assembly GCA_964515475.1 of uncultured Eubacteriales bacterium. GTDB lineage: Bacteria > Bacillota > Clostridia > TANB77 > UBA1234 > UBA1234. The sequence goes on from CAZEVD010000004.1 coordinate 28,238, forward strand.
AAATTTGTTTTTGTTGTCATCTACGACAACGTATGATGCAGAAACACCAACACCCAATGCTCTTAGATTTTGATAACCTTTAAGCATCTCGGAAAGACCATGCGCATGAGTGCTTTCGTAATACTCCTCTTCGGTTATTGCCTTTATTGAGATATCTACATGGTCTATTCCAGCCTCTTGCACTTTTTTGGCAAATTCCATATCTGCAAATTTTCTACCATTGCTTGCAACAGCAACGCGCAAACCTTGCTTATGAATATACTCAATCAAGTCGCAAAAATATGGATATATAGTCGGTTCTCCACCAATCAAAACTACTTTCTTAAGTCCTCGAGTTTTGAGTTCATCAACCGCAACTTTAGCCTGTTCAAAGTCCATCTTTGCCTTGCTTAATAACGTGTTCTTAGCATAGCACCAACTGCAATTATTGTTACAATTCCGGTTGGTTGTAAGCCAAGCTGTTTTGAATGTCTTCATTAGAAGCTTATCCTCCTTTTCTTCAGGGTTTCAGTTTTCGAGTTAAATATACCACCCGTTCTGATTTATGTCAAGTTGTTTTGGACTTGAGGCAGACTTGAGGTACACTCTTTGAAACTTAGGGGACAGTCCTTAAAAGGACATTTTTCTTTCTAATTTAATATATTTCATTTTCAAAAATGTCCTTTTAAGGACTGTCCCCTCAAGGATGTCAATGAGTGTCCCACAAGTACGAAATTTTATTTTTTTATCGATTCCAAAGCTTTTTTCACAGCTTCTTCTGGAGTTTTTGCTTCAATACATTTTAATCTTTTTCTATCATCAATATATTTATCTGATACTTTACTTGCCCAACCTTCAAAGTTTGGAACAGTTATTATAGGAATTCCTGCTTGGTAAGCAATTGCTATTTCGGTAAGCGTTCCAGAACCTCCACTTATTGCAATAATAACATCACAAGAAAGTACTAATGTAAATTCTCTTCCTCCTCCAATTTCTAATCCACAAGGAATCAAAACATCTGGTCTAAAATCTCCATAAACATCTTTTCCTTTTCCACCAGTAATGCCTACTGTCATTCCTCCATTTTCACTTGCAGAAATTGCTGCATTAGTAGACAAAGATGAGTATTCTTTCTCAGCTCCATATACTAAAATATTTCCACTTTCAGCAACTAGTCTTCCAACTTCTTTTGCAAATACTAACGCCTCTTCACTATAATTTAAATCAGCTGCGCTCCCCATTATCCCTACTTGTATCTTTTTCATAAAAAATCAATCCTTTCCTTAATGTATTTAAAACTCTATCTTCACACTTTGTACCATAAATTTCTTCTGGCATATCTTCTATATTAATCATTCTTCCAGTATTATCTTCAATGCATTTCCATAAATACATTGAACGCATCAAACAATTATTTGAAAATATACTTTCAAATCTTTTGGGAATAGATGCTCTTTCCACCGGATTACCAAACGGTTTAAAGTACGGTCTTTTTAAAATCTTTCCATCTGGCCTTACACTAGATATCCCCGCTTGTACGATACCAAAGTAAAAATCTCTTTCACAAATTTGATCAATAACTTCTGATCCTAATAAACATCCACACATGAGTCCTTTAGGTAATACTCTATTAAAATATTCATAGGACTCTTCGGTCGCTATAGAACTTCGTACTCCTACGGTTTCTATTCCACATCCTTCAAATAAATTTATTAAACTTCGTAAAACATTTCCTGAAAATACAACATCATCAGCTATAACAATTTCACGTTTTCCATCCTCTAATAATTTCTTTGAAATATCTACTATTTGTTCTTCTACACTTTTAGATGAATTAGGATTTTTTCTAGAAACCAATTTTTTAGATTTATCTAATCTAGTACAATCTAAAAATATTCCATCTGCATCTCGAAAATAAATTTTATCCAAAGATACAATGGGGATACTCCCTAACATTATCTAACGCTGTAGATAAAAATTCTTCCATTTGCTCTTCCGAAAAGATAGTTACTTTATTATTAAAAATTGTTCTAACATCTTTTTCAAAATCCGCTCTTAAAAATTCAATTTGTTCTTTTGTTGGAATGATTAATCCATTTGCTGAATAATCAAAATCCAATGCATTTTGTCCTTGTAAAATTCGATAAATATCGTTACTAAAAACAATTCCTTCTTCTACTTTTATCATTTTCAACATCCTTTCTTTTATTAATTAAAGTACTAAAAGTTAGTTACCTTACTTTTTTGAACGTGCACTTTTTTCAAAATAAAAGGTAACAAAAAAAGACTATTCGCAAGATTTTTTATTAATCCTACAAATAGTCTCATATCTACAAAATATCTTTAAACTATCGTAGGCACAGCACTTAAGCTTGTACCTACGCAATCAATGCAATAGTTACAAGCTCCTACGATGATGATGTAATTGGTTTAAAAACATTTCTTTTTTCATATTAATACCTCTTTCCTTTAATACAATACATAGCTTAACATAATTTTGAAAACGAGTCAAGTCTAAAAATATTTTTCAATATCAATCCTTTTACTAAACTACTTTATAAAACACAAAAGGTTGGCTTTTTTAGCCAACCTTGCATATCCATTTTGTCACTTCTGGATTTCATCCCAGATGTCTTTTACCATTTGTGTAAGTTCGTTATACTGTTCTTCAATACTCTGAAGAAGTGCAATCTGAACTCGTGCGCGTTCCAAATTTTTAGTTTCGCGAATTTGTGTTTCACCATTTTCGTCTACGATTTTGTTGCCGAAGTATTTGTCACCATCGAGATAGTCTGTAAGGAATCTGATAGACTGTTCGTAAGTAATTACCCATGCAGAGTCGACCAACATATCAACTTCTTTTTGAGTAATTACATCTTTCATCGTTGTAAGAAGACCTGTTACAAGATAGAAGAAATTCTCGCTGTTGAAATGGACATTTTCTACTGTAACGGCTTCTTCACTATCAGTATTGCAAGCATATCTTGCCGCATCACCCAAGTCATAAAGCACCGTTCCAGGCATTGTCGTATCCAAATCGATTATAGCTTTTTCTTTGCCAGTATTCTTATCAAATAAGACGTTATTGAGTTTGGTATCATTGTGCGATACACGCTCTGGTATTTCTCCGGTTTCAAGCGGATCTGTTATAAGATCTGCAAAAGCTTCTCTCACAAGAATGAATTCAATTTCTTCCCTACACGTTTCGACGCGGTTATATTCGTCTCTTTCATAAACATCAAAAAATGTTCCAAAACGAACGGGCGTATTATGAAAGTTAGGAATTGTTTCTACAAGCTGCTCAAATTTTTCTTTGGGTAAATCAGCAAGCTGCATAGAATTTTTTCCAATCATTCTTCCGAGTGCTGCAAAATCTTCCAGAGATTCCGGTGCATTTTTAGTTATCGATTCAATGAAATCACAAACAGTCCAATGCATCTTTGTTTCTCCATCGAAATAAATCCATGGTGATTCACAAGTCAACTCTCCAATAACCGGATGAAAATATAAAGTGGTTTCGCCTTTGCTACGAATGTGTTCAGTAACAATATTAGTATTGTTCATCATTTCTACGAATTTGCGGAAAACATGCGTGTTAATTGCTCTAAAGATATACGCTCTAAAACCAGCACCTTCAAAAGCAATTGTCACCTTGTATGTCGTGTTAATTCTTCCGTTGTTGACAGGTTCGACATTAAGTATTTTTCCATCCAACCCATCAAAATGTTTTTGAACTCTTTTTATTTCACAGAGTTGTTCCTGAGATATTCCCTTAATTACCATGAGAGTATCCTCCTGTAATTGTTTCAAATATGTGAATGTATGCGTCCAGCTCGTATTCTACCACCCTATCTTACAAAAGTCAAAATATTTATAGCGCATTTTCTTCCAAATTTAAACAAATTCTTTGCATACTCTCCTCTTTTTAGATATACTATTTATGAAATTTATCACACTACATTTATACGAAAGAAGGGGGAAAATGCAAAACAAGAAAACTTTTTTAACTTGTACATTGCTATATTTATCATTACTTGCATTTGCAAGCTTTGCTAGCGGAAATTTAGAATTGTTATTCATAGGTATATTTTTTACATTCTTTCTTATGATTTATGCTTTTGGCTTTGGACTATTCTATTCAAAAACTGGAACAATCTTATTCTATGTATTTTGTTCATACATATTAATTAATGGTTGGGGCATAAGTTTCGATAATTTACCTAATAACTTAGCAAACGACTATGCTCGAATAACCGATGTCGATTATAAAGCTGTCGTCGTCGATGAACCAAATGAAGAAGCCAAAATAATAGTAACAGAAAGATTAACTTATGATATTCATGCAGCTTCAAAAGACAATTTATTTTGGGAGTTATGGCGTGCATTACCAGAAAATGAAATTGACGGTCTAAAAAACGAATATAAAATAAACTATGTAAGACAAATTCATGAAGATGGATCATCAACAACTTATGATGAAAGTCCTAAACTTTATTGGTATGATAACGATTATATCGATACCGAAAACGGCTTAGGCCCTGGAAAATGGTATTATAGTAAAGGTCCTTATAATGAATATAGGCGTCAATATGAATGTGTTCTATTTTACGTAGATGGCTTGTATCGCGAAGAAGTCACATTCGAAATTCAATACGAAATGACAAACGCTGCATTTAGGTATTTAGACTGTTCTAATTTATATTTAACATTCTACTCAGAAGAAACTATAAATTATTTAGAATCTTTTAATGCAGAAGTTCTATTCCCTATTGATGAAATGCCACGTGCAGGAAACTATTATGCTCATTCATACGGAACAAACGCATATGAATTGCCAATTGAAGAATCAAAAACAATAAACCCAGGTTATTACACATTTAGAATAAACTTAGATGAATCTGATTTGAAATTCAATCCATATACACAATATATTGAATTTTCTTTCGTTTCATACGGCGCAGACAAACACATCTTTACTGAATACGCACCAAATAATATGTACTCTTATGACAACGCTCTTGAGAAAATCGAAAATGAACACATTATATTTATGGAAGAATGTAAAGCGTACGAAGACAAGAAATATTCTATATTAGGATGGTCGCTTCTAATCAGTGCTATTCTTATAATGTATAGTTTTTATCAAAAAGGAAAAATTAGAAAAAAATATAACTTCTTCGAACCATCAATCAAATTAGATTATTACAGAGAAATTCCTAAAGACCTTGATCCATCATTTGTTGCAGATTTAGTTTTCTGTAAAAATACAAATCCTAAAAAAGAAGACGGCTACTCTGCAATAATTTTAAGCTTAGTACGTAAAGGATATATTGAATTACAAAAAGTAGATACGCACAAAGATTGGACTTTAAAAAATACAAAAATTTTCGTAAAACATAAACCAAAGAAAATCGCACTAAATTCTCAAGCTGTTTCAGTAATTTCAAACTTAAATAGTGATAAACCAACAGAAGAAGAATTAGAACCACTTACAAGAACAGAAGAATTATATTTCAACTTAATTGTAAAACATTCTTACGGTTTAGAATTTACAATGGATAATTTTCAAAAAAGAGTATCTAGAGATCTTTCTGGAACAGATACTTTTATAAAGAATATGGAAAATTCAACTGCCGAAATCGGTGTTAGTGAAGGATATTTCCAAAGACCAAAATATGATGAAGCAAAAAAAGCTTTAAACAACAAAGCTTCAACGATTCTTATATTAGGAATTTTTATAATGGTATTCTTTAACTTTATCTCTATTCAAACACAATACGGTTTAGCTTATGGTGCTTATTTTATATTAGGTACAGCTTGTATCATTAGTTATTTTATTCTAAACAAAATTGCAAACGAATCTGTATTGCTTACACCAAAAGGCGAAGATGCTTATCAACAATGGAGAGGATTATATAACTTCTTAAATAGTTCAACACTAATGTATGAAAGAACACATATAGAACTTCCTATCTGGGAAAAATACTTAGTTTATGCTACAGCATTTGGTATATCAAAAAAGGTTATTAAAGTATTAAAAATAAGATGTCCTGAAATTGCTAATAGTGAAATACTTAACAGCTCATTTACTAGTTCAAGAAGCTTTTATTCAAGTTCACGTTCATTTAGAAGTACATCATATAGAACATCTTCATCATACAGAAGCAGCTTTAGCAACGGTGGTTATGGTGGCTATGGTGGTCGCGGAGGCGGCGGTGGCCGGAGGCGGTCATTAATCTTAAAAATAAAAACTCTCAGTTTTAACTGAGAGTTTTTTATTTGAATAATCACTTTTTAATCTTCATCTTTTTTGGCTGGTCTTCGTAATTTAACCAACCTCTTTTCACTATATCCATCTGTATAAAAAATTTTAATTCCTACTTTTTGATAATTGTATAATAACTTTTTCAAATCTCTATTGAAACGTTCACCTTTTACAAGTACTTTTTCTATTCCATTTTCTTTTAAATATTTTCCAGAAGGAACATCTTGATGATATAAATCCCAACTATTATCAAAAATCGAAACATCTTTTTTTACAAAACTCATTCTATTACTATCTAATAAAAAAGCTGGCATCGCGTCTTGTTTTATTTCAATATCTTTTAACTTATTTGCACCCCATGTTAATGCAAAAGGAATTCCAATACTATTTACATTAGAGGCACTACCATTTGGTGCATAAGTCCCATTATAAACAGGAATTGGTCTATAACCTATTTTGGCAAGTGCAATCCCCTCTTTGATTCCTGTATAACCTTGAGTATCTATAAACAGTGCTGTTTTAGAATCAAGTTCATTCATATAATAAATATTCGGAATAGAAAAATCATAAACTTCATCAGTAACTAAATTTTCATTTATCATAACAAACGGAACTGGTCTCACCCAATCAACCCATTTTGCACCAGTAGGAGCCCATATCTTATACACTTCTTTATTATTCATGACGCTCACCTCTTTCTATCAAAACTGGTATATCTGCTGCATTAGAATCTATACGTGGAGTTTTACTTATTCTTGCATAGTATCCAGCATGTTTACCTTCAACAGTATAAGAACCCAAACATACATGATAATTATCTCCCTCATCACTAGTTAAAGGTCTACTAATAAATTTCTTTTGAGCCAAATATTGTTTTGGATATTTTTTTACTTCATCTAAAATCTTTTTATATTCACCTTCAGCACAAGCCTCTTCAATAGAAATTTTTTCTCCAACGCGTCCGCATGCAGGTTTAAAAATATATCCCTCTTTATTTATAGCATCTTTTACTTCTATAGTATCAGGTAAAAGTTTTCTCCAAGTATCTAATTTTATACCTTTCTTCTCTAATACATCCCATACTAGAGGAAAACGTTTTGTTTGAGCAAATATTGCAACAGGATGATTACATGATGGTGTAATGGTATCAAAATATCCATCCCAACGTTTTGGTTTTATTCCTCTTAACCATTCTAAAGGAGTAAATCTAAATATACCATCAAGCTTTCCTTCCGCATTATTTAAAACACTATATGCTTCACCATCTTTAAAGTTAACATGATCCGCCGCACCATAAAGAACTTCATATCCCTTAGCTTCAAGTCGATCACCTATATACTGCATAACTTGTCTATCGTCACTATAGCATGTGCAATGAACCATCATTATTCTTCCATTAGGTTTAACTTTGCTTGCAATTGCATTAGCTAAATTTTCACCAAAATTTTTATACCAATACAAATCTTTACCAATAAAGTTCATTGCATTTTGAGGTAATAAAGAAGCTTCTGCAAAACCACCTGGAACATCACTATTTACTTCACTTACTGCCCACTCATTATCTGTAGTCGGATGAAAATCATATCTCATAAGTCTTATATGTTTTTTTGCATCATAATTCTTCATCCTTTTTAGCTCATTATAAATTTGTCTTGGTAAAGCTAGAGGCTTTGCTAAATATAAATTTTGATTTAAAAATTCTTCAGCAGCGATAGTTTCTTTATCCATCTCTTCTGTTAAACGTTCTAATTCGTTATGTTCCTCTTCTGTAATAACTAATACATGTTTTGCTACTGTATTGTTATCTAAAAACTGTGGATCCCATTTATAACAATCAAAAATTGCATCTAATCTATATTCATCATATTTATCCTTTGGAATACTAACAAGTCTCATTACATCTCCACCTTTCACAACTTCTTTTTTAATATATCATATACATATTGTTTTTTCAATTTAACAAAAAAGAGTTGAAGTAAAAACCTCAACTCTTTAATTTATTTACCATGAGCTTCCGCCGCCACCGCCAGAACCTCCGCCAGAAGATCCACCGCCGCTGCTTCCTCCACCACCAGAACTGCTTCCACTCGAAACAGTACTAGAATGTGCAGATGACACCATATCATTCATAAAATGTGCAAAATGCAACGTACTAAAACTGTCACTACTATTATACCATTCTGGCGACTCGCTTACAAAACTTTCAAATTGTTTAATATATTCATCTGATACACCTAACACATACATATATGGCAATATATCAAAAACATAGTTTGGATTTTCAGCAATTAAGGCTAAAATTCTTTCCTTTTCAGCAACTTCCAAAAATCTTTTAAACCCTTTTATTTTCCCTAAAATATGTGCACCAAAACTTGTTCTTTTTGACATATTCATCAAGCAAATAAGCATTATGGCAATGCTAATAAAACCAATTATTGATAAGATTGCATTTTCAAAACTCGCAAACATTCTCCAAGCACCAAATCCGCCAAGCATGGCAGTCATATGAAAACCAGTAAATCCAAACCAAAATATTTTCATTGGTCCTGGGATTTTAAAACCTGCAATCCAGAATGGAGTATAAAATAGCATCAAAAATCCTATCATAAATGCTTCTGCCCAACTCGATTCACTAGCAATCACACTAAGGATTGAATAAAATATTACAAAAACAATAAAAGCTACTATTAAAAGATTTCTTGAAAATGCAGATTTTACAATGATATTTTTTCTATTTTCTTTATTATCAATTGTTGCTTTCACTTTGTATGAAATAGAATTTAAACGTCTTTCAAATGTAGTTTTACTTACAGTATTACTATTAGCAAACAATAAATCCATAAACATTTTTTCATTAGCATTATCACCATCATAATCTTTTAATTTTTCTATAGTATATGAATTCACACTAGAAAAAAGTGATTTTTGTTTTTCATCATTTATTTTTATATATCCTTTGTTAGCTAAATATATTAATAATGAAATAGTATCCATATCTGTAGAATACCCTCTATATAAAAATCCAATCTCCGCGCTGTTGTAACCTTCCGGTGGATAAAATTCTACTGTATCCACAGTTTCTATATCTTTTCCGTATTTATACCAAATCGTATATACAACAAATGTACATGCCGCTATAACCACGATTTTAAAAAATATTGTTCCATCAAATCTAAAAAGAGGTGCATTAAAATATCCATCTTCAAGTTCTAATCTAATAGTTAAACCTTCTCCAGCTTTTAAAATCTGATTTACACTACCGCCGATAGTTGTATCTCTTACAGTATAAGTCATATTATCATTTCCAATTATGCCTTTTGTTCCTAATGAAAATCCAACATTACTTTCATCAAAATCCTTTGGCATAGTTATTGTAAAAGTAACATTTTCTATATATGTATCCCATTCTGTTCCAATAATATTAAAATAAAGTTCATCAAAATTTTTATTTTTGTCTTTTGGTAATTCATAATCATAAGTTATTCTATATTTTTTAGTTCCCGTTACAGTCGTAGACGCACTACCTATTTTTATAGATTTATAACCACTAGCTGAAGAAATTGTAAAATCTGCACCGTCAACATCAATGTTTTTTATAGCCACACTATTTTTTCAGTGCTTCCATCATTTCTAACAACTGTATTTTTTAATGGAATTTTTCTTATTATGCCGTGTTTTGGAACTTCAAATTTTGCAGTTATTTCTTCTTCAACATTCAAAACATTGTCCTCATTAACAATAATATACACATTGTAATCTTCAATATAATAATCAGCTGCAAAAACATTTGAAAATATTGAACACATCAATATCGTTAATAATAACAAGAATTTTTTCATTTGTTTTCCTCCTTTACATATCTATTGTAACATTTTTTCTTTCTTCACTACTCGCTTCAAACATCTTTCTTGTTTTATAACCAAATAACTTAGCAACAATTAAACTAGGAAACATTTCAACCTTATCATTATATTTTCGAACAGTTGCATTATAATATTTTCTCGCATTAGCAATATCTTCTTCTACTTTATTTAAACTATCACTTAACTGCATAAAATTTTCATTTGCTTTTAATTCAGGATATGCTTCGGCTACAAATCTGATTTGTTCTAACCCTTTTTCTAGATTTAGATTTGCCTCTATTTTGTCATCATTTTTTAATACATCATAATTACCAGCACGAGCATTAGAAACTTTTTCAAAAATATCAGATTCATGCTCTGCATATGCTTTTACGGTACTTACCAAGTTTGGAACCAGCTCCCATCTCTTTTTTAAATAAACATCCATTGTCGAAAAAGCTTCATCCGTTAAGTTTTTTAATTCAACTAGTTTGTTTCTGATTACTATCACAACAATCAAAACGATTACTACTATCGCAATTATTATTCCTGTCATTATCTCCCCTCCTATCTCCACAAATCGTCATTTATATGCTTTGTAAGAGCCATTATAAATGCATTTTTTGTTAACTCAATTCTTGTAATTTCACCTTTAGTAAGAAAACTTATACCACCATTTCCTTTACCTAATCCCTCACCATTAAAAAGTTTATCCATTACAAAACTTAATTCTTTTTCTTTTATTTCTGGTATATATTTTTCAGGAATTGGGAAACCTTGGCTGGTTCCAACACTTTCGACTCCATCTTTACTTTCAACTATAACTAAATTAATATCTATCCATTCTTTAAAATAATTAGTTATACCAGCTTCACTCGCAATATAAAAATCTGCTTCTATGTTATTTTCGGCCGCATATTTTTTTAGATTATTTACTCTATTTCTTGCACCTTTATAAATATCTTCATTAAAAGGTTGCTCACTTACATCCGAATTTACCGAAAAGCCTTCTATTTCAACATTGTCAAAATACTTTTCAAAAGCTAAGCGAGCCCCTTCAATCTTTCCTGGATTTTTTGTTGCCATTAATACTTTCATTTCTTACATCACCTTTCTGCAAACTAACCTATCTATTTTTATTCATCTCTACCTGCCAAAATCTCAATTGCTTTTTTATACTTTTGGACACGTTCTTTTGCTTTTTCATCAACTACATCAAGTCGTGTTAAATCACTATTATGATTTAGATCAGCAAGCTTTACAGCTGTTGCAATCGGATTATTTTTTATATTCCTCACATAATCCAAATAAGGAACGGCATCATCATGTGTCATTAATTTTAATGCTTCCAATATTTCATCTGTAAAACCTTCTTTTGCTAAATCTTCAAATGTAATTTTTGTATCTTCTACTACGTCATGAAGCAAAGCAACACAAGTCGTATTTTCATCATTCATTTGTTCAGCCAAATGAATTGGATGATATATATATGGAATGCCATTTTTATCAACTTGTTCTTTATGTGCATTAAATGCAATCTTCATTGCCTTTTTAGTCAAATGAGTATAAATCACAATACCACGCTCCTTATTTCTTCTTTTCATCTAATATTATATCTATAAATCGTTGTGTAGCAAAGCTAGAAATTGTATTTTTCGGAACAACAATTCCTAAGCCTCTTTCAGAAATTTTTTCTTTTATTGGAATTTCAAAAAGTTGTTTATTTTCAAATTCCTCTTTAGTAAATTCCTTAGTTATATAAGATATCCCCATTCCAATTTTAGCAAAGTCTTTTACTAAACTATAACTTACTATATCAAATTTAGGATGAAAATTTATTTCATGCTTTTCCATTAACTGATTCAAAAACGCCCTTGTATTTGAAGGTTCCTTTTGAGTTATTATCGGATAATCATTTGTTAAATCTTTTAAACTTATTTTCTTTGTAATTTCTTTTTTATAAAACTTATTTCCAGCAAAGCAATCATGTAATTCCTTACAATGAGTTACTTTAAGTTCATTGTCATTTTCCATAGGTAAATTAACAATTAAAACATCCAGACTTCCCTTTTTTAACATAGAAACAAGCGTAGTTGTTAAATGGTTTGTTATAGAAATATCAATCTTAGGATATAACTTATGAAATTTTTCTATAAAAGGAAGTAAAAAGTATTTTGTTACCGTAGTACTTGCTCCAATTTTTATAGTACCTGTTTCAAGATTTTTTAGAGAAGTAAGTTTGTGTTCTCCATTAACAAAACTTTCAATACCATTCTTTACAAATTCAAAAAACACCTTTCCATTTTCCGTTAAGGTGACTCCTTTTGGGCTTCTATTAAATAGCGTTATTCCTAATTCATTTTCCAATTTTTTTATAGCCTTTGTAATAGCCGGTTGAGATATGTATAACGCTTCAGCAGCTTTACTTATGCTTCCATATAAGGCTACCGTATAAAATATTTTATATGACTCATAATTAATTTCCATGTTATAACCTCCAGTTATAATAAATATGAATATTATGTATTTGAATTATATCACTAAAGCACGTATACTGCAATTGTAAAAAGAATTTAAGGAGGAAAAACGATGAATAACTATTTATCCGTATGCATGTTTCAATTAGAAATTCAATGCGATTGTGATAGTCAAAAGGAATATTTAATTGAAACAAACGAAGTTTTAGAGCAAATCGAAAAAGCATTCGATTTTATTTCAACACACAAACCAGACATAGCACTCTTCCCTGAAATGGCATATCTTGAAAAGTTTGACGAAGAATATTTAAAACTTTCCAAAGACCGAATCATCGTAGCTGGTAGCTATTACAAAAATGGAATCAACACAACTGTAGTTTTTCAAGACGGCAAAAAGTTTGAAATTCCTAAAGGATATGCTTCTGGCGCAGAACCCATGGCAAGAAAAATCACATTTGTTGCTCCTGAAGAATTTATCAAAAATAGCCTCAAAGAGCACGAATTTTGGATTAAAGGCAAAAAAGTTTATATCTTAAATTGTATGGAATACTACCATGCGGCTTACTACATTGCCCGAAATCAAACTTTACAAAAAGACTTATTTGGTATATTTGCAATTTGTTCAAATTCAAACACACATGTATTTGAAGAAGAAACCATAAGCATTCACAATCATGTTGAAGGTATTTACACATTTGTATTAAACGCAATCAGCACGTATCAAAATGACCCTTATGCCGATGGTCAAAGTTATATCTATGGACCTATCTCAATTCATGAAAAAGACTGGTTACTTTCCGAAGGTATCAATTCCAAGCGAAACGTATGTCATATTTTGTCTCTTGAAAAAAGTATTCCACAAACTGTGTATGGCAAATTTGTGTATCCTGAAAACTTAAGTCGCTTTGGTAGAAGTGACAAGTATTTAAACAATCCACGTGATATTACAATTTTAAATTAATGGAGGTATTTGAAATGAAAAAGAATATTATTATTACCGCTGGCCCTACCAACGAAAGAATCGATGCTGTAATGAAAATTACAAACATGTCTACTGGAGCTTTGGGAGCCGTTGTAGCAGATGCGTTTCTTGAAAGTAAATCTGATGAAATCGGAACCATCTATTACATCTCTCCTAAGATGGCTTATAAACCTAAAATTGAAAGCGACAAAATCAAATTCGTCACAGTTGATTCTACTGACGATTTGCTTAATGCTCTTCGTGAAATTTTTGCAACTGCAAAAATTGATATCATAGTTCACTCTTCTGCAGTTGGAGATTACGCAGGCAAATATGTAATTCGCGCCGAAGATCTTATCGACGAAATCTATGATGCAATTCAGCATGCTTCTGACAAAGCAAATCTTACTCGCGAAACTTTGATGAACATCTTTGAAAATCCTCGCGCAGTATGCAACGATGAAACAAAGATTTCTTCCTATGAACCTCACCTCATGACTATGCTTAAACTCACAACCAAGGTAATTAGCAAAATCAAAGAGATGGCTCCTGATGTTACTTTGGTTGGTTTCAAACTTCTCGAAGGTGTAAGTAAAGAAGAACTCTTTGATGTTGCAAACAAGCTTAGAGAAAAAAATCGCGCTGACTATATCGTTGCAAACGACCTTGCAAAAATCGGCAAAGGTAAGCATTGGGCGATGATTCTTGGCGAAGATGGAATCATTACTGAATGCAATACAAAAAAGGAAATCGCAGACTCTCTGGTAAAGCTTCTTTTCTAAACTCTATGTTCGAGATAAGAATAATTAGACAAAATTTGATAAGGAGGATAAATATGAAACAGAAGATTTGTTATAATCTCGAAAAACTTTTAGTTCTTCTGGCCGGCTATAAACTAAAGGTAATCACAACTGCTAAAGAAGATGAAGATAGTGCGTATCGCTCTTCTGCTAAATATTTTACTAACCGGGATGACATTGTCGATATTGTCGAATTCTATTCTTTTTGGGTTACCAAAGTGGTAAAATTCGCAGATGGAAATAAGATTTCTCTCAAGAGTAGTAATGTTAATGTAGACGATAAAACCATTCTGAGAATTAATACCAACGACATTATTAGTCCTGAAGTAACTGTTAATGAAAACTATGTGGAATCTACCAAGGAGCTTTTGGAATGGTTGCATTCTCGGGGAATTTCTGATGAACAACTAAGTGCTGTAGAAGAAACTTTTACTATTTATGATGTCATCGAATACCCTGGTGTACCTACTCCTATTAAACACGGAAAATACTGGGGATATAGCAGCGAGCACTTGAAACTCGATGAACGAGAAATAGAAACTGTTCTAAGTCTCATCGAAGACATTGTTCTTAGAGAAAAAATCAAAGTTATTCTTTACGCACGAGTCTTCAAAAAGCATTAATTTATTGACTAAAAATTAAATACGGTCAAAAGGAGCAAGGTTGAAATACACCTTGCTCCTTTTCGTTTAACGATGATATATAAATATTTTATCTTTCAATAAAATTCATTCTTTTAAAATTTTCTATCATTTCAGGTTTTTTTGTCAATTTATCCATCCAAAAAATCGCTTCAAGATAATATTCTGGATTTGCTTGCATTAGTTTTTCTATGTTTTCGCAACCATAATTAAAAACTTTTCTAATAATATATTCCATATTTATTTCATCATTTAATTGGTATTCCACATAATTATTATTTAACCACGCATCCACAAGATGAATAAGATTTTCACCAACGTTTTTTATATTGGCTAATCGACCATATATTTCCGAATCATTATCCATATTCACGATTGAATCTACTCGTTCTCTTATCATTTCTTCTGTTACAATATCTATCTTCCCACTCTCTTTTAATAAAGAGAATTCTTTTCTAACTAAAATTTCAACAGGAATTCTTTGACCTCTGCAATCTTCTTTACATTCTTCTCTTAATTTTTTTATAATTTTCTCTTCATTTTCTTCAATATACATTATTGCTTCCCTCATTTCAATTTTATTTGTGTATTATATTTTTTATTTATTATATCAAAAAAATAAAATTGTAAAGTCATCGCATGTAATATTTCTAATTTTAAAACAGTTGTATTCTTAAATTTTATCACCACATATAATTTCTACATAATCAACAAATGAATTTTTCCCATATTTAGCATCATACTTTTCGATTTCATTTTCATAGCATTCGTCATCCATATACATATCAAAAAGTTCTTTTTCACCGATTTTGTTTTCTAATTCTTCTACTACACCTACAATATCTTTATAACATTCATTAAGCCAATATTTCTTAACTTTCCCAGTTTCATCAACAAATGTATACTCAGGATTTTTGCCATTTATTTTTGCAGTAAAATATTGAACAAACGCCTCTTCAAACAAAAAGAATTTTATATTTTCATCAACTAATTCTTTATACTTCTTAGGCACCTCTTCAAACTTACTTCCCTCTTTTTGAATAAAATGAAACAGTTCATGTTCTAGTACATATTTAAACTTCTCATCATCTTTTATTTTTTTAAAGAACACAATATAACTTTTCTTGCTAGAAGCTTGATATTTGCTATTATCAAACTCTTCTCGAATCTCTTCTAATTCACTTAGTCTATTTAAAATTCTATCTAAATATTTATTGCCATATATTTTTTGAATTCCATAAACAAAGTCCACTATTACATCAGTTATTCTTTGGTCCCATTTTCTATCTAGATACATACTTCGTATTTTTTCTTCTAACATTTAAACACCTCCAAAGAATGTTTGACCAAACGGGGACGCCCTTGACCAAACGGGGACGCCCCCGTTTGGTCAAGGGCGTCCCTGTTTGGTCAATCGTCCAACTTACTAACCTCTCTTTGGTAGTCTACTATAGTAACAATAGTGACCACAAGCCATTGCAGAAATAATTAGTTTAACCATGATCTCACCCCCTCACTTAAAGATTTATTTTGCAATTGGCATCGCTCGAATATTTCTTACCACTTAAGCTGTCTGCGATACCTCGACATCCGCCTCTACAAACGTCTAGTTTTGGACAGTTTTTACACTTGCCTTCCACTTTATTTTTTATTCCTCTTAAACCTTTTAATAATTCGCTTTCATTCCAAACTTTCTCTAAATCATCTGTTAATATGTTTCCAATTTTATAGTTATCATTTGTAAGTGCAGCACACGGAAACATGTCTCCATTAGGCGCAATTGATATTAATGAATGTCCTGCAGGACAACCCGCTGAATGTATTTTATTTTGTTCTTCTAAAGTAAGTGTTTTGCATAAATTAGATACTGATGAACAGTCAATTGTCACTTCAAGTTTGCCCTTTCTTCTACAAATTCTATCTATAATTTCAGCATATTTATCGTAATCTGGCACTTGTTTTTTGAACGTCTCTAAATCTAAGTGGCCTTGTTTTAATTTGATAATTGTAAGTCCATCAAAGTTATTCTCTTCTAAGAAGTCCATAAAATCCTCTAAATCATTTAAATTATCATTTGTAACCACAGTATCTACCCCAACAATAAAACCATGTTTTTTAAACAATTTTGCCGTTTCTATGGCCCTATCAAAACTACCTTCTGTTCTATATTTTTCATGAACCTCTTTCTTATATGAATCAAGTGAAATTTGAACTTGTGTAAGTCCTGCTTCTTTTAATTCAATAATTAATTTTTCTGGAACGTTATAACCATTTGTTGTTAAGTTACACGCAACATTTTTACTCGCAACATATCTTGTAAGTTCAACTAAATCAGGTCTTGTAGTAGGTTCACCACCAGTTAAACCAATTTGAAAGACTCCAATATCTACTAACTTATCTATTATCTTTTTGTAATCTTCAGTAGGCAATCCATTTTTTATTCTGCTATGCATATCCTTAACAGAACAATATTTACAATTCATATTACACGCGTGAGTAATTGCTAAATGCGCTATCACAGGACCTCTATAAACAGGCTTATCATCCATACTTTTCAAAATCGCATCATCAAAATACAACTTATCTTCATTAGGAACATAGTTTGTATACTCTAACAAACCAATGTTAGCTAAGTCATATATAAACTCTGGTGCATCAGCTGGAAGCTCTTCTAATTCTGCATATTTATATAAGTCTTCTTCCAAGTCCAGCGTAATCATTGCCACATGTCCTAACTTATTTAAGATGTAAATTCCATCTTCTCTTTTTTCAACATTTCTTAATTCTTTAAACATATTTACTCACTCCTAATCTACAAAACAATATGGTTCTTTTTTAGTTAAATCATTGTGGTAATAATATTTATTTGCTATACACCCACCATTACAAAGTTCGCTCTTACTGCAATTTGAACAATGCTCATTATTCTTATTATTTTCAAACAAACCTCTTAATTTATTTGCTCCATTATCTTTCCAAACTTCTATTAAAGATTTATCTCGAACATTTCCGATAGGCATACTTAAGAAAGAACATGGAACAACATCACCATTCGGTTGAATCTCCATTGTGTTTTGCAAAGCCTCACAACTATATTTCATACTAAGCGTTTCAAAAGATGTGTTTGTTAATCCTTCAAACAATTCTCTCGCACCAAATACCGGACGTATTTGAAAATTAGTTGTTGTACCTTTTTCAATTAAGTATTTAACTTTATCATGCATCTTTAAAATAAAGTTTTTATAACTTTCTTTATCTAGCATCATCTCTTTATCTGCTCTACCAATAGGACAAACTGGAACTATAGTTTGATGACTTATTTTCAAATCAGAAAGCACTTCCATAAGTTTAATTAAATCTTCTGTATTGTACTTTGTTAATGTAGATTGAATTCTTACTTCTATTCCATTACTTTGGAAGTTCTTAATTGCATCTATAGCTTTTTCATAAGCATTTTCAAAATTTCTAAATTCATTATGGAACTTACTTAATCCATCAATCGAAATCTTTGCCATATTAAGGCCTGCATCTTTTAACTTCTTAGCCATTTCATCGGTTATTAAACTTCCATTTGTAGTAAGCGTGATTCTTGGAATTCTGCCTTTTACATATCTTATGTAATCAATTAATTTTGGATTGGTAGTTGGCTCTCCACCAGTAAAATTAATTTTTAGCAGTTTCAAATCAATCATTTGATCAAGCAGTTTATAAATTTCTTCTGGTGTTAAGTCAGTCTCTTTAGAAACAACTGAATTATTTCCGCAATGTTTGCAACGGTAATTACAACCAGACGTTATTCCTAAAGTCATATAAATTGGTGCACTCGTATGACGATTGTTTTTATCTTTTAAAAGCTCTTCAAAACTTTTTAATGGAACAATGAAGTTTTTCTTAACAAATTTCTGAAGTTCCGGATTATCTTCTACTTCATTTGAATGAATTGCATCATAAAACAGGTTTCCAACGCCTTCAACATCAGTAATTTTCTCTTTAGTTTGATACTTCGAATTCATAATATAAATGCCATCTTTTTCGAATCTTACTTTTGTGTTTTCTTCTAATTCGAACCTCATCCTCTCTCCTCCTTTTCTTGATTCCTCAACACATTGTGTATTTTTTACGCATTTATGTGATTTTTTTAAGAGAGTTTTTATTCTCTCTTAAAAAATGTCTACATCATATTCATCTGTACCTATGAATTTATATAGGTTTGCTGGTCTATGCCCCTTTATATCCTCCATTAAACCAGTATTTTCTATTAAATTAAGTTGAAGAAATTTCTTTCTAAAATTTCTCCTATCAAACTTTTTATTAAGAATCGCTTCATATACGTTTTGAAGTTCTGGTAATGTAAAGTACTTTGGTAATAATGACTTAACGATAGGGGTCTTCATTATTTTCTTCTTCATCGTTTCTATCGCTTCAAGTAAAATTTCACGATGATCATAAGCCAAATCTGTTGGCACATCCGCTAAATTAAACCATTCCGAGTTTTGAGTCTTTTCAGTTTTCTTTTTTATTTTTATACTTTCACTGTTTACGATACCGACATATCCAACAGCAATCATTCTCATTAACGGTGAACGTTTCGGATTACTGAAAGTGTGAAATTGCTCTACATATATACCCGATATTCCCGTCTTCTCTATCATTTCTCTTTTCATTGCAGTTTCACAATCTTCATCATTATAAACAGCACCACTAGGAAGCATCCATTTATCAGTATAAGGTTTATTGCTTCTTTGAACTAAAAGAACTTTAACTTCGCCATCACGTACCGTAAACAAAGCACAAACTACATGTATTCCTTGATTTTTATATCTAGGATTACTAATATCCAAAACTCTCACCTACCTTTCTATTAAAACGCTTCACCTTAGCCTTTGTGTCTTACATACACATTATACATTAATACGAAAATTTGTCAATAAAAAAAGACCAAACGGGGACGTCCTCATTTGGACATCTTGTAGAAAATGTCCAAATGAGGACGTCCCCGTTTGGTCTTTTCTATTTACTTAAATCTTTATAGTAATAATACATATCTATGCAATGTAAATCTCCATCCCATATTTCTTCTGGATAGTTATCTACAAAAAAGTTTTTTACAGTATGATGATATCTTGTAAAACCATTAAGGACATAAAACGGAATCATATTTTCTGTAGTCCCTACAATCATTCTTTTGTATTTATCTTTGTATTCATTAAATACATATTGTATAAGCTTTTGTCCATAACCTTTGCCTCTACAAACAGGTAATGTTGCAATATTTTTAAGTTCACATTCTTCTTCATTTACTTTAGTTATAATTATTTCACAAACAACCTCTCCCTCAGCAATTCCTATATACATATCACCATCATCTAAATATTTTCTTACAACATCTTCTTCTGGATCTGCTTCTAAAAGCAAATTCATATATTTTTCCTTATTACTAGTAATCTTTTCGAATCTTATATCATTCATTAAAATTTTCTCCTTTATTCTTTTTATATTTTAAAGTTTAATTTCGAGAATCTAAAGAATTACTAATTTTTATATTCACTTTATCTAAACAGCAATTCTTAAATTCTCAAATTTAACAATTGTGTTCTCAGCCAGAATATTTCTATTCATCGTTTTTCACTTCCATTCATTAATTTAGGTAAATTATATCACATTATCTTTACAAAACACAAAAGGCGCACATCTCAACAAGAGATACACGCCTAATTTGTTTTTGTGTTATACCGTTTTTCCAAATCGTTCGTAATCAGCTTTTGCGGACTGTTCTTCAATTTTCGCTTTTTCCAGCGCAGTTACAAACTCATCATAGTGCACTCTCTCTTTTTTAATCATAAGCAACCTACTCATTTTAGGATGTTCAATCTTACTGATTCGTTCTAATGCATTCTGACGAATTTTAACCTCTTCGCTACTCATATAATACCACGCTTGATAAAACTCTCGGCCACTTGCCATCAAATAATAACAAAGTCTCTTCAGATTTTCTTCGCAGTTCTCAATCACTGCAAAAACTGGTTTTACAAAAATAGCTCTACCCACGCAAGATGCAACGATTCCCAGCACAAATGAAACCACACAAATATCAAGATACGTCATGTAATGTCTTCCTCCTTCAGTATTACGCACTCATATCGGTTTCAAGTAGTATCAAAAAACTCCAATACTACCATGGATAATGTGTTACCACGCATCTATTATACATATGGTTTACATAAAAGTCAAGGACGATTTGTTAAATATTTCCTATTACATTCTTGCTTCCACCACTTTGCAAACTCTTCCATTGAACTTACTGAATCATATCTAATTCTTGTCGCTCTTTCTTCTGAAGTCATTTGAGATAAGGTTTTATTATAACCTGCCGGTTTGTAAATATACCAAATGTCCGACCATTTTTCATCTGAATCACTTCCCAAAACTTCAGTAGTTAAGGTACCTTCATGTTTCCCCATAAATTGATGAAACTCTTTTCCATCGTAATATGATAAACATTCTGTGAATCTACAGCTTCTGTTCTCTTTGCCTTCCATAAGCTTTAATATGCCTTCGATTCCAATTGAATCTAAAGCAAAATTCACAAAAGCTCTTGGAAATCCATTTAGTTCATCAATCCAGAAACCGCAATCCAATGAAATACATGGTTTTTGTACAAGCTTGTACGCTTCCATAACTTTGTATTTAGAGATGTAAGTAATATCGTCACTTCTTGGTTCTTCTAATTCATATTCATATGCTACAAAATTTACCCCTTCCATATTACGTTTTGCCGCAGCAATTTTTCCCTTATTGTGTGTTACAAAAACTACTTCTTCCATGTCTTTCTTCCTTTCATATTACATTAATAAAACTTCCTAGTTACATGATAATTCTACCATATATTTAGGAAGTATTATTGTCACAATTATTTTTTTATTTTCAAATTTTCGCCATACGTTTCAGTTAATATTTTATAAGATTTAATATCTTTTAATTTAAATAGTCTTATTTCTTTTCTAAGTTCACAATATGCTGCTACATACCACAAATCTAAATAGCAAAAAAGTTCTGCCGGATGTATCACACGAGTGGTCATACCCGAATTAACAGATTTAAATTTTATCTCTACTTTATTTCTACTTTTTATAGCCCTCTTCATTTCAAAATACATTTCTTCTTTTTTGGCATCATCAATTTTTAGAAAATTATTATCTGGTTCTAACATGTAACCACCATATTTTCCAGTAGTTGATTTTAAATATATGCCCGCTTGTTCCAGCTCCAATTTGTATTGTCTGATCATTCTTTCCGAAACTTCAAGCTTTTCTGCAAGTTCTTTTATTGAATGTGTTTCTCCATCTTTTAGCATTTGTAACATATTAAGCATATTAGCAACTTTACTCATTTCATTACTCCTATTATAAAAATAACTTATCCACGTACATATTTAACTAAATCCTTGATAGCTTCTTTATTAGTAAAATCTCCACTTGTATCGCAAAGTTCTATAAGTAGTTTTTCCATTTCATTTGGATTTTCTTTTCCTGACATAATCTTTTTTAGAGTTTTTAAAGCAGTTTTATGCACCAAAGTAAGTTCATCAATTATCATCTTTCCAAGGAAATTATAAACTTTAAATTTATCCTTTATCTCCGGTGCAAAGTTTTTATCAATAACCATTTTATCATAGTATTCTCTATACTTTAATGGTGTAATTCCCGTAGTATACACGACTAATTTTTTACCTTCTAATTTACTCATATTTTTAGTAAGTAAAATAACACCATTAATTATTTCTGCATATAATCCTCCACCATAAATAATAGTATCATACTTTAACAAATCATCTATTTTTACATTCTTCGCATCTACTGCCTCACAGCCTAATTCCTCTGCAATCCAGTCCGCATACGTCTTTGTAGAACCATATTTACTCTTATAAACAACTATTGCATTCATATGTTCTAACCTCCTTGTTTTAGTTACATTTATCATATACTTATTATTTATAAATTTCAATTAGAACAAAAAAGAATGCCTCATTTGGCATTCTTTTTAATTATATTATTTTACTTCTTCACCTGTATAAATGTTTATTTTGTATAAATGATAGCCAGCAGATTCTTCAGCATCACCAGCTATAACCAATGTTAAAATGTCATCTTCTAGACTTATGCTGTACCATATACTATAATAATCTGTTAAAGAAAATTTAATAATTTCATTTAAGTCTTTTGCATCATCTGATGCTATATTAATTACAGGAATAATTTCTTCCCATTCTGAACCTTGATGTATATACTTGAAATTTTCAGTATATATTAATTCTTTTTGATCATCTTCTCTATCAATTTTAGAATAATCTACATCTTTAAAATACTCTTTAAAATCTATTTTATCTCCGCTTAGCCAAACATCATTATTTAATTCTTTTGCTTTATTTTCATCTATTTTATATTTAGATAAAATATTCCACATTGTATCCCATTCAATTCTAGTCCAAGTATTAACATCATAATACTCATCTTCATTTGGAATTTGTTCTATTTCTTCTCCACTAATATCTGTACTAGCTTCGCCACTTAACTCTCCACTAACATTATTATCTAACAATTCATTTTCATCATTCTTTGGTATTGCAAAAAATCCTACACCTAATACAAGTAAAATTACTATAACAATTATTGCTATTTTCTTCATATAAAAACCTCCGTTTATTAGAATCTTATTAGAAATATTATGATTTCTGGCTACATCATACCGTATTTTATGTTAATTTCCAACATTTATCTTATTCATATATTCGTAAGGTGTGTACGATTCTCCACTTTCTGCACTTGTTTCACTATATATTATCGGTAAAACATTTCTGTCATAGAACCACAATCTAACGCCATTATTAAAATACACATCAACTTCTACTGAAACATCATCTTCAACTTCATTAATCTTTTTCTTAATATATTTCAATATCTCTCTCAAATTATTTTCTATATACTCTTTATTAATGGCTTCATCAAAATTTACGTTAGCATCAATTCTTATCTCGCCTTCCAAACCATACGTTTCATACTCATATTTTGAAATCTCAATTTTAGCATTTTCATCGCCAATCATTCTTGCCGTGTAATTTGCAATATTTTCAAGAAACTTATCTCCTCTGCTCATTCTAAAATATGGTTCATAAATTTTATCTCCCATATTTTTATCTTCATACAAAAGATTAAAGAATATATCATCTTTAAAAGATCTAATCTCATACAAATAACATACTGTGCTTTTCGATTTAATTTCAGGTACAAAAGTCGAACCATCAATACTAAGTTTATTAATTAAAACCTTTTCTCCACTATCAATTAATCTTACAACTTCAAAATACTCATTATATTTATCTTCAAGATAATTTAATATTTTCTCTTCACGAGTTACTTTTGAACTTGATATTGCAATTACACTAATTGATATGATGACTACAACTATCAAAAATAACAATCCAACAATAAAAATTTTAGATTTTCTATTTTCCTTTTTTTCTTGTGTTATATCACTCATAAAATCTCTCCCTATGTAAGATTAACTAACTAAAATTATTTTATCACATTTTGTCCAAAGGGGACAACCATGTTTGGACATCACCTAAAATTAACAAAAAAGTGTCCAAAGAAGGCTGTCCCCCTTTGGACACTTTTTTAATTTGAAATTTCTGCTTTTCTATATGTTTCATTTGTCTGTACAAAAACTTCAGGACATGTTGTATTTTCAGCTGTAAAATTATTATTAACACCTGAATAAAATTTATGAGTATCGCTATCAATCCTTATTCCCAAAGTAGCATCCAAATTAACATCTGAATTAGAAATATAGACGTTGTTATTTTCTTCGCCTGTGCCACCACGCATAGCAATAGATTGATAACTACCATAAATACTTGAATTATCTATATAAATACTCATATTTGAAGATCCGCCAACATAAAGTCCCGCATTTCCACGAATATCCACATTCGTATATCCTTCTGGCATTTCACAAGCTCTAATAATCGCATCCTCAACATAAGAAATTGTATTATTACCACTAAAGTAAATACCACCATGGCCATAACTTTCATATGTTCCACCACTAACAGTTAATGTACCAGCATTTTGAATACCAGAATGAGTACCCATTACATAACAATTGTTCACTGTTATTTCTCCTACATTTAATATTCCTTGAGATAAAACACTATTAGCAGTATCATAATTTGAATAAGCTTTTATTTCACAATCTGACACTGTTGTCATACCACTGTTATAAATACCATAACCTTTACTATTAGAATCTCCAGATTTTACATCTCCAATAATCACACAATTCGAAATATTTGCCGTAGCTCCACTTGAAATACTAAATCCTCTAGTTTGACCATTAGTTTCATTTGCAATAACAGTTGCATCTTTAACCGTTATTGAAGCTCCTGACGCAGCATAAATTGTAGAACCATTCGCTCCATTAGAACTTCCTATATATGTGCCTCCTAATACAGTCACACTACTACCTGTTTTGGCTTGAATTGCTCTGGCTGTATTCCCTACAACACCAGAAGAAACTTCAATACCACTTCCATCCAATCTTGCATCAATAATAATATTGGCAGGAGATGTTTTATCAGTATCAATAGCTATTTTTTCAGTACAGATTAAAGTATTGCCACCTAGATTAATAGTCATATTAACTGTAGGTGTAATTCTTGTATCAATGCTTACATCTTCTAATAAAACAACATTCAATTTTCCATCTTCATCAGTATATATCCCAACAGAACCGTTTTCTTTATCTGTATTCGACGCTTCACCACTTCCATCAGTTAAACTCTTAAATGCAGATTCAATTGAATTATAGTAATCAAACTCATATGTAGCTTGTAACTTTTCTAAAGTAGGCGCATATGTCAAAGCAGAACTAACAAATGTCGTATCATTTTTATGTTCTTTAGTCCATGTTTCTATTTCTAGCTCTTCACTTGTATTAATATCTTTCAATAGCACTTTCACTTCATTCACACTTGCAGGAACATGTATAATTTCATTTTCATACTTTATTTCTGCATCTTTCGAATTATTATCCGATTCGAAAGCCAATGTTTTTCCTTCTTTTAATGTATATTTAACCGGTATCTCCAACATCTTTTCTTCATTATTTACAAAGTAAATATCTAATTCATCTACTAAAGATGTGTCTTCTAAAAGTGTCGTATCATTTTCATCATCTATTTCATACCATGCATCTTCTAAATAATAATAGATTTTTGGAACTTCTATATTTGTTTCTCCCGAATTAACAAGCATATAATTATATGTTGCTAAAGCTACTTTTCCAGCTGTTAAAACTTCTCCCGATTCAAATTTTGTTACACCAACTATTATAGAATTATTCTCTATCGTATCATATGCATCTTCAGTTGTTGTTTCTATTATTGTAGCTGCATTTACTGTTGGTATTATGCAAAACAATATTGCGAAAGAAAAAACTAAACTTTTTATCCAATTATTTTTCATTTTTAAACTCCTTTTCTAAAGTATATTTTCTATTTCTATAGAATCTATCGCAGATTTAATATAAATGTTATCGCTTCCATCTACGGTTACATTTTCAATAATAGTTGCACCAGATAGTGTAGTTAATTTCAAAGTGCCATTAACATATTCACCTTTTGAATTTTTAATATACAGCTTTCCTTGACCGATAACACTACCATCAACATCTTTCCATTCGTATTCATATGTAACTGCTTCTGGAGTTACACTTGAAGAATTATTACTACTCGAACCACTAGATTTTTTCTTGTGCTCTTCTTTGTATTCTAATAAGTTAAGAATTAACTGCGAAGCTTCTGCTCTCGTTAATGTTCCTTTTGGATTAAAAGTACCATCAGCATTTCCTACCATTAGTTTGCTTTCCGATGCTATAACCACATATTTTTTAGCTTCATTAGATATATCTCCTGAATCCAAAAATTTATCTATCCTATTTGCTGGATAAGATTTATTTTGAAGCTTCATAGCTTTTACAATCGCAACTGCCATATCTTCTCTAATTGCAGGCGCGTTTGGATTGTAATATATTTCTTCTCCACTTGCTTCTCCAGCCAAGTATTTACTTGCTATCTGAACATATTCATATCCCCAAAAATCATCATAAACATCTTCAAAATCTATATTTGATTTTCCTGTTAAATTTAGTCCTTCAACTAACATCTTTGAAAATTCAGCTCTAGTAACTTTTCCTTCTGGCAAGAAATTTCCATCTGGATAACCATTAGTTATTCCGAGTTCCGTTGTTTTACTAATCGCTTCATATCCCCAATGTGTTTTTGAAACATCTAAAAAATCTTTTGCAAAAACACTAGATACAGAAAGTAACATTACTCCCGCTATTAAAAACAAAATTTTCTTCTTTTTTAACATCATTACCTCCATCTAAATTTAATATTTGCAAGTACACAAAAAGACTAGCCTCATGTATACTACATGAAACTAGTCTTCAATTTTTCAGTATTATTTTTCGCAACGAAAGTAACACTTGCTTTTCCACAAGTGTTATTAAAAGCTTTATTTAAACAATATTCCGTGTGTGTGTGTGTGTGTGTGTTACAGCCCCAAGGGTTACAAGGCTACATTTGTTCATTCAAAATCTCCTCTTTCGTTTTTGTGTTACAAATATTTTTCTTTTATTCACATTTACTGTATCACAATGACTGTTTAAATTCAATTACAAAAATATTACATTACCTAGGTATAGTTCTAAGTATAAAAAACTTGTTTAGACAAAAAATCTCAAAAAGTACAAACGAGAATTTCACCGCTCAGAAATAAAAAAATGAGTTAGGAAAGCACCTAACTCACTTCACATTTTATTTTTCTATAAATCTCATTATGATTGTTGCAATTTCAGCTCTTGATGCTGTATCTTTAGGATTTAATGTAGATTCTGTTCTACCTTGAATTATACCATCTCCACATGCCCATTGCATTGCAGGAATTGCATATTCATATAATTCATCAAAATCTTCATAAGATAAGATATTTGTATTTTCTCCTACACTTACATCTTTTCCGTTTTTTACTGCATATCGATATAATATTGTAACAAGTTGTTCTCTTGTAATATCTCCATTTGGATTAAATTCTTCATCTGATATTCCATTTACCAACTTTTCACTTGCAGCCCATCTTGCAGCCTCTCCATAATAGCTTTCTACATCAACATCTTCAAATTGCATCAAATAATTTACAACTGGTTCTTTTTCTAATCTCCAAAGTATTGTAACTAACATTCCTCTTGTCATTTTTACATTAGGAGCAAATTCTTCTTGTGTCATTCCGTTCATAAGTTTATTGCTATTTACAAATTCTATTGCACTGTAGAACCAATCTGTTTTGCTTACATCTTTAAATGGATTCTTCCATTCTTCTTTTGATTCTATATTCTCCTCTTTTTTAGTTTCCTTAAATTTTACTTCTATTGTATGTTTTTCTGTCACTTTTTCAAAAACATATTCTTCTACAACGCCAACATTTTTACCATCAACTAAAACATCTTCTATTTCAAAACCTTCATCAGCTTTGATTTTAAACGTTCTATTTGTGCCTTTTGTAACTCTTGTTGTATTTGGTGTTATATTTCCACCCAAGTTTTCTATAACTTCTATTGTATATCTAGGTTTAGAAGAGCTTGTATGTCGTTTTTGTGAAATAACTAATGTTTTAACAATTTGCGTATCTTCTAAATTAGAATCTCCTTCAACAGATACTCTTACTGAATATGTTCCAACACCTGTTGGCAACACTTCGGTATACTCTAAATCTTCAGCTGAAGAAATCTTATATTCTACTTTTACATTACCATCTGTAATTGCTGGTGTTATCTCATAAGTCACTGCTTTTACACTTCCAACAATTTGAGATAAATTATTTACAGTTATTTCTGGAGTTGCTTTTGTTATTTCAAATTCAGCATAAGCAGACAAATTTTCAAATGTTAAAACACCTCTATATTTACCAACATTTACTGGCTTTTCATCTATAGCTTTCCATTCATCATTTTCATTGTATTCATAACTTATTGTATACTCAGAATCCAAAATGTTTAATTCATTAATGATACTTAACTCTTTTTCAGCTTCATCATATACAAAACTAGATAACACTTCTAATCCTATAGCCTTGCCAGTATAACCACATTCACAGTATTCATAAATTTTATTTTCTTGAGCTATATAATTACTATCTTCAAATACATGCTCATGCTCTGCCCATTTTGTGTAAAGTGTCATATTACCTGTTAATTTATAATCCCAAGCAACAGTTCTAGCACTATCTGTATAATATTCTAATTTTGCCTCTCCACTACCTATTGAATGAATTAAATACAATTCAGCAGGTGTGTAAACTCTGTTTTCTTCTAAAAAAATTATTTTTTGATCATATCCTAAAATTTGAACAGATTCTCCAATATTATATCTTATCGTTGCACGGTAAGAATTCTTCTCATAAGAAATGTTTCCATTTACCGTTCCAGATTCCAATATTGTTATATCTCCTGAAGTTGTTTCTCTATCTGCAATAATATCTCCATTTAAAGTTCCTTTCACTACAACATCCATTCCATGCCAAACATCAATTGTTCCATTCACTACACCTAAAATATGAAGTTGATTATTTAATGGATATCTTGCATCATTTCTGCGAAGTATAAATGATGGCTTATCAATATTTTCAAAATTACAATCTTCAACAATAATATGCGGAGCTTTATACTCTTCCAATTTAGCATATTCAGATACTTCTGAATATGAATTTCCATCTATAACAGAACGACCTACAAGTTCATTAATAAAATCACAATTTTTTATATTAACTATACTTGTTAAAAAATAACATGTAGCTGTGCCTATATTTTCATTAAATTGGCAATCTTCTATTGTTAATAAAGCTTGCCCACCATGATCTGCAATACAAGAAATCGAACCCTTATTTGCTTCAAATGTACACCCTTTTAATTTTTCTTTTGGCCACGCACTTTTAGCATTTACTTGCATCGAATATGTAGCAACGCTACTAGATGGATGAACTCCTATATTTTCCTTAAATATACTATTGGTTGTTTCTAATTCAGCATCATAATTTTGTATTGCAAATCCATCATTACCACACCAATTTCCAACAAATTCACAATCGTTTATTTTAGCTTGAATAAAGTTTAACCCTTTTTTTGATGCGGCCGAACTTTGTTTATTAAATATTATTGCACCACCGTATCCATAACCACTAGATTGAGTAGTAACATTATCATAAAATTTAGAACCATCAATTTTTACATCAGTAGTATTATAAAAATATATTGCACCACCACTACCTGTAGAATAGTTTTTTGAAAATTCAGAATCAGTTATTTTAATACTTTCTATCGGATACTCTGTCTGATTCGACTTTAATTCACTTCCTACATATATAGCACCACCATGATTAGAACGATTATGCTCAAAAGAGCTATTCTTTACATCTATTTTTCCAGAAATAACTCTTATACCAGACCCTGCAGTTGCCGAATAATTATTATTTATTTCCATACCATCTGTCACAAGTGTTCCTTTAGTTATGATGGCCGATAAATTCACCTTAGGGTCACTTGAATCAGAACCTGAAACTATAGGAATATTATAATTAGTAAAAGTAACAGCTTCATAATCAACCTCAAACCCTTTTGCTCCACCATCAATTACAATATTTTTCAAAGTCAAAATTGCATCCTCTTCAACAACAAAAACGGAATTATACCAATCAGACCTATCTAATTTATTATTCCCACCATCAATAATAATGTTTTTGCCAGCAACATAAGCACCTTGATTAAGCTTAATATCTGACGTTATCTTAATTTCGTCACCATCTTGAGCCATATCAATCGCACTTTGTAAATCTGCAAAAGTATTAACTTTAGTATTGTTTCTCCATAACTCAACAACACCATTTTCATCTACATTAGCAGTACTGTTAACTAAACGAAAAGCTGTAAAATCGTATAAATATGTAGAAACACTATTATGCGTATACGCATCAACTCTACTAGATATTAAAGTTGATTCATTCAACTGATAAAAAGTAACCGCTTTGTTGTTAGTACCTATTTTTCCAGTTATAGTATCTCCACTATCCGAAGCTTTAATTGTAAGAGAATACTTATCTTCATACTTTACAGTATTATCGCCACTTATAACAATTTTATGTTCATCCCCTGATGAAGTATACGTTCCAACCGTTAGCGGTATATCTGCTGCAAATGTTGTAGTAAAGCAACCCAATATGCAAATTACCAACAAAAATAAACTTTTATTTTTTTTCATACTTACCTCCATCTAAATTTAATATTTGTAAATACACAAAAAGACTAGTCCCATGTATCCTACATGAAACTAGTCTTCAATTTTTCAGTATTATTTTTCGCAACGAAAGTAACACTTGCTTTTCCACAAGTGTTATTAAAAGCTTTATTTAAACAATATTCCGTGTGTGTGTGTGTGTGTGTGTTACAGCCCCAAGGGTTACAAGGCTACATTTGTTCATTTTAAATCTCCTCTTTCGTTTTTGTGTTACAAATATTTTTTCATTTATCCACATTTATTTTATCATAACTCATTCACATTTCAATTACAGTAATGTTACATTTTCCCTATATTTGAACAAAAAATAAGACACCACAAAATGTGATGTCTCACAAAAGTCATTATTCAATTCCCAATATACTCTTTGCTCTTTTTACATCTTCGATTGTTGCTTCTGGCACACCAGCAAGCGGATAATCCTCTTCAGACATTTCCCACTTGTGAGCTCCTAAAGTATGATAACCAAGCACTTCTACTTTTTGTACTGTTTTTAAAGTACTAATAAATTCTTTAAGTGATTTTAAGTGTTCTTCTGAATCTGTGATTCCTGGAACTAGCACGTGTCTAATCCACATTGGAATTCCTTTATCACTTAAGTGCTTCGCAAACAATTTTATTTTTTCATTGCTTACACCAATTAAATCCTGATGTACTTCATTGTCCATATGTTTCAAATCTAATAAAACTAAATCTGTATAATCTAATAAATCTTTCAATTTATCAATTTGGATAAATCCAGATGTATCTAAGCATGTGTGTATACCATGTTCTTTTAATTTTTTGAATAATTCTATTACAAAATCAATTTGAAGTAGTGGTTCACCACCAGTTACTGTAACTCCACCATCTTCACCCATATAAGAAACGTATCTTTTTACTTTATCTACAATTTCATCTACTGTATACTTTGTTCCAAAAGAATATTCTCTTGTATCTCTATTGTGACAATATTTACAACGTAGCGGACAACCTTGCATAAATATAACATATCTTACACCAGGTCCATCCACCGCACCTAGACTTTCAAAAGAATGTATTCGGCCTTTTAATTCGCCAACTTCTTTTACTATAAACATATTAAATCCTATATTCTTTCGTGGATTGTTCTGTTGATAACGTCTAGTTGTTGTTCTCTAGTTAATTTAACAAAGTTAACAGCGTAACCAGAAACTCTTATTGTAAGCTGTGGATATTTTTCTGGATGATCCATAGCATCTAATAATAATTCTCTGTCGAATACATTTACGTTGATGTGTTGACCTGTTTGTTTGAAGTATCCATCTAATAGAGCGATTAAGTTTTTAACTCTTCCGTCTGCTTCTTTACCTAATGCTGCAGGTGTGATTGAGAATGTGTATGAAATTCCGTCTTCAGAATATTCATATGGAAGCTTAGCAACTGTATTCATTACAGCGATTGCTCCGTTTGTGTCTCTACCATGCAATGGGTTTGCACCTGGTCCAAATGGTTCTCCAGCTTTTCTTCCATCTGGAGTATCACCTGTGTTTTTACCATAAACAACATTTGATGTGATTGTTAGAATTGACATTGTAGGTTTTGCGTTTCTATATGTTTTTTGTTTTGCAATCTTATTCATAAATCTTTGAACGATTTCTACAGCAATATCATCTGCTCTGTCATCATCATTACCGTATTTAGGATAATCACCTTCAACTTCGTAATGTTCAATTATTCCGTTTTCATTTCTAATAGCTTTTACTTTAGCATATTTGATAGCAGATAATGAGTCTGTAACAACTGAAAGACCTGCAATACCAGTAGCCATTGTTCTTAAGATTTTTTCATCATGAAGCGCCATCTCTATTTTTTCATATGCGTATTTATCATGCATATAGTGAATTGCGTTTAATGCTTTGATATAAATTTTTGCAACATATTCCATCATGTTGTCGAATTTATACATAACATCATCATAATCTAAATATTCTGTTGTAACTGGTTCAAATTTTGGAGCAACTTGTTTACCAGATAATTCATCACGTCCACCGTTTAGTGCATATAACAATGTTTTTGCAAGGTTACATCTAGCACCAAAGAATTGCATTTGCTTACCAATTCTCATAGCTGATACGCAGCAAGCTATTCCATAATCGTCTCCCCAGAAACCTCTCATCAAATCATCATTTTCATATTGAATTGATGAAGTTTTGATAGACATTTTAGCAGCATAATCTTTAAATCCTTGTGGTAATTTTTGTGCCCATAAAATTGTCATATTTGGTTCAGGAGCAGGTCCTAAGTTTGTTAATGTGTGTAACATTCTGAAAGAGTTTTTAGTAACTAAAGTTCTTCCATCCAGTCCCATACCACCAATAGCTTCAGTAACCCAAGCTGGATCTCCACTAAATAGTGCATCATATTCTGGAGTTCTTAAGAATCTAACCATTCTTAATTTCATAACGAAATGATCCATTAATTCTTGAACTTCTTCTTCAGTTAATGCACCAGATTTTAAATCTCTTTCAAAATAAATATCTAAGAAAGTTGTTACTCTACCAATACTCATAGCAGCACCATTTTGTTCTTTGATAGCAGCTAAGTATCCAAAGTATAACCATTGAACAGCTTCTTTAGAATTTGTTGCAGGTTTAGAAATGTCATAACCATATTTAGAAGCCATTACTTTTAATTCTTTTAATGAAGCAATTTGATCGTAAATTTCTTCACGTTCTCTAATAACTGTTTCATCAAAATCTTTATCTAATAATTCAAGTGCTTTCATTTTTTCTTCAATAAGAACGTCAACACCATAAAGAGCAATTCTTCTATAGTCACCAATGATTCTTCCACGACCATATCCATCTGGAAGACCTGTGATTAAGTGTGAACTTCTAGCAGCTCTTACATCTGGTGTGTAAACGCTAAATACACCATCATTATGAGTTCTTCTAATTTCATGGAATGTTTTTGCAACATTTTCATTAATTTTTCTTCCATAAGCTTCGCAAGATTTTTCAACAATTCTTATACCACCAAATGGCATAATAGCTCTTTTTAAAGGAGCATCTGTTTGTAATCCTACGATTTTTTCTAATTCTTTATCTATATAACCAGCTTCGTGTGCAGAGATTGTAGAAATAGTTTCTGTATCAATATCAAGAACACCGTTATTAGCTTGTTCTTGTTTGTATAAATCTAAAACTTTATCCCACAATTTTTTTGTAGTTTCAGTTGGCATTGTTAAAAATTCATCTGTACCTTCATAAGGAGTGTAGTTTAATTGAATAAAGTTTCTTACATCAATTTCCTTCTCCCATCTGCCTTTGTTAAATCCTTTCCATTCTTCAAATCTCATATATATTACCTTCTTTCTTTAACAATCTTTTTAAGTGCCGAAATATTATATCTCAAAACAGTCTAAAAGTAAACACATTAATCATCAAAAAGTAATTTTTTAGGTAAAGATTGTAATTTTTTGCCAATGTTTAATTATACTAAATTATTTCACATGAAAAAACTAGTTTAGGCTTCAGTTGACATAAATTTACATAAGTTGTATAATATTATTAATCCCGAGGCGATGCCTCAAAAATTTTTTTATAATGAAAGGAGAACAGATCATGTTCTTCAAGAAAAAAGTCAAAACCACAACAGACCAAGCCGTAGAACCCCATGCACCAGTCACCGCATCAGCTCCCGCATCCCCCAAAGACTACGTTGTCATGAGACCCGATGATGAGCGGTATCGTAGTATCGTTGAACCTATCGTAAAGGCATGTATTCGTGCACGTACATCGCCTTACAAGGTCGAGCTTCATGTCACTGATTACTGTGAGGTATATCTCATTACCAACGGCAATCAGAAAAAGCTCGATACTCCTTTGTTTGGAGCTGCTAACGTTGCACTTGCGTATGCTATGACCTTGAATGGTTTTAAGCGTCGCTACACGGACGCAATTTGGCACGACTTCAATGCTGTACATGGATACAGGAATCAAAGAAAAGCAGCTGTTTATACAGTCTGCTAATTCAAAGCTTTTATCACGGGTGTGTGTACATACCCGTGATTTTCTTATATATCTCCAAATTATCTAATTTCAACTTGTAACACAAAAGGAGGCATACTAGCCTCCTCTTTTCAAAATTTGTTTTTATTAGCACAGTAATTATACCAAACCTTTTGACAAAAAAGCAATTTGTGTTGACATTCGATTAATCTCATCAACGATAGTTTCTCGAACGAGTTTTCCCCACGGCTTATTTTCCTGAATCCAATTCATAAAAAGTTCATACGAGATAAAATCATTCTGAAAAGCTTTCTCGAAGACAACTCGGTTTTTGCAAAGCACTAAAATTGCTTCTTTCAGACACGACCAAGTTATATCTTCTGACGTATAATCAAAATACGTTGCTTCTGTCACACCGTTCCAACAGATTAACCGATAAAATTCAACACCGTCAAATACAAAAGTATATATCTTTCCGGTTTCTGCATCTTCGTACTGAAATTTGTTCCAATTAGGATATAATCTCATCTCTTCCTCCTTGATTATTCCCAGTGTATAAGCAAAGTTCCTTCTGGAATATAAAACTTATACGTGCGCAATTGATAACTCAGAAGCCTTGCTTCGCATATAGAACATATCGGTTTGCCATGCTCATATACTTCGAGTCTCGGTGTTCCATCAGTAATATATTCAACTTCGATATGAATATTAGGCATATTTTCTGAAATCCTAATATCATTAAGTGCCGCATCGTACACTATATATTCATCTTGGATTAAACCATTTTGTTTACTCCTATATCTAGTAAGATAAACCACCGGAATACCTTCACTTGCTACAGCCCGAAGTTCCTTCGTTTCAATAATCGTTGCTGCTTCTATTGCAACTTCCTGCCAGTCATGTGTGTGATCTAAGGTTTCAGCTTCAACTTTGACAGTTTCATTATCAATATCTTCTTCAATGATTTCTCTATTAGAAACATCACGACAAATCATCAAAATACACATAATAAAAATGCCAAATATTCCAATAACAGCTGCAATCAACCTTATTTCAAAACTCTGCCGTCTCATATTTTTTATCACCCCGCAAAATAGTTAGTACCCTTACAATTATATGCTATCAAGTATGATTTCAATTACTTCATCAAGATCTTCTTCCAAAGGATTAAACAAACGAAGATAATCAATCGTTTCCTTAAGCAAATTCCACTCCACGTATGTCAGATTATCATCATCATTAAACCCAACAACACCAAGCTCTTCAACTTCTGGAGTTAGCTTAACTTCAGGATACGTTTTTCTTACTTTCGCATTAGTCTTATCCCAATCTTCATGAAGAATCTCGACTTCTTTTGCTCTCTCGACTGCCCAATTCTTTTTGCTAACTTTTCTCGCTTTCAATGTCTCGGTAAACCTTGCATCGATATCGAGTCTGCCATACATAATGGCATCAGTTAAAAGATGCCACAGATAACCTTTATAAAAAGGCATCTTCCTTTGTTCATCAGATAAGTCATACCAAAAAGCTATCACGTTTGTAGAACTGCTTTTTCCATAATGCATACCTTGCAAAGTTCCTCGCTCTTCCACTTGCTTAAGTCTGGGAATAAACGTTTCATATTCAGGCATGTCTGGAGTTTTCATTTGCTCATATTTAGCTTTTGCAATATTGAAAGCTCCTTTTGCATCATAAAGATGTTTTTTCAAAATGTCAGGCGCTTCTACGCCACAAATAAAACTACGATTAACAGCAGCTTTTGGATTTACTGTCGCTAAATGAATATAATATCCTGGCATGATATTCTCCTTTCTTCGATGTTATATCAGTTACCATTTTAGCACGTTACTTCAGCCACTTTAATTTTGCCATCCTCAGGAAGTGTATTGCCTTTTTCTAAACAAACATATCCACCATTACCGGCATGAAGCGTAACCAAATCGCCTTTTTTGAACTCCTTCATATTTTCAATGTCCTTTACATTTATCGCATACGATTCCGAAGTTTCATTGAAGTGCACATACACAACATGCTTTCCTTCTTCTATCTTTTTCCGATAAATAGACTTAATCGTATACAAATACGAATTGAAAATAATCAAATATTTGTGCCTAGGAAATCTCCGTTTTCTCATTGTTTCTTGTCCTCCTGTCCATCCTGCACATCATCTGCAGAACTCTTTCCAATAAAAATATCTTTTGCTAACAAATTTGTTTTGCCTTGCTTTCGTTTAAGTTCGCCTGCAATTTCTCTTCGCTCTTTCAAGCTTTCGTCAGAAGCTTTACCGAGAATTCGAGCTTCACTCCGCTTTGTTTCATCAATAGGTTTACCTGCACTTTTTGCATACTTGATTTTCGCCATAATATCCTCCAGTATTCGAATACTTATAAAAGTATGTATTTTCAAGGGTACTATAGCACAGAAACGTTGATATTTCAAGCATTCTTTCTTTTAATGGCACCCCCTCTCTCAAAGTAGACACTGTCTCGAAAGGGACACTCCTAAAAAGGACACTTATAATTTTTTTGAAATGGCTTAGTGTCCTTTTTAGGAGTGTCCCCTTCGAGACAAAAAAGCGAGTCGGACATATCATCCAACTCGCTTTCA
This sequence comes from uncultured Eubacteriales bacterium, assembly GCA_964515475.1. Taxonomy (GTDB): domain Bacteria; phylum Bacillota; class Clostridia; order TANB77; family UBA1234; genus UBA1234. The sequence continues at coordinate 66,186 of CAZEVD010000004.1, forward strand.
ATATTTGTTTGATTAAGAATAAAGCTATTTAGCTCAGTATCCAATTTTCTCATGCCATGCATCGTGGGCATGGTTTTTAACTTTGTGCTTTGCACTGTAAGGACACTTCTTAACAGCTTTATAGTCTCTCCCGTAAAATAGAACAAACTCATCGTTAGGCTCTGCTTCTCTTAAGATAAACTCATAAACTACCATCTGCTTTTCTGTAATATAGTCAGGAGTCAGCATGGCATAGGTGTTGCCAAGACACGCAATTGCTACCATTGCAGGACCGTCATCGGTACGATAATCACTATCTACTTGATAGCAAAAAACATGTTCCGGATCTCTATCCTTAAAAACATGATAGCCTTTGCAAAGGAGCAGCAACCGCTCCATCAGAAAATATTGTGTGTGCACCATCTTTTGGGTTGTGGTTGATACCATCGGCATATTATTTCCCTCCGTTACATTCTTCCATAAGCTTCAATGTTACGTTTCATGATTTCATACTTTTTTGAATACAGATTTGATGTTTCGACTGTAATAGTCTCCTTGTTTGCTTTCATTCGCTTTTTCAGGTTTCCATACGTATTTGAAAGATAAAGCTTTTTTCCACTTGTCAAAAGTATAAAGGATTCAGCCCAATACCGCGAACCTCTTACCACGATTTGTCCCCTCCAATCAGCTATTTATAGCCATTTCAATATGTTTAATGCGTATGTGTATAGTAAATCATCTTTTCGCTCAAATTAGCGACCTAAAAGATAACATATATGATATTTGCAAGATGCATTTTATCATCTCACGTGTGTTATGTCAATTTGTTCCAACAAACTTCTATTTAGCACTATTAACAGTTTTATTCCAAAATTTTATATAGTATAATTAATATTAGATAAGGAGATGTTGTCATGGATAATAAAAAAATAAATATAACATATGGAGTTGCAACTTGGCTTATAGTTCAAGCAATTATACTTTCAAACTTAAAATATCTCGCTAATACTTCTGCAGGCGGTGGCTTCATCCCATATTATATCGGAGTTATAATATACATTTTAATAGCCCTATCACTAATACTGTTAAGTATAAAAATTGTAAAAAAGACTATAAAAAAAGATATCGAATCAAAAAACATTTCACAATCTGTTTTGATTGTTACATCTTTAACATATTTTATAAATTTATTACTTTTCGGAATTTTATTAAACTGACAATTTAACAAAAAAGAACTAGATAAAATCTAGTTCTTTTTCTATTAAGCTAATTTATTTACTAATTTTCTGTCCTAACTTAACAATCGTTTCAATATCTTTTTCACTATTTTCTAATATCTTTTCATTTAATTCTATATCTTTATTCAAAAGTAAAACTACTGTTGAGCCACCAAATTCAAAGTGTCCTTTTTCTTCTCCCCTTTTGAATTTTGTTTTTTCTAAGTTTACGATTTTTCCAATCATCATTGCACCAACTTCAATATAACAAACATCACCTAATTCTTTGCAATTTAGGAAAGTTATCTCTCTTGTATTTTCATGAAAAACTTTATATTTTTTCTGAGCGATTGGTTGTACTGTATGTAAAATTCCATCAATATGCTTTTTGCTAACCACTTCTCCATCATCTGGAAAAATATAATGGTGATAATCATCCACACAAAGTCTATATACTAAAGCATATTTATATTTTCTATTTTCACCAATCAATTCTTCAACAGTATAGATGCTGTTTTTTATATTAAATTTTGATTCATCATCAATCTTGTAAACGCTTAATTTAGCATCACAAACCGCAACTAAACCATCTTCTATTTTTCTTTTACCGTCTTTAATTTCTCTCACAAAGAAATCATTAAAAGATGTATATTTTTTATCTTTATATTCTTCAAGATTAATTTTGTTTTTTCTAACAAAACCTTTTATCTTTATTCTAGAATGTCTGCTATTCATATATTTTGCATACACTTTAGCAATAGGTTTTCCAGTTGCCATTTTTAATACAACTCTTCCCAATACATTGTTATACATAAATTGAAGAGACTTCTTAGTCCCTTCTTTTACAAACATATCTGTTTTCAAATCATAATACATATTATCTAACCACCAACAATAAAATAGTCATAATCACAGCCAATATCGAAAGTATAATAAAATATTTTGTTTTCTTTATTTTAGGAACTTTCATTTTTGTTATGAATAAAATTGCAGTTATTAAAGTTGCTACTAAATACACTTTGCTAAAAACAAAAGGTGTTACAAATCCACGAAGTAAACCAAGTAGTGGATATATTATAGCTGTAGTTGTTACAGGTAGTCCTGTAAAATGTTCTACTGGTCCATCAGCGTTTGCATTACAATTAAATACTGCAAGTCTTGATATACCACATAAAATAAACAACATATATACAAAAATTTCATACCATGCAGTCATTCCCATTGATAACATTATTACAACGGGAACCGCTAAAAAGTTAATTGTATCTGCAAGCGAATCAATTTGAATACCAAATTCTTTTTCAATATCTGATCTTTTACACATACGAGCAACTTTACCATCAAACATATCACAAATTCCTGCAAACATAAGTAAAATCAATGAGTATCTCAAATACTCTACATCAGCAAACGCCATTTTAGTAAAAGCGAAAGTCATTGACATTACACCAAAAATAACCCCTAAAAAGGTTAGTATTACTGATTTTTTCAAACTAACAATAAACCATTTATTATCCATATTATCCCCTACATCTATATATTTAATTTATTATACTTTTTCTACAAATTTCGCTTTTATTATACATTAAACAGTTTACAAATAAAAGAAGATTATTTTATTTTCTATATGTATAAAAATAGACTCCGTATTATTCGGAGTCTATTTCTTATATCTATTTAAGAATTCAAAAGCTCTTCTGTCAATCTATTCATTTGCTCTTTCGAAACATCATTTATAGCAGATTTTATTGTTACTACGTTTTCACACAATGTAACATTTTTCATAGTTCCAATTATATCTTTCATAGCTTTAGCAGCCATTGGTGCCCATGTCCCATTTTCAATAATACCAACTTTTTTATTTTGATAATTTTTATCAGCAAGCTCTCTTAAGAAATGTTCCATTACAGGAAATACAGTTGCATTATAAGTTGGTGCTGCAAAAATCACTTTATCGTATCTAAAAGCATCTTCTATTGATTCTGCAAAATCATCTCTTGCAAGATCTGCTATCGCAACTTTTTTAGCACCATTTTCTTCTAACATTTTTGCAAGTTCTAAAGCCGCATCTTTAGTATTACCATATACAGATGCATATGCAATAAATACACCATCATCTTCCGCTTCATATTTACTCCATACATCATACTTTCCAATATAATATCCTAAATCTTCTTTTAATATTGGACCATGTAAAGGACAAATCATTTCAACATCTAAAGTTGCTAATTTCTTTAATAAAACTTGAACTTGCGCACCATATTTTCCAACAATATTAAAATAATATCTTCTTGCTTCGCAAGTCCAATCTTCATCTGTATCTAATGTTCCAAACTTTCCAAAACCATCAGCAGCAAAAACTATTTTTTCAGTTTTTTCATAAGCAACCATTACCTCTGGCCAATGCACCATTGGAGCCATAAAAAATTGTAAAGTATGTTTACCCAAGCATAGTTCATCCGCTTCTTTAATAATAACTTTTCTAGCTTCTAAATTATCTATCTTAAAAAATTGTTGCATATATAAAAACGTTTTATCATTACCAACGATTTTCATATCCGGATACTTTTGGGCTAAAGTACCAATGTTATAACTATGATCTGGTTCCATGTGTAAAACCACTAAATAATCTGGCTTAGCACCATCTAATTCTCTTTCAAGATTTTCTAACCATTCTTCAGATTTTCTTTTATCTACCGTATCCATTACCGCAATTTTCTCATCTTTTATCAAATACGAATTATACGAAATTCCATTAGGTACAACATATTGTCCTTCAAACAAATCAATATCTTTATCATTTACTCCAATATATTTTATATCTTCTGATATTACAGTACCATTTAGTTTCATTAACCTCTTCCTTCCATTAATATTCTTTGTTTATATTTTGCCATATCAAATTCAAATTGATTATAGCAAAACACATAACAGTTAGCTATAAAAAAGACTAAATTGAATTTGCCTTTTGCTTATTCAACTTAGTCCTTTAATTTTTTAATTAATTCAAATCTTTATCATAAGTGCTTTTATTTATATACTAAGTTCTACAATTTTATGTTGTTTCAAACACTCTTGCACTTTTAATAATCTTTGATTATCTGAACCTCTAAACTTTATCTCTGAATTTTTTCTCGATTCAATAAATCTGCCATCTACTAAAACGTCAATCTTTTTTAAAGTTTCATTTGTTACATCATCATTTCTTTCTTGTAATTGTTCAAGCGTGTATCCAGAATAACACCAAACATCTAGTTCTGGTCTTTCTTTTTTTACATCTTCTATAAACTTATTAACAGTAGCAATATTTTCTTTACAAAGAGGCTCTCCACCGCTAATTGTTATTCCGTTTAAAATTGAATTTTCTTTTATTCTAGCAATAATCTTTTGTTCATCAAAATCTTCTCCATAATTATAATCTTGCGCAATTTTATTATGACATCCTGGACAGTTATGAGGACATCCACTTACAAATAGTACCGCTCTCCAACCAAGTCCATTTGAAATACTTTCATCATAGAAGCCTGCCATTTTCATTTGTTTAGCCTCCTCTTATTTATTTTCTTCAAAACCTGTATGTTGAATTCTATCTTTTAATTCATCTAATTTAGCAGAGTTCCAACGAGAAGTTGTTCCAACTAAATAACCTGTGATTCTTTGGATTGTATCAATATGTGTGCTTCCACACTTTGGACATTTTACTAAATTCGCATCTGCATTTTCAAAGCCACATTCTATACATCTGCTTCTTGTATGATTTATACTTCCATATCCCATATTGTATTTATCCATTAAATCAACTACCGCTTTAATTGTTCCTGGATTATGAGTTGCATCACCATCTAGTTCAATATAGAAAATATGTCCACCTCTACAAAGCTCATGATAAGGAGCCTCAATTTTAGCTTTATGCTCTGCTGTACATTTATACCATACAGGAACATGGTTACTATTTGTATAATATTTTTTATCATTTATACCAGGAATTACACCATAAGTTTTCTTATCAATCTTTGTAAATCTACCAGATAAACCTTCTGCAGGAGTTGCTAAAACAGAGAAGTTTAAATTATATTTTTCAGCAAACTCTATTGTTAAATCTCTCATTTCAGTAATAATTTCAATACCTAATTTTTGAGCTTCCTCAGATTCTCCATGATGTTTACCTGTTAGCGCAATTAAACATTCTGCAAGTCCAATAAAACCTATACCAAGTGTTCCGTGTTTAATAACTTCTGCAACAGAATCTTCAGGTTTTAAATTCTCACTATCAAGCCACATTCCTGACATTAAAAGTGGGAATTGTTTAGCAATAGCTGTGCTTTGGAATTTAAATCTTTCTACTAATTGATTTGCAGCAATTGTCATATATTCTTCTAATTTATTCATGAATATTCTCTTTACTGCTTTCTTGTAAGTAGGTGTCATTTTAGCTTCGCTACCTGTTCCAAGTTCAAAGCTTAAACCAACTTTTTCTTGTGCAGAATATGCAGATTCAATTGCTATCTTAGGTAAATTAATTGTTGTAAAAGAAAGATTACCTCTTCCAATTGTTGATTTCTTACCATGTCTATTTTCAAATACTCTTGTTCTACATCCCATAGTTGCACATTCATAATACCATCTTCTTGGATCGTCTTCTTTCCAATCTTCATTTTGATTAAATGTAGCATCTAAATTTATATAGTTAGGGAAAAATCTTTTTGCAGCAACCTCACAAGATAGTTCATATAAATCATAATTTCTATCTTCAGGTAAATAATTTATACCTTTTTTCTTTTTCCAAATTTGAATTGGAAATATTGCAGTTTCGCCATTACCAACACCTTCATAAGTTGATTGCAATATTTCTCTTATAATACATCTTCCTTCTGGTGATGTATCAGTTCCATAATTTATAGAACTAAATACAACTTGGTTTCCACCTCTTGAATGTATAGTGTTCATGTTATGAATAAACGATTCCATTGCTTGATGAACTCTATCAACAGTTCTATTAATAGCAATTTGAATTATCTTAGGTTTGCCTTTTAAATCTTTTGTATCTTTCTTTATATAATCTTCAACTTGATGATTTTCCAAATCTTTTATATCGTAATCAACACATTCTTCTAGCTTTTTAATTTCTTCAACAAATGCACTTTTTACATATGGAGCTAAGAAATAATCAAACGCTGGAATTGCTTGTCCACCATGCATTTCGTTTTGCACAATTTCCATTGAAATACAACTTAAAACACTAGCAGTTTCAATTCTTTTAGCTGGTCTTGAAGCACCATGTCCAACTCTAAAACCTTCACTTAAAATTTTATCAAGTGGATGTTGAATACAAGTTAAACTCTTTGTTGGATAGTAATCTTTATCATGCACATGAATAAAACCTTGACTTGCCGCTTCTCTCGCTTCTGGAGATAAAAGAAAATCATCAACAAAAGGTTTAGTTGTTTCAGATGCAAACTTCATCATCATACCAGCTGGTGTATCTGCATTCATATTAGCATTTTCTCTTGTTATATCATTTGCTTTTGCACCAATGATATCAAGAAAAATCTCTTTTGTTTTAGCCTTTCTAGCAACATCTCTATTATATCTATATGTGATATAACTTTGAGCAACTTCTTTTCTACTAGACCCCATAAGTTTTTTCTCAACAAGATCTTGTATTTCATACACACTAACTTGTGGTTTATCTTCTAACTGTCTTTCAACACTCAAAGCTATTTTATTTGCTAAATCTATATCAATCCCACCTTGTGTTTGGGCCATTGATTTTGTAATTGCATTTACAATCCTCTCTTTATTAAACTCCATCACTCTTCCGTCTCTTTTTATAACTTGCATTATTAATCCCCTCCCTTGTTTCTAAATACATTTTACCTTTTCTTGAAAATCAAAAAAGTTGCCTTAGCAACTTTTTTATTTTTTATATTTAAACAAGGTTAAGATACTCGCTCGCAAGCACTTTACGGCTAATATTACAATTGTGTTACGTAAAAGCAAGCCCCTTAAACCCTATAGAAATACACGCTCCATATTTTTACTGTTGCTACGGCAACATTTTTATGATATATTTTACTTGGTGATTTAAATGAAAAAGTATTTTGATGTTGATAACTTCGTTGCAAAACTACAAAAAAGCTGTCATTTAAGCATAGTTAAAGAATTTCAAGCTGATGAAATAATAACAACATTCTTACTTAGAAGAAACCAGTTTTGCGTACTTTTAGAAGGCGAAGCCCAACTAGTTACTTATGACAAAGAAGGAAACAGAAAAATAATATATTTTTATAGAAAAAATGACACATTTGGCGAAGCATTATTCAAAATATACACAGACAGAGAATACTTCGTAATAGCAAAGAAAAAATGTAAAGTCCTATTCTACCCTTACGATGTAGTAGAACATTGCACACAAGCATGCACACATCACTTAGAAATATTAAGAGATTTGCCAAACTTAATATTACACAGCATCGCAGAACAAAACTTCAGAATGTTATTGCTAAGCAACAAAACCGTTCGTGAAAAATTACTTACATATTTTCATAACCTATCTATAGAATCAAGTAGCAAAACATTTGAATTACCATTCTCATTAACAGACCTATCTGATTATTTAATGATTGAACGAACCGCAATGATGAGAGAATTAAAAAGATTAAAAGATGAAAATATAATAAAAAAATCAAAAAATAAAATAACAATATTATGAGGCACAGGTGCTAGACCCGTGCCTCGGTTTTAATTTGTGTTCATATTTATAAATTGCTACTAAAAAAAGTATGTGTTTTTATTTTAATTTGTTATTAACTATTTTTTGTATAGCACCATAATCATATCCTGCTCGCGTTAATCTATTTTTTCTTTCTTCTCCATTCCCCCAGTTACCTCTTATAACTTCGTCAGCCAATTCTTCATTTGACTTTTTAGGGTTAGAAATTGAACCAAGTAATTTCTCATTTACAATTTTTTGAATTGTAGAAAAATCATACCCTGCATTTGTTAATTTTACTTTTCTATCATTAC
>CAZEVD010000005.1:0-73038 GCA_964515475.1 uncultured Eubacteriales bacterium
GTACTCAAAATATAGTATTTTAAATATTTTGTGACAAATGATTGTTTAACCCACACCCTGCAGATAAAACTGCAGGGAATTTTTATTGACATATACCAAATTTTATTTTAAAATCTAATTGAAAGATTTGTTCTCGGTGTCAATGGAACTATTAGGTAATTATTAACAGGAGAAAAGACTAGGTTTAACCTTAGTCTTTTTTCTTTGTCTAAAATTTTAGTTTTTATTCATACTACCCAAAAACATTTATTTTACAAATAATATTTAAAATCTGCACAAAAACATTTTTATTTTCTAATAAATTATTTAATTTTATAATAATAAGGCTCCTTACTATTTACATTTGTAACAAACTTGTAATTTGATTCTAACATTTTCTTATGATAAAGTTTTATATGGAAGTGTAATCGTTTTTCATTCGACTATCAGTTTTTTCTGAAAGGAGGCACAAAAATGTGTGAGGCAAAAACAACTTGGCGTGATCTTGCACAAAAGCTTCATGAAGAAGGACTGTCTGTAAACGAAATTTGCAGCAAAGTGTATGAGGAATTTGGTTCTCGGTTCAAAGGTAAAGATTCTTCCGCACGTACTGTAAAACGTTTTCTTCGTGAAACCTATGGTGCAGAAAGTGTAGCGCCGCCACCCAAAACTTTTGAAGAGCAAGTATCTGAAAGACGCGAAAAGATTGTAAGTTCGGAAGCAGCAAAAAAAGACAAGAAACTTTTAACCAAGATTGCAGTTACCGATATGATTATCGATTCCATTCGTGATGTTATGCGCGAACGTCCTTTAAGAGACATCAAACCGTTTGAAGTTCAGGTCGACCGCAACTATTCCGAAGAAACTATCGTGCTTATGATTTCCGATATTCAGGCAGGCACATATATTTCTAAAGAATCCAGCGGCGGGCTTAACGAATACAACTGGGAGATTCTCGAAAAGCAATTCGTTCAACTTTACAAAGGACTCGAAGAAATCGTTACTCGTCACAAGCAAGTTGCTCCTATCTCTTCTTTGCATGTTCATCTTATCGGTGACATCGTTGAAGGATACGACATCTTCAAAGGTCAAACCAGACAGATTGATCGCGAGATTACCGAACAGGCTATCGGTGTTAAGGATTTGCTCTGCGATTTCCTGATCAAAGCACTGTACCTTTTCGAAAAGATTCACGTTGTCGCTGTTCCTGGTAACCATGGACGTATCGGTTCTAAAGGTGAAAATCTGCACTACGTTAGTTGGGACTACATCGTATACAAGTGGATGGAATCCGAGCTCAAACAGTATGACAGAATCACTTGGCAAATCACAAAATCTTGGTGGCAAATCGATACCATCTACGGCTTTAATTTCCTGATGTTCCACGGTGATGATATTCGTTCTTGGCAAGGTATTCCCTACTACGGTATCGATCGCGCAGCAAAGAACTACCGTGAACTTTTGGAGCTTATGGGTCTTAGCTACAACTATCTTGAAATCGGACATTTCCATGTTCCGTCTGAACTTTCTGGTGTCACCACCGAAAAGTTTGTCAATGGTTGTTGGCCTGGTGGTAGTCTTTATTCTATGAAAGGTCTTGTCACAGCAAACTATCCCATTCAAAAACTTTTCGCAGTTCACCCAACGCAAGGCGTAACCTATCGTTATCCTTTACGACTCACACTTCCAAAAAAAAGAGGAGCGAAATAATTTTCGTATGTGTCATATTAGGAGAAAAAAGAGGAAACTTGCAATGCAAATGTTTCCTCTTTTCGTTTATATATATTAACTTTATTTTATATCTTCATCATAAGTTGCCGGGATTCCGTATCTAGCAAGATGACCATTTTTATAATTTAAATCTCTAGTAACATCTTCTTTAACCCACTCAGGATCACCATATTCTTTAGACATTTTTTCATTTTCAAATTCTATTTCCATATATGCAAGTCCTGTCAAATCTCCCGAAAAAATATCAAATGCCATCGTCAAACCATTTTCATCATCAAGTTGATATCTTGTTTTATAAATTGTATTTCCTTCTTTCTTTTTTAACAAGTTATTGTACTCTTCTTCATTTATAACAACTTCATACTCTTCTCTTGCTAACCCTAATTCTTCAGTATCTCTTTTTAAAGTAAATACATACATTTGACCGTTATTTATATTTCTAACTCTCATCTCTGGATTAAAATTTAAATATGTTTGAATAATTTCGTACTTATCTGCTTTATCCAAATCGTAAGGAATATCTTCTTCTAAAACCAACCATTTCTTTTCTATTTCTAAATCCTCCAAATTTAAATTAGTTAATTTATAAAACCATTTTTCGCATGACCAAATTAAAACAATTGCTATAACAATTATAACTACAAAACCTATTATTTCAATTATTCTAGCTTTCACTTTTACTCCCCCTTTTATCTATATAAATAATATGTCAGCTTAAACTTGAATTCAATACTAAAAAGATATATTCTTTTGTTATAAAAAATTAGGGGGTATTTTTATATGAAGAAAATCTATGAAAACATTGAAAGAATTCTTATTTCAAAAGAGGAATTAGCAAAAAGAATCAAAGAACTTGGTGATCAAATTACAAAAGATTTTTCCGATGAAGAAGTCGTTATTGTTGGCGTATTAAAGGGTAGCGTTCTTTTTATGACTGATTTAATTAGAGAAATTGACTTACCTATGGATATAGATTTCATGGTAGTTTCAAGCTACTCGCATTCAACAGAAAGTTCTGGAAATGTAAAAATTATTAAAGATATTAACATAGATGTTGCAAACAAAAATGTTATCATAGTTGAAGATATAATAGATACCGGTCTTACAATGCATAATCTAAAAGAAATATTTCAAGTTAGAGATTGCAAAACGTTTAAGATTTGTACTTTACTTGATAAAAAAGAAAGAAGAAAAGTTGAAATTAATGCCGATTATGTTGGATTCGATGTACCAAACGAATTCGTTGTTGGATATGGTTTAGATTACGATGGAAAGTATAGAAATCTTGAAGATATCGGAGTATTAAAACCTGAAATATATACTAAATAATTATTAGAATATGTCATATTGGTAGAAAAAAGAGGAAACTTGCAATACAAATGTTTCCTCTTTTTCATTTATATATTCTTTATAAGTTTTTTGAATTCCGCATCTTGCAAGATGACCATTTTTATAATTAATCCAAAATCAGTGTACATTCTATCGAAAAAAATATTTCAAAACATTCTTTAAAATATAATACTAAAAATACTAAGTTTAAAATCATCCAGGCAACATTCACTATAATTAATAGTACACGTTTTACACTCTTATCATTTTTTACCGTGTTGATAATATTTTTTATACATACTTTCAATATAATTATAAAATCAATCAATAAAAAAAATAATACTGGTATACTATATATATCAAAACAATCTTGAGATAAAACCGGTTGTGCCCCCGCTTGTGAAGTTGCAAATACACTTGTACAAGTCATCAGCATACATAAACAAATTAAAATTATTTTTTTCATTTTTACATCCCCCATCATCATATAAATACTATATACTATTTTCACCTTGAATTCCATAAAAAAGATATATTCTTTTGTTATAAAAAAATTATGGAATTTTTAGAATCTCCGTCCCCATGCGGGACAAAATAAACCCGACTACTGTGAAGCAGTCGGGTTCTTTTTTTTATTTGCTGAAAATTTGCATTGCTTTATTGTAAATTTCTTCGTGAATATCATCGATTGTACGCAAGTTACCAGCTTCGTCGGTACAGTTGATAATTGTCCAACCGTATTTTTTAGCTACCCACAAAGATGTTTCGTAAGCAGCTCTCAAATGTGCATCATCGGCTTCGTGAATATCCTTTTCGCCGCCAGAAGAAGTTTGTCCTCTCTTTGCCTTAAGAATTTTTGCCTGTTCAGGAGGCATGTTCAAAAGGATAACTTCATCATATTTAGGAATACCCATGGTTTCAATTTCAAATTCGTGAAGCCAGTCGATAAGTTCTTGTTTTTCTGCTTCAGTTTCAAGCTTGCACGCTTGATGCAAAATATTTGATGTGATGTATCTAGCAAGAAGTATGTTCCCGCCTTCCCTATAGGTTTTACCCCATTCACATTTCATGTATGATGCATATCTGTCAACTGCATAAAATACAGAAGCAGTTTTTGCATCTACATCAGATGCATGTTCTCCGAATTCACCGGCCAAATACTGTCTTACGAACCAGCTGCTCTCAGATGGATAATCTGGAAAACTCGCAGTTGAAAAAGCGACCTTTTCTTTATATAATCTCTCGCAAAGCTGTTCGAATTGTGTTGATTTACCACTGCAGTCAGTTCCTTCTATAACAATTATTTTGCCCATATAGTTATTCCTCCATTTCACATAATTATATTGAATTTTGCTAGGACTTTTTAGAACCAAATTTATAATATATTAACCACTTTAAAAGTCAAGTTGAAAAACTTTCCAAAACATCAAAATGCTTGTGTCTCATTCATAAAAAATTTTTGCAACCCTTTAGAAACACACATTCATTTTTACTAAATATAAAAAAACAAGAGCCACCTTACAGGTAGCTCTCGTTTCTTCATGGCTTAGCCGCAAATCTCAGAAGCTTCTTTGCCCCAATTGGCATCGACCCACTCTTTGAGTTTCGCGGTTCCGGCTTCATCAGTGCCGAACTGTCGGCGCATAAACATAGCCATGCTATTGAATCCCATGTCCGGAGTAAGCTTGTCAGGCAGCTCCAAAGTCCAGTTATTTTTCATAACCTCGTAAACTTTTGTCAAAGCCACGGTCATCTCATGCTCCTTCTCCGTTGTGATTCCCCACGCGAGTACCGGCGCATCCGGATCCTTGTGGTGCATCACCTTGAGTCCAGCAGACTCAAAAAGCTGGGTGTAGTAGTCCCAATTACGCGAATTCATGAAAGAATCCATGTAAAATTGGTAACCATCATTGCGTTCAAACCGTACGCAAAGACCAGACTCCTTGCCCTCAAGGAAACGCGCGATATCGAGGAAATGCCGGGAAAGCTCGCTCGGTTCTGCTCCACGCTTGCGCTTCAGCGCCTTGCAAAGCTGCTTGAAGAAAGGCCTCACATCTTCCTTCTTAATCGGGAAAAGCCCGATTGTGGGTTCACACCAACCAGGACCACTCCGAGGATTGCCGTCGTACTTGACCATGATGTTGCAACGACGCATCTTGAACGCTGCGTTGAGCAACTTCTGCAAGTTCTCAGTACTCCCCTTCGTAAAATCAAAGTCGATGTACGCAAAGTGATGATCGCCAGCATCACACCCCATGGTGTAAACACTTTTTTCGTAGCAAAGCCACAAAAGCTCCTCCAGAACCTCACTTCCTTCAGCCCATTCGTGGATTGCCTCCTCAAGTTCTTCGAACGTCAAGGAATCAATCGGAATAGAATTCCCTCGGTTCCACTTTGTTTTGACTCGTGCCATGGATAATCTCCCTTCGTAATAAAAATTTAGGGTATTTGCAATGTCTTCATAAGACGTTAAGATTATATCATGTTTACATAAAATTTTCAACTTTTGTATAAAAAACTCCCCATTTAGCCATATTTCAAGCCATTTAGGGAGCTTATTTTTATCCTCTGCTAGCCTTATCAAAATCCGAAATTGCAATTAATAAAACCATGTCTATATCTTTTTCAATATATTCATCCCAATCTTCATTTTTGACATTTTCAAAATCAAATTCTTTCATGTACAATAATTTTGTGTTTAAAACCTTTTTATATTTCGGAGCTAAAGCATATAGTTCAATATACTTTTTAGTAGTCATTCGTGCATAATGATGCAAAACAAAAACCAAATATGCAAGTTCATCATCATTTTTTAAAACTTCTACATTTTCATTTAAGAATTTGTTCAAATCATTTTCTTCTATACATTTAATATTATTTTGTGAAAAATAAATAGCAAATAACAAATATGTTTTTAATGACTTAATTTCATTTTGTATAAAATATGTTTTTACTTTTTCTTTGTCTATATTATTAACACGTCCCAAACTACGATTAATATCTTTTTTATCATCCATATCCATCATTCTACCATAAGAAGCAACTGATGAACGTTTACTCTTAGTCCTTAAAAATGTTGGTACATCTAAAGTTTTAGACATTTTAGCTACACAACAAGCTTCAAGAGCTGCATCACTTAATGTGATATTTTGAATCTTTGGCACTTCTACTAATTTATTTTCTCTTTCATATACAGTAATAAATGTTGTATATTTTGTTACGATGTTTTCCTTTACAGAAATATCTATAATCATTTTTTCATAAGCCTCACGTTTATCCCTAGTAGTCATTTTAATATAATCTTCTAATCTATTTATTTGAAGTTTTGCAAGAAATTTTTCTAAATTAACTTCTGCATCAACAATATCTTCTTTTAAAATTTTCCATTCAAAGTCTTCACCTGATATTTTACATTTTAAAGAAATATCATCTACAAGCTCTTCGATTTTTACAACTGCATTAAAGAATTCATAGTTAAACAAAGTATTATCTTCTTTCATCTCATCAATCATTTTATTCTTTCCGTAATCAATTGTTAAATCACGCACAAGCGGAGTTTGAATTCTCGCAAAAGTTCTAATAACCTTATCATCAATCTTTTCTCCAGGATGAATGAATTCTGGTTTCCCATTTCCAACCTTAGATAAATTTCTTATAAAAGCTGTATTAATACTCGTATCTATACCAAACGCAAATAGCTTACTCTCTTTAATATTATACGAAACGAAATTTATAATTTCATTTTCATTTCCCACTTCTCCATCTGTAAAAAGTAAAACCACTTTATCATTATTTCGTTCATATAAAGCAAATTTTATAGGTTCTAAAATCTCTGTTCCACCCTTTGCAGATAAATTATCAATATATTTTTCAGCTCTTTTTAAATTTGTTTCATTATATTCAACAGCCTCTATCTCAAAGACAGAAAATCTTGATTCAAAAGGAATGATATTAAATCTATCACCTTCATCTAATTGTCTTAAACATTCTTTAACAGCATTTTTGGTTTCTTCTAATTTTCGTCCACCCATTGATCCTGAAATGTCTATTATAAAAATATATTCTTTCTCCGAATCCTCATATTTTTCTTCTATTTCTGGCATAAAAGAAAGTGATATAATTTGTTTATCATCTTTTGTTTTAGAAATAACAGCATTAGAATTTAATTCTTTTTTCATTTTAATATCTAAAGCAAAATCTGAACTCATATCATATTTTAAAGCGTTAACTTTAAACTTAGTTTTTAATTCTTTTACCTCTATTTCATGAGTGCTAGAAGTAATAGTATCTATATTCATACTCTTATCTATGTTTATTTTAAAATCTGCAGTATATTCTACTTCTCCGTATTCTAACTTACTAGTGATTTCACTTTTATATCTAGGATAAACAAGTGTTGGAATCAATAGTTTAATTTCATTATCTACAACTTGCAAAAAATCGATGTATGAAATTTTAATTTTAACTTCTTCATTAATATCAACTTTACCTACAGAAATATCAAAAACATTATCAGTTTTTTGATTCATCATATAAGCACTATTGCCTTTTACAAGACTTTCAGTATATTCTTTTAAAGCTTCTTCTTTTTCTTTACAAGCTCCATGTAAAACTTTATCACCAACAGTAACTATGAATCCAGTAACTGTAGCCGTATCAATGATTGGAAATGTATAATTAACCTCCAGAATATCTTTTGTATTGTTCACAAAAGTTTGTTCAATTTCAAATGTTCCAAACTTACCAACCACATCTCCTGAAAAAACAACTTTCTTTAGAGCTAATTCTTTGCAATCAACTATTTTCTTTTGTGACAATTCGTTATTATTAATCTCCATATTTAATCCTCCATCATTTTTTCAACATATTTTTTTACATTCTCGATTATATGACTATATTTATCAGCATTTTCTTTGGTATAATGCATTTCAAAAATGTCACAAACATTTTCTCTAAAATAAATATTTTCTCCCGAGATTTCTTCTGTAACTTTCTTTTTCTTAGAAGAAACTTTTTGATTCGGATTTTCTAAGATTGTTTCTCGAATCTTATTTAATGGCATGTATTCACTTTGAAGTTTCTTAATCAAAAGAATTCTATCAAGATGTTCTTTTGTATACACGCTATTCACACCTTCACCTTTTGGTGGCATAAGCAAACCTTTGCTTATATAGTAATGAATCGTTCTTTTTGTAACACCTGCTTTTTCAGCAAGCTCAGAAACTTTATACTCCATTTTTCTCACCTCTTGATGATATTATATCATCGTTACGTAACGATGTCAAGATGCCATTTTTTAGCACAAAAAAACTGTTAAACCTTAATTTAACAGTTTTTTATCCTTTTTATATATTAGTATTTTCAGTTTCTTCCGAATCCGTATTTATCGCTACGTTTGATGTTAAAGTATCGTTAAAAACATTCATAAATTCCTCTTCATTTATCTCGCCACGTTCTAACAAATAATCCACTACTTTAGACATTTTAGCTTTGTTTTCTGTGATAAGAACTTTAACTTCTTCGAAACATTTGCCTAATATTTTATTCGACTCATCATATATAGTTTTTTCTAATGCAGGATTGTTTGAAGAAATATGAGCTAATCCCAAATCTGACATTCCATATCTTGTAATCATGTTTCTTGCAATGTGCGTTGCTTTTTCTATGTCAGATGTTCCACCATTTTTATAAATTCCTAAGAAAACTTCTTCTGATGCAATACCTGCAAGTAAGCGTTTTATCTGATTTAAAAGTTCTTCTTTTGATTGGACATAACTTGCGTTTGAATTATCATATTCAACATATCCTAAAGAACCTCCACCTTCTGCTGTACATGTAATCTTTTTGATTCCTATTTTCTTAAGTAACAAACATCCAACAGTTGCATGTCCTACTTCATGAATAGCAGTTTTTCTCAAATCTTCTTGAGTTATCTTGCTTGGATCAATCATTGAACCACCATCAAGCATTGAATTTGTAATCTCTTGTATAGTTGGAATGTCTTCTGCAGTTATTGTTGTTATATCGCATGCACTGATTTCATTTTCATTATTCGCATTCTTTGATTTTTCAGCATAATTTTTCGAATGATTAACCATTGTTTTCGCAAATATCTTATCCGCAAATCTTCCATTACCGATATTTTCAACTTTATAAAAATATTTCATTACTTCTTTCACTTTTTCCATTGCTTCATCAGATAAAATCATACCACTCGCAGCAACTTTTCTTCTATATATTTCTGTAAGCTCAGAATCTGAATAATCCTCGAAATTAAATGTATAACCAATTCTAGATGCTATTCCTGGATTGCTCTCCAAAAAATGTCTCATTTCTTTTTGGTAACCTGCAAAAATAACAACAAATTCACCTTTATGATCTTCCATAGCTTTTATTAACGTTGCAATTGCTTCTAATCCAAAATCTCTAAAACTATCTGCTGGCGCTAAAGTATATGCTTCATCAATAAATAAAACACCACCCATTGCTTTTTCAATTACATCTGCTGTTTTCGGTGCAGTTTGTCCAATCCACTCAGCAACCAAATCTTTTCTTTCAACTTCAATAAGCTTATTTTCATGAATAACGCCCATATCAAAAAGCATTTTAGCAATAATTCTTGCAACTGTTGTTTTTCCCGTACCAGGATTTCCTGTAAATAGCATATGCATATTTGAATCAGGAAGATTTATATTTTGTTTTTCAGCTTCCTTAATAAATGATACATACGTACCTAGAGAAATAATTTCTTTCTTTAGATTTTCCATACCAACAATTTTAGCCAAAATTTCTTCTACATTTGTATTGTTCTTCATTCCACTTTCAGTTAATTCTTCTATCGTTGGAATATCTGCTTCTGTTATAATTTCTATATTCTCGCTGTCTGACATCGCGTGTTTCATTAACGTTTTTTGAATCACTTTATCTACGAATCTTCCGTTACCGAAATTTTTTCTTTTGGTGAAGTAATCACAAAGTCTCTTTAATGGAACATCAATATCATCAGCAAATTCAAATCCAGCTTTTTTCATTTTAATATAAAACATTTCCATTAATTCTTTTACATTATAATCTGCAAAATTAAAAGTATATCCTATTCTCGATGCTATTCCTGGATTTACATCTAAAAATGTTTTCATCTCATCTCTATAACCAGCAAATACAACAATTAGACTTTCTTTATGGTCCTCCATAGCTTTTATTAACGTTGCAATCGCTTCTGCGCCAAGCTTATCAGCCGAAAGAGTATATGCTTCATCAATAAACAGTACTCCTCCCATCGCACGTTCGATTACATCATTAGTCTTTATTGCAGTTTCACCCGCACGAGTTCCAACCAAATCTTTTCTTTCAACTTCTATAAGTTTATTTTCATGAATTACTTCCATATCAAATAACATCTTAGCAATAATTCTTGCTATTGTAGTCTTACCTGTACCAGGATTTCCTGTAAATATCATGTGCATATTTGTACTAGGTATATTTAATTTTTTAAGTTCAGCCTTCTTTATAAATTTAGCATACTTACCGAATGTTCTAATTTCATTTTTTACATTTTCCATTCCGATAATTTTTTCAAGCATCTCTTCAGCAGTTTCATTTTTACCACTCTTTGATTCATTTTGATTTAATTGTTCAATGCTTGGAATATCTTTTTCGGTAATCATTTTCAAATCTTCCGGATCACCCAAAGCGTGATTCATCAAAGTTTCTTGAATAACTTTATCAACAAAACGACCGTTACCAAAACTCTTTCTCTTTGAATAATATGTAAAAATTCTTTTTAAAGGAACGTATACACTATCATCACTTTCAAAGCCATTATTTTTAATTTTTACATTAAAGATTTCTATAAGTTCTTCTATTGTGTAGTCTGGGAAATCAAAAGTATAACCAATTCTTGAAGCTATTCCTGGATTTATATCTAAGAAGTCTTTCATCTCTTTTTGGTAACCAGCAAAGATAACTACTAACTTATCTTTGTGATCTTCCATCGCCTTTATTAAAGTTGCAACAGCTTCACTACCAAAATCGTTTTTACTTTCACTTGCTAAAGTATATGCCTCATCTACAAAAAGTACACCACCCATAGCTTTATCTATAACTTCTGATGTTTTCGCAGCTGTTTGTCCGATATAACTTGCAACTAAATCTTTTCTTTCAACTTCAATAAGTTTATTTTCTTTTACAACACCAAGATCAAAAAGCATCTTCGCCATAATCCTTGCAACAGTTGTTTTACCAGTACCAGGATTACCTGTAAATATCATGTGCATATTCGAAGAAGAAACTTTTAGTCCATTAGCCTTTGCTTGTAATTGGAATAACATATACTTTTCAAATTCTTTTACTTTTTCCTTTACACTATCCAAACCAATGATGTTATCTAAAGATTCTTTTTTGTATATGTTTGGAGGAAATACTAATTCATTTCTCGAATTTGCATAAGTTGCTAAATAATTAACAATCTCCGGCTTACTAAAAGGAATAAACTTTTGATTCAAACTTACATATTCATTAAATTTCTTTTTATATTCTTCTTCATTTTCTCTAAGCTTTGCAACTAAATCAGGAGTTAATGTTGTTTTATAACTTTCATACATATCTTCTAATGAAAATGTTGGAATATTTATAACATTATTTTGGTAAACGAATTTTAGTCTCGCATCAAGATTTAGAAAACTTTCTATTTCTTCTGGTTTAGCGTTTATTATCACATAACCTTTAGCATTCATATTAGCTAAAACATCAATAGCATGTTGTACCATCTTTTTATCTAGATATGTTTTAGCATAATAATGATAATCTGATACAAATTCATTAATAGAATCTAATACATAAATTGCATTTTCTTCTAACACACTCTTTCTATTAACTGTGTAACCACCTTTATATCTTGCTTTATTTAAATCATATTTATATGTTCTTTTATCTCTAGTTTCTGGATCAACATCTTCATAAATAAGATTATCTTTTTCATTAATTCTTATCTCATTAACATGATAATAAAGCTTTGCAAAATGTGAAGCTGGCATTTTTCTAACATTTATTATTTGGTTTTGGTTCTTTATAAGCTCTATAATCTTATCTATAAATCCGTTTTTAGCACTTTCATCTTCACCAGACACAATACAATGAAAATTAGTTTTACTACTTTCTAATATGCTATTTAATGTCAACTCTAAATTTTCAATCTTGCCCTCATATGATTCTTTTAAATCTTGAAGTTTCTCTGCTTTCTTTTCTTGAATAGCATCTAATTTTTGTTTTATTTCATCTCTTCTATTAGTATCAATTTCGTCCTTATGTTCAGCATAAAACTCCCTATCAGCTTTTAATTTATCATCTTGACCAGATTTCTTTAAATAATAAATATATGCCGCAACCACAGTTGCACAATATGGCATTCTACACGTATACGATGTACATAAAGAATCCGGCTCGCAATCCGTTTTACGATTTAAACCGCCTGCTTTTTCCCAACTATACGAAGGTTCTAATGCTTTAATATCAAAATTTGAAACTTGAATATCTTTACACGAGAAAATCGCTTCGATTCTTATATAACCATCTTTATTTAACTTTCTATCTACTCTGACAAAATCTTTTTCTACAAGTTCATTTGCAAATTCAAAGGTTTTATCATCAATATTTTTCAAACCATTCTTACATTCCCAATTAAACAAGAAAAATCCATTATTAATTTTATTTTCATTTCTAAAATTTTCTCTTGCAATAAGTTTATCTTTTAATAAATTATTATTTTTCAAATAAAGTATGTATGCAGCTAAACGTTTAGGACAAGATTGGTACTTACAACTATGACAAGAAATAGTTGTCACAGGTCTTCCCATAGGAGTTTTCCATGTACCTTCTTTAGGATTTTCTCTATATTTGGTATCTGCTTTAGATTTGGTTAAATATTCATCATCAGTTTCATTACGATCACAAAAACCATACAAGCCAGATTTTATCGCAATTGAATTTTGTTCAACCACTAAAGAAAGTTTTCCGTGTTCGATTATATTACACGCAACTTCTAAAGATTTATCATCAGCATAATTTAATAAAATATCTTCTTGCCAATCAAACTCATAAGTTTTCTTTTCCGAATTACCTTTTTCTATTCTTTCAACAAGTTTATCAAAATCAATAGGTTCTGATTTAGAATTTGTTGGTTCTATTTTTACATTCGGGATATTATTATTTTCTTCAACCGTGATAGATTCGATATTTTTAATTTGCGAGTCTTCAACTTGTAGTACTGGATTTTGATTCGTTGTAGCATCTTCAACTGGTGGCACTTGATTTACTGGTGCAGTTGGTTCTTTTGGTACTACAGTTTCAACCACTATTGTTGTATCTTCAGTTGCTACTGGTGTTGGTTCTACAACTGGATTTTGATTTGTTGTAGTATCCTCAACCGGCGGCACTTGATTTACTGGTGCAGTTGGTTCTTTTGGTACTACAGGTTCAACCACTATTGTTGTATCTTCTGTTACTACTGGTGTTGGTTCTACTACTGGATTTTGATTCTTTGTGGCATCCTCAACCGGCGGAACTGGATTTACTGGTACAGTTGGTTCTTTTGACACCATAGGTTCAACCACTATTGTTGTATCTTCTGTTACTACTGGTGTTGGTTGTGCAACTGGATTTTGATTCTTTATATTATCTTCAACCGGTGGAGTTTTTACAAGCGGTTGAAAATCAGAAGGTAAGTCATTAACATCAATTGTAATTGACTCTTCTTTCTTTGGAACTTCAAAAACTATTTCAACAGGAATCTCATTTGTATTAGAATCTAGCCCCTTAAGTTTATTCATATATTCTTCAACAGCAGTTGTATACGTTTTGTATGCTCGTTCATGTTCAGAAGTTCCAGATGGATATCTTCTAACGTTACTTGCCATATAAAAAACTTCTGCAAACGAAACAACGCCATCATAGTTAGCATTAAAATCAAGTTCCGAAACTTTCTTTTCAATTACACTGCCACTATTTTTTTCTTCATCTGAAACTGCATCATATCTAATTATTCTTGCATTATCCTCAAGCAATACAATTAAAGTTCCAGCCTGTTTAGCATTTTCACCATCTTTTGAAATAAAGATAGGAAAACGTGCAACAGTTTTTGGAAGCACTTCTCTATCATAATCAAAAGCACGCTCTTTATCATTTGGATACATTATAAAATATTTTTTCGCATCCTCATCAGATATATCAAAACTAATCAAAAACTTCTTTAACAGTATCTCCAAAACAGAAACACCATCATAAAAAGATTTTTCGTTATCCATCGTAAATCCCCCTACTAATCATTTGTACAGCTATATAAAATTATATCTTACTTTGTAATAAATTTGTATAGTTATTTAAGAAAAGAGTTTTAATTTATTTTGTTGCCACAATCCCATAAATCACACGTTTTAAAAGAATGCCTTTGTCAGATTTGTATCTTCTCACATACTCTTGAAACAAATCCTTTTCAATAGTATGTTTGTGTTCAAAAGAAGAATTATCAAACTCTGAAAAATCATCCAAAATTGGAGTCTTTAACAAAAGTGCCATCAAATCATCTTCAGTTTCGTAATATTCATTTTCTAAAATCTCAACACGTTCAACTTTAGAAAAACCAGCTTCAATCAAGTCGTTATAGTCTTTTTCAGAAATAGAAACTTCATCATTATAAGCTTGTCCTCTACCGAAAAGCTCTTTAATTTCCCAACAATCCTTCTTGTCGATACCTTCAATCACAAGCACACCGCCTGGAACAAGCGCATCATAAATTTGCTTAGCATGAATAATAGTATGACGCGCAGAAACAAGATCAAAAGAATTGTTAGGTACCTTCATATTAAGACTATCCATTTGAGCAAATTTAACACGCTTGCCAGGATATTGTTTTAGATTTTCTTGAGCAGTCTTAATCATTTCGGCAGAAAAATCTGTCGCAATAACCATCCCAACTTCAGGATAAAACTTAAGCACCTTCTCACCACCGCCAGTGCCAATGTCAAGACACAAAGATGTATTAGTAGTGTGAGCTTTTATTTGATCATAAAACTCCCAGTCAGTTAATCTTTCAGTAGTGCATTTGATATCATCAAAATTCCAATTGCCTAATCTTTCGTAATACAAAAATTCATTTTCTTGCATAAAAATCTCTCCTTCAAATTTAGCGCAGTGTGTATTTATAATAAGTTTATCACATAGCGCATTATTTTAAATTTGGTTGTAAGTATAAAAAAAGAACCTCCCTTCACAAACAGCAAAAACAACCATAATTTTGCTATGGTTAAAATTTTTGCCATTCATAAAGAAAGATTCTCAACATTCTTTATTATTCCAGCTGCCTGACATCTCCCAGGCACAGCTTTCAGTTTCTTCGATAGCACCACGCGAATGGTCGAATTGAAGTGCTATGAGGGGAGTATATCATGGAATAATGAAATTGGCTACATTTTTCTCCTCAAATACTTCATTTATTTTTTCTTCAAGTATTTTTTCCTCTCCACTTCCAATCGTACTAAGTCTTACTAAAGGTATATTGTACTTCTGTAAAATACTCTCTTTCATCTTGTCTCTTTCGTTCTGTTTAGTTCCTTTTTGATGAAAACGATATCCATCTACTTCCACCGCCATAAACATCCTCTTATCCATTTTGTTATATATCACAAAATCTATATGAGTCAAATCATTCGAAGCATATTTTAGTTCTTCTGGAGGTAGCTTTTCTATGTCTTTCAGCAGTTCATTTAAAGGTACATGAGATATAACATCTAAATTATACCATGTATTCTTTTTTATAATATCTTTTATCACATTATATGTAATATTTTCAGAATCATATTCCGCAATTCTTTTCTTATCTTTTAAGTATTTTAAACGAGCTTCGCGATTCGCTTTATATAATAAATCATAAATAGACTTAACGTTGCTTTCTACTAATTCAAAATTGTTGTACTGGATATATTTTACCAAATCACTTAAATTACCATTACCTTCTGCAATTTGTTTTGAAACTATCAACCTCAAATACTTTTTAGCTCGTGTTACAGCTACATTCAATAATTTCGGATCATCTACAAACTCACTTATTTCATTATCCACTGTCGTTATTATTATTGCATCTTTTTCTCTGCCTTGATATTTGTGAACTGTATCGACTTTTATTTCATCATCTAATTTCAAACTTATTATTCCATTTTTTTGATCATTATACGGAGATACAATTCCAATTTGATTAGAATCCACTATTTTAGTCAAATCTGGAAGAACTTCTCCTTTGATAACATCTAACTGTCTTTGATTAAAATGTCCTCTTGCATGATTACCTTCTACTGTTATATATGCTTTTATAACATTAGTCTCATTTTTATCTTCTGTCATTATAATCAATTTATCGTTATAAAATTTCTTGTTAGAAAACTGAATTATTTTTGGATGACATCTATAATGCTCTTTTAAAAGCACATTTGGTACATCTTTTACAGCTTTTAAAACAGATGTAAGAAATGATTCTTTTAAATAATTATAACATTCATTTATTTCAAAATTTTTATTTATTTCTTCAATCTCTCTCCTATTTTGATTAGTAATGACATTTGGTAACTGTTTTCTATCACCAACAATCACAGCATTTTGGGCGCAAGACAATGCAAGTGTGCCAGTTACAAGATCTACTTGTGACGCTTCATCCATAATGATATAGTCATATTTATACTCAGGATTTAAACACTCTTTTATTGAATACGTGGTACTAAACACTATCGGATAATCTTTAACGAATTCATTAGCTAATTTGTATAAGTCCTTCATTTCATATATTTCTCTTTTTCTAATTCCACCATATCTATGTTCTAGATAATTTTTCAATATATGATTAGAATTTATTATTAAACGTTCTAATAATATTGAATATCCGAGCATTTTCAACCTATCATTTGCTGTATTTATAGTATTTTGTAATTCATATTCTTTTGTTATAAAATACAGCTTATTAAAAACCTTTATCACTTTAGAAATAGGCAGTTTATAAAAATCAAAATCTCCTATTCCATATAATAATATAGATTTTAATTTGAACCAAAAAGTAATTTTATTTTTTTGTTCCAACATATCTTCTAGTTCTACTCTTAACTTTATAATCTCTTTTGATTTTAATCTTAAAACACTGTTAACTTTAAAAATATCTGAAATAATTTCATTTTCATTAAAATATTTATGTTGAATCCTTACTTCTTCCAACTTTTCCTTTGCTACAGCTTTTTGATTATTTAATCTAAACGTTTCTTTTAGACTATTATTTAATCTTTTTATATAATCAAACTTTATTTCATCATATTTTTCAAAATTCGGCCAAACCCCCGTTTGTTGCGCAATAAATTTTTCTTTATTATCTTTCTTTCCTAAAACAGCACATATAAATCCCAAACCATTTTGTTCAAGTTTTTCATATACATTTGCTGTTGCTTCATTATTATTTGATACAACAGCAACAGTTTGACCTCTTAATAATATGTTAGCAATTATATTTAAAATAGTCTGTGTTTTTCCAGTACCTGGCGGTCCTTCTATTACACTAATCTGATTAGTCAACGCATTTTCAACAGCCTCATACTGAGACAAATTAGAACCAAAAGGAAAAATTAACGGTGTTCGATCTATATATTTATTTTTGTTTTCATGGGTAGAATTTAAGTATTTATATAAAGCAGTATCTCTTTCTACGAAATTTACTTTTTCATATTCTTTAGTCAATAAAGTTGTACCATCATCCGTTATAACGCTCACAATTTTAGATATTTCTTTAAAGTATTTAAATCTATCTTCAGAAATCTCAGAAATCTTTTCACTAAGTTTTAAATTTCCAATAGGTACAGTTTTAAAAGAACCGTCTTTAAAAATAATTTTACCATAGGGACCAAATTTCAGTATTTTTTCAACATTAAAAATATCTCCCTCAACTAATGTTTTGGAATTATCATCTATATTTATTTCTGTTGGATTCCAATAAAATTGAAAATTCGACTTAGCATAGCTATATGTCTTCGGAGGTTTTAAAAAAGTAACATTAACTCTCCAACCATCATTTGCAGATTCAAATTTTCTAACTTTATCCGTTTTATCTTCGCCTTTCAATATTACTAAAAATCTCTCTATATCCATAGTTCATCTCTTTCGAATTTTTATAATTTGTATTATATCATTTTTATATCTTAAATATAAAGTTTGTAAATAAAAAGAGTACCCTACGGTGCTCTTTTTCACGAATTCAATATTTCAATTATCCTCTTACCATGTGTATTTATCTTTACCGCAGGTAATATGTTTAACGCCTTAAGTTCATCTAAAGTCTTAGGCATTAATTCAAGTAACTTTTCCATTTCATCATTGTTAAAAACGTAATATGGTGGAATGTTCATATTTTTCGCTGTTTCTGTTCTAAAAGCTTTCAGTTTGTTTCGCATTTCATCAACAGAAAGTTTATCTTTTTCTTCTGAAACTTTAGTTTCAGCTTCCGAAGCCACATTGTTTTCTATTTTTTCATCATTACTTTTACTCTCTTGAAGGTTGTACTCTGCAGCATAATCCTTTTCTTCTTCAACATTCAAACTTAGTAACCATTGCGCTAGTTTTTCGGTTCTCTTATTTGAATCAATATAATCCTTATTTATTTTCTTTAAATCATTTTCAATATATCTAACTAAACTATCAGAACGAATAACTTTGTTCTTTACATCTTTAGGCGCATACTTAGTATTTAAAATATTTTCTTTCTTCGCTAGAACAACAAGTGATCTGTAAAAAGTATCGAAGTTATTATCAAAGAAAAATGACCATATCTTACCGTTGCTTTTATTCCATATCTTTCTAAAAACATCTCTATGCCTATCTGATTGTCTAAGCGGTGAATAAATTCCCGTCTTTACTTTCTTACCACCATAAGTATATTCTCTAATAAAATCCCCATTGCTGTTAATAGTTATATTTCCAATCAAATTCTTACATTCAATAAAATAAATGTATCCGCGCGTAACAATAACAAAGTCAATTTGAGCTTTTAAATCATCGATGGCAATAGTTAAATCATGTATAACATACATCCCAATATTAGCATGTTTAAGTTCATACATAATTTCATTCTCACCAAACAAACCAAGTTCGGCAATATGCAAATCATGAGCAATCTCTGTATTATCTGGATACTTTTCTTTAAGTTCCTTAAGTGCTTTTATCTTCTTTTCTAATTCCGAATCGCTTTTCAAAAAAACTGTATCTTTAAACTTTTCAAATAACGCCATAAGCACACCTTCTATCCTTTTGTATTTCCCTTACTGAGTACTATTATAGCATAAAATGGAGAATTTTAGAAGGATGCAGTAATCTTATTTAAGTAACACATAAAAAAATATCCGTGTCCTTTGCAAGACACGAATACTTTTAATTTTTATTTTATTCACTCCCTTATTTAAAGTTGTGCACTGCCGCATGATTGATCCAACAACTCTCATCATACCCAATGCCGTAGGCCGCAATACTCTTCTTCAGTTCTTCCATGTCATTAAACGTAAGCTGTGCCAAATACATCGCTTCGTTCGTTTGGCCACATTCTCGCATCTTGATTCGAGCAATATTGGCAGCAAGGTTATCATGGATGACAATGGAGATCACTTTCTCAAAGTATTTGCCAAGCGTATGTGCAATGATAGTCCGGTAGATTACGTTTCTGAAACACGCAACCATAACTGTTGTTTTCTGCCCATTGTTGCTTCCCTCTTTGATAATTCGCTCGGTGTGCTGTCTGAGCAATTCATCCTGCTTTTGATCGAAGAAAATCATTCCTGCATCTCCAGAGAATAAATACTCTGTCAAAAGCTTCGTAGCATACTCATCAAGATCGAAAAGAAAAAAGTCTTCTTTCTGACACAGCATCTTAGCAAAAGTGCTCTTGCCAGTTCCGCTTTCACCATCAACAATGATCAGAGTTCCACTTTTGGACTTCTGGATGATTTCAGCAACGTACTTCTCACCGTCGTGAGGAAACTTTGTGTAGTCACGTACCTGCGAATAGCGCCGATCGGCTACAGATTGCAGGTAAACCATAAAATCATCTGCAAGAGCTTCGCCCCGAGCATTTCCCATATTTCTCAGGAATTCATCGTAAGTAGTCATCGCTTTCTGGTAATTCCAGGACAACATTTCGTGTACATCGTTTCGCATTGGTTAGGCATCCTCCAAAATATTTTTTTGACACACATATTATAACGCTTTTGTTAAATTATGTCAACTTTCTGAGAGCGGCGGAATAAACTCCCTTTTATAACGTATTGCACACTTTCTCCGACCTTCTAGCTTGAGTTTTTGTAGGCGTGGTGAGGGTTTTTGTTTTTATTAATTTTGAGTTTCATCATATTCTTTATTTAATTTTGCTCTCTATTCATTCCTTCAACAATTTCCTTTACTTTAGATACTTTCAGCTTTGCCAATTCCTTTTTTGCTTCATTCGGCTCAAAAATCTCAATCAAAGCATG
Source organism: uncultured Eubacteriales bacterium (assembly GCA_964515475.1). Taxonomy (GTDB): domain Bacteria; phylum Bacillota; class Clostridia; order TANB77; family UBA1234; genus UBA1234. The sequence continues at coordinate 20,577 of CAZEVD010000005.1, forward strand.
TACCTTAGCTTCAGCATCATCTAGTTGAGTATTTTCTCCATCAAAAACTTTCGCTACATATTCTGCTGATTTCACACTATTGTACTCTTTTATTTTTTCTAAACTCATTTGTTTTCCTTCTTCCTCTTAAAATTTTATAAAGATCTTTATTAATTCAAATTTAAAATATTTATTATCTATTTTTCTACACGTGTACTGATGGAAAAAATTTTAACTTCTTCCTTCAATTCGAATATTAAACTTTTTGAAAACCAAAGTAAACACAATGACACAAACATGATCAAAAATTGATTAAAATCTGAAAAAAAAGTGATAAAAATGATTTTTCGTTAACCCTCACATGCTATTTTTACCCCACAAAAAAAGAAGCTTCTCAGCCTCTTTTTTCTCACATACACCTTATATAACCTTCGCTCCATACTTCCCCTCAAACTCCACCACTATCTCACTCAATCTTTCATCCAAAAACTCCATCGCTTTTACTCTCATCTCTTCCGGTATTCCATAGTAAGCTTCGGCGATGCCGCCTGTGATTGCGCCGATTGTGTCGCTGTCGCCGCCTATTGAAATTGCATTTCGGATGGCATCTTCGAAACTTGTTGATTCGAGGAATGCGGTGATTGCTTGAGGCACGGTGCCTTGGCAACTTTCGTTGAACGCGTATCTTGGTCTTATCTCATCCAAAGTGAAGTTCATCGGATAATAGTTTGCATCTATGTAATCGCGAATTTCCGGAATCGTATGGTCTGTCCTTGCAAGATAGATTGCAACGGCTGTTGCTTCGGCGCCTTTGATACCTTCGGGATGGTTGTGCGTCACTTCGGTAACTTTCCTCGCCAACGATTTAACTTCCTCAAGATCGTTGCCAGCAAAACCACACGCACTAACACGCATCGCCGCGCCGTTACCATAGCTGTTGTAAGGCCCCTTCGCATCCGTATAAAGCCATATTCTAAAATAACCACCATAACCACAATGCGGATACGTCCTACCGATTTCCTTCATGTAGAAAATCGTTTTCTCCGACAAATCTTCAAAACCTTCTTGAGACTCGATTATAGCCTTCGCGATAGCAAGCGACATGATAGAATCATCTGTACATTCACAATCGCAATGAAAAATCTCAAACTCTTTATTCTTATTATTTTTGAATTCAAATCTCGAACCGGCGATATCGCCGATGATTGCACCTAGCATGTGGACCTCCTTAAATATTATCATTTTTTATTTCTTCGATTTTTAAAGTAAATTCTCCACAGCTAATTTGACTGTTTTCATATGCCTCTATCACCTCAATATACGCCTCTTTTTTTATTCCTAGTGAATCGAGTTCTATAATCGTTTCATTAATAGATTGTTTTTTGCTATTTTCAATATCTTTTTCAAGTTGTTCTTTGCTTCTAAAATCACATGGAAAGAAATTGTTTCTTTCTAAAATATTAACATTCAATAACAGCGTTCCTTTTGTATCATAATCATAATCTGTTGCCAACTGCGATATATCTAGTGTATATTCAAAATTTTCCCCTTTTGGATCAACTTCAAAAACAAAGCCTAGAGGATACAAATCCATATATGCAACAGTTTTAATCTCGTTTGAATATAACATTGCGGTAATTCCAGACCACCCGTTAGTATGCGTCTTCATACAATACATACTTATCCTATATTTATCTGTATTAAAATTTCTTGAATTTTTATTTAGTATAAACTCTCTTAGATCTACATGTTTATCCAGAAAACCAGCGGGCATTGTGGACATAAACATAGCCAATACTTGTTTTATTATTCTTAAAGGATACGTGCCTTCAAATTCAAATCTTATAGAACCTGCTTTTTCCAAATCAACTTCTGTATTTAAAATATACGCTATGGTTCTTGCAAATTTCACATATTCTTGCGCATACCAGGCTCCAGTGTTATTGTTACAAGCAGCACACAATGTATAACCTCCCATCCCACGTTGCATATTTTTATACTTCACTCCACTATAATCCCATGGTTTTTTTACTCCTGATATATGTTTTGTCAAAGCATCTCCTGTAATAGCATGCGCCGGTTTGCTATTATGTGCCTTTTCTGGTGGCAAATGTTCAAAAGTTAAATAGTTTATTTGTCCACAAAGATGACATTTGCCATATCTTTCTTGCTTCATTGAATCTCCTTTCAAAATCCAGCAAGCATAAAAGCTTGCTGGATAATTTTCTGGTAGCAAAAAACATTAAACTTAACCCAAATTATTTTTCTTTGATTTATCCGGTTTCGAAACCGGTGTTTCAATACCATTTATTTCTCTAGTATAGTACCTATCATATTTTCCTCTTTTTATTTGATTTACAAATTCCCTTCTACTCATTTCGTGATGATTAGTATCATCTCTAAATCTAGTATTTCTTACAGTTTCCGTTTCTTTAACAACAGTTACTTTCTTACCCATTTTCATCATCCTTTCTAAATTTATATTGTATTTTTCGAGAAAATGTGGTAAATATTAGTTACAGCTTAAAATATTTACACACATATAATTTAGACTTATAACTCCCCAAAAGTTATAGGTCTTTTTTTGCTACCATCGAAATTTTATCATTTTTTCAACTCTTTTTCAACGAAACCAGAACAAATTTTCGCATAACTTTTTTTGAACTTTTTATGTGTAATTTCACTATTTTCAAGCATTTAAGAGTTCTATCACTTCTTATGTTTAGTATATACGACATAATTTTATTTTTCTTCAACTTCTTATGTAATTTGTAGTTAACAAAAAAAGAGAGTCTCTGCTCTCTTTCACTTATCTTCTTGTTTATTTTCCTCTTCACTCTTTGGAAAATCTTTTTCCTTTTGAGATTTCTTATAGTTTTCTATATTTTCTTCTGAAACTTTTCGTAAGTATTCTTTATAATGTGACTTCACAATTCGATTACTCATGTCCATCACCTTTCTTTTTAAAATAATTTTCTGTAAAAACATAATTTAATTCTTTATCAAAATATTGTTTTCTCTTAATCCAAATAAATCCGTCACCCTTTGAAATGTACGCTAAATCTATTGGTCCACCTACTGTTTGACTATAATTATCTAATACTAAACGTCTTTTAAAGGAAGTTAGATTTATCATCCCCTCTGCCATGTATATCATCTCTTCCCTCGGTAAAAAAGTCAATGATTTAAATATATTCTTTCTTCTTTCTGTCGCGATACTTTTTCTTTTTTCTATCATTTCATCTCTAAGTTCTTCTATGGCACTTTTTTTATCATCATCCACAGAATTTATCTTGTTTGAATATATCTTAGCGTATTCATCCTCAATTTCAGAATTCACACCAATAAAAAATTCATCCATAACATCTGTCTGTGCTAAAGCTACTATTGCAGCATCATTTTTATGTGTTATTTCATATGTCTCTTTATTTAGATAAATCAATTCATTATCCATCATTCCCATTATATCAAATTTTATACAAGACGGAAAAATTTCTTTTTCTCCATATCCTGTAATTGCAATTCCAGAATACTCACTTTTATCCCACATATTTAAATTTCTAATATAATTAGCTAATTTTTCTTTTAATTTAATTTTATTATCATCATTTAGTTTTATTTTATATTCATTCTCATTAATTGTTATTATATTATCAATATCAAATTTAGGAGATACTTTTTCATAATATTCATTCGACATAAAATCATTTATCTCTTTTTGATCCATTTTGTTCAAAATCTCATCTAATTTTAAATTATGAAAATTTATCAATTCTTCATCTGTAGTAATACTTCTTGTACCCATTTCTTTTACACCAAAGTCAGATAATATTTTAAATATAAAATCACATATGCGAAAAATTTGTACATTAATATTTTTCATTTCTAAATCTTTTTGAGCATATTCATTTATAAATTCTATACAAAATTTTTTAAAATCTTCTACATATTCAGCTAGTGTATCAAATTTATTTTCACCTATCTTCTTTCTATATTCTTTTACTATTAATTCTAGCTGTATTCCCATAAATGATGAACTATTATATATTAATATTCCTACCGGAGCATGTTTGCTCAATGTAAACATTTTATCTGCTGTATTGTATATTTTAGTTTTATTTCCGATCGTTACCGCACTATCTGCCGCTATTGCAATTCCATTTTTATTCATCAATATTACTTCTGCTGACATTATATATCACCTCATAAAATTTTATTTTCACTATATATAACTAAAATTTATCTGAAAAAGCGACATATTTTTTTATTTTTCAGTAAAATGAAACACTACATTACAATTGGAGCGCGTTTTTTATTTTATTTTCCAAATATTAACTTTCTTTTATATTTTGCATTGATTCTAAAATAACCGGAATTAGTATAACAGTTGTCAAAATTTCTAAAATATTTTTTATTTCTATAGATACCTCTGAGTTATTGTTAATGATTACAAAAACCCAGATCATCGATATAATCATCGAAATTCTAGAATATCGATACATATCTTGTAATTTGTAGCTATTAAAAATTTCCATAAATTTAGTATATAAAAATTTAGCACATAAGCATAATAATTCCTTAATTTTAGCTAGCGGATAGGTAATAAAGAAGAATATTAGAGAACCCACAGCAAAGAGTAGTACGTACATTATAAATTGCAATTTGTATATAACATTTCTTACAAACTTATTTTTATATTTATCAATTTTTTCATATGATTCTTCATAATTTTTCACAATTTCTTCGAATCTCAAAAAATTAATTGCACTTGTTTTTGTTTCCTTTTTCTTTTGCTTTTGCTTTTTTTCATTTATATTCTTAATACATTCTTTTAAATCAACTATAACAATATGTAAATCATTCAAAATAAAGAACATATTAATACTATAGCAAATAAACATTTCACAGATCATAATAAATTCCATAAGTATTTCTTTGTGTGATTCATCAGCGAATGCGCTAAATTCTTGTAAAAACACACTAAGATATATTCCTGCAAATTGAGCTATCAGCACCTTTGTTGGATTGGCCTCCATATCGCTGGCATTTTTCTTTAAACTATGGTATATCGTTTTAAAGAATATAGTAAAACAATACGCTAACAATCCCAACGTTGTAAGTATAAAAAATGATAATGATTTGCTTGCTATAAAAAACACAGCTATCATCATTAACAAAATTCCCAGACTTATACAGGCTTCTTTTCTATCTCTTATTTTAAACTCGTCATCACTTTCTTCTTTTTTCTTTCCGCGCATCATATTTTCAAATATAATTGCTATAAAAAAACTTATTGCATTAATAGCATTTAATTTTTCGATTGTCATAATTCTCCTTTCTAATAAAAAAGCAAACCACTCCTGCGATACCACACTTCCTTATCACATTCGCAATTTGCTTTTCTTTTGTTTACAAACTCTTATAATATTTTTCTATTTTCGTTGCCGCAATAACACAGTACAATTACTGATATACTGCTACAGGAAGAACAAGAAGCGCTGGTCCTTTGATGACATCTCGAAGTTCTGCTGGATTATCCATGTTTTTAGGAATTGTCCTTCGTTGAGCCCTATTAAGAGGCATTTTCTTAATATCATCAAAGATTTCATCTAACTTAATGTTTTGTCCTTTTGGAACTTTGCGAATAATTTTACACAACAAGTATGCTTGTCCAACAAAATTATCCTGTTCACATCTGAAATAGCTTCTATCCAAATATGCCACCAATGGATGATTGCCATCTTCGAACTCAAACACACAAGAAATCTCTCTACCAGATTTCATCTGTCCCAATGCTGAAAATCCTTTTACTGCTTCTATAGTCTTTTTGTCTAAAATTTGTTGTTCAGTAATCGTTTCGAAAGTTGCAGCTAATTCAGCAATTTTCTTCACACTATCGGTCAATTCTTTCATTTTTGAAAAACGTACTGTTACTAAAACCTCAAGAAAATCATCTCGATGTAAGTCATTGTAATCCGTTTCGCTAATAAATTCATAATACTTAAGACCTTCTTCCTCATCAGAACACAAATATTGGTAGATTTTCTCAAATTTTGCAGCGTCACTAATGTAGACCGAACGCGTAACTTCTTCAGATTGTTTACCTTTATGCGTACCATTGCCTGAGATAACTCCAACAGTTCCCTTTCCCTCTACATTATTTTCTTTACTTGTTGCAATTGCTTGTGATTCTTCATCGTACGTATATCCATCAATTGTTGAAATATAATCCTCAACTACTTTGGTATTTAAGTATAAAAAATTTCTTAATCTCATAACACCTCTCCTTTATATTTCTACTTTTCAAAGCTTTTGTACTCTCCACAAAGGTAAGTGGGTTACCATAGCTCAAAACGATTAATGTTTTACATATTTCTCTTATCGTAAAAAGGCGAGTTAATTCTCGCCCTCTTTATTTTAAATCTTTTTTTAATTCGCTATCTGGAATAAAGTCTTTCCCTCTATGATACTCCTTGTCATGGCTTCTGTTAATTTCCTCTGGGAATAAACAATGTCCTTTAATTCCATCTTTAGTTACTACAGCAGCAACATCTAATCCATCTGATTTTTTTGCCGCTGGATTTTGCTTTAAATACGCCTCTATGTAATCTTTTTCATTTCTTGGCGAAGTTCTGTTTCGCGCTATTTTGTTTTCCATATAAAATCCTTTCCGATGTATAAAACATCTTTAAAATAATTTTTTATATTAAAGCAATACAAAAGAACGCGTACTAATAATTTCACTCCTTCACGCACACAATTTTGCTCAGAAATCTTGACTGTCAACCAGCCGTATGATAACCTATCTTCATCATTAGTTAAATAATATTATCATATATTATTTTTCTGGAAAGCTATGTTGAACTGCAATTCAATATAGCTTTTTCTTTTGTACTTACTTAATATTTAATTTTTACGTTCTTCATAGCATTTAATAATTAAATCATTTAATGTACTTTCCTGCTCTATTTCTTCTTCCCTAATTCTTATAATGCTATCTAATCTTTTACTCATTTTTTTTGTAATCTCAAATGCTAATTTCAAATCTTCTAATTTAGCATTGTCTGCCGTAGCAAGCATCACTTTCATAGCTATCATAAATCTAGATCTTGCTTCATTAAACGGTAAGTTATCTAATAAGTTTGAAATTTCTTCAACTTTATTTCTAGTATTATTTGATTTAGCCGCAACTTCTTTTTCTCTTGTAGCTGAATCAACAAGCATTTTCGCTCTTATTTCATCGATATCATCAAGTTCATAAAAACATTCTGGCCCTATACCATAAAATATTGACAATTTTTCTAATTTTGCATTTGAAGCTTTCATCGCACCTGTTTCCCATTGAGAAACAGTTGACCTATTAACCCCCGCTATCTTAGCAATTTCCTCTTGAGTTGCACCATATATTTCTCGTATTTTTTTCATATTATTATACATGCCAACCCCTCTTTCCTGGTACATCTTATAACATTTTCATTTATTTGTCAACACATTCCACTGGCTGTTTTGTTGTCTTTTGTCGTCTTTTGTTGCTTTTTGTTGTTTTTTGCTATATTTTGGTTGATAATTTGTTATAAAAAAGAGAGCCTTTGCTCTCTTTTTTGTCTTTCTTAATATAATTTCTTCCGTAAATATATCTAAACCCTATACTCCGTTCCGTCTTCTGCTACTTTTAACTCAGTCACTTCCGATGCATCTTCTACACTATACTCACACCCGCTACTAATCCTAGCGATTCTCTCTTTCAAGTATTCCGCCAAAGCCTTATCTTCACAATATACATAGCAACATTTTGTTCCTCTTGTCATTAATGTTCTATATGTATTTTTTATTATTGTGTCTGCTATTTTCAAAGCTTTTTCTGGTTCTTCTTTAAACATTGATTTTATTCCTTTTAAAGAGTGGTCTGTTTTCGCTCTTTGTGTGAAGTCTGTTACTACTTTTCCATTCTCGTATCTTAAGTCTTTTCCTATTATTACTCCAACATAGTCAAATTCTAATCCTTGTGATGTGTGTATGCAGCCAACTTCATTCACTGACTCAGAATCTATTGCCCATGTTGATGTGTTGTTTAAGTTCCATTTCATTTTAAAATCGTACTTTGGAAATTCTATGTCATAACCATCTCCACGAGGATTGTTTTTAGTAACCCAGTCGTAACAATATCCCGCTACTAATCTAGCTTTGTTATTAATCTTGTTTAACTCAAATATTTTTTCTTTTAGTTTTGTTGGACTGTCGAATACTTGTATGTCGTAGTTCATTTCGAAGCCATCTTTGTTTGCTGTTTCTCTTATTTCTAAAACGTCATCTATCCATGCCAAATATCCGTCTGATCCATTACATCTAAATTGTGATTCAAGTTCCAACTCTTCTATTCTATCTTCTGCTATACCATAGTGTTCTACATATTTCTTTATTTCCTCTACGGTACCTATGTCGTGTATGTCGATTCTTTGACTTTCATCAATAAAGAACACTGAAAGTTTTGCTGCTTTGATAATTTCTTTAATTTGATTTTCTCCTAAATTTCTAAACATACCAGACTTTTCATTTAGTCTATGTGCCTCGTCAACCAGAATTACATCCATTTCATTATTTGCAGATTCTACATACGAACCAGAACCTTTGAACATGTTATGAATTCTTGTCTTTTGAAATGTTCCTGTTAATTTTGTCTCGAATACATTTCTTGGCGCAGCATTCTTCGTACAATATTGACATACCATTTCTTCGTTAGTTAATTTAGCCAACAAGTTAATCGCTAACACTGTCTTTCCTGTACCAGGACCACCTTTAACAATCAAACATCTTTTTTGATTATCTTTATATGACTTTCTTGCCATCTTTAAAGCTGTTTCGTATACAACCTTTTGGTTGTCCAGCAAAACAAATTCAGGATTGTTTTTTAACATACTTGCTATGCAATCTTGTAAAGCTTTAGATGGCTTTATTTTTCCATTTTCAATTAGATATATAGTTTCTTTAGCATCACCATATTTAACATATTGAGATATGAAATTTCTAAGCTTTTTATAATCACCACTAACAAATATTGGAGCTAAGTCTATGTAATGTTTAAAAAATGGCGATTGGATAACTGGTGGATCAACCTCGATATAATTGTGTAAATATGCACACGGATGCAATATAACATTGTTAGTTTGCATCATTTCGTTATAATCTTCTAGATAAACTTTATATGACCAAGCTTGATATGAAGGATGCGTAACTTCTCTTACAGCACCGCCGGTATATGTACTTATATCTTTTACAATACCATCTTTTTCGCTAGCGATTTCAGCCTTTTGCCATTGCTTCAATTCGATTATAACGCCGGTTCTTTTTTCCCCTTCATCTTTACCAGTTATAATAAAATCTATTCTTTTTGAAGTGTATGGAATTTTATATTCAATCGCAACACCACAGTTTTTCGGAATGGATTCATCCGCTAAAACATCTTTCATATATTGCATTGAATTTTGCCACGCTGTTATCTCTCTCGGATTTGGATTGCTTCCAACCTTCATTCTATATCTTTGTTCAACTTTTCGTGCAAGTTCATTCGTTAATACATCATCAACAAACTCTTCTTTTGTTGCTTCGTATACTATCATAGTGATTCCCCCAACAATTACTAATTATAATTTATCGTACTTTGTACTAACCCCTTTAGCTTTTTCAAGAGGATACTTCTTCGCAGAAATCTCCATCTTATCCAATACAATTTGTTTGGGGTCAACACCAATTTGATGCGACAACAAAATACAATAATTCATTACATCAGCAATTTCTTGTTTTAGTTCATCTTTATCATATTTATTATTCCATTGGAAACACTCTAAAAGTTCTCCCGCTTCTATTGCAATAGATTTTGCTAGATTTTCCGGAGTATTAAATTGTAACCAATCTCTATCTTCAGCAAATTTAACTATTTTTTGTTCTAGTTCTTTCATAAATACATCTTTCCTTCTATTTTTTATCTATATTATTAATTAACATTTTATTCTTTCTTGCAAACCTAATAAAAAAATTTGTATTTTCTTCATTTACAAGTTCTGTACTATCATTTGCAACAAGTGAAAACACCTCTAGATACTGTCTCGCTCTTGAAAAAGCTACATACGAATTTCTCTTATAGCTCTCATCCTCATATTCATTCAAATCAAAATCTACTACTAAAACCACATTGGATTCCAATCCTTTATACTTTTTTGAAGTTGTAAAAAATATAGTATCTTTCGACTCAACATTTGAAAGTTGATATTTACTAATACGTAAACTATTTCCAATGATACTTTTCTCTTCAGATGATAACGAAAGAATAATAATATCGCTAAGATTAAATCCATTATTTAAATAATAATCGATACAACTTTCCATTCTAGCAAGTATTTTTTCTTTTGAACTTGAATAATTAAACTTCGGCATATTGCCTATAATACATAATTCATTAGAAATAACAGGAATATTAAAAATGCTATTTATGCTTAAATTTATTTTAAATGTATTTCTACAATTTTTCTTTAAAGATAATTTAGTATCAAAATTTTTTAGTATGCTAGGTAATTGACTTTGATATATCATTTGATTTTTATCATAAAATATAAATAATCCTACTGATCGATTCTTACATTTCTCATATATGATTTCAATCAATTCATCTTCTATATCTTGAGCTTCGTCAATCACTATATAATTATATCCTAATTCGTAAAAATCAATTTCACTCAACACATATTTAGCATATTCAATTTCAAATAAGTCTTCACCTTTTGAAAATTTGGATAAAAATGAATAAATTGTATAATATTCAACCTTAGATATATCTTTATTCATGTTTCTAATATGATTATTTAAAAATTTATTGTAACATAGGAATAAAACTCTACCATAATCAGAAATACGTTTTGCATGTTCTATAGCTACCAAAGTTTTTCCTGTTCCCGCCGCACCTTCTATGGCAACAAAATCTTGATCTGATATGTAATCTAAAATTTTACTTTGTTCATTCGTTAATTGACAAAATCTATATTCAATTTCATTATGCATATTAGTTACAGACGGAACCAAATTGAAGCACGGAAGAATAACGTTCTTAATTGTTTCTATACTATTGTAAGATAATCTAGTATATTTTTTCGAATTGTAATAATTAAAAATATCAATAAGAGATTTTTCAGGGAAAGATAAATCATCTTCCGTTAATACTAACAATTCATGGTAATCAAGCGGCAAATTAATACCGTTTATACTTTCTTTCTTAATAGATGGAAACCAAACAGCTTTCTCAACCAAACATTTTTCATGAAATGGTATCTTTCCATAAAGATTATCTATTAATACAAACTTACTTCTATCAGCTTGAAGAAAAGGATTTTTCATTTTAAACTCTTCATTATTATCAAGTCTTTTTTGAATCCATTCGCCATTTTCATAACGAATGCCTCCAGATTTCACTTCAATTATAAGAATCCCATAATTTTGATTGAAGATAACAAAATCAGCTTCTCCCCATCTTATTTTTCCTTTATCATCTCTATTTTGCCAATTAACAGAATAATACACATACCAATCATCTGATAATGTTTTCAACGCTTCAAATATTTTATACTCTCCCAGACTACTATGAAATTCGTCTGGTAAATTCGGATAAATTTTAGCCATTTATTCTCCTTTTAATAAATCTATATATTTTTCAATTTCATTAATAGGAATAGTAATCCAATTCATTTCATTACAGACTTTCAATGTACTATTTCTATTTAATTCAGGTAAGATAATAATATTCTTATCTTCAAAAATAAATAACGTTGGAATCACTTCTTTTTTCACAACAATATCTGTATATGCATAGTCAGGCAATCTAATATTATTGTTTTTCATCTTATTACAATAATAAATATATTTATCCTCTTCTATGACATTATCGATAACCTCAGTCCAACTACCATAATCCGATAAACTATACGTGTTTTCACCATCAAGTGCTATATAATCTCTAACATTATGTATTTGAACCTTTTTCTTAAACAAATTATTATACTCATCAATTTCTGATTCAACATCGTTTCCAAGAAAGTATTTTTCTACAAATTCCCATCTATCAATTTCATTATTTTTAAAGAAGTACTCTAATATTTTTACAGCCCTATAATGTCTCTCTTTTGCACGTTCAACATAGTTGTTTACGTATAAAACTTTATCATTTAATATTCTTTCAATTTTATCAGGAGCATTTAAACGAATATATATTTCTGGAGTATTTCCACCTTCAATCTCATAAGTAATAATGTCTAATAACGATAATAACTTTAACATTCTAGTGTCTTCATCTTTTTCTTTATAAAATTGTGAAAATTCAGATTTGTCCGATTTACTTAACACTTTAAGCAAACTAGATTTTACAATTACACTCTTTCCAAAACTTCTTGCACGTCCATCACTTACTTGAAATTTAATGTCTCCATTAGGAAATGTTCTACTCTTTATACATTCCTTATTCGAATCTATGATATTAAAATATAAGTTTGCAATAATCTCAGCTTTCGAGTTATTTTTATATCTTTCTTTTATTAATTCTTTAAATTCTTCTTTTAAAAAATACTTTCTTTCAAAGACATTAAGTTTATCAGAAAGATAATCAATTTCTTTTTCTGCCGCGTGATAAATCTCATTTAATCTTTTTGTATTTTTTACTTTAATTTTTAATTTAACTCTAGGAAAATAAAAAGCACTTATATCATCAAGTACATCATTCTTTTTACTGTAAAAACTATATTTAAATGCTGCGAAAGACATCTTTGAACAATATAAATCTTCCCACAAACTTTTCAAATCAATTTCAAAAATATCACCAAGATACGTAGTAACAATTTCTCCTGCATTAGGATTTTTATATTGTCCTTGAACAATAGTGCCATTATTTCCTATTCGTTTAAAATATTTTTTGTATTTATCCCCTAAAACAATATCCTCTTTATCCTTTTCGATACAAACATAAGATTTAGTAAACATAGAACTTGGTCTAGAAACAATTATTTTGTTTTTATATTTTTCATATAAATCTTTCTCCAACATAAGTAAAACAATTTTTAATTTTCTCTCTATCTCATCTGGAGTATTTGCGTTATCAAAAGCACCATCAAACATCTTAGGATTTATCAAGAAACTTCTATTGTTTTTATTTTTATATGTATCATATATAATCGATAAACATTTTTTTACTTGATACTGTCTTATCTGAGACATTCCGAAACAAACTATTCATATATTTCAAGTCATTCTCGAAATAATCTATAATAGCTCGTCCTTCCATTCCTTCTTTTCTTGCCGCTCTACCAATCTCTTGTAGATAATCGCTAAGATTTCCGGTAACAGCATAATGATACACATTTGCAATATCTTTAATATCTACCCCCATACCAAAAGCTTTTGTTGCATGCATTATATTTATATTATGTTCTTTAAAATTTTGTAACATTTCATTTTTGTCAATTTCCGCTTCAGCATAATCTCCAGTATATACTCCGTGAAAAATATTTGTATTTACAATAATCAACAAATTTTCCCTTTGAGTTATATGCCTCATGCGCTAACGATTTATATGGATAATAAACAACCGTTTTTTCATTTTCCTTAATCCATTCCTCTATTCTTTTTGCCAAAACTTTGTTTTTTTGTTCTTCATATTTATCAAAAGAATCTTTATCATGTACAGTTATATCAAAAGATAAATTTTTTCTTTTAGCAGTTCCTATTTTCACTATTGGATCATTCATATATAAACTTAAAATAGTTTCCGAAACAGTATCGTCTTTGCCCCCATATACCGCTGTTGCAGTACATGCAAAAATAGGAAAATTCCTAGACGATTTTACCTTTCCTTTATAATTATATGACTTTCTGATATCATTCAAATAACTTCCTAAATACCAATAATCTGGTCTAAAACCAACGCCCCAAGTTGTAACAATATGAGCTTCATCCACAACAATAAGGCCAATTTCTCTATCTCCAACTAAAGAATCTAATGAATGTGATAATAATGTTTCTGGACTTATATACAAGATATCAATTTCTCCATTTTTCACACCATCAATAATTTGTTCTCTTTCCATTGGAGTAGGAATATCAGAATTTAAAAAGCGAGCTTTTTTATATCCACATTTTTCATACTTTTCCTGTTGATCAGCCATTAAACCTTTAAGCGGTTCTATTATTATAATCAACTTATTATATTTATTAGCTAAATAAATGGCTGGTATCTGGAAAATCAATGATTTTCCAGCACCAGTTGGTGCCGTTATAAAAATATCTCTATAAACATCGCCATTATGAGCTTTTTCAGCTTCATTTACAATATAGCTCATTATAGTTCCTTGCGATAATTCTTCCATTTCATTACTTATACCTGGATTTTTATAAAAATCCAAACTTTTAAATTTGAAATCACTGTATTTTAACACATTCTCTGCAATCTCTTTAAATTCATCAAATAACTTATCATTTGATATATAATCTCCACTAAACTTGTATAAATAATCAATTTGATTGTACCCAAGTAAAGCTTTTAAAGATTTTAAAATCATATTAGATACATCTGTTTCACAAAATAAAGTATATGCAATCTTTTTTATCTTCTTAAAATCTATTGATGTGATATATTTAAGATAATCTTCAACATTATCTCCTATTTTTACAAGGAACTCACATTCTTCTCCTACTGCTTCTTTAGCTCCTACCAAATAATAATCTTCTTCGATATTTATCCAACCATCATGTTCTGATTCATAATTAAAATATGAAGCGAAAAAAACATCATTAATTTTATAAATACTAGAATATAGTTTTTCAAGTATAGCAACTTCTGAATTTGAAGACTTTGCTCCACTAACAGTTATTACTTTTAGAAATTCCGTATATGTTTCATCATCAAATTTCACATTCATAGGATAACAATTAGGATAGATGTTATTATCAACAATTTTAATTTCTACGTTATTACTCTTAAATTTGTTAATAAAATAATCATAACTTAAAGTTAATTCCTCATACGTTATCCAAAAAACATCATTACTTTTTCTTTTTTGCAAAAAAGCCACTTCAATTTCATTTTCATATTCATCATTCAAATTGCTTAAAATAAACTTTTCCTCGATATGGTTCTCAACCAAAGGTTTATCTTTTACCTCTTTTAAAAATTCTATATCAAACCCTTTATAAACAACAATATTCATACGTTTCTCCTTTATCTTTAGTTTTTTCTACAATATTTACAATTTTTCCTGAAGAATTTAGCGTATTTTTCTATAATTGATAATATCATATGTATTTCGGGAAATCCACCAAAGAAATATCATTTTTCCATAGGTAATACCTTACCTCATTCAAAATCCAATTTATTTAAAAGTAAAATTTATGCATTCTTATTATGTTAGATTTCTTTATATTTTTATGATATACTTTCTACAACAGCACGCACTTAGCATTATGTAAAGTTAGGAGGTATTTTATGGACACTCTACCTTACGACAAAAACTCTGTCGAATCAATTTTTAAATATTCACAAAAGTTAGTTGGAATGTCTTTTAAAGAAATTTTAGAAAGTGACCCTCATGTTAATCCTTCAGACATTCCTCTATTATATGAACAATATAATAATGTTTACTCTAAAGGTGGTCCTGGTAATCTTGTTGAAGAACACTTCTTTTTTTATAAACCAAATTCAGACCAAGAAGCCGATTTCAAAGAAGCTGGACTCGAATTAAAAGTCACACCATATGTTCAAAATAAAAATCGGAACGTTTTCCGCTAAAGAAAGACTTGTTCTTACAATGATAGATTATATGAAAGTTTGCGAAGAAGAATTTTATTCTAGCCACGTTTATTCAAAATGTGCACTTATGCTTTTAATACATTATTTACACGAGGCTGTCAAAGAACGTATGGAGTATAGAATAACACATTCCACTATGTTCCAATTTCCAGAAGCAGATTTAGAAATTATAAAACGTGATTATCAAACAATTATTGAAAAAATAAAGAATGGAAAAGCAGAAGAACTTTCTGAGGGCGATACTGTATATCTCGGTGCTTGTACAAAAGGAGCAACCTCAAAAACATTAAGAAAACAACCTTATAGTGATGTAATGGCAAAGCAACGAGCTTTTTGCTTAAAACAATCTTACATGACACACATTTTAAACAATTATGTTATACCTTCAGCGTCTAGTTTTGGATCCGTTATCAAAGACTTTACTATTTTGAAAGAACTTTCTTTTGAAGAATACATCATTCAAAAACTTTCAAAATATTACGGTAAAGATATTGAGTTCTTAAAACATGAATTTGATATACCATACGACATTTCAAACAAATCTTTTACATACTTGTTAGCAAAAGGTATGTTAGAAGTTGTTAATGATAAGATTGAAGAATTTGAAAAAGCTAATATTGAAATTAAAGCTATTAGAATAAAAGAGAATGGTATGCCAGCAGAAGCAATGTCATTCCCAACCTTTAAATATACCGAAATTATAAATCAAGAATGGGAAGATTCTGAATTGTACGAAACATTTTCATCAAAAAAGTATTTGTTTATAATTTATCAATATCTAGATGAAAATACTTTAATTTTCAAGAAAGCCATGTTCTGGAATGTGCCAGCAAATGATTTAAATACTGAAATTAAACGAGTTTGGGAAGAAACTGTTAAAAGAATAAAAAACAACGAATATAACAACTTACCAAAAAGCTCAGAAAGTAATATTTTGCATGTTCGACCACATGGTAGAAACGCTCAAGATACATATCCTACTCCAGATGGTAATTCTGCTACAAAAAAATGTTTTTGGTTTAATAAAGAATATATCAAAAAACAAATAGAAGAGACTAATTAAAGTCTCTTCTATTATTTTTATTCTTTATCAAAAATATCGTTTAAAGTCATTCCCATTTTTTCGATAAGACCTACAACCAAAGCATTACCCATACAAAAATATCTAAAGTTTTCAGGCATTCCTGTGTTAGTCCAATCATCTGGGAAACCATTTATTCTTTCAGTTTCAATAGGCGTTAACAATCTATAATTTTTACTTATAGGATCTTCTATAACATGCGTACTTCTATTTAAACTCCCTTCACTAGTCAACATTGTCCTTGCTGGTTTTTCTAATGAATCTGGGAAAGCAATTGCTCCTTCTCTAAAATGATACTCGTGAGGAGTCCCAGCTTTTCTTAAAATATCTTTAGCACCTTTTAAATATTCCCACTTTTCTAAGTTCTTATTTAAATTATATTTATCAGACTCTAAATCCTTTTGCACAATATGTTTCAAAGCCATAGGTTTAGTATCTATCGGAGTTACATCAGCTGTATATATCTTGCCATCTTTCATAACACCGGCATTTTCAAAATCAAATTTAAATTTTTCAGAAACTTGATAAATATCTTCATAGTTAAAATCAATTTCTTTTTCATCAGAAATGCTAGCTATTTTAAACTGTTGAATAAAGAATCCGCTTTTCGTTTATTACATCACTTAATGTTGATTTTTTAATTCCTTTTAAATATTTCGTATCGTTTTTGCAAGCAAAGATAAAAGTTCTTCTTCTCCTTTGCGCAAATCCATACTCAGCAGCATTTATAACACGCCATTCTACTGTGTATCCCAACTCATTAAAACACGCCAATATAACACCAAAATCTCTTCCTCTTTGACTTGCCGGAGACTTAAGTAATCTATCAACATTTTCAAGAAGCACAAACTTTGGTTTTTTAGCTTCTAATATATCTCTAATTTGCCACCAAAGAACACCTTTTTTTCCTTCTATACCTTTTGCGCCAGTTCTGGCAACAGAATAATCTTGGCACGGAAACCCCCCAACTAATAAATTATGATTTGGTATATCTATTTTATTTATCGAAGCAATATCTTCGTTTACATATTCTTTTTTATTTCCAAAATGAGCTGTATAACAATCAAAAGCATGTTGTGATTTTTTCCCAGGTTCCCATTGATTTGCCCATACTGTACTCCACTCTGCATCAGCACGTTCTAAACCAACTCTAAAACCACCAACACCTGCAAACAGCTCGCACACCGTCTTTTTCATTTCATTATGTTCCTTTCTTTTGTATTTTTCACACTGAAATTATATTACAATTTGTTAAAAAGATCAACACCTTTTTAGTGTAATTTGATCCTAGCATATAAGTAAAAAAAAATCTAGCGAACACGCTAGATTTTTTAATTTTTACATGATTTATTTTTTTATAAATCTTTTACTCAGAAACGCAATAATTATGTTAATTTCGTAGCAATTTTATAGTCATTAATTACACTAATTACTTTTTTTATATTTTTATCAGTTGCTTTTGACACTAAATACGAGAATAAAACGTTTCCTATATCAAGATTATAATTTAAATTACGTAGTTCAAGTATGCTATCATATAACTCTTCTGAAGAAATAACTTTACTCTTATAAGAATCAATTAACAAGGACATTGTTCCTTCTGTAACGCATGAAAATTGTGAGTTAGTTAAATAAAATGGATCTTCAGATACTAGACAATATTTCTCTTTTTCTTTTATATTTTCTAATAATTTCTTCAAAATTTCATCATCATATTTATTAAATTTGTGCTTAGGTAAAATATTGGCTTTTGTTACAGAAAAAATTCTCCCCGAATTCTTCACGATTTCTAAAGATATTGCTAATCTATCTAGGTACTCTTCATAAAAAACAGCTTCTTCAAAAACACCTCTCCCAAGTTCAATAATTTCTTTTTTATGTCTTTTTATTGTTTCTTCATAAATCGATTCTGAAATATAACACGTATCGTTTTCTATAATTTTCAACTTGTTAATCTTACATAAAATTATTAATGTTGAAATGTGAATTATTTTTCGTTCGCTTAAAAATCTTCTATTTGTTGTATTGTAAAACAAATTCCATTTTCCCGCTATAATATCTTCGAAAATAGAATTAAACTCATATACATTCAACCAAAGAGTTTCAATTATTTTACCTTCTCTTATTTTATTTTTTTCTTCTAACACCCCATCGTATCCAATCGCTTTGTTTAGCTCTGTTAATATTTCTTTAGCTGTAGCATTGCTACGCAATGCTATCATCTTACCAACGCCTTTTTCTTCAACTTTTCCAAAAAATATTCTAGAAATTATAAGCATTATTAAATGATCTTCTTCAAGATTTCCTACATTTTCAGTCTCAACAATATTTAAAAACTCACAGCACTCTTTCTTAAAAGGATCTTCTGTAGTCTCATAAAAATAAGTATTACCATCTGTATAAATCAAATCATAATCTTTATAATCATATTTTCCTTTATCTTCTAAATAAACTATAGATACATTTGCTATAATTTTATATAATAAATCATCAATATATTGAATATTTTTTAGAGTTTCAAATAAATATTTTAGTATTTCCTTATAAGCATCTTCTGAAAGATTTATTTTTTTATAAATATTACTCAAACAAAAATACAAAAAGTTTTTGTTAATCGAGAGTTCTGTTTCATCTATTATTCTTTTTAGTTTTTTTAAATCTAAGCTAGAAAATCTCTTTCCTATAATTATAAATAAAATATTCATAAGAAATAACGATTTATCATGTATTCTTATGCTATCCCAATTTTCTACAGCCTTACAAATTAGTTTTTCAGTTTCTTCAACATCTTCATATAGATAACAAAATATATTTATTGAATTTGCCAAAAAGTAGAAATTTTCATCATATTTGTTTATTACAATTTCATTTATGCCAATAAAATCTTCTAAAAAAATATTTTTTTTCTGATTTAGCACATCTAAATAAAATGTTTGTAAATAGCAAAAAAGGCTCTTATCATCTGATGATTTAATTTTTCTTAAAATTATTTTTAACCAATCGTAATTGCCATTTCGACCCAATTTTTGTTCTAATATCACCCAATTCAAAATCTCATAAGAATTTATATTTTCCACATGTTCCAATTGGTCAAAAAACTCTTCCTTTGGAATTTCATTGTTAAAAAGTTTAATTATTAAAGTAATGAATTCTGAAGTTCTGAATTTTGAAGAAATATTATTTCTATTAAAATTACCCTTTAACCACAAATTTATTAATTCTCTTCCTAACGCTAATGAATCTTTTAAATTTTGACTAAGACTATTGCTATATTTATTGTATAACTCATCGATTTTTTCAAATACATTATTTAAATTTTCTGTTTCATCACAAGCATACGCTAATACAAAATGTAATATATCTATATTATCATTGTTTTTTCTTAAGATGTTTTCTAATTCTTCTAACATATTTCCTTTTCCTATTTTACGCATTAATTTAATATCATCATTCATATGTTCTATATTTTCATCTACAAAATCATTAATTCTATTTACTACTTCTTGCGATTCCGTCCTATTAAAAACATCTAAATTAAGAATTCCTCGCATGGCATAAAACATAATTGTGTTAAAATCTTTTTTTAAATCTTCTGTATAATCCTCATAACAAGCTTGGTTTTCAATTGCTTTATTTACCAATTCATATAACACTTTAAAATCTATAAAAAATTTATTGTTTTTCAAATACACAAAAGAGATATCGCTGAACAAGATATTACAAATATTTTTAATATAATTAATTTCTTCTAATGTAATATCTTTTTTTCTACTCAATTTCTTTATTGTTTTATTTATATCTTTTTCGATAGAATTTATTCTCACTTTTTCATCTAATATCAAAATATTATACAAATATACATATGTAAGCTTTGATTTGTATTTTTTTATTTTAAATAAATAATATATTCTCTTGCTTTTTACCAATTCTTTAAATATTTCAATTTGACTTTCAACGCTATCTTCACAAACAAATTTATAAAACCATGATTCTTTCGGGTTATTATTGATCAATCTATATTTTAAACTTTCTTTATTGTATTTATCATTTTTATTAATATGATATATTAACTGCAAATAATCAATTCTATTTATTTCTTTAGGTTTTAATTTTAATTTATACATTCCCCTTAATATTTCAAAAGAAATATCGTAATTTCCTGTCATAAATAAATAATTTACAAATTCACATTTTCGTTTAAAAGAAAGTTTTTCAAAATTATCAATAATTTCTTTATAACTTTTTATTTTATAAATATTATTTATCATTTTTATTTCCTCCTATTAAAAGTAAAGCCGACTGTATCGCTTGGTCTTTTTCACAGTCATTATAAGGCCACACATAATTTTCTTTCGCTTTTAATAAATCTTTTAGAAAAAGTTTTAGTTCTGCATCAAAGTCAAATTTTTCTATAGAATCCTCTTTAAAAACCATAAATATTTGATTTATTATTTCCGCTAAATATCCTGCATCAACGATAGTAAATTTACTTTCTTTAATATATTTCAGAGTACACAAGCGATATTTTTTGCATAAAAGCATATTTCTATAATTAGCATTTATTATAATTGAATAATTTTCGAATTTATTATCTTCTATCAATGTATTTTTCACAAAATATGAATGTATTAATTGTACACACTGTTGAATTTGAGAAATATCTGAAGTTGCATCTATAGAATTGGCAAAAGCCACGGTAGTCTGTGAAATTTTAAAATGCTCACATAATTCCAATGCCTCAATATATCCAAATTCTTTTGCCAAAACTTCCACTACTGTCATTATTTCATCAGAAGTAATTTTTTCATTATCAAATAATTCTAAGTACTTTTTATATAATTCTTTTCTCCTTTTTTTATCTTGAAATATTCTACACTCTTTGTCATTAATAGATTTTTCAGCTTCCTTAATTTTCGTACAAACAAAACCATTACCTGTATTATTTTTTTTCATATCTTTTTTTATATTTTTTATGCTCACTTCTAACACCTTATCTTCAAATCTACTTGTGTCTATAACATATTGAGCAACCAAGTAGGAGCACCTGGTTGTAATTATTAAAAAAATACTTATCCACACCATTATCCATATAATATTAGTAGCCAATATAGGATATCGCATTATTGCAAAGCAATAGAAAACCAAATAGTAAATTGGTAAAAATATTACAAACACGTTAAACCTTAGTAACTTATTTACATACATATTTAAACATTTTTCATTTATAATATTACTTGCAAAGGACATAACTGCAACAACGATAGTTGCAATTCCAAATAATCCTCCAAGTAATATTCTAAAATATTCTTCTACTGTGCTTATATCAGCAGGCCAGCTATTATTAAATATAATTTGCATTTTAATTCACTCCATGTTTTAAATTTTATCTATGTTTCACTTTGAATATCTCCACCCACTCCCACATATTACAACACTTCACTTTCGTTCCATTCGCCATTTCCTTCTCATACGGCGTGTGCAAGTGGCCGTGTATGCAGTGCGGCACTTTGTTCTTAAACAAATAATACGTTATTCCAAACAATCCTTGATGTGCGACATCGCTCCTGTCGCTGAATCCATATGGCGCATCGTGACTCACCAGGATATCAACCTTTGGCTTGTCCACCAGAAACTCTATACTTTCTTTTTGTGTGAACGATGGAAAATCGTCTGGTTTGTATTTATAACTTCCTTGAATTCCTAAAATCTTAACTCCGTTCACAACGATAACTTCGCCATTTAAATTCTTCAAATTAAATTTACCTATGTAGTCGTGGTCGTGATTTCCAAGCAATGCGTATGTCTTTTCTTCGTCCACATATTTAAGAATCGCACTTACATCTCCAACACTATGGTCGCCAAGCAGCAAACACACATCATATTCTTCATGTGTTTTCATAAATTCCGCAAACTCCTCTTCCTTCAAACAACCATGTGTATCGGTTATGATAATCATTTTTATATTTTTATCAAAAGCATCGCATTCACCAAACATTTCAAGCAGCACATTTTCTTGCTCCTTGTATTTAGGATTAACACCATATAACAACTGCTTGTCCCTCTTAGTTTCTTTGATTAAGTTTTTATAATACTTTTCAATTTTGTTTTTATGGAAATTAAACATAGACACTCCTTTATTTGAATTAAAACTTCTCAATCGCCTCTGCATCTGCTCCAGCGAATTGATACTTATCCTTCTCTTTCTTCGTTATCCACTCAATTGCTTCATGCTCCAGCACTTCCAATTTTTCGCTAACTAACTTTGCTTTATAAAAATAAAGTTTCACATCTTTTTCTGGATAGTGATGTTCTACCTCAGTGATTAATTCACCAACAGAAATTTCCGCATTGAATTCTTCTCGTATTTCTCTTTTCAATGCCTCTTCACGTGTTTCTCCCGCTTCTATTTTTCCGCCTGGGAATTCCCAAAGTCCGCCTTGCGACTTTTTCAAGTTTCTTTGGGCTATCATGAATTTATCGCCATTAAAAATAACGGCTGCAACAACCTCGATCATTTTAATTCCTCCACTCGCTTGTTTTCATGGTTATTTTACCACAAACGCTGAGGTTTCTCAAAATAATAAGGTGTCGTAACAGCCGTTTATTTCCATCTTTTATTTTTTAAATTTCTTGTATCCTAAAGCTCCTGCAGCGCCTAATAATATAACTGTTCCTAATCCTGAACCGCTGCTTTCTGATGAAGTTTCAGCCACTTCATTTTCCTCTTCAGCTTCTTGTGTATTTTCATTTACTACAGGTACTATTTCTTCTGTTTCATCTTCAGCTACAACGTTTTCTTCTGTGTCATCCTCTACTTTTGTTTCTACCTCTTCTATGTTTTCTGTTTCTATTTTAGGCGTTTCTGTTTCTTTTACCTCTTCTACTTTAGGTTCTTCTTTAATCTCGACTTTCTCTTCCACCTTTGGCTTTTCTATTTCAGCATTTGGTGTTTCAACTTCTTTTTCCACTTCTACTTTTTGCTCTACTTTTTTCTCTACTTTTTCTTCAACTTTTGGTTCTACAACCTCTTCTTTTGGCGCCACCGGTTCTTCCACCTTCGGTGCAACTACTTCCTCTACAGGTACTTCTGGCACTACAACTTCCGGCTCCACTTCTTTTTCTATCGTTACATTCGAACTCGATGTTTCTACTGTGCTTGCACTACTGCTTGAGCTCGAACTTGTTGTATTTGAAGATGTGCTAGATTGATTTGATGTGTATGGACAAACTCCATTTGTATGTAAATGTGCTGGATATCCACCACAATGATAATGATAACTTCCAAGTCCGCTTACGTTATTATTGTCCTTATGTCCACCATTTTTATCTGTTCTGCCACCATGTGCAAACGTTGGCATCATTGAACAAACTATAAATAATCCCGCTACTATTACTGCTACTTTTTCTTTCTTAATAAATTTCATAAATATCCCCCTTCGATTTATAAAAACTCCATTTATATAACTGGTTTTCACGTCAAAAAGAGACATTTTTCTTAATAAAAAGACATAACAAAAGAGCTCTGCATACCAGCAAAGCTCTTGTATTTATTAATATTTTATTAAAGTATTATGTTTTTGATATGCTTTTGAAGCATACGATATTTTACCATCCTTAGCCATTCTATATACAACGAATGCTTTTGGATATGTTTTCTCTTTTTCTATGTCTATTTCTCCATTTAAATTTTCATAGTATTTATCATCTACCATCCATGCATAAGCTTGTTTGTCAGCTTTTAATTCTTCTTCATCTCCGCCGTCTTCAAATGATACTAAACTTGTACTTTGAGCTTTATTATAATTTGTTTTGCAGTGTGCTAGTTCATGTAATAGCGCAAAATATATATCTGCAAGTCTACGATGTTTGTATGTTAAATATATCGCCGGAATTCCTCTATGCACTTTAAATGCACCTCTTATTTTAGAACCTGGTATATCTTCTTGAACGACTAAGAAAATACCATTGTCATTAAAAGTTTGTGTTAATTCTTCTTTATCAAATCTATTCTTTTTAGCACACTCTCGTATATACTTAACTAAAATTTCTATATTTTCTTTTTGATATTCTGCAACTTGTTGCTTTAATGTTTCTCTGTAGCATTTTTCAAGCCACAAAAGTAATAGCTCTGGCTTATCATTTTTACTTTTATAATATGCGCCTTGGTCTATCGCGCTTACTTTTTCTGGTGATGCTACACGCAAAAATTTTAATATATCTTTTATAATTTCTAACTTGTCACCAGCATCAATAAATTCTATATAATCGTTTTTTATTAAATATTTATAATTGTATTTATTTAAGTATGTTGTTTGAGTTAGGTTTTCTTTCTCTAAATATTCTTCAATTTCTTTTTCAAATTTATAATTTAATTCAACTTTATAGATATAGTCTACAGGAATGTCTGTTACAAGTGATATCTTATTTGCTATCTCACTTGAAATATCTGCATCTCCCGATAGTATATCTATTAAATGTTTTGGAGTTATATCTAATCTATTTGCAAAATCTTTATTAGTAATGTTGTTATACTCTAAATAATCTATTAAATAATCTTTAAATCTAATCTTTTTCATTTTCTCACTTCCTATTTTCCTTACTTAAAACTCTTTTTCACTTTCTTAAAATCCTCATAATGATCAGTGCTAATATAAAGTAATTTTATTTCATTATTTTCTCTATCTACGGTAAAGATTAATCTTATCTTTCCTCTATTTTTGCACGGATTAAAACTATAGTATCCGGCTTAAGTCGCCCTTTAACGCTTCATATCCATACATCCCTGAAAAAGAGTGGTTTTCTAGGTCAGTTATAGTATTACATTGCTTAATATGATTTATGATTTTTTCATACGTTTCCTTCTCTTTAGGAAACTTCTTTAGCTTCTTTTCTTGAGTCTTATAATTTGCATCTCGTTGTATTTTCACAGCAAGCCTCCTTTTTTATTAAATTATCACCCCCATTTTCATAATACTTCCCCTTAGTTACATCTTTCAATCATATATTAACATATAGGTTAATATATGTCAAACAATTTTAGGTATAATTTCTTTTGTTTTCAATTATTAATACTCATCCTCTTCTTTCAACATATTTATAAACTCCTCAAAGTTTTCTGCTACTACTATTGTTTTGTAATCCCACTCTTGATCGATGTACACTACTCGTGGTTCGCCTTCTGGTCCGCATTCTGTGTAATCTAAAAATATTATTTCATGTCCTGCTGATTCTGTGTCTGCAATAGCAATTCCGATATCTGGATAGCCCCATTCTTCTATCCAGAATTTTGTATTATAAGTTCCGCAAAGTGAGTGTGATTTTTGACGTCCGATTCCATATAACGCATCTATTACTGTGTATGTGTCTCCTATTTCTAACACACCTCTATTCAAAATTCCACCATTATGCTCTCTCATAAGCTCTACATACGATGCAGGTAATTTGTATCCTAACTCTTCTTCAATTGATTTTAACATTTCATCATCAAACGGTTCTGATATACAATTTTCTTTTGAATATTCACTATCTAACCATAAATTTTCTGTGTTCATCATAATTATCTCTCCTCTTATTTTAATTTTTCATTCCACTCATCTTCTTTAAATCCAACAAGCACGCCATCTTCCATCACAACCAACGGTCTTTTCACTAACATTCCATCGCTTGCTAATAGCTTTATTTTTTCATCATCACTCATTGTTGGTAGCTTATCTTTCAATCCCAATTCTTTATATTTAAGCCCGCTCGTATTAAAGAATTTTCTTAATTCTAATCCGCTCATCTTCCACCATTTTTTAAGCTCAGTTGCGCTTGGATTTTGATCTACTATATGTCTATCTTCAAACTCCACGCCATGCTCTACAAGCCACTTCTTCGCCTTTTGACATGTTGTGCATTTAGGATATTCGATAAATAAAACTTTCATAATTTCACTCCTTATTTTTCTATTAATTCTGTTTGCCATTCTACGTTTTCTTTTTGATTCCATGTGTTTACAAATTCATCAATTTGTTCTTCTGTAACCTCTTCACCATTTATTTTGTATTCTCCTATCAGGCCGTCATCTACTGCAATTGTTTTCATTTGCATTTTGTTATCTACAAATTCCATTTCTAAATACGAATGTGAATCTGCTCCGCTACTTCCTCTGAAACTTCCGTCTTTTTTTTTACTTCTTGGAACGAACGTATTCCAATCAAATATCCATATACTTTTTCGTTTGATTTTTCATATCTAAATACGATGTACTCGCCATAATCTGCTGTTGTAAGTACTGCTAATTCTTCTACACTATCTTTATCTAAATCTACGAATGCATATTTAGCTGCATCTGCTGTTTTTTCATTTGGCAACACAAATTCGTTAAACAAAATTTCTTCTCCACTTTCTGCGATAAATGTTTGCTTGCTATTCATTGCGTTTATTAAAATTTCTTTTGGTTCTATTGTTTTAATTTCTTCACCACTAGTTTCATTACTAACATCTCCACTTTGAACTTCACTTGGCATGTTTGTTCCATCGTATTTATATAAAGTTATTCCAGCTACACATACTAGCACCACAACTATTACTGCAATTATTGATATAATCCACTTTTTCACAACTATCATCCTCTCTAGTTTTCTTTGTTTAAAATATATCACATTGTTTTTCTTCGTTCAATGCTCCCAACTGCATCACCAACATAAAAAAGTCCACTTCGAGTAATCACTCGAAATAGACTTCTTCTTTATTTCTTATCCCATATCCACCACTCACCGGATCTTTAAATAACCCTATCTCCGGCGGATTATATGTATAACTTACAAACATCACAAACAATACTACGAGCACCCCTATTGCCACTTTTTTATTACAAGGCTTACCTCGTTTTATTACCATGTAATTCACAATCTCACCAAGTATGGCTGCTAGTATAAATATCGCTATATTTAACCACGCAACATCTTTGCCCCACACTCCGGTATATGTATAAAATGCAATCACTGTAAACATCATCGATACTCCAACTTGAACTGCTTTTCCGCACCAAAAACTTTGAATATTCTTTCCAAATTTAAAGTATCTTACAATTGCTGTTATTAGTATTGGATAATATAGCAGTTTCAAATGTTCCCATGTGCTTTCATTCACCGCACTAAACGCGCCAACCACTGCATTTTGTCCCGACCAATCATATGTGAAATGCAAGATTGTTCCTAATATAATTATAAACACCGCACTTACAACACTAAACTTTTTCAAATCCATTTTCATCTGTATACCTCCTATTAAAACGTATGCGAATATATAAAAAAAAGACCGCAAGATTATCTCTTACGGTCTATTCTTTGTTTTTGTCATTCGGCCAAAATTTGTTCGCAGATAAGTGTTAAGTTTTCGCGGATTTCTTCATCGGTGATGTCGGTGAATTCTTCGGAAAAAAGTTTCTGCATGATTATGTGCAAATTTTCTTCATCGCTTTTGCAGCATACTTTCCAAAATTCATTAAGCTTAGCACCATAGATTCCCATGATGTCGAGCTCAACGAGATGTGCCATTCCGGCGTTCAGTGCGAAAATTTCTGCGATGCTTTTCATCGCTTCATAATTGTTATCGCACATCGCGGTCATCAATTCTTCGATACTCATTCCATTTTTGATCCGAAGTGTTTTGTTTACTGTCATATATATTCCTCCTGTTATTAATAATATTAAAACACCTGACTTTAACAACTTTTATAAGACAAGAAAAAATCGACCGAGAAGTTATCCTCCTCGGTCTTGCCCTCATATGCACATTTGTCTATATAAATGTTTTGTCAAGCGAAACTTATACGAACTGACTGGGATTTTCCAGACTAAGTCTTCTGTGAATCTGTTCCTTGGTGTACCGGCCAGCTTTGAAAGACTTCAGTGTTTCGTAGAACATTTCCAAGTCACTGGCGCATGCTTTGTCGAGAAGTTTGATGAGTTTTTCTCCGTAGATACCAAATTCGTCGCAAATCCAAATCTGCTGCATCCCGTGCTGGGGATTACGCTGCAGAAGTCTCATGATTACGTGGGATGCGTCCGGTTTGCCGTCAGTCATGATGAACATCATCTGCGGAACGCTCATTTCGGGTCTAAGCTTGTTGCAAACTTCATGGTCGCTTTTCAATTTCACATACCTCGTTAAATTATTTTTTAGGCAGGGTAAGCCTTGACGAACTTACCACACAACACGTTTTGTTATGCAAGCGTGATTATACCATCATTTATGTAAACGGTCAAGCTTTTGAGATATTTTACACCCTTTTCGTATGATTTTTATCCTATTTTTTCTTATTTTTCAAACATTAGCTCGTTTTTATATAAAATTTTTCTTACAAAAAGAAACGACCGGGAGGTTACCCCTCCCGGTCTTGTGGTCATATTATCAGATAAACGGCGTAGCTCGGATTTTCCCAAGGTTCTCGTGGATTTGCTCTCGAGTGAATTTGCCTTCGGAGAAAGCAGCGAAAGTTTCATCCAACTTTTCCATGTCACGACCGCAGCAGTCGTTCCACAACATGTAGATTTTGGATCCGTAGATTCCCAGAGAGTCACACAGCAGAATATGCAAAGTGCCCTGCATCTGGTCTCGTTCCAGCATCTTCATCATTGCGCTCAGCGCTCCAGGGTTGCCATCACACATAGTGACAAGCATATCCTTCACGGTCATATTGGGGTCAGTGAGTCGTACGTTCGTGTTTTCCATCACAAAAAACTCCTTCATAAATAAATTTTTCAGGGATGACAAGTTGACCATTCTTGCCGCATAACACCTTGTTATGTACTAATTATTATATCATTTTTTATGTTAACAGTCAATTTAGCACGCTTGCAAATTCCATTTTATTCCACATTTTTTTGAAAAACGAACGCAAAAAAGAACGGGTAAAGTATCGAACTTTACCCGCCCTTGTAAGGATTTATGCTTTGGTTATTTAACCTTCACACCATAGATTTCGAGGACATATTCGCCGATTTTTTGCTGTTGCTCATATGTGAATCCCTTGTGAGCAATCCAGTCTCTAAACGTCATCCCCGTACCAGGAACAATCCGGCTATAATAACCTGAAACTTTCCGGTGCGTTGCCGCATCAAGTGCGATGATGTTGCCTCCGTTGTTAATCATCTTGGTGTCAAAACCACTTCTTGTGATCTGCGACTGTTCAACGATGTGATGCCATTCATAGCCATCGCCAGCTTTTCCGTAGGAACGCTTGAATGCATTGAAGCTATCGTAGCCATCATCGAAGTTATCTGCAACTCGGCTTACTTCTACAACTTTACCAGCCGCATATACTTCGTCACCGTTTTTCATAACGGCTTTGGCCGCCATGTAAATCTCATCGGAGTTATCTATAAGCCCCGCGATGTCATCCGTGTGTTTTACTACCGTGTAGACTTCATCGCTATATTTGAGCGAACCTACAAGAGGAATGAAGCCTACAAGATTGATAAGCACATCACCTGCGTTTTCGCTTGCAAGAAGGTCTCGCACATCAGCAACCGTTCCAACAAAGGGAATTTCGCCAATGATGATTTGTCCTGCTAGACCACCTGCGTTTACGTCATCTGAGAAATCGCCCAAGATGCTCTGCTCAACTACGACTTCGCCATAGCTCTTGGTGCTATAACCGCACTTAGTACATTTCTTGTCTTTGAAGTTGTGACTTTCATTGCTGTACACAACGCTATCGCCAGCTTCAGCGATGAACTCACCGCACGAACAGTAACTACCACTATTAATCGTGATCTTTACATGCTGTTTAGAATCAGAATACATGTAGTATGTGCCAGTTTCTGCTTTCTTACTAGGCTTGTGTTCATGCACCTTCGCTTCACAATAAATGCACTTGCCGTTTTCTACGGTATGACCTTCTTCGTAGGTTGTGTATTCACCAGTTTCAACGACTTCACCACATGCACAAAGATGGTCGCCCTCGTACACTACTCTATGATGTTTGAAATCATCTACATGGGTGTAGAAAGTAAATCCATCATTTTTGCAGATAGATGCAACGTGGATATGGTCAACACCTTTTTGGTAACCGCAACCTATGCAAACACCATCAACAAACACATGGCTTTCTTCGGTGGTTACTTGGTCACAGAAACCAACAACTTCTCCACAACGACACAGTGCTTCATTTGCAGTATACAAGGTATGAGTATCTTTTGTGATTTTGTCATACCAAGATTTCTGCTGTCCACACATAACGCCTTCGTGAACATGTTGTCTGGTGTAACCGCAATCTACACAGGTGTCGCCGTTAAAGCTATGAGGACTAGTGGTTTCAACTTCATCGATGAGGCCAAGATATGCGCCACAACTACAAAGTTCTTCATTCGCAGTTGTGTAGGTATGCGAGCTTTCGTCGTAGGACTTAAGCGTCTTAACTTGATCACCGCACATTGCACCCTTATGCACATGATCTCTCTGGTAGCCACACTCCCAACACACATCGTTGTCGAAAGAATGTGTCGTGGTAGTTCTGGTAACGTCGATCCAACCAAGGTTTGCTCCACAACTACAGAGGTTTTCATTTGCAGTAACGTAAGTATGCGATGTTGAAGTAATGTCTTCGTACCAAGTTTCAAACTTACCACACATCACACCTTCGTGCACGTGAACATACACATAACCACAAACTACGCAAACATCATTGGCATCATACTTGTGTTCTTCGAAACTTCTCTTTTCATCGATAAGACCGAGATATGCACCACAACTACAAAGTTCTTCGTTTGCAGTGTAGATAGTGTGACCATCTTCAGTAAACGATTCGCACCAAGATACCTGATCGCCACACATTACACCTTTGTGCTTGTGTTCTCTAGTGTAACCGCAGTCTTCACAAGTGTCGCCCCAGAAATCATGATTCTGAATCGTAGAGGTCTGGTCGATGTAACCAAGAAATTCGCCACAGCTACAAAGCTCTTCGTTAGCAGTGTAATACGTGTGAGTTGTAGATGTGAAGTCATCGTACCAAGTGATATGCTGACCACACATTACGCCTTTGTGCACATGCGCTCTGGTATAACCGCAATCTTCACAGGTGTCGCCATCGAAATCATGGTTTTGTACTGTGGAAGTCTGATCGATGAGTCCGAGGTTTGTACCACAACTACAAAGATTTTCGTTCGCAGTGTAATACGTGTGAGTGCTGGCATCACGCTGTTCGTACCAAGTAAGATGCTGGCCACACATTACACCTTGATGAACGTGTGCTCTAGTGTAACCGCAAGCGGTACAGGTATCGCCGCTGAAACTGTGGTTTTGAACAGTGGATGTCTGATCGATAAGTCCGAGGTATGCTCCACAGCTACAGAGGTTTTCATTCGCCGTGTAATAGGTGTGAGTATTTGCGTTGATGTTGTCATACCAAGTTTTATGCGCGCCACACATTGCACCTTTATGCGTATGCGTTCTGGTGTAACCACACTTGGTACAAGTATCTCCGCTGAAGCTATGGTCTTGCGTCTTGGAAGTCTGATCAATAAGTCCAAGATACTCACCACAACTACAAAGGTTTTCGTTTGCAGTGTAATAAATGTGGCTGGTGGAATTTTTCTGCTCGTACCAAGTTACTTTGTCGCCACACATCGCACCTTTGTGAGTGTGCTTTTTAGTGTAACTGCACTTAGTACAAGTGTCTCCGCTGAAGCTGTGCTTTTCCTTTTTCCGAACTTCATCGATGGTACCAATCACTTCACCGCAGCTACAAACATCTTCATTAGCTGTTACTTTAGTATGGTAAGTTCCATCCTTCTTTTCGTACCAGGTAAGCTGCTTGCCGCACATTACGCCCTTGTGCTTATGCGCAGCGTATACGGGAGTTACCGCAATATTGCTGATGGTGACGAGCACCAAAAAGAAACAGAGAAATTTACTTAAAATCTTTTTCATTTTTCTCACCTCATGCCTTTCATAACATTCAGTTAAGTCAAAACAAAAAATGATTACTTGAATTGACCAGTTACAGGGACTCTACAGAGTGTTCTCTGCAATGAGTGCCCACGCCGTGATGGAATCAGGACCTGCTTTTCTGTCTTTGATTTCAGTAAGCTTCGCCTTGATGACCTCCACGCAGTGACCATTTTTCCATGCGTAATTGGAGATCCACATAACGGCATAATCGTCTCCGGACTCGATGATTCCAGAAATCACTTCTTCAGGACTTTCGAAAGCATCGATGCTCTGAAGCATACCCATGAGCTTCTTGTTGAGGCGGCTACGCTTAGAATAGTTCTGATCCGCCAGACAATCGTTGTGCTCTTTGGAATACTTCACAAACTCTGCGATGAACTCTGCAGGAGTCTTGTTGCCCATGATAGGCATTGCGTTGGTGTTAGGGGTTACATTAATTTCAGTAGACTTGATCTTCATGATGTTGATTCTCCTTTCATCGTTTTTCAAGCATTTGAGAAATTGCGGTTGTGAAATACAATTCCGAGTTCCAGTCATCACTTAAGAAAGAACAACTTACAAAGATAGTTTTGTCTTCCACAGGGATAACTGCAACATACAGTTTTGCATCTCCAGTTTCATTTTTGCCTTCGATAATGGCAGCTTGTTCTTCGAACATGTTTGACTTGGTGAACGTGTAATCTTGGTAAGCACTCTCAAGATCGTAAACCATCGCTTCCTTAGTCCATTTGATACTTTCAGCATCAGAATCCATCTCGACATTGCGCAAAGATACGCTCATGACAATGTTGGCGCCGGTGATTGCGATTGCTTCTTCAGTTGCTGCATCCTCCACTTCGATTTTGCC
Source organism: uncultured Eubacteriales bacterium (assembly GCA_964515475.1). GTDB lineage: Bacteria > Bacillota > Clostridia > TANB77 > UBA1234 > UBA1234. The sequence continues at coordinate 54,258 of CAZEVD010000005.1, forward strand.
AAAGGTCCAGGTATACGGAATGGTAAAATCTATGTAGTTATTAAGTTTGATGTCAGTAACTTCGCTAAGCTTCGCGCCTTCAAACTCGACAACATCACTGGCATTTACGACGTCTTTTCCCTTGCCAATGAGATTCAAGAATTCATCGTAAAGATAAGTGACTTTTTCAATCACAACATCTTCTGTCTGAGTCATTCTAGCCTGAGTTTCTTCTCCAGAAAAGTGATAGAACACTTTCCAAACGGCTGCAATTATAAGCAGTCCGAGCAGCGCGCCAAGAAGAATTTGGAACAAGGACGAGAAAAACGATTTGATGGGTGACTTCCGGTGTGTACTTGTTCTAGACATATGCATTTCCTCCTTTTCATATCTTTTGATTGTTAGATATCTAGACAACAATATATTTACCGCCGCCAGTTTATCACAGTTGTAAAATTATGTCAACGAACAATTAAAGAAGTTTTTACTTATATTAATAAGCCTCTCATTTTGTCCCAACCTGGGACGGACCTAGTTTGGGACACTGTCTCACTTGGGGACAGACTCAAGCTGGACCACTTTAAATTAAGCTTTTATATAAAACAATTGTTTATTTTCAGAATTACAACCCCCACTTTACAAATTATGTAACCTATGTTATACTTTCATCTGTACAAATTACACGTCTTTTCAAATAAACACCCATCTTATAAGGAGGTTTGCTAAGCAATGACGCCAGAAGAACGTTTCAACCTTATTTTCCAAACATTGCCTGAAGAGTTGCAAGAAAAATTGACACGTCAGTCTGCCTACTGGGCACCTGAAGTCTTGCTCTTATACACCAACTCTTTCGTTAATTCCCACGTCATAAAGAATGCTGATGATCCTGTTTCTGTGCGCGTTTATTCCGCTGTCTGTGGTCTTAGCGAACGCGATATGAAAATTAAGATGATTCTGGATGGGAATTTTTGATTTTTTCAGATTCGCAAAACACTAACAAAAACCGGTACCTAAGCAAAAGGAACCGGTTTTTTGTTGTTTACCAATTATTGCTAAATTTGAAGTTTTATGTAAAGTATGATATAATATAGTTACGTAAATTTTTTTACGAATAAAATAGCCAAAAAGGCAAAAAGGAGATCAACATGAAAAACGCTACAGTACAGAGAATCGCACAGTCCTATGCAGAAAAGGTTACGCGTAAACCCCTTGCCATCGAGCTCGATCCCAGACTCCAGCTTATCGCTGAACAGCAGGCTCGTGCTAGCCACGAAGGTTGGCGTGAAAGCAAGATTGCTCAGGGTTACACCTATGGTCCCGTGAACAACGACGATCCTGCAAAGGGCCCTCTGACGAATCCTAACCTCATCCCGTACGATGAACTGGACGAAGAAACCAAGCAGAGCAACATTGCTAATGCCGTTTCCGTTCTGAAGATTCTGCAGGAAAAAGGTTGCTCCTTCGTGAGCTTCACCCAGGTGATTCTTTATCCCCTGGCAAAGCAGATCCACGACGAGTGGGCTCGCGAAAAAATCCGCGCTGGTTGGGTATACGGCGAAGTCACTGATAAGGCAAACAAGATCCACAGAGACCTCGTGCCTTTCGAAACTCTTCTCGTAACCCATCCCGAAGACGTCACCTACGACGTCGACACTGCACGTCAGATTCTGATCAAAATGCTGACTGAGAATGACACCTATGTACTCATCACCAACTTGACGAACTTCAAGCTGGACGCAGCTCCCGCGCTCGCCTAACCAAGGCATCCAGTAAAGTTACATTTGCTAAACCTGGAACAACGGCACCCCTCATAGGGGTGCCGTTTTGGCGTCTTTATAAAATTTTTCTTCCTTCATCTCTATGGTATTTTTGCATTTCTCTTTTTATTTCCTTAAAACTATCTTTAAAAACCCCAATTTTAGCCATATTTTTGTTGACAAATTAACCTTTTGGTATTAGAATATTAACGCATGGTATTAGGAAGGACACCCCGGAAGCCTTATAATATCAGTAATAAGAGAATAATTATATTGAAATGGAGGAGTAAAGTATACCATGAACAATACTACATATAGCATTAAAGCTAGTGAAATCGAAAGAAAATGGTATGTAATCGATGCAGAAGGCAAAGTATTAGGAAGACTTGCTACTGAGGTTGCAAAACTATTAAAAGGAAAACACAAACCTACTTACACAACACATATGGATGTTGGTGATTTTGTTATCGTTGTAAACGCTGATAAAATTGCATTTACAGGAAACAAATTAGAGGACAAAATTTATAGAAGACATACAGGTTATATTGGTAACATGAAAGAAATCACAGCTAAAGATCAAATGGCTAAAGATTCTACAAAAGTTATCATGGACGCTGTAAAAGGAATGCTTCCAAAAAACAGCTTAGGAAGAAAAATGTTAACAAAATTAAGAGTATATGCAGGTAGCGAACACGAGCATGCAGCTCAAAAACCTGAAACATACAACTTTTAATAATTAAGGAGGAAAAGTAAATGCCTAGAGTTAAAAAAGAAGAAGCTGTATTTATGGGAACAGGTAGAAGAAAAACTTCTATCGCTAGAGTTAGAATCATGCCTGGTAAAGGAAGCTTCACAATAAATGGTAAAGATATTAATGATTATTTAAATACTGATGTTCTTAGAACAATTGCTAACCAAGCTTACGCTGTTAGCGGAACAGAAGGAAAATTTGATACAATAGTTAAAGTTGAAGGTGGCGGACTTTCTGGTCAAGCTGGAGCTATCAGACACGGTATCGCAAGAGCTTTAGTTAAAGCTGATGAAGCTAACAAACCTGCTATTAAAGCTGCTGGTTTATTAACTAGAGACCCAAGAATGAAGGAAAGAAAGAAACCAGGTCTTAAGAAAGCTAGAAAAGCACCACAATTCAGCAAGAGATAATCGGAAGATTCGGTAATAATATTTCAATTATTATACAAAAAACACTACAGTTTCCACACTGTAGTGTTTTTCTTTTGCTCTTTATTCACTTATTCCCACATATTTAAAGAATCATCTGTTGTTACATCTTGTACTCCCTCTAAATTATAATATGTGTCTGGCACTTCACCTATTAAAACTGTTTCTGCCACATTTACTTCTGTAAATACTTCTACTCCACTATTTGCAAATGGGGCTATTATTCCCATTTTGCTTTTTATTTGCAAATATACTCTATGTCTTGTTTGGTTTATTCCTGTTGATAGAAACTCTGTTTTAAATTCTATCTTTACCGTTCCTGTAGGTATTAATTTTACTTTTACACTAGGTCCTCTTCCAGACAAAAATATATTTCCTGTAAAATTACCGAAGTGGTATTTTCACAAATTGTCCACTTAAATTATCATTTCGCTCTTGTATTTCTTCAGAGACTGTTGATGCTATCCTATTCATTTCTATTACGTTTGCTCGAAGCGCCATTATTTTTCCAGTTTCATCTCTATCTAATATTACTAAATCTAAATATCCTACATCATGCATTACCTTCTGGACAGCTTCATTAGCTATTGATGTTCCTATACTTTGTGCTCTTGTTTTACAAAGTTCTACTAATGTTGGTTCTATAACTTTTGTTATCATATAAGTTAATAAAAAAATTAGGAGCAAAATTATAATTAATAATTTGCTCCCCCACTTCATATGTTTTCGCTCTTTTTTATATAATCTTTCATTCATATCACAATAATTCTACAACTTTACATTTGCTTCTTTTTGGTATTAATAACTGATCCCCTGGAAATATTTTGTCATCTTTTAATTCATTATATTTCATTATATCCTCAACTGTAGTTCTGTATCTTTTTGCAATTTTCCAAAGCGAATCCCCATCTTTTACGTAATAGATTGTTAACGTTGGTAATTCTGATAACACTTCGTCAACACTCTCTATAGAAGTTATTCCATTTATATATTCTGCTTTTGAAACTTCTATTTTCGCACATACAGGAATAACAACTTCCAAAGTATTGCTTCCTGTTTTTACGTATTTTATATTACCTATATCTAATATTATTTCCGGATTCATATTTGCTTTCAACTTCTCTACTCGTATAGTTTGCACAAGTGGTAAATCTATTTTCTTTGATTCAATTGTATTAGTTGTTCGGTTAAAAAGAAGTGCTTCTAATTCTAGAGTTCCATCTAGTACAACTTTTTCATCAAGTATATTTTTATTTATTATTGTTGGTTTAGCTGAAATAGTTAGCACCCTTACATTTTCTAAATCTTGTACAGGTATATCTTGTTTTAATTCAAAGCATTCCGTTTTATTTATTAAATTTTGATTTAACTCAATTTTTTCATAATTACATTTTATACATGAATCAGGATTATATACGTCAACTAATAATTCAACTTCGCTTTTTTGATAAGCACAAATTCGTGCAACAATTTCACTTTCCACTCCAAAACTCATCGACTTAAGATCTTGATAGATTGGTCTTATAACGAACGATTTGATATCAAATTCCAATTTTATTTCATCATCCGAGCTCATTCCCTCACTTTCTATAAATCCCATTATTGGCAGCGTTTTTTCAAAAGTTTCAACATTCATTGTATCGTTATCTGCTGTATATATTATTTTTATTAAAGCATCAGCTTTCACTAAAATTTTATTATAACTAATTTTGTATTCTGGATTTTCAATTCGCATCGTTGCTTTTAAAATTTCACCTATAGGTAAATCACCATCATCTAATGTAACATTTTCATTTAATTCAACATCTTGTTCTTTACAACACGACATCATGTTTATAACATGCTTTTCTTTTAAAGTTTGTATACTTCTATCATCAACAACATCTTTAGCTACTAATGTTTCTGTATTATTTGAAACAACAACTTCTATTGTTATAGGTACTTTTATACCAATCTTTCTTCCATTAATTATTTTATATTCAATCGTACTTTTACTAAGTTTTACTTTTACATTTGAATTTTCATTTATACCATCAATTAATATTGTATCTTGAAAACTAAAAACATTATTTAAACTTTTTAAAGATGCTGTTTCATCATCAGAAACATATATAGCACAAACATCTAACACCCCATCAATATCTATTCTACCTTCACTAATATTCTTCTTAGTTAAATACACTTCTGAATCAATCGTTGATAAACTTAATATATCTGGCTTAATATCTGGAACAATCATCTCTCCATCAACAACTTTTATATTTTTTTCTCTTGCAATTACTTTACATGAATTTATTCTTTCTGAATTTATATCGATATTCATAAAAACCTCCTAATAGTTTTAGTTCGTTACTAAAATATATTAAGAGATTTAAAAAATATTCATGCAAATTTAATTTTGTCCCCAAACGGTGTCCCCAAACGGGACGGACCTAAGTTGGGACAAAAAGAATATTGAATAAGAAGCGTGTCCCAACTTAGGTCCGTCCCGTTTGGGGACACCGTTTGGGGACACTTTTACCATCAAAAAAGAGAACTTGTAATAAGTTCTCTTGATTATTTTTGTTTCATAATATCAAATACTGAAGTTAAGTTGTCATTGTTGTAGATTGATAATTCAACCGAGTCATTTGTAAGAATGTCTTTATATTGTTGTGTACGTCTACAAAGACCGTCTGGTTTAATTGCAAAAAAATCGTCTTTGGCATCTACAATGGTTCCTTCTATATTAAAGATCCTGTTTCTTCCTTCATTACCATGAAGTAAAGCTTTCTTGCCGACACTTCCTTTAATGATATCTCTTAATTCATTAATGTCTTTCTTTTCTATCATTTACAACCACCCCATCCTCTTTTAGTATGGGTAAAGTATAGCACAAAAAACGGGCAATGTCAAAGTTTATCGAAAGCTTTTTATCCTTAGAGCCTCAACGGTTTGCATGTATAAATTATGTTAAGAAAACATAATGTGTAACGTATAATTTCACACGTTACACATTTCGTCTTTTTCTATTCTTTTAGTTATTCTAAATTAAACACTTAAACATTATTTCAAGTACTTCTTTAAAAATCTTCCAGTATGAGATTTGTCGTTTTTTGCAATTTGTTCTGGAGTTCCTTCTGCAACAATTTCTCCTCCATTGATTCCACCTTCATAACCTAAATCAATAATGTGGTCTGCAATTTTTATTAAGTCCATGTTGTGTTCTATTATTATCATACTATTTCCATTATCAACTAAACGATTTAATATTCCAATCAATCTATGAATATCTGCGATGTGTAATCCTGTTGTTGGTTCGTCTAAAATATACATTGTCTTTCCTGTAGATTTTCTACAAAGTTCATCTGCAAGTTTTACTCTTTGTGCTTCTCCTCCAGATAATGTTGTGGATTGCTGTCCAAGTTTTATATAACCTAAACCAACATCATATAATGTTTGCAATTTATTTTTTATCTTAGGAATGTTTTTGAAGAATTCTAACGCCTCTTCAACTGTCATTTCTAAAACATCATAAATATTTTTGCCTTTATATTTTACTTCAAGAGTTTCTCTATTATATCTCTTTCCACCACATACATCACAAGGCACGTATACATCAGATAAGAAGTGCATTCCGATTCTTACGATTCCATCACCTTCACAAGATTCACATCTTCCTCCAGCTACATTAAAGCTAAATCTTCCTTTTGAATATCCTCTTGCCTTAGCTTCACTTGTTTCAGCAAACAAGTCTCTTATTAAATCAAATACACCAACATAAGTTGCAGGATTTGAACGAGGTGTTTTTCCTATTGGTGATTGATCAATAGCAATTACTTTATCTAAGTGTTCTATACCTTTAATATCTTTGCATTTTCCTGGACGTATTGATGCACGATTTAAATCATCAGCAAGTCTCTTATATAGCACTTCATTTATTAGTGAAGACTTTCCTGAGCCAGAAACACCTGTTACTAATACCATTTTTCCTAGTGGTATTTTTACATCTACATTCTTTAAATTATTTTCGCAAGCTCCGATAATTTCTAAGTTCTTGCCATTTCCTTTTCTTCTTTTTTCAGGAATTGGAATGCTTAACTCACCACTTAAATATTTACCTGTGATTGATGCTGGAATGTATTTTAATTCTTCAGCAGTTCCTTCACCAATTACTTGTCCTCCATGTACGCCAGCACCTGGTCCAATATCTATAATATGATCTGCTGCGTACATTGTATCTTCATCATGTTCAACTACGATTAATGTGTTTCCTAAATCACGAAGTTTTTGTAATGTTGCAATTAGTTTTTCATTATCTCTTTGATGAAGTCCAATGCTTGGTTCATCAAGGATATATAACACACCTGTAAGTCCTGAACCTATTTGAGTTGCAAGTCTTATTCTTTGTGCTTCTCCTCCTGATAATGTTCCTGCATTTCTAGATAGCGTTAAATATTCAAGACCAACATCTTTTAAGAATTGTATTCTTGCATGCAATTCTTTTAAAATTTGATGCGCAATCATTTCTTCTTTTTGAGTAAGTTTTAAGTTGTTTAAAAACTCTTTAATTTCTGAAACAGATAATGAAGTTAATTCATAAATATTTAATCCACCAACAGTTACTGCAAGTGCTTCTTTTCTTAATCTTGCACCGTTACATTCATAACAATGAGATTCATTCATGTACATTTCATAGAACTCTCTCATGCTGTTTGAAGATGTTTCTCTATATCTTCTTTCAAACATGTTTACTACACCTTCAAATACTGCCGTGAAGTTTCTAACTCCTGTTGAACTTTCATATCTAAAATCTATTTTTTCATCACCAGTACCATATAATACTTTATTTACAAAGTCTTCTGGCAAGTCTTTTACTGGTTTTGTTATATCTACTTTGTAATGTCTTGCTAAAGAGTTTAAATACATTACACCCATATTGTTATCTTTTGATTGATTCCAACCAGTTCCTTTTAAAGCACCATCTAATAAAGATATTTCTTTATTTGGAAGAATTAGATATGGATCAATCTTAAGGATACTACCTAATCCACTACAGGTTGGACAAGCACCATAAGGATTATTAAATGAAAATAATCTAGGAGTCAATTCTTCAATACTAATATTACAATCTGGACAAGAATAGTTTTGTGAGAACAACATTTCTTTGCCATCAATTACATCTATCAAAACTAATTTATTAGCATGCTTTAAAGCTGTTTCAACAGAATCTGTTAATCTTTGTTTAATCGAATCTTTTACAACCAATCTATCTACTACAATTTCGATATTATGCTTTTTAGTTTTGGTCATTGTGATTTCGTCTTCACTTAAATCGTATGTTGTACCATCAACACGAATTCTTGCAAAACCATCTTTTTTTGCATCTTCGATTAACTTAGTATACTCACCTTTTCTACCTCTAATAACTGGTGCAAGGACTTGAATTTTTGTACCTTCTTCAAGGCTCATAATTGCATCTATTATTTGGTCAATTGATTGTTGCTTAATTTCCTTGCCACACTTAGGGCAGTGCGGTTTTCCAATTCTCGCATACATTAAACGTAAGTAATCGTAAATTTCGGTTACTGTTCCAACTGTAGAACGAGGATTTTTTGAAGTCGTTTTTTGGTCGATTGATATAGCTGGCGACAAACCTTCTATATATTCAACGTCTGGTTTTTCTTTTATCCCTAAGAACTGTCTAGCATATGAAGACAAACTTTCCACATATCTACGTTGTCCCTCAGCATAAATCGTATCAAACGCAAGAGATGATTTACCTGAACCACTAAGTCCAGTTACTACTACTAGCTTATCTCTTGGAATTGTTACATCTATATTTTTTAGGTTATTTACTTTCGCTCCCCTAATAGTTATATGTTCCATTTTTGTACCCCTTTCTAGAATTTGCGTACAGAGTAATTTTACCATACATTATAGTTTTATACAACAAAAATGAGAACGTTTGTTTAATAAAACTTCTCCGTTTTTTCAATTCACTTATTTCTGTCTTTTCGGGGACAGTCCTTAAAAGGACATTATGATTTTTGTTTTTAACTCAACTTAACTGTTGAATGATGTCCTTTTAAGGACTGTCCCCGAAAAGACACGCTTGTTTCTACATTATTTTTCCAAAAAAACTTGTTTGATTATTCATGTTTTGATACTCTTTATATATCAAACAATTTAGGAGGTTTTAATATGTTAGCTTTAGTCACTGGTGCATCTTCAGGCATTGGAAAAGATATTGCAAGAGAACTTGCAAAAAGAAATTATGATGTTGCTTTAGTTGCTAGAAATACGGCCGCGTTAAACGAATTAAAGAAAGAATTAGAACATGATAACCCAAACATAAAAGTTTCAGTTCACACTTGTGATTTATCCTCTAAAGAAAATTGTTATTCATTACATGAAGAAGTTAAAGATGTGGACGTGTTAATAAACAACGCTGGTTTTGGCGCATTTGGTGAATTTGCCGAATTAGAATTAGAAAAAGAATTAACTATGATTAATACAAATGTAACAGCTCTTCACATACTTACAAAATTATATTTACAGGATATGCAAAAGAAAAACTCTGGTCAAATATTAAACGTTGCTTCTATTGCCGGATTTATGCCAGGACCTTTAATGGCCACATATTATGCTACAAAAAACTACGTTGTTGCATTATCTAGAGCTATTAATAAAGAATTAAAAGCTAGCAAATCAAATGTTAAAATTAGCGTACTTTGCCCTGGCCCTGTTAACACAAACTTTAATTCAACAGCTGGTGTTAAATTTAATTTACAAGGATTATCAAGCAATTACGTAGCAGAATATGCGGTAGAAAAAATGTTAAATGGTAACTTAATTATCCTTCCAGGATTTTTAATAAAAGTAGCTCGTATATTTGCTGAAATAGTTCCAGATTGTATTAAAGAATTAGTTGCTTATCATATGCAAAAGCAAAAAATGTAAGTATTACCTCTCATTCCCTTCTCCTTTTTTCTACAAAAAATTGCAAAAATTTTTGTAGTATGCTACACTTTTTTGGGAGGGATAAATCATGAAAGAAATCTACGTAATCTTGACTCAACCAAACACAATGATTGCTCGATTATTAAAATTTTTCAGCGGTGATGAATACAATCATGCTTCAATTTGTCTTGATAAAGATTTCACAGAATTTTATTCTTTCGGTAGATTAAAGTTATCTAATCCGTTTTGTGGCGGTTTCATAAAGGAAAATGCTTTTACTCATGTTTTTGGAATGTTAGATAAAGTTCCTTGTATGGTAATAAAAAAGCAAGTTACAGCAGAACAATATAACAAATTACGTGCAATTGTTGATGCATTTTCACAACACTCTAACCTTTATGGTTATGACTACATAAATTGTGCACTTGCAAAAACATATTTCCACGTACCTCATTCAGGAAGATATTTCTGTAGTGAGTTTGTTGCACACCTGCTTGCTGAGATTGGTATTTCTTTACCAAAGATTCCTGAAAAAATTAAACCTTACGATCTTACCGATTTAGATGATTCTGAAATTATTTATAAAGGCGAATTAAAAGAATTTTGTAAAAAAATTAAAGAAACAGTTTGCTGAAAAGAGTATGAAACTCGAACTTAGCAAACTGTTTTTTTTGGACCAGAAAGGGGACGGACTCAAGGTGGACCACTTTATTTTGTAAACAAGTGGTCCACCTTGAGTCCGTCCCCATTTTGGTCCAAAAAAGAGTGCCGATTTATTCGACACTCTTAATTTTTATTTATGCTTGTTCTTCAACTTCTTCAACTGGTTCTGGAACTGTTGTTGAAGTTGGTTCTCCTGTTTCTGCAGAGTATGGTTGGAATTCTCTATAATGCATTAATCCTGTTCCTGCAGGGATTAGCTTACCGATAATAACGTTTTCTTTTAAGCCGATAAGTGGATCAATCTTACCTTTGATTGATGCTTCTGTTAATACTCTTGTTGTTTCTTGGAATGATGCTGCTGACAAGAATGAATCTGTAGCAAGCGCTGCTTTTGTGATTCCTAGAAGCACTCTCTTACCTTCAGCAGGTCTTAATCCAGCTTCTACTGCTTTTTTGTTTTCTTCTTCGAAGATTGTTATATCTGTCATTGTACCTGGTAACATGTTTGTATCACCGCAATCTTCAACTTTAACTTTTCTAAGCATTTGTCTAATGATTGCTTCGATGTGTCTATCGTTGATATCAACACCTTGGCTTCTATAAACTTTTTGTACTTCAGTAACAATGTAGCTTTGAACACCTTCAGCACCTTTGATTCTCATGATATCTTGTGGGTAAATTGAACCTTCTGTGATAGCATCGCAGGCTTCAATTTCGTCACCATCATGAACACAAAGTCTTGAACCGAATGGTATTAAGTATGTTCTAGATTCTTTAGCGTTTGTAATAATCGCTTCTCTCTTCTTTCTTGTATCACTAATTTCAACTTTACCAGCAATATCAGAAACAATAGCAAGTCCCTTTGGTTTTCTAGCTTCGAATAACTCTTCAACTCTAGGAAGACCTTGTGTGATGTCTCCACCAGCAAGACCACCCATGTGGAAAGTTCTCATAGTAAGCTGTGTACCAGGTTCACCGATTGATTGTGCAGCGATGATACCAACTGCTTCACCGATGTTAACTGTTTGTCTGCTTGCAAGGTCATTACCATAACATTTAGCACAAACACCATGTTTAGCTTTACATGTTAATAGTGTTCTAACTCTTGCTTTAGTAACTCCAGCTTTGATAACTTGTTTAGCCATTTTATCTGTAATTAATTCATTTCTTGGAACGATGATTTCACCAGTTTCAGGATTTTTGATATCTTCAGCAGAATATCTTCCTGCTAATCTTTCTTCTAATCCTTCGATTAATTCATTACCGTTTTTAATATCTGTTACCCACATTCCATCGTCTGTTCCACAATCTTCTTCTCTTACGATGATTTCTTGTGATACATCAACAAGTCTTCTTGTTAAGTAACCAGAGTCAGCTGTACGAAGAGCTGTATCAACTAGACCTTTTCTAGCACCATGGGCTGATACGAAATATTCAAGAACGTCCATACCTTCTCTAAAGCAAGATCTGATAGGGATTTCAACTGTTCTACCTGCTGTGTCGGCCATAAGTCCTCTCATACCAGCAAGCTGTCTAATTTGTTTCATATCACCACGGGCTCCAGATGTAGCCATCATGTAAATTGGGTTCTTGTCATCGAAGTTTGCAATCATCTTGTCTGTGATATCGTTTGTAGCTTTATCCCAAACTTTGATTACTGAGTTATATCTTTCTTCGTTTGAAATCAAACCTCTCTTATATTGTTTTGTGATTTGATCAACTTTTTCTTCAGATGCAGCAAGAATTTCTTTCTTCTCTGCAGGAATTATTACGTCTGAAATAGCAACTGTAATAGCACCTTTTGTAGAATATTTGTATCCTAATGATTTGATATCATCAAGAAGTTCTGCTGATCTGCTGATTCCATGAACTTTAATACAGTTAGAAACGATTCCTTTAACTGTTTTCTTAGTTACCGGGAAGTTAACTTCTAGATCAAATGCATTTTCTGGATTTGATCTATCTACAAAACCTAAGTCTTGAGGAATAACTTCGTTGTAAATAATTTTACCAATTGTTGTATCGATAATCTTTGACTTCATTTCGCCATCGATTTCTTTAAACATTCTAACTTTAATTTTAGCGTGGATTGAAATTGCTCCATCTTGATAAGCCATCATAGCTTCATCTTTATCTTTGAAGATCATTCCTTCGCCTTTTACACCATCTTCTTCAATTGTTAAGTAGTAAGCACCTAAGATCATATCTTGTGTAGGAACAGCAACTGGTTTACCATCTTGTGGTTTTAACAAGTTATTAGCTGATAACATTAAGTATCTAGCTTCTGCTTGTGCTTCTGGTGTTAATGGTAGATGCACAGCCATTTGGTCTCCGTCGAAGTCGGCATTGAACGCTGTACAAACAAGTGGATGTAACTTAATAGCTCTACCTTCGATTAGAACTGGTTCAAACGCTTGGATACCAAGTCTGTGAAGTGTAGGAGCACGGTTAAGCATTACTGGGTGATCTTTGATTACATATTCAAGAACATCCCATACTTCTGGTCTTGTTTTCTCAACCATTCTCTTAGCATTTTTAATGTTATGTGCAAGTCCTCTAGAAACAAGCTCTTTCATAACGAATGGTTTGAATAATTCGATAGCCATTTCTTTTGGAAGTCCACATTGATATAGTTTAAGTTCAGGTCCTACTACGATAACTGAACGTCCTGAGTAGTCAACACGTTTACCAAGTAAGTTTTGTCTGAATCTACCTTGTTTACCTTTTAACATATCTGATAATGATTTAAGAGCTCTGTTTCCAGGTCCTGTAACAGGTCTTCCTCTTCTACCATTATCGATTAAGCTGTCAACAGCTTCTTGAAGCATTCTTTTTTCATTTCTAACAATGATTTCTGGAGCTCCAAGTTCTAATAATCTTTTTAATCTGTTATTTCTGTTAATGATTCTTCTATATAAATCATTTAAGTCTGAAGTAGCAAATCTACCACCATCTAATTGAACCATTGGTCTTAAATCTGGAGGTATAACTGGTAAAACTTCAAGAATCATCCATTCAGGTTTGTTTCTAGAAATTCTAAAGCTATCAACTGTTTCTAATCTTTTGATAATTTTAGCTTTCTTTTGTCCTGAAGATTTTTCTAATTCTTTTCTAAGTTCTGCAGCTAATTTATCTACATCAACTTCTCTAAGCATTTCTTGGATAGTTTCAGCACCCATACCAACTTTAAATGCTTTTTCACCATATTGATCTACATATTCTCTATATTCTTTTTCTGATATTACTTGACCTTTTACTAATGATGTATCTCCACCATCAACAACTATGTAAGCAGCAAAGTATAAAACTTTTTCTAATGCTTTTGGTGTAATATCTAACATTAATCCAATTCTACTTGGAATACCTTTAAAATACCAAATGTGTGATACTGGTGCAGCAAGTTCGATGTGTCCCATTCTTTCTCTTCTAACTTTTGCTCTTGTTACTTCTACTCCACATCTATCACAAATGATTCCTTTATATCTTGCTCTCTTATATTTACCACAATGACATTCCCAGTCTTTTGTTGGTCCAAATATTCTTTCGCAGAATAGACCATCACGTTCTGGTTTTAATGTTCTATAGTTAATAGTCTCTGGTTTTTTAACTTCACCTTTAGACCATTCTCTGATTTTATCTGGAGAAGCAAGTCCTATTTTTATACGGTCAAATACTTCTGAATCAACCATTTTATTTACTCCTTTCGCTTTCAACAATTTCGTGGCGCGCTTTCTTTTTTTGAAAGCGCTTACCACTTTATTTGTTGTTTCTTAATTATTCATCATCGCTACCAAAGTTGTCGTCGTCAAAATCGCTATCATCAAATATTTCGTCGTTGATTAACATATCATCATCGAATTCATCTTCGTCCTCAATAATGTTTCCATCTTCATCTTCAATAAGCATGTTGTTCTTTAACTCTTCGTCATCAGAAACTGTCATGCTACTGCTGTATGAACCTTCATCATCATCAACGTCTTCTTTAATTTCTACTTCGTTTTCTTCACTTTGATTGTATAACTTTATGTCTAATCCTAAACTTTGTAGCTCTTTTACAAGAACTTTAAAGCTTTCTGGAATTCCTGGTTCTGGTATATTTTCACCTTTAACAATTGCTTCGTAAGTTTTTACTCTACCAACTGTATCGTCTGATTTCATAGTTAAGATTTCTTGAAGTGTGTATGCAGCACCGTAAGCTTCAAGTGCCCAAACTTCCATCTCACCAAATCTTTGTCCACCAAATTGTGCTTTACCACCAAGAGGTTGTTGTGTAACTAATGAGTATGGTCCAGTTGAACGAGCATGTATCTTATCATCAACTAAGTGGTGAAGTTTTAACATGTACATTACACCAACTGTAACTTCGTTATCGAATCTCTCACCTGTTCTACCATCATATAATACTGTCTTACCTGATTTAGGTAATCCTGTTTTTTCATATAATTCTGCGAAGTCTTCATCTTTCGCACCATCAAATACTGGTGTTGCAACTTTGATTCCTAATTCTTTAGCAAGGAATCCTAAGTGAACTTCTAGCACTTGTCCGATGTTCATACGAGAAGGAACACCAAGTGGGTTAAGTACGATTTGAAGTGGTGTACCATCTGGTAAGAATGGCATATCTTCTTCTGGAAGAATTCTTGAGATAACACCTTTGTTACCGTGACGTCCAGATAATTTATCACCAACTGAAATCTTTCTCTTTTGAGCTATGTATACTCTAATTACTTCGTTAACACCTGTTCCAAGTTCATCTGAATTTTCTTTAGTAAAGATTTTAACATCTACTATTGTTCCAGCTTCACCGTGTGGGCAACGAAGTGATGTATCTCTAACTTCTCTTGATTTTTCACCGAAGATAGCTCTTAATAATCTTTCTTCAGCAGTTAATTCTGTTTCACCTTTTGGTGTAACTTTACCAACTAAGATATCTCCAGGTCTTACTTCAGCACCGATTCTGATGATACCTCTTTCATCAAGATCTTTTAATGAATCATCACCAACATTTGGAATGTCTCTTGTGATTTCTTCAGGTCCTAATTTTGTATCTCTACATTCACAATCATATTCTTCAATGTGAATTGATGTAAGGATATCTTCTTTAACTAATTTTTCATTAATCAAGATAGCATCCTCGTAGTTATATCCTTCCCAAGTCATGAAACCGATTAGGATGTTTTTACCTAACGCTAATTCACCTTTATCTGTTGATGGACCATCAGCGATAACATCATTAGCTTTAACTTTGTCACCTTTCTTAACGATTGGTCTTTGGTTTGAACATGTTCCTTGGTTGGAACGTTTGAATTTAGTTAAAGGATATTCTTCTAATCCTTTTTTAGTTTTAATTGTAATCTTATCAGCTGTAACTGATTCAACTGTACCATCGTTTTTAGCAAGTACGCAAACACCAGAGTCTTTTGCAGTTCTGTATTCCATACCTGTACCAACGATTGGAGAATCTGTTTTGATAAGTGGTACTGCTTGACGTTGCATGTTTGATCCCATTAGTGCACGTTTTGCGTCGTCGTTTTCTAAGAATGGGATAAGGGCTGCAGCAACAGATACAAGCTGTCTTGGAGATACGTCCATAAGATCAACTTCATTTGGACTTACTTCCATGATTTCATCTCTATATCTAACTTTAATTTTTGAATGTATAAAGTTACCTTTTTCATCTAAAGGTTCGTTAGCTTGGGCTACAACAAATTCGTCTTCGCTTTCAGCATTGAAGTATCTGATTTCTTCAGTTACTCTACCTTTTTTCTTGTCTACGATTCTATATGGAGTTTCGATAAATCCATATTTGTTAATAATCGCATATGTTGAAAGAGAACAGATAAGTCCAACATTTGGACCTTCAGGGCTTTCGATAGGACATAATCTACCATAGTGTGAATGGTGAATATCTCTAACTTCGAAGCTTGCTCTTTCTCTTGAAAGACCACCAGGTCCTAATGCTGAAATTCTTCTCTTATGAGTAAGCTCAGTTAATGGATTGTTTTGATCCATGAATTGTGATAACTGGCTGCTTCCAAAGAATTCTCTAATTGCAGAAACAACTGGTTTGATGTTGATTAAAGATTGTGGAGTTACGATATCTAAATCTTGAACTGCCATTCTTTCTCTAACAACTCTTTCAAGTCTTGTGATACCAATTCTGAATTGGTTTTGTAAAAGTTCACCAACGCATCTTACACGTCTGTTACCTAAGTGGTCGATGTCATCTACATTTCCTAAACCATAACCTAAGTTATTTAGGTAGTTAACAGAAGCAATCATGTCTTCTTTTGTTATATGGTTTGGTAATAGTCTTTCTAAGTTTTCTTCAATTGCTTTGTATAAATCTTTTGCTTTTGTATTAGCCAAGATTTCTTTTAATACAGCATAGTTAACTCTTTCTTCGATTCCTAATTCAGATAAATCTCCGTCTACGAAGCTATTAATCCAAACTGTTCCGTTACCGATAATTTTAACTATTTTGTCTTCTACTTTAACTTTAACTTCGTTAATACCTGATTCTTGAATAGCTTCAGCAGCTTCATGAGAAATTACCTTATCTTTAGATACTAAGATTTCTCCAGTTTCAGGATTTACAATTCTATTTGCAGCTATCTTTCCTTCAATTCTTGTTGCAAGAGATAATTTAGAGTTGTATTTAAAACGTCCAACTTTTGTTAAATCATATCTTCTTGGATCAAAGAATAAAGCTGTAAGTAAGTTTCTAGCAGCTTCTACAGAAGGCATTTCACCAGGTCTTAATCTCTTATAGATTTCGATTAAAGCCTCTTCTTCTGTCTTGATAGCATCTTTTTCAATTGTTGCTACGATTCTATCATCTTCACCAAATAATTCGATAAGCTCGCTATCTGTAGCAATACCCATAGCTCTTAAGAACATTGTAATAGGTAATTTTCTAGCTTTATCAATTCTTACATTGAAGATATCGTTTGAGTCTGTTTCAAACTCTAGCCAAGCACCACGGTTTGGCATAATTGTAGCTGTGAAAAGCTCTTTTCCTAATTTATCATATGTCTTGCCATAGTAACATCCTGGTGAACGCACCAATTGTGATACTATAACTCTTTCCGCACCATTTATGATAAATGTGCCGTAGTCAGTCATTACAGGGAAATCTCCCATAAAGATTTCTTGTTCTTTTACTTCCCCTGTTTCTCTGTTAATAAGTCTTACTTTTACTTGCAATCTGGTAGCATAAGTTGTGTTTCTTGCTTTTGCTTCTTCGATTGTGTACTTTGTTTCCTCATTGAAATGATAGTCAACAAATTCAAGTATAAGTTTTCCTGAATAATCCGTAATCGGAGAGCATTCTGTTAGAACCTCTTTTAACCCTTTCTTCACGAACCAGTCATAAGAATCTTTTTGTACTTGAATAAGGTTTGGCATTTCAACAACGTCATGAATTTTGCCAAAGTACATTCTGCTAGTTCTTTCGTTTTTAACTTCTCGCATAAAAACTAATCACCCCATCATTAAATTTTGTTAATATAAAACTTTACTAGCCACCACGTCGATCATTACCCCAACTACATTCAAGATGCACGCGAATGTCATATATTCATTTGTTTAATACTAAGCAATCATTGCCTAATACAAAAAAATTATCAATTTTAGGGTTGCGTAAAAGAAAAATATTTATAAAGACGACAAAAAGGCAACCAGCAAACCCTATTGAAATTGCTAATTACCTCTTAAATTCAGACTTATCTATTTCCTTTTACATATGATAACTTTTTTATATTAATCAACCCTTACTTAATACATTATCGCTGGTATTATAACAGATTAAAACCCTATAAGTCAAGCTTATTTTACGGTTTTTTAATTTTTTTATTTTTATGAATATCATCAAAAACATAAAAATTTTTTAATCCCATTTATCGCAAACATAAAAAAAGCGCCCGCCTACCGGCGAACGCTCCATAAAGTTTGAATTAATCGTTCTTTTTTGGTTAGCTTATTTTTGATATTGCCTTATTCGTTAAGCTCTGCAACCTCGTATCCAAGATAAATAGGACACGAAACAACATGACAGTCATCGCACTCGCCCCATTCACAGTCCGGATGTCCTTTAACCGTTACCTTCTTTTTTCCTTCAGCTTTGTTTTTGAGTTCTTCTTCCTGAACAGGTTCATCATCTTCAGGCTCAGCTTCTTCAAACCCCTGATGAATAGCGCAGGAAACAACATGACATTCGTGGCATTCGCCCATCACGCAGTTGGGATGACCTTTGATTCTGG